>CALQLA020000019.1 GCA_943331295.2 Bordetella parapertussis | reverse complement strand
GCCGGTGTCCGGCTGCGAGATCAGGAGGTCGCCGACGTTGACGCCGAGCTTGCCGGCGTAGACGGGGTCGAGCGCGTTCTCGGCGTCGATGTAGGCGGCGGTGCCGCCGGCCTTCTGCACCTCGGCCACGACCTGCAGCGACAGCGTGGTCTTGCCCGACGACTCGGGGCCGTAGATCTCGACCACGCGGCCGCGCGGCAGCCCGCCGACGCCCAGCGCGATGTCGAGGCCGAGCGAACCCGTGGAGACGGTCTGCAGGTCGTTCTCGATCTGCGACTCGCCCATTTTCATGATCGAGCCCTTGCCGAACTGCTTTTCGATCTGTTGCAGTGCCGCCGCAAGTGCTTTGGTCTTGTTGTCGTCCATCATCGGTCCTGGAGAGGGGTGTTTTGCGGGTACATCGGGGCTTTTCGGCACCCGCGCGGGCCGGTGTTGCCGGCGGCGCGGGCGGCAAGGCCCGTCATCGAGAAGAATTATGGCATAGAACGATCGTTCGATGCCAGCCCCCGGACGGTTTAGTCCAACCGGTCGAGGACGCCCGCCAGCGCCGCAATGACGGTGGCCTGCCGGACGGCCGCCCGGTCGCCCGGAAACAGGCGGGTCGCGGTCGCCACCGGTCGCCCTCGCCGCGCCCAGCCGAAGCACACGGTGCCGACCGGCTTGCCCGGCACCGCGCCGCCGGGGCCGGCGATGCCGGTGACCGCGACGGCGATGCCGGCGCCGGCGGCGGCCAGCGCGCCGGCGGCCATCGCCGCGGCGGTGGCCTCGCTGACGGCGCCGTGGGCCGAGAGTGTGGCCTCCGGCACGCCCAGCATCGCGATCTTGGCGGCATTGGAATACGTGACGTAGCCGCGATCGAACCACCCGGAACTGCCGGCGATGTCGGTGACGGCGCCGGCGACCAGCCCGCCGGTGCAGGACTCGGCGGTCGTGAGCACGAGGCCGCGCGCGGCGAGTTGGGCGCCCAGCCGTTGCGCCAGCGCGCGGGAGTCCGGATCGTCGGCAGGCATGGGCAACACCTCAGGCGGAGAGTCCGCGATACCAGTAATCGTACGCGGTCGCGAAGCCGAAATGCGCGTACAGCGCGACCGCCGCGGCATTGGCCGCGGTCACCTGCAGGTACGCACGGCCGGCGCCGCGGCGGCGCACCTCGGCCGGCGCGCTCACCCCGCGATCCGCTGCCACAGCGCCAGCACGAGGAGCGTGTAGCCCGCCGCGAGGAGGTCGTCCGCCATCACGCCGAAGCCGCTCTTGAACGCGGCGTCGAACTGCCGGATCGGCGGCGGCTTCACGATGTCGAAGAAACGGAACAGCACGAACGCCGCGGCGACGCGCACGGGATCGTCGCCGGTGAAATACAGCACGAGCAGGAACGCGACCACCTCGTCCCAGACGATCGCGCCGGGATCGGGCACGCCGAGGTTGCGCGCCGTCACGGCGGAGGCCCAGACGCCGAGGCCGAAGAACACGACGACGGCGGCGATGAACCCGGTGTCGCCGGCGTACGTCCACAGCGCCGCCGCCACGGGAATCGCCACCAGCGTTCCCCACGTGCCGGGCGCGAACCGTGCGAGCCCCGCGCCGAACCCGAGCGCGATGAAGTGCGCCGGATGATGCAGCAGGAAACGCAGCGTCGGCGGCGATCGCACCGTCACTCGCCGGCGAAATGGTCGAAGGCCCGCGGCAGGGCGACCGCGACGCCATCCGCAGCGCGGACCACGAGGCCGCCGCCCGCGGTGATCTCGCCGATCCGCGCCAGCGGCACGCCGGTGGCGGCGGCGATCGCGTCGATGCGCGCACGGGCCGCGCGGGGCGCCGTGAAGCAGAGCTCGTAGTCGTCGCCGCCGGCCAGCAGGCAATGGAGCCCGAGCGCGCGCTCCGTGCCGTTGAGCTTCGCCGCGAGCGCGGGCGAGCACGGGATCGCCGCCAACTCGATCGTCGCGCCGGCCTTCGAGGCGTCGAGGATGTGACCGAGATCGCCGGTCAGGCCGTCGGAAACGTCGAGCATCGCCGTCGCCGTGCCGGCGAGCGCCTGTCCCAGCGCGACGCGCGGCACGGGCCAATCGAGGCGGCGGCGGGCGGCGGCCAGCGCCGATGCGTCGAGCGCAGTGCGGCCGGTCATCGCCGCCACCGCGAGCGCCGCGTCGCCGAGGGCGCCCGACACGTGGACGTCGTCGCCGGGACGCGCGCCGGCGCGCATGACCGCCTGCCCGGCCGGCACTTCGCCCAGGATCGTCACGCACAGGTTGAGCGGCCCGCGCGTGGTGTCGCCGCCGACCAGGTCGACGCCGTGCGCATCCGCGAGCGCGTGGAAGCCGCGCGCGAATGCGCCAAGCCACGCGGGATCGCTGTCGGGCAGCGCGCCGGCCAGCAGCGCCCACCGGGGCATGGCGCCCATCGCCGCGATGTCTGACAGGTTGACCGCTAGCGACTTGTGGCCGAGCGACGCCGGGTCGACCTCGGCGAAGAAATGGCGGCCGGCCACCAGCATGTCGACCGCGGCGACCAGCTGCATGCCGGGCGTCGGCGCGAGCAGCGCGGCGTCGTCGCCGACGCCGCATACCACCGACGCCGAGCGCGGCGGCCGCGTGAAGAAGCGGGCGATCAGTTCGAATTCGTTCATGCGGCGATTATAGGGGGCGGCAACGGGGCCGCCGGCGCCCCCGGCGGTTCAGCGCGGCGCGTCGCCGATCTCGCGCTGCCAGCGCGCGAGCAGCCGCTGGCGCTCGGCCGGCGCGCCGAAACGCGCGGGATTGACGTCGACCGTCGGCACGTTGGCGTAGCGCGCGGCCTCCGGGCGGATCGTCGCCGCCTTGTTGGACGGGAGCAGCAGGTTGCGCGTTCGGTTGGCGAGCTCCTGCGCGCGCGACGACAGCGCCCAGTCGTAGAACGCGCGCGCTTCCGCCGGATTGGGGCCGCCGGCGACGATCGCCATGCCGCCCAGCGCGTCGCCGGTGCCTTCGCAGGGGATCGTGATGTCGACGGGGAAGCCCGCCAGTTGCTGGGTGATGAACTCGTGGACGAAGGTGATGCCCACGCCCACCTCGCCGCGCGCGACCGACGGACCCTGCGCGACGCCCGACTGCGTGTAGCGGACGACGTTGGGATGCACGCGCTTCAGAAACGCGAACGCGCCGTCCTCGCCGTACAGCGCGACCAGCGTGGCGAGGATCGTGTAGCCGGTGCCGCTCGTCACCGGGTTCGAGGTCTCGATCTCGTTCCGGTACTCGGGCTTCGCGAGGTCCGACCAGCACTTCGGCGGCGCGAGGTTGCGCTTGGCCAGCACGCCCGGGTTGGCCCCGAAGCCGATGATGATCCGGTAGATCGGGACCACGCGAAAACCGGCGGCCTCGGCCTGCTTGCGCGCCCACGGGTAGAGCAGGGCGAGCAGCGGCGAGCGATACTCGGCGAACAGGCCCTCGGCCACGCCCTGCAGGAACGGATCGAGCGTGCCGCCGTACCAGACGTCGGCCTTCGGGCTGTCGCGCTCGGCGCGGATCTGCGCGTAGAACTCGCCGGTGGCCTTGCGCGAGATCGACGCGTTGATGCCGGTGTCGCGCGTGAACGTCTGCGCGGCGAGTTCGCAGGCGTCGGGGTCGTGGCTGCAGTAGATGACGAGCGACCGCGCGGCGGCCGGCAACGCGAGCGCCAGCAGCGCCACGGCGGCGGCGGCGCGCAGCGCGAGGGTGCCGGCGCGGCGCCGCCGGTCAGGCGAGGTCGCCGGCACTGCGGGCCACCTCGGCCCTCGCCGCCGCGATCTCGACCGCGCGCAGCTCGGACGCGACCTTGTCGAGGACGCCGTTGACGAACTTGTGGCCGTCGGTGCCGCCGTAGGACTTGGCGAGCTCCACCGCCTCGTTGATCGCGACGCGGTACGGGATTTCCAGCCGGTGCTTCAGCTCCCACGTGCCGATGGCGAGGATGGCGCCTTCGACCGGCGACAGCTCGGCCGCGCGGCGGCGGTCGAGATGCGGCGTGTACACGGCGGCGAGGTCGGGGAGCTCGGCCACCACGCCCTTCCACAGCGCGTCGAAGTACGCCTGGTCGGTCTTCGCGAAATCGGCGGCCTCGGCGATCTGCGCGCGGATCGCCGCCGGCGAATTGCCGGAGAGCTGCCGCTGGTAGAGCCCCTGCAGCGCGAACTCGCGCGCGCGGCGGCGCGGGTTGGTCCTCATCGCCCGCCCGCGGGCGGGCGCCGGCAGCGGCTGCCGGTCGCGCGGCTACAGGTCGCGCGGCTACAGGTCATCGATGGCTTCCAGCAGGTTGGCGAGCTCGAGCGCCGCCTGGGCGGCGTCGAAGCCCTTGCCGTCGGCGCGCGACATCGCCTGCAGGTCGGTGTCGGTCGTCAGGATGCCGTTGCCGACCGGGATGCCGAACTCGACCTGCACGGCCGACACGCCGGACGCCGATTCGTTGGACACGATCTCGAAGTGGTAGGTGTCGCCGCGGATCACCGCGCCCAGCGCGACCAGCGCGTCGTAGTCGTCGGCCTGCGCGAGGCGCTGCAGCGCGAGCGGCGTTTCCAGCGCGCCCGGCACCGTGACGATCGTGATGTCGTCGTCGGCCACGCCGGCCTCGGCGAGTCCGCGCAGCGCCCCGGCGAGGAGCGCGTCGCCGACGGCCGGGTTGAAGCGGGAGAGGACGATGGCGACGCGACGGCCGTCGCCGTCGACATCGGGAGCAATGCGTTTGATCGGCATGATGGAAGTGTTCGCGCGTGCGCCGCGAGGCAGCCCGCGGCCTAGGAAGCCTTGCGTGGTGGCGATTCGATGTAGCCCATGACCTCGAGGTCGAAGCCGGTCATGCTGGGCATCCGGCGCGGCTTGGCCAGGAGCCGCATCCTGCCGACGTTGAGGTCCTTCAGGATCTGCGCGCCGATGCCGTAGTTGCGCAGGTCCATCCGCGCCGCCGCTGCCGGCTGCGGCGACACGGCGCGGGCCCGCAGCTCCTCGGAACTCTCCGGGCGGTGCAGCAGCACGATCACGCCGCGCCCGGCCTCGGCGATCGCCGCCAGCGCCGCGGGAATGTTCCACGAGTGCGTGTCGCCCTCGGTGTCGAGGAGGTCCATCACCGACAGCGGCTCGTGCACGCGCACCAGCGTCTCGGTGTCGGCGCTGATGGGCCCCCGCACCAGCGCGAGGTGGGTGGCGTCGGAGAGCTTGTCGCGATAGACGACGAGGCGGAACGCGCCGTAGGGCGTGGTGACCGGCCGCTCGGCGAGCCGCTCGACCAGCCGCTCGGTCTGGTTGCGGTAGTGGATGAGGTCGGCGATGGTGCCGATCTTCAGCTTGTGCTGCGTGGCGAACTCGACCAGGTCAGGCAGCCGCGCCATCGTGCCGTCGTCCTTCATGATCTCGCAGATCACCGCGGCCGGCGTGCGGCCGGCGAGGCGCGCGAGGTCGCAGCCCGCCTCGGTGTGCCCGGCGCGCGAGAGCACGCCGCCCGGCTGCGCCATCACCGGGAAGATGTGGCCCGGCTGCACGATGTCGCCGGGGCGCGTCTCGGGCGCGATCGCGACCTGGATCGTCCGCGAGCGGTCGGCGGCGGAGATGCCGGTCGTGACGCCGGCGGCCGCCTCGATAGACTGCGTGAAGTTGGTGCCGTGCGACGAGCGGTTCGACGAGACCATCAGCGTGAGGCCGAGCTCGCGGCAGCGCTCCTCGGTCAGCGTCAGGCACACGAGGCCCCGCGCGTGGCGGGCCATGAAGTTGATCGCCTCGGGCGTCACGAAGTCGGCCGCCAGCACGAGGTCACCCTCGTTCTCGCGGTCTTCCTCGTCGACCAGGATGACCATGCGTCCGGCCTTCAGGTCGGCGACGATTTCGGTGATCGGGCGTAGCGGCATGGGGGGATTATGGCAGCGCGAAAAGCCGCTATTGTACGCCCGGGGCCGCCGCCCCGGCCCCGCCGGGCACGCGGTACCACAGCGCATAGAGCGCCGGCAGGAACACCAGCGTCAGCACGGTGGCGATCAGCAGGCCGCCCATCATCGCCACCGCCATCGGCCCGAAGAAATCGGAGCGCGCCAGCGGGATCATTGCCAGCACCGCGGCCAGGGCGGTCAGCGCGATCGGCCGGCAGCGCCGCACGGTGGCGCCGATGATCGCCTCGTGGCGCGTCGCGCCCGCCGCGATGTCCTGCCCGATCTGGTCGATGAGGATGATCGAGTTGCGCATGATGATGCCCGACAGCGCGATCGTCCCCAGCATCGCGACGAAGCCGAACGGCTGGCCGAACGCGAGCAGCGCGGTGGTGACGCCGATCAGGCCGAGCGGTGCCGTGAGCAGGATCATGAACGTGAGCGCGAAGCTCTGCGTCTGCATCATCAGCAGCGTGAGCACCACGAGGACGAGCAGCGGCACGCCGGCGACGATCGACTTCTGGCCCTTGGCCGAGTCCTCGATCGCGCCGCCCACCTCGATCCGGTACCCGAGCGGCAGACCGGCGCGGAGCGTGGCGAGCTTCGGGTCGATCGCGTTCGTCACGTCGGGGCCCTGCGCATCGCCCCGGACGTCGGCGCGCACGGTGATCGTCGGCAGCCGGTTGCGGCGCCAGACGAGCCCGTCCTCCTGCCCGTAGGAGATCTCGGCGACCTGCGTGATCGGCACCGCCTTGCCGCCGCGCGTCGGGATCGCGAGGTCCTTGAGGAAGCTGATCCGCGCGCGTTCCTCGGCGGCGCCGCGCAGGATCACCTCGATCTGCTTGTCGCGCTCGCGGTAGTTGGTCACGACGAAGCCCGACAGCGAGGTGTTGAGGAACGTCGCGAGCTCCTGCGAGCTGATGCCCAGCACGCGCGCCTTGTTCTGGTCGATCTCGAGGCGGATCACCTTGGTGGGCTCGTCCCAGTCGAACTGGACGTTCACGACGTCGGGATTGGCGCGCATCACCAGGGCCACCTCGCGCGCGATCGCGCGGACCCTAGGCACGCTCTCGCCCGACACGCGGAACTGGACGGGAAACCCGACCGGCGGCCCGTTCTCGAGCCGCGACACCCGCCCGCGCAGCGCCGGGAAGTCGCGGTCGAACAGCGCCAGCACGCGGGTGCGCACGGCCTCGCGCTCGGCGTTGCTCTTCGCGACCACGACGACCTGCGCGAAGTTCGACTGCTGCAGCGTCTGGTCGAGCGGAAGGTAGAAGCGCGGGCTGCCGCTGCCGACGAACGTCGCGTAGACGTCGATGCCGGGATCGCGGTCGAGGAACGCCTCGAGCTTCTTCGCCTCGGCGAGCGAGGCGGCGAACGACGACCCTTCCGCGAGGCGCAGGTCGACCAGCAGCTCCGGCCGCGACGAGGCGGGAAAGAACTGCTGCGGCACCCAGCGGAACGCGAACACCGACAGCGCGAACGCCAGCACCGTCGCCAGCACGACCGCCTTGCGGTGCGCGACGCACCATGCCACCAGCGCGCGGAAGCGGCGGTAGAACGGCGTCGCGTAGACGGCGTCCGGGTCGACGTGCGCCGGGTCGCGCGCCGGCAGCACCGGCGCCGGCCGGCGCAGGATCCACGCCACGAGGCGACGCGAGAGCGGCGGCTTCGCCGACGCGAGGTCGGGCAGCATCCGGTAGCCGAGGTACGGGATCACCACCACCGCGACTACCCAGGACACCATCAGCGCGATCGCCGACACCTCGAAGATGGACCGCGTGTACTCGCCGGTGCCGCTCTTGGCGGTCGCGATCGGCAGGAAGCCGGCGACCGTCACCAGCGTGCCGGTCAGCATCGGCCCCGCGGTGCTGAAATAGGCGAAGCTCGCGGCGCGAAAGCGATCGTAGCCCTGCTCCAGCTTGATCGCCATCATCTCGACCGCGATGATCGCGTCGTCGACGAGGAGCCCCAGCGACAGGATCAGCGCGCCCAGCGATATCTTGTGCAGCCCGATGTTGAACAGCCACATCAGCATGAACGTGACGGCGAGCACGAGCGGGATCGACACCGCCACCACGAGCCCGGTGCGCAGGCCGAGGCTCACCAGGCTCACTGCCAGCACGATCAGCACCGCCTCGGTCAGCGAGCGCAGGAACTGGGCGACCGAGCGCTGGACCGAGCGCGGCATGCTGGTGACGCCGTCGATCTCGAGCCCCGCCGGCAGCTGCGCGCCGATCCGCTTCATCGCCGCGTCGAGGTCGCGGCCGAGGACGATCACGTCGCCCCCCGCCGCCATCGTCACCCCGATGCCCAGCGACGGGCGGCCGCGGAAGCGCATCTGCTGCTGCGGCGGGTCGACGTAGCCGCGGCTGACCTGCGCGATGTCGCCCAGGCGCAGCACGCGGTTGTTGGCGCGGATCGCGATGTCGCGAATGGCGTCGAGCGAATCGAACGCGCCCGAGGGGCGGACGTAGATGCGGTCGGTCGCCGTATCGAACACACCGGCCGCGGCCACCGCGTTCTGCGCCTGCAGCGTCTGCACGATCGTCTGCGCGTCGATGCCGAGCAGCGCGAGCTTGGCGTTGGAAAGCTCGATGAAGACCTTTTCCTCCTGCTCGCCGAGGTAGTCGACCTTGGCCACCCCCGGCACGCGCAGCAACTCGGCGCGGATCCGGTCGGCGAATTCCCTCATCGCCGCGTAGCCGAAGCCGTCCGCCGTGAGCGCGTAGAGCTCGACGTAGACGTCGCCGAACTCGTCGTTGAAGAACGGGCCCTGGATGCCGGCGGGCAGCGTGGTGCGGATGTCGCCGATCTTCTTCCTGACCTGGTACCACGTCTCGGGCACCTCCTTGAGCGGCGCCGAGTCCGAGAACGCGAACAGGATCAGCGACTCGCCGGGCTTCGAGTAGCTCTTCACCCACTCGATGTGCGGCACCTCCTGCAGCTTGCGCTCGATGCGGTCGGTGACCTGCTGCTCGACTTCGCGCGCGGACGCGCCGGGCCACGTCGTCTTGATGACCATGTTGCGGAACGTGAACGGCGGATCCTCGGACTGCCCGAGGCGCCCGTAGGCGAAATAGCCCGCGGTCGCGAACACCAGGATCAGGTAGAGCACGAACGAGCGGTGCTCGAGCGCCCACTCGGACAGGTTGAAGCGCGATCCGCTCGCGCCGGCGGGCGACTCGCCAAGGATCGGCAGCTTGCTCACGAGCGCGCGCAGCCGGATCAGCCGCGGCCCGCGGCCGGGCGCGGTATCGTGCCCGGCGCCGGAGCCGGGGCCACCGGCGCGGCCGGCACACCCGCGGCGGTCGGCTTGCCCGTCGCCGCGGGCGGCGGCGCGCCCTCGTAGGGCCGCACCGTCTGCCCGGCAACCAGCTTGTGCACGCCGGCGACGACGACCCATTCCCCGCCGGCGACGCCGGACAGGATCACCACGCCGTCCTCCCGGTAGGGGCCGATCGCGACCGGCTTCAGGTCGATCTTCTTCGTCGCCGGGTCGTACACCCACAGCGCCGGCTGGCCGTCCTTCTGGTGGAGCGCCGTGAGCGGCAGCAGCGCCGCGTTGCCGACGCCTTCTCCCCACAGCACGACGTTGGCGGTCATTCCCCACTGCACCGCCGGGTCGGCGTCGAGGATCGATACCCGCACGGCGAACGTCCGCGTCGCCGGATCGACCGCAGGCGCGATCTCGCGCACGCGCCCCGGGTGGAAGCGCGTCGGATTCGCCCACAGCACGACGCCGATGCTCTTCGCGGCGCGCAGTTCGCCGATGCGGTTCTCGGGCACCGAGATCGCCGCCTCCCGCTCCTCGCTGCCGGCGAGGCGGACGACCGACTGGCCGGCGGTGACGACCTGCCCCGCCTCGGCGTTGACCGCGGTGATCACGCCGTCCCGGTCGGCCGCGAGCGTCGCGTAGCTCACCTGGTTGGCGCTGACCGAGAGCTGCGCCTTCGCCTGCTCCCACTTCGCGCGATTCGCGTTCATCGTGTTGCGCTTGGCGTCGAGCGCCGAGGCGCTGATGAACTTCTGGTCGAGCAGCGTCTGGTAGCGCTCGAACTCCGCCCTGGAGAACGTGTACTCGGTCTCGGCGGCGGCGAGCTGCGCCTTCGCCGCCTCGGCCTGCAGCCCGACGTCGGACGGGTCGAGGCGCGCGAGCAGCTGGCCCTTCTTCACCCGCGCGCCGACGTCGACCGCGCGCGAGACGATCTTGCCGCCGATGCGAAAGCCGAGGTCGGTCTCGTGGCGCGGCTTCACTTCGCCGGCGAACACCGCGGTGTCGCCGGCGGCTCCCAGCACCACCTGCATGAGCTGCACCGGGCGGACGGTCTCGGTGACCGGTTCGTGCCGGGTGCAGGCGGCCGCGGCCAGCGCGGCCACCAGTATGAGCGCCATCCGGCGCAGGGGAGGCAGGGACATCGGCTACTCCTGGTCAGCGAGGCGGGGCCGGGACGGTGACCGCCTGCCAGAGCGCGCGCAGCGCCCGGTTGAGGTCGTCCGCGTAGCTCGGGGCGGGCTCGAGCTGCGCAGGGTGCCCGGAGATCGCTTCGTTCGCGGCGACGGCGCGGCCGACCGGAGGGACCGGCACCGGCGCGACCACGCCGCAGGCCGACGCCGACGACATCTGCCACAGGCCCAGCGTCAGCGCGAAACTGTGCCGCAGCCGCGCCACGCCTTCGCCCGGAGCAAGGCGCGGGAAATGGCGCTCGACCCCGGCGCCGGCACGTTCCATGCGCGCCGCCATTCGTTCGCGAAAAGCCGCGGCGGCCGGTGCCGGGATCGACTGCGCCATCAGCGCGAAGCAGCGCGCGGCCAGCGGCAGGAACAGCGGCCGGCCGACCGTGTACCGAATCGTGATCGCGAGCATGTCGTCGACGAGGATCCGCTCGCTGCGTTCGAACAGCCCGTTGAGCGCGCTGAAGAATACGTCGAGGTTGCGCTCGTGGACCGCCAGCAGCAGTTCTTCCTTGCTCGGAAAGTAGAGGTACACCGTGCCTTTCGCGAGGCCCGCCTCGTCGGCGACCTCGGCGACGCTCGCCATCCGCTCGGGCGCGCGCGACAGGAGCCGCTCGGCGGCGTCGAGGATGGCGTCGTGGCGTTCCTGCTTGTCGACGGGTTGGATCGCGCGTTGTCGCATTGCCCTGGGGGTAACAACTGACCTGTGGTCACTTCGCCGGCAGCGTAAATGACCGATGGTCAGTTGTCAATCGCACCCGTGAGGCTCGTCCCGTAGCCCGGGTTGAGCGGGCGCTCAACCCGGGCTACGCGCTACGCGGCGCGCGGGAACAGCGCCAGCGTCGCCCGCGTCAGCGCGCTGGCTGGATCGGCGTAGTCGGCGACGACGCTGAAGTGATTGCGCCCCGGGATGACGAGCGGCCCCGCCATTCCCGCCGGCCGGTTCGCCGGCCACGCGTCCCACATCAGCTGCGCCTGCCGGAGGAACTCGGAGGTCTCGTCGCCGCCGACCGCGACGACGAGCGGCGCGGCGGAGCGCGGCGCCAACGCCACGGGTGACGCCGCCGCCGCGGACGCGGCGTCGAGCTTCAGGTCGACGTTGAACGAAAACAGCGTCATCGGCGCGAGGTCGTGCACGCCGGACAGCGAGACGGCGGCGGCGACGGGGTCGCGGTCCTGTCCCCAGGCGGTCCAGTCAGTGGCGAGCAGCATCGCGGCGAGCTGCCCGCCGGCCGAGTGCCCGGAAACGACGAGCGGACCGCCGGCGCCGTGGGCCGGCCCTTCCCGCGCCAGCCAAGCGACGGCGCGCCGGCACTCGTCGACGATGGTCGCGACCGAGACGTCGGGACAGAGGTCGTAGTTGACGACGGCCACCGCGATGCCGGCGGCGACGAACGGCGAGGCGACGAACGCGACATCGGCCTTGTCGAGCGCGCGCCAGTAGCCGCCGTGGATGAACGCGAACGTGCCCCGCGCCGGCCCCGCCGGCAGGAACAGGTCGAGCGTCTCCTTCGGGCCCGGGCCGTAGCGCAGGTCGCGCCGCGGCGGATGCGCGGCGCAGGTCGCGGCCGACAGCGCTGCGTAGCGGACGAACCACTGCGGGTGGTCGGGAACCGCGGCGCGGTTGTTGTAGCCGCGCTCGACCGCCTCCGGCGTCAGCGCGCCGGTCACGCCGCCGGCCCGACGGTGACCGCCAGCGTGCCGAGCCCGTCGATCCCGCCCACCATCCGGTCGCCGGGGACCACCGCCGCCACGCCGGCCGGCGTGCCGCTGTAGATCAGGTCGCCCGGCAGCATCTCGTAGAACTGCGACAGGAAGGCGATGGTGTTCGCGACGTCCCAGATCATGTCGGCGAGGTCGCCCTGCTGCCGCCGCGCGCCGTTGACGTCGAGCCAGATGCTGCCCTTCGCCAGGTGGCCGACCGCCGTCACCGGATGGATCGCGCCGATCGGCGCCGCCTGCGCGAACGACTTGCCGATGTCCCACGGCCGCTTCTTCTCGCGCATTTCGTTCTGCAGGTCGCGACGCGTCATGTCGAGCCCGACGGCGTAGCCCCAGACGATCGCGAGCGCGTCGGCGGGTGCCAGCCGGACGCCGCGGCGGCCGATCGCGACCACCATCTCGATCTCGTGATGGAAGTTCTTCGTCGCCAGCGGATAGGCGATCGCGCCGACGGCCGGCGCCACCACCGGCACGACGGCGTCGCCCGGCTTGGTGAAGAAGAACGGCGGCTCCTTGGTGGCGTCGCCGCCCATCTCCTTCGCGTGCTCGGCATAGTTGCGGCCCACGCAGTAGATGTGGCGCACCGGGAAGACCGCGTCGGTGCCGGCGACCGGAACCGTGGGAGCGGCCCACGCAGGGATGACTGTGCTCATCGGTAGTTGCCTTTCGTGGATTCGCGGCCGGCAACGCGCCGGGCCGCGGGAAGGACGGGTGGAAAGCTACTCGGCGTCGGGCTGCCGCGCCGGCAGCGCCGCGTCGAACGCCGGCAGCGCGAGGCACGCGGCTTCGATCCGCAGCAGCGTCGGGAACGGCGCGAGGTCGACCGTGACGCGGCGCGCGTTGGCGAGCTGCGGGACGAGGCAGATGTCGGCGAGCGTCGGCGCGTCGCCGTGGCAGAAGCTGCCCGTGGCCGCCTCGCCCGCGAGCTGCGTCTCGAGCGCGGCGAGGCCGACCGCGCACCAGTGCGCATACCACTCGTCGCGCGCCGGCGCCGGGACGCCGAGCGGGCTCGCGAGGTAGTGCAGCACGCGCAGGTTGTTGAGCGGATGGATGTCGCAGGCCATCGCCAGCGCCAGCGCCCGGACGCGCGCCCGCGCGTCGGGCGTGGGCGGCAGCAGCGGCGGCGACGGGTGCGTCTCGTCGAGCCACTCGATGATCGCCAGCGACTGCGTCAGGGCCGTGCCGTCGTCGGTCACCAGCACCGGCACCAGCCCCTGCGGGTTGAGCGCAAGGAATTCCGGCCCGCGCTGGACGCCGTGACGCAGGTGGACCGCCGTGCGCGCGGGGACGATGCCCTTCAGGTTGAGCGCGATCCGGACGCGGAACGCGGCGGAGGACCGGAAATAGTCGTGGAGCTGCATCGATTCCCCGTGGCGCTTCAGAAGAACGCGGCGATGCCGGTCTGCGCGCGGCCGAGGATCAGCGCGTGCACGTCGTGCGTGCCCTCGTAGGTGTTGACGGTCTCGAGGTTGAGCAGGTGCCGGATGACGTGGAATTCGTCGACGATGCCGTTGCCGCCGTGCATGTCGCGCGCCATCCGCGCGACGTCGAGCGCCTTCCCGCAGGAATTGCGCTTCATGATCGACGTGATCTCGGGCGCCGCCTTGCCCTCGTCCTTCAGCCGGCCGAGGCGCAGGCAGCCCTGCAGCCCGAGCGTGATCTCGGTCTGCATGTCGGCGAGCTTCTTCTGGATCAGCTGGTTGGCCGCGAGCGGCCGCCCGAACTGCGTGCGGTCGAGCGTGTACTGGCGCGCCGCATGCCAGCAGAATTCCGCGGCGCCGAGCGCGCCCCAGGCGATGCCGTAGCGCGCCGAGTTGAGGCAGCCGAACGGCCCTTTCAGTCCCTCGACCCCGGGCAGCAGGTTCGCCGCGGGCACGAACACGTCGTCCATCACGATCTCGCCGGTGATCGACGTGCGCAGGCTGAACTTGCCCTCGATCTTCGGCGCCGACAGGCCGGCCATTCCCTTCTCGAGGATGAAGCCGCGGATCACGTCGTCGTCGGTCTTCGCCCACACCACGAACACGTCGGCGATCGGCGAATTGGAGATCCACATCTTGGCGCCGTGCAGCCGGTAGCCGCCCGGCGCCGCGCGGGCGCGCGTGATCATGCTGCCGGGATCGGAACCGTGGTTGGGCTCGGTCAGGCCGAAACAGCCGATCCATTCGCCGGTGGCGAGCCGCGGCAGGTATTTCATCCGCTGCGCCTCGTTGCCGTAGGTCAGGATCGGGAACATCACGAGCGAGCTCTGCACCGACAGCATCGAGCGATAGCCCGAGTCGACGCGCTCGATCTCGCGCGCGATGAGGCCGTAGCAGACGTAGTTGAGGCCGGCGCCGCCGTACTGGACGGGGACGGTCGCGCCAAGGAGCCCCAGCGCGCCCATCTCGCGGAAGATCGCCGGGTCCGACGTCTCGTGGCGGAACGATGCGGTGACGCGGGGCATCAGCTTGTCCTGCGCATACGCGAACGCCGCATCGCGGACCAGCCGCTCCTCCTCCAGCAGCTGCTCGGAAAGTAGCAGCGGGTCTTCCCAGACGAATTTCGCCTTGGGACCGGCAGCGGCGTGGACAGGGGAATTCATCGTGCGGCGACTCCATCGGTGGACCGCGGCCGGCCAGGCGCCGCGCGGGAAGACCCCGATTATTGCCCGTCGCCGGCAGCGGCGCCAGTCGCGCCGCACCGGCACGCGCGCGGCGGCCCCTCGCGCACCGCCGGATGGCTTAGCCCGTTCGATCAATTTTCGGGCGCCTGCAGCGTGCCTACGATCCAGCCATTCGATGCTCGTCGTGACGCGCCCGCCCATGCCGCCTCCAACCACCCGTGTCCGGCCGACAACGCCACAAGGCGCTGCCGGCGCTGCCGGCGCTGCCGGCGCTGCCGGCGCTGCCGGCGCTGCCAGCCCTGCCGCCGCCGCGCGCGGCGTCACGCTGGTCGAGCTCCTGATCGGCCTGGCGCTCGCCGGGGTCCTGCTCGCGGTGGCCGTTCCCGGCTACAGCGAATGGATCGCCCGCGCCGAGCTCGCGAACCACGCGCAACAGCTCGCCGGCAGTCTTGCCCTCGCCCGCTCCGAAGCCATCAAGCGCGGCGAGCGCGTCAACCTGTGTCGCACGCCCGACGGCCGCCAATGCGGCGACGGTGCCGGATGGGAAGCCGGGTGGCTCGTCCACGTCGACGCCGATCGCGACGGCCGCGTCGGCGCCGGCGAGCCGGTGCTGCGCGTCGAGCCCGCCGCGGCGCCGGGCATCCGCGTGCAGGCGAACCGTCCGCTGGCCGACTACGTGTCGTTCACCGGCATCGGCAGTGCCCGGCTGCTGGCGGGCGGGCTGCAGATGGGCACGTTCACCGTGTGCCGGCCCGGCCTGCCCGCCGTCCGGGTCGTGCTTGCCAACAGTGGTCGCGTGCGCACCGAAACCACGCGCGAGCGCTGCCCGCCGTGAATCCGCGTCGAGGAGATCCCATGCGCCGTCCGTCCGCCGCTGCCGCCGCCCTGCCGGCGTTCACCCTGATCGAGCTCGTCGTCGTCATCGCCATCGTCGCGGTGCTCGCCGGGATCTCGGTGCCGAACTACGCCGACCACGTGCGGCGTGGCCGCCTGATCGAAGCCGTCACGCGGCTGGCCGACCATCGCGTGCGGCTGGAACAGTACTTCCTCGACAACCGGCGCTACGACGACGGTGCCGGCGCATGCGGCTTCCCGCCGCAGGCACCGGAACCCGGCGACGCCTTTCGCATCGACTGCACCGCCTCCGCCGCGACCTACGCGATCACCGCCACCGGCCTCGAAGGGCGCGGCGCGCAGGGCTTCGCGTACGCCGTCGACCACGCCAACACCCGGCGGACGCTTGCGGTGCCGGCGGGCTGGGTGGGCAGCGACCGCTGCTGGGTGTTGCGGCGCGACGGCAGTTGCGGCTGAACCGCGCGATGACGTGCACGATGCCCTCTGCGCGGATGGCTTCGATGCCGATGGCGACACGGCCGGCGCGCATGCCAGGCCACCAGCGCGGCGCGCTGCTGCTGGAAGCGCTGGTCGCGATCGCGGTGTTCGCCGTCGGCGTGCTCGCGGACGTCGCCGTGCAGGCGGTCGCGTTCCGCCACGTCAGCGCGGCACATTACCGCAGCGAAGCCGTTCACCTCGCGGCAGCCGCGTTCGGGCGCATGTGGGCCGACGATCCCGCGATGCTGGCCGCGCGCTACGCCAGCGACGCCGGTGGAACGGGATACGCCGAACTCGCCCGGTTGGCGCAGCAGTTGCCCGGCGCCGCTCAGGCGGCGAATGCGCCGGCGGTCACCGTCGACGCCGGTCCGTCGGCGGATAGCCGGCGGGTCACGATAACGCTGCGATGGCAGCTGCCCGGCGACCCGTCGGTGCACCGCCATTCCGCCACCGCCGTGATCGGCCGCAATCGATGATGCCCGGGTCGGGGCCACGGAACCCGCGCCCGCGCGCAGGCAAGGTCCGCCAGGGGCAATGCGGCGCCGGCCTCGTCGCGACGCTGGCCGGACTCCTCGTCGGGCTCGCCGCCACCATCGTCATGCTCGACCTCTTCGCGCATGCGGAAGGGGCGCGGCGCAATGCCGCCGGCGTCGCGGACGCGCAGCAGACCGGCAACCTCGCGCTCTTCACGCTGGCCGCGGCCATCGGCAACGCCGGCAACGCGCTCGCCGCCAACGCTGCGGCGCTCGCGACGTGCGTCGACACCGGCGATGTCGCGACCACGCAGCGTCCCGTGCCGCTGTTGATCGCGCCCGGCGCGAGCGCCGGCGCGCCGGACAGCATCGTCGTCCGCTACGGCGCGCCGGCGGCACTCGCCGCCGCGATGCGTCTGGCGCTCGCCGCGCCGGCCGGCGCGCCGTTCGCGGTCCGGAGTCCCACGGGCTTCGCGGCCGGCGACGCGCTGGTCGCGATCCGTGGCGACGGCCGCTGCGCGGCCACCGTCGCCACCGCAGTGACGGCGCCCGATGCCGACGGCGTCGTCGAGATCGCTCACGCCGGGCTGCCGGACGCGTTCCCGGCCGGGTCGCTGTTGCTCGACGTCGGCCCGCCTGCGCGCGGCGAGCGCGTCCGTTACGACGTCGTCGACGCCGCGCTGCGGAGCCTCGACCTTGCCACCCCCGGTGCTGCGCCCAACCCGCTTGCCTCCAACATCGTCAACCTCAAGGCGCAGTACGGCGTCGACAGCGACGGCGACGGCGTGCTCGACGCCTGGGTCGATGCCACCGCGGCGCCGTGGACTCCGGCCGAAGTGCTCGCAGCCGATCCGGCGCAGCTCGCGCGCATCAAGGCCGTGCGGATCGGCCTGATCGTGAAGAGCGAGGTCTACGACCGCGACGCCGCTGCCGCCTACGACTGGGTGTTGTTCGACTGCGGCGACGACGACAAGGCGCGCTGTCCGGGCCGGCTCACGGGCCGGCTGCCCGCGAAGTGGCGATACCGCAGCTACGAAACCCTCGTGCCGTTGCGCAACGCGATCTGGAACGCCTCCCGATGAACGTCCGTGCCGGCTGCCGCCCCCGACGTCGCCGCGGACGCCCGGCCGCGCGCGCCGCCGACGGGCTGGCCCTCGTCGTCGCGCTGGTGCTGCTGGCCGCGATGAGCCTCGCTGCCGCCGCGCTGATGCGGGCCGTCGACACCAGTTCCGCGGTGACCGGCAACCTCGCGCTGCGGGCGGCGACGATCGCGCCGGCCGATGCGGCGATCGAGGAGGCCATCGCGGCGCTGTTCGAGCGGCGCGACATCGCCGATCCCGAACTCGACCTGCCGGCGCAGGGCTACGCCGCATCGCGTCTGCCCGGCGAGGACGCGCGCGGCGTGCCGGCAGCGCTGCAGTCGGTCGCCGCCTATCCGGCCGGCGCGCCCGAGTTGCCGGCCGGCGACGGCATCGTGCTGCGCTACCTGATCGAGCGCCTGTGCGTTCGCGCCGGGCCTGCGACCACCGCAAACTGCGCGCTGGTCCCGCAAAGCATGGTTGCCGCCGTGCCGGCAGCGGGATATCCATCCCAACCGCCGCCGGTGCCGTGCTATCGGATCACCGTCCGTGTCGACGGCCCGCAGCGCACGGTGACGCTGGTACAGGCGACGGTCCGCGGCACGTCGCCGCCCGCGCGGATGTCGTGGCGGATGCTGATGGATTGACGCGCCCCCTGCAAACCGGCCCCACGTCGCGCCCTGGCCCGGCGTTTCGTAGCCCGGGTGAGCGCCAGCGAAACCCGGGGGGTGTGGCAATGGGCAAGGTCCACCCGGGTTTCGCATTCGCTCAACCCGGGCTACGCAAGATGCCGTCGCTAGGCCCGGCGCCCTGCCCGGGTTCCGCCGGCGGAAGCGCGCGCGAGCGCGCTGCGCGGCCGCCGCCTATCCCATCAGCGGCATGTGAAAGCCCGGCGCCGCGCTGCCGTCGTCGGGCCACCGCGCGGTGATCGCCTTGCCTCGGGTGTAGAAGCGCACGCCGTCCATCCCGTGCACGTGCAGGTCGCCGAACAGCGAGTTCTTCCACCCGCCGAACGAGAAGAACGCCATCGGCACCGGGATCGGCACGTTGATGCCGAGCATGCCGACGTCGACGTCCTCCTGGAAGCGCCGCGCCGCGTGGCCGGACCGCGTGAACAGCGCCGCGCCGTTGGCGTAGGGGTTGGCGTTGATCAGGTCGATCGCCGCCGAAAGCGAATCGGCGCGCACGACCGCGAGTACCGGGCCGAAGATCTCTTCGCGGTAGATCGCCATCTCGGCCGTCACGCGGTCGAACAGCGTGGGGCCGACGAAGAACCCGCGTTCGAACCCGGCGACCGCCGGCTTGCGACCGTCGACCACGAGCGTCGCGCCCTCGTCGACGCCGCGGTCGATGCAGCCCATGATCCGGTCTCGCGCCGCGCAGGTGATCACCGGCCCCATGTCGGCACCGGCCTCGGTGCCGGCATTGACGCTGACGCGGCGCGCGCGGTCGGCGAGCTTCTGCGTGATCGCATCGCCGGCGCTGCCCACCGCGACCACGACCGACACCGCCATGCAGCGCTCGCCGGCGGAGCCGTAGGCGGCGCCGATCAGCGCGTCGGCGGCGAAGTCGAAGTCGGCGTCCGGCATCACCACGGCGTGGTTCTTCGCGCCGCCCAGCGCCTGCACGCGCTTGCCGTGGCGGGCACCGGTCTCGTAGATGTACTTCGCGATCGGCGTCGAGCCGACGAACGAGACCGCGCGGATGCCCGGATGCAAGAGGATCGCGTCGACCGCTTCCTTGTCGCCGTGCACGACGTTGAACACGCCGTCGGGGACGCCGGCCTCGGCCAGCAGTTCGGCCATCCGCAAGGACAGCGTCGGGACGCGCTCCGACGGCTTGAGGATGAACGTGTTGCCGCAGGCGAGCGCCACCGGGAACATCCACAGCGGCACCATCGCCGGGAAGTTGAACGGCGTGATCCCTGCGCAGACGCCCATCGGCTGCCGCAGCGACCAGCTGTCGACCTCGGTGCCCACGTTCTCGCTGAAGTCCCCTTTCAGGAGGTGCGGAATGCCCGTCGCGAACTCGATTACCTCGATGCCGCGCGTGATCGAGCCCTCGGCGTCGGCCAGCGTCTTGCCGTGTTCCTCGGTGACGATCCGCGCGAGGTCCTTCTTGTTCGCCTCCATCAGTTCGCGGAACTTCATCAGGATGCGCGCGCGCCGCAGCGGGGGCGCCGCGCGCCACGCCGGCAGCGCCGCGGTCGCGGCCTGCACCGCCGCGTCGACGTCGGCGGCGTTGCCGAGCGGCACGTGGCGTATCACGTCGCCGGTGGCGGGGTTGGTCACCTCGCCGTAACGGGTGGTCGCGGCGGCGACCACGCGGCCGCCGATCCAGAGGGGGAGCCGATCGAGCGTGGTGAGGTCCATGGTCTTCTCCTGGCCGGCGCGAATCGCGCGCCGGGGTGTGCGTGTCCGAGGCGGCGCCGGGCCGCCGGAATGTCGCCGGGGCCACTGCCGCTCAAGGATGGCATTATCGCCGATCCGAACCGCCCCCGAGCGCGGCGCGCGGCGCGGACGATCCCGGTGCCGCGCGGACCCCGCCTTGCCCGTGTTAGTCTCGACCGACCAATCCCCGGGTCCCCGACGGTGAATTCGGCACTTCTCGAACAGCTCTTCCGCGCGTCGCCGCTGCGCCACGCGCAATTCCGGCTGTTCTATTTCGGGTCGATCGGCGCCGCGCTGGGCTACACGATGCAGGCGACCGTGGCCGCCTGGCTGATGGCGACGCTGACGCCGTCGGCGCTGATGGTCGCGCTGGTCCAGACGTCGAGCACGGCGCCCGCGCTGCTGTTCGGCTTCATCGCCGGCTCGCTCGCCGACATCGTCGACCGGCGCCGGATCATCCTGATCACGCAGATCCTGCTGCTGGCCTCCACGGCGGTGCTGGGACTCGCCACGCTGGCCGGGCTGATCGGTCCCGTGGCCCTGCTGCTGCTCACCTTCCTGATCGGCGCCGGCTTCACGTTCTACCTGCCGGCGCAGCAGGCGAGCATCAACGACCTCGTCGGGCGCAGCGACCTGTCGCGCGCCGTCGCGCTGGGCGCCGTCGCCTTCAACGTCGCCCGCGCGGTCGGCCCGGCGTTGGCCGGCGCGATCGCCGCGTGGATCGGCAGCGGCAGCGCGCTGATCGGAAGCTCGCTGTTCTTCGTCGTGATGATCGTTGCGGTCCGGCGCGCGAAGTCGCCGGCGAAGACGATCCCAGGCGTGCCGGAGACGCTGATGTCCGGCATCGCGAGCGGGCTGCGCTACACGCGGCACTCGCCGCTGATGCAGGCGCTCATCATCCGCAACCTGAGCTTCGGCGTCTGCGCGGCGGCGCTGTGGGCGCTGCTGCCCGTTATCGCGCGCGACCAGCTGGGGCTGGGCGCCGGCGGCTACGGCCTGCTGTCCGCGAGCTTCGGGATCGGCGCCGTGGTCGGCGCGCTGGCGATCCCGCACCAGCTCGCGCGGATGTCGCTCAACCGCCTCGTCACCGCCGGGGTCGTGCTGTGGGTGTTCGCGACGGTGCTGATCGCGCTGACCGAATACACGGTGCTGGCGCTCGTCGGCGCCTGCGGCTGCGGCGTCGCCTGGGTCAGCGTGTTCGCGAGCCTGTCGGCGGGCACGCAGAGCGCCGCGCCGGCGTGGGTGCGCGCCCGGGCGGTGTCGATGAACCTCGTTGCCGGCCAGGCGAGCCTCGCGGTGGGCAGCATCGTGTGGGGCTGGCTGGCCACGCTGGGCGGCACGCGGATGTCGCTCGCGGCGTCGGCGGTCACGATGGTGCTGCTGCTCGCGAGCAACCGCCGCGTGCGGGTGAAGCTGGGCGACGAGGCCGACGTGACGCCAGGCATGCAGATGCCCGACATGGGCATCGCGGTGGAGCCCTCGCCCGACGACGGCCCCGTGCTGATCCAGGTCGAGTACCGGATCGATCGCGGCAACCGGGCGGCGTTCCTGAAGGCCATCGACGCCGTCGAGCCGACCCGCCGCCGGAACGGCGCTCTCAGCTGGCGCGTGTTCCGCGACTTGGGCGAGGACGGCCGCTACGTCGAGCGCTTCATCATCGGCTCGTGGGCCGAGTACGTGCGGCTGCGCACGCGGATGACCGTCAACGACCGCCTGGTCCAGAACCGGATCGCGGCGCTCCAGCGCGCCGGCGTGCCGATACGCGTGTCGCGGCTGATCGGCGTCGGCACCGAGGACGCCGCGATGGACGTCCCGAAGGACTCTCCGAAGGACGACGGCGCGATCGGCAACCCGGATTCCGCGGCGACGGATTCCGCGAATCCCGACGGCGCGGCGGACAAAGGGCACGCCGACGCTGCCGAGGACGGGGCGAAAACCGATGCCGCGGCAAAGACGCCGCGCAGGTCTCCCCGCAAGTCCTGACGCAACCGCCCGACGGCGGCGCGGACGGTCAGTCGTGCCGGATGCCTGTGACCTTCTCCTGGCCGGTGTAGAACGCCGGCCACATGGTCGCCACCACCTCGCGGTTGGCGGCGTACGCGTAGCAGCTGTCGAGCTTCGACGGCGGCCGCGCGGGATCCTCCTGCTGCATCTTCTTCACCCGCACCGGGTGCAGCGTCTGGAACGCCGTGGTGGCGAGCGGCAGCAGCAGTTCCATCAGGTGCGTGCACCCGGCGGCCCCGCCCAGCTTCGACTTCACCAGGTTCGACCAGCCGGGCCGGATCCGCTCGCCGACGATCACCGCCATCGGCGCGACCGCTTCGCGGCACACGACGAACGGCGTCGAGTCGGTCACGGCGACGATGTCGCGCACGGTCAGGTCGTCGTCGACGGTGAGCCGGATCCACATGTCGTGGATCGGCGTGTTCGCCGGCGTCACGCCGCCGCCCAGCCGGTGCAGCACGTCGGCCTTGGTGTCGACGACGCGCCCCTCGATGTCGAACAGTCCGTCGTCACGGCGATAGCCGCGCATCTCGATCGTGCGCTTGTGCATCTCGGTGCGTGCTACGGAAGCGGGCAGTGGCATGCAATGTCCTGTTTGCGTCCGGCGGCGCTCGCGTGGCGGCGCCGCCGGAGGTTGACGACTAGACGAGGTCGAGGTTCTTGAGCGGCAGGCTGCGCACCGGCTTGCCGGTCGCGGCGTGGATCGCGTTCAGCACGGCCGGCGTCACCACGCAGATCGTGGGCTCGCCGACGCCGCCCCAGAAATCGTAGGTCGGCACGATCACCGTCTCGACCTTCGGCATCTCGGCGAGCCGCAGGATCGGGTAGTTGTGGAAGTTGTTCTCGACGACGCGCCCCTTCTCGATCGTGCACTCGCCATAGAAGGCGGCGGAAAGCCCGTAGGCCACCGAGCCCTCGACCTGCGCGGCGATCTGGTCCGGGTTGACCGCGTGCCCGCAGTCGAGCGCCAGCACCATCCGGTGCACGCGGACCTTGCCCGCGGCGGTCATCGAGACCTCGGCGACGGCCGCCGAATAGCTGCCGTAGCCCATGAACTGCGCGATGCCGCGGTGCACGCCGGGCGGCAGCGGCTTGCCCCAGTCGCCTTTTTCGGCGGCGGCGTTGAGCACCGCGAGATGCTTCGGGTGCTTGCCCATCAGCGCGCGGCGGAACTCCAGCGGGTCGCGGCCCGCGGCGCGCGCGGCCTCGTCGATGAAGCACTCCATGTAGACGCCGTTCTGGTTGGTGTTGACGCCGCGCCACGGGCCGACCGGCACGTGGGTGTTGCGCATCGCGTACTCGACCAGCAGGTTCGGCACCGTGTAGCCCAGTTGCGCGTCGCCCGGCTTCTCGTAGTAGCCCTGCAGCTGCCGGTCGTCCTTGCCGTCCTTGGCGGCCGGCGCGTTGACGAACGCGTTGAGGGACTGCCCGGAGACGCGCACGTGCAGCCCGACCAGGTTGCCGGCGGCATCGATCCCGGCCGCGAGCCGGCACTGCGAGACCGGCCGGTAGAAGTCGTGCGTCATGTCTTCCTCGCGCGACCAGATCAGCTTGACCGGCACGCCCGGCAGTTCCTTCGCGATGGCGATCGCCTGCCGCACGTAGTCCTGCGCTCCGCCACGCCGGCCGAAGCCGCCGCCCAGCGGATGCTTGTAGACCTCGCACTTCGCGAGCGGCAGGCCGGAGGCTTCCGAGGCCGCCGCCAGCGCGGCCTCGGCGTTCTGCGTGGGCACCCATACCTCGGCGCGGTCGGCGGTGACGCGGGCCGTGCAGTTCATCGGCTCCATCGTCGCGTGGGCGAGGAACGGCGTGCCGTACACGGCCTCGATCTTCTTCGCGGCGCCTTCGATCGCCTTCGGCGCGTCGCCTTCGTTGCGATGCGCGTAGGCACTGGCCGCGGTGAGCCCTTCCTTCACGTGGTCGGCGATCTGCGCGCTCGACCGCTCGCCGTTGCCGGCCTCGTCCCAGACGATCGGGAGCGCGTCGAGCGCGGACTTCGCGTGCCACCAGGTGTCGGCGACGACGGCGACCGTCGACGGATTCACCTTGACCACGCGACGCACGCCGGGCCGCTTCGCGATCGCCGCCTCGTCGTAGCTCACCAGCGTGCCGCCGAAGACCGGGCACTGCTTGATCGCCGCGTTCAGCATGCCGGGGAGCTTCAGGTCGATCGCGTAGACGAGGCTGCCGTTGAGCTTCTCGGCGGTGTCGAGCCGCTTCAGCGGCTTGCCGGCGACGGTCCACGTCTTCGGGTCCTTCAGCTTGATGCTCTTCGGGTCCGGCGGCGTCAGCCTGGCCGCGGCCGCCGCGACCTTGCCGTACGTGGTGCGGCGACCGCTGGCCGCGTGCGTGATCACGCCATTGGCAACCGCCAGCTCGCCGACGGGAACCTGCCACCAGTCCGCGGCCGCCTGCAGCAGCATGATCCGCGCGGCGGCGCCGCCGCGGCGCACGTAGTCCTCGGACGTGCGGATGCCGCGGCTGCCGCCGGTGCCCATCTCGCCCCAGATCCGGTTCTGCGCGAGGTTCTGGCCAGCCGTCGGCGATTCGGTGGCGACCTTCTTCCAGTCGCACTCGAGTTCCTCGGCCACGAGTTGCGCGAGGCCGGTCAGCGTGCCCTGCCCCATTTCGGAACGGGCAATGCGGATGACGCAGGTGTCGTCGGGCCGGACCACCACCCAGGCGTTGATCTCGTTGCCCTTGGCGGTGGTGGCGGCCGCGGCGGCGTCGCCGGCGAACGGCAGCGTCATGCCGAGGGCCAGTCCGCCGCCGGCGGCGGCGGAGCTGACGATGAACCTGCGGCGCGAGAGATTCGGCGTCCGGGCGCGTGTCGTCTTCTTCATGGCGGGGCTCCGGGCGGGATCAGGCAGCGGGTTCGAAATCGGCGGCGGCGGCCGTGCGGCCGGCCTTCTTCGCCGTCGCAGCCGCCATGTGCACGGCGGCGCGGATGCGCTGGTACGTGCCGCAGCGGCAGATGTTGGTCATCGCGGCGTCGATGTCGCTGTCGGTTGGGTCGGGGTTCTTCGCGAGCAGCGCGACGGCGGCCATGATCTGGCCCGACTGGCAGTAGCCGCACTGCGGAACGTCGAGCGCCAGCCATGCCTTCTGCACGGCCGTCCCGCTGGTCGGCGACAGGCCCTCGATGGTGACGATCCGGTCGCCGGCCTTGAGGCTGCCGACCGGGACGGAACAGGCGCGCCTCACCTCGCCGTTGATGTGGACGCTGCACGCGCCGCACTGCGCGACGCCGCAGCCGTACTTGGTGCCGGTGAGCCCCACCTGCTCGCGGATCACCCAGAGCAGGGGCGTGTCCGCCTCCACCTGCACGTCGCGGACCTTGCCGTTGATGTGGAGCTTTGCCATGCGTTCCCCCGGGTCGTTGTTGGCGGCGTTGTCGGCGGCGGAACCCCGGCCGCGGACGAGGTTCCCCGGCGGCTCCCCCATGGAACGTGCGGCCCGACGTGCTGCCGATCGCTTCGCGCCCCCGGTCTCTTGCCGGGGACAAAAAGCGCAATCCTATGCCAATGGGACGGTTCGATCCAGCACCGCCGCGAGGCGGTCGTCGCGCGCGCCGGCGACCCTGGCACAACAGCGGGCGTCGCGGCGTGGTCCATGGCCGTGCGCCGGGAGGCGGAAACCGGTAGCATGACCGCCTCGGCCGCGCCAGGAAACCTGCCCATGAAACGCATTGCCGCCCGCCTCGCCGCCGCCGCCGCGCTGGCGACCGCCCTCGCCGCCGGCCCGGCCGCCGCCGCCGACCGCATCGTGTTCGCCACCGACTGGCTGGCGCAGGCCGAGCACGGCGGCTTCTACCAGGCGCTGGCCGAAGGGACCTACAAGAAGCACGGTCTCGACGTCGAGATCCGGATGGGCGGCCCCCAGGTCAATGGCCTGCAGCTCCTCGCCGCCGGCAAGCTCGACGTCTCGATGGCCGACGCGCTGCAGGTGCTGTCCGCCATCGAGCAGAAAGTGCCGGTCGCGGCGATCGCGGCGACGTTCCAGAAGAATCCAACGGCGATCATCGCGCACCCGGGCGTCACGAAGCTCGAGGAACTTAGGGCCAAGCCGATCGCCATCGCCGCCGCCGCCAACACGACGTTCTGGCCCTGGCTGAAGGAGAAGTACGGCTACACCGACGACCAGAAGCGGCCGTACGGATTCTCCGTGCAGCCCTTCCTCGCCGACAAGACGCTGTCGCAGCAGGGCTTCGCCACGTCGGAGCCCTTCTCGATCGAGAAGGCCGGCATCACGCCGGTGGTGTTCCTGCTGGCCGACCAGGGCTACCCGCCGTACTCGGAAGCGCTGGTGGTCACCCGCGCGACGCTCGACAAGCGTTCCGACGCGCTGACGCGCTTCGTCCGCGCGTCGGCCGAAGGCTGGAAGAGCTACCTCGCCAATCCCGCGCCGGGCAACGCGCGGATCAAGCGCGACAACCCCCAGATGAGCGACGAGCTCCTCGCCTACGGCCACGCGAAGATGAAGTCGTACGCGATCGTCACCGGCGGTGACGCCGCGACCGACGGCATCATGACGATGACCGACGCGCGCTGGAGCGACACGCTGGAGTTCCTGCGCAAGGCCGGCCTCGCCAAGCCGGGCGTCGACTACCGGCTGGCGTGGACGCGGACGATCGTGCGCAACGCGAAGGTCCTGCCCTGACCTCGTCCGCGAGCGAAGCGGGCGCGCCGCCGGTCGTTCGCGCGCGGCAGGTCGCGAAAACCTACCCGACCGGCACGCGCGCGCTCGCGCCGACCGACCTCGCCGTGGGGCGCGGCGAGTTCCTGACGCTGCTGGGGCCGTCGGGCTGCGGCAAGACGACGCTCCTCAACCTGCTCGCGGGGCTGACCGCACCCACCGCCGGCGCGTTGTCGTGGTGGGACGGCGGGTTCGACGCGACGGGCGGCGCCGGACGGCGCCTTGCGATGGTGTTCCAGGCGCCGACGCTGATGCCGTGGGCGCGCATCGATGCCAACGTCCGGCTTCCGCTCGACCTTGCCGGCACGCCGCGCGCCGATGCCGACCGCGACGTCGCCGGCGCGCTCGCGCTGGTCGGGCTCGCCGACGCCGCGCGCCAGTTCCCGCGCGAGTTGTCCGGCGGCATGCAGATGCGGGCGTCGATCGCGCGCGCGCTCGTCGTGGCGCCTGACCTGCTGCTGATGGACGAGCCGTTCGGCGCGCTCGACGAATTCACGCGGCAGCGCCTCGACGACGAACTGCTGGCGCTGTGGTCGGCGCGCGCGCTCACCGTCGTGTTCGTCACCCACAGCATCGTCGAGGCCGTATTCCTGTCGACCCGCGTCGCGGTGATGGCCGCGCGGCCCGGCCGCGTGATCGCCGAGGTCGCGATCGACGCGCCGCATCCGCGCACCGAGGCGTTCCGGCTGTCGCCGGCGTTCGCCGCGCACTGCCATCGGCTGTCGTCGCTCGTCGCCGGCGCCGCGGGCGAGGCCGCGGCATGACCGGAAACGGCGCCGCGCCGTCGCCCGTGTTGCGCATCGTCGCACCGGCGCTGGTCGCGGTGACGGTGCTGCTGCTGTGGCAGGGCATGGTCCTCTGGTACGACGTGCCTGCGTACCTCGTGCCGTCGCCGCTCCTCGTGCTGCGCACGCTGGTCGCGGACCGCGCGCTGCTGTTCGCGTCGCTCGCCGTCACGCTCGGCGTGGCGCTGACGGCGCTCGCGATCGCCGTCGTCGCCGGCGTGCTGGTCGCGCTGCTGTTCGTGCAGAGCCGGTGGATCGAGATGAGCCTGTTCCCGTACGCGGTGCTGCTGCAGGTGACGCCGATCGTCGCCATCGCGCCGCTGATCATCATCTGGGTCGGCAACCTGCAGGTCGCGCTGGTGCTGTGCGCGGCCGTCGTCGCGATCTTCCCGATCATCGCCAACACCACGCTTGGCCTGCGCAGCGTCGACCCGGGGCTCGTCAACCTGTTCCGGATGTGCCGCGCCGGCCGCGGGCAGGTGCTGCTGCGGCTGCGCATCCCGTCGGCGCTGCCGTACTTCTTCGGCGGCCTGCGGATCGCCAGCGGCCTGTCGCTGATCGGCGCCGTGGTAGCCGAGTTCGTCGCCGGCACCGGCGGCCAGGGCGCGGGCCTCGCCTACCAGATCCTTCTTGCCGGCATCCAGCTCAACATCCCGCGGCTCTTTGCCGCGCTGGTGCTGATCGCGCTGGCGGGCGTGGCGCTGTTCGCGCTTTCGGGCTGGCTGTCGCGGCTCGCACTATCGCGCTGGCACGACAGCGAAGTCACGCCGGCCGAGTGACGGGCACCGCCGCCCCGGGTTTCGCTGGCGCTCAACGCCGGGCTACGACAAACGCTCACGGCGCCCGCAGCAACCTTGGCCCGGCGTTGAGCGCAGCGAAACCCGGACTACGGCTACGGGCGGCCGACGAGGCCCGTGACCGCCGGCGGCTCGCCGCCGACGATCACGCCGTAGACGTCGCGCGCATGCGCGACGGTCATCTTCTCCTCGACCACGTCGGCCAGCACCGCCGCCGGATCGCGCTCGCGCGGGTTGCCGTGACCGCCGCCGCCGGCGAGGCGCACCTTCAGCACGTCGCCGTCGTTGACCGTCGTCAGGAACTTGGCACGGCACGCCTCCTCGCGGCCGTCGGCGCGCCGGATCGACACGTTCGACGGCGCGCCGGGCAAGCCACCCTGCAGGCCGTACGGCGGATGGTCGCGCCGGTCCGAGCGGATCTGCAGCGTCGCGTTGTTGGCGCGAAAGCGCAGGTGCCGCTCGATCGCCAGGCCGCCGCGAAAGCGGCCGGGGCCGCCGGTGTCGGCGACGAACCCGTAGCGCTCGACGGCGATCGGCTGGTCGGCCTCGATCATCTCCGCCGGCGCGTTCGAGTAATTGACGAGCGTGCCGGTGCACGCGTCCATGCCGTCGCGGTGCGGCCCGCCGCCCCACGAGCCCAGCAGGAACTCGAGGTAGACGAACGCGCTGCCCGCCTTGTCGACGCCGCCGAAAGACACGCCGACGTCCGGTGCATTGGCGCCGCACGCGGGCAGGATGTCCGGCACCGCCTGCGCCAGCGCGCCGAAGATCGTGTCGGCGATGCGGATGCCGGTGATCCCGCGCGCGGCCACGGCCGCCGGCGGGCGCGGGTTGACGACGGAGCCTTCGGGCGCGATCACCTTGATCGGCCGGAAGTAGCCGGCGTTGTTCGGGATCGACAGGTCGACGATCGAGCGCACGCACGCGAGCGCCGTCGACAGCGTGAACGGGTAGACGCAGTTGATCGCGCCGCGCACCTGCGGCGCAGAGCCCGTGAGGTCGATCGTCATCTCGTCGGCGCCGATCGTGACGGTGGCGACGAACTTGATCGGGTCGGGATCGATGCCGTCGCCGTCGAGGTAGTCGGTGAATTGCCACGTGCCCTTCGGCAGCTTGCCGATCTCGGAGCGCGTGAAGCGCTCGGTGTAGTCGAGCAGTTCGCGGCAGGCCGCCTCGAACGCCGCCAGCCCGTAGCGCTGCGCGAGCTTGACGAATTCGCGCTCGCCGACCGCGCAGGCGGCGACCAGCGATCGGATGTCGCCCAGCACCTTGTCCGGCACGCGAACGTTCTTCCGGATCAGCCGGAACATCGTCTCGTCGGGCACGCCCTCGCGCCACAGCCGTGACGGCGGGATGCGCAGGCCTTCCTGGTAGATCTCGGTCGAGTCACTCGCGTTGCCGCCCGGCATCCGGCCGCCGATGTCGGTCATGTGCGCGAGCGCGACCGAGTATCCGATCAGCACTTCATCAGCAAAGATAGGCTTGACCAGTACGATATCGGGCAGGTGCGTGCTGCCGTCGTACGGGTCGTTGGTGATGTAGAGGTCGCCGGGCTTGATGCGGCCTTCGTACTCGCGGGTGCAGGAGCGCACCGCGAACGGCATCGCCCCCAGGTGGAACGGCAGGCACGTGCCTTGCGCGATCAGCTGGCCGTCGGCGAGGAACAGCGCCGTCGAGAAGTCGAGCGCCTCCTTCACCACGAACGACCGCGCGGTGCGGTGGATGGTCAGCGCCATCTCGTCGGCCAGCGCCACCAGCGCATTCTTGATGAGCTCCAGCGCGAACGGATCGCGCGCGATCGACGCGACGGCAGGCGGCGTCTTGCCGGGGGCTTCGGTGGCGGGGCTCATCGCGTCTCGTCCAGTTCGATTTCGATCGTGTCCCATGCGATGCGGCGCACGCGGCCGTCGGGCGGCACGACGGTGGTGCTGTCGAACTCCTCGACCAGCAGCGGGCCGCGCCGCCATTCCGCGGACAGCGCGCCGCGGCCGCATACCGGCGTGTCGACGGCGCCGAACTCCGGGCCGAAGTACACGCTGCGCGACCCCGCGACCACGCCGTCGCCACCGTCGAAGGACAGCCGCTCCGGCACCTGCGACGTCTTCGCCGCCGCGCGCGCGATCACGCGCAGGTTCATCGTCTCCACGCCCTCCTCGTCCGAGCGATAGCCGTAGTGCTGGACGTGGGCGAGCGCGAAGGCTTCCTGCAGCACCGCGGCGACGTCCCCCGTCGCCGGATACGGCAGCGTCAGCTCGGAGTTGGCGCCGACGTAGCGCAGGTCGAGGAGCCGCTCGAAGCGGTGGGTGTCCGAACCGAAGCCTTCCTCGGCGAGGATCGCCGCGCCCTCGGCCTCGAGCGCGCGGAACGTAGCGTCGAGCGCCGCGAGGTCGAGATCGTCGAGGCGCCGCTTGTGCGTGCGCACGTAGTGGTGCTCCATCTCGGGGAACAGCATCCCGAGCGCGCTGAAGAGCCCCGGCACCGGCGGCACCAGGATCCGGCGGATGTCGAGCAGCCGCGCCAGCGTGGCCGCATGGACCGGGCCGTTGCCGCCGAAGGCGAGCATGTGGAGGTCGCGCGGATCGCGGCCGCGCTCGGTGGATACGGCGCGCAGCGCACGGGCCATCGTCGCGTTGGCGACGCGGTGGACGCCCCAGGCGGCGGCGGCGAGGTCGAGCCCGAGCGGCGTCGCCACCTGCGCCTCCAGCGCCGCGACCGCGAGATCGCGCCGCACCGGCAGCGTGCCGCCGGCCAGCGTCTTCGGATTGATGAAGCCGAGGATCACGTTGGCGTCGGTGACGGTGGGCATCGTGCCGCCGCGGTCGTAGCACGCGGGACCGGGCGCTGCGCCCGCGCTTTGGGGGCCGACGGTGAGGCCGCCGCCGGCGTCGAGCCGCGCGATGCTGCCGCCGCCGGCGCCCACCTCGGCGATGTCGATCGCCGGCGCGCTGACGTGGTAGCCGCCGCCGGACAGCAGGCGGCCGGCGATGTTGATGCCGCCGCCCACCTCCAGCGAGTTCACGCGGAGGTAATGGCCCTCGTCGACCAGCGCCGCCTTGGCGGTGGTGCCGCCCATGTCGAACGACAGGAGGCTCAGGTTGCCGAGTCGGCGCGCGAGTTCCGCGGCGCCGACCACGCCCGCCGCCGGGCCGGATTCGATGATGTGGATCGGCCGTTCCGCCGCCGCCGCCGCGCTCATCGCGCCGCCGCTCGACTGCATGATGGTGAGCGCGTTGGTGATGTCGCGCTCGGCGAGCTTGGCGTCGAGGCCCTCGAGGTAATGGCGGACGAGCGGCAGCACGTAGCTGTTGACGACCGTCGTGCTGGTGCGCTCGTACTCGCGGATCTCGGGCAGGAGTTCGCTCGAGAGCGACACGGGAATCGCGGCGTCGCGCGCGCGGATCAGGTCGCGCAGCCGCGCCTCGTGCACGCCGCTCGCGTAGGCGTTGATGAGGCAGATCGCGATCGCGTCGACGCCCGCGGCGAGGATCGCGTCGATGACGGCGCGCGCGCCGGTTTCGTCCAGCGGCCGCTCGACCTGCCCCAGGTTGTCGACGCGCTCGGCCACTTCGAAGCGCAGCCGCCGCGGCACCAGCGCCGGCGGCTTCTGGAACCGGATGTCGTAGAGCACCGGCATCCGCAGCCGCCGGATTTCCAGCACGTCGCGGAAGCCCTCGGTCGTGATCAGCGCGACCCGTGCGCCCTTGCCTTCGAGCAGCGCGTTGGTCGCGACGGTGGTGCCGTGCATGATCTGCGCGATGTCCGACGTGACGAGGCCGCCGGCCAGCGCGCCCTCGAGCCCGTCGGCGATGCCCTGGCTGTAGTCGTCGGGGGTGGAGAGCACCTTCGCCCGCAGAACCCGGCCGTCGGGGTTGAGGAAGACGAGGTCGGTGAACGTCCCGCCGATGTCGATGCCGATCCGCGTGGCCATGCTTGCCTTTGGATTGCGATGAGTGAATGCCGGGGCGCCGCGCGTCACGCGGCGAGCCCGACCAGTTCCGCCGCGTTGAGGCCCAGGATGCGGTCGCGCTCGTCGGCGGAGAGGAAGTCGCAGTAGCGGCGCACGTAGTCGACGCACTGCCGGTAGGTGCAGAAACGCTCGACGTTGGGCATGTCGGAGCCCCAGACGAGCTTCGACGCGCCGTAGCGGTCGCGCAGGCCCCGAATGAGCGCCTGCGCCTCCGGATAGGGATAGTCCCAGACGCCGCCCCAGGTGATCGGGAACATCACCTCGATCAGCAGGTTGTCGCGCAGGTACACCGTGCTGACCTCTTCCGGGAAGTCCCACGCGCCCGACATGCCGAAGTAGCCGACCGGCGGCCCCATCACCAGCAGGAAGCGGTGCGCCGGGTGACGGACGAGCAGCGCGTCGAGCGCCTTCAGGTTCGCGAGGTAGCCGGCGCGGTCGGCGGTTGGCGTCGACGAGAGCTCGATGAACACCGGCAGCCCGCGCGCGACGACCTTGTCCCAGAACGGCCGGAAGTCCGGGTGGTCGACGTTGCGGCCATAGCCGTGCCGCGACATGTCCTGCGCGTAGTAGAGGCCGCGCAGATGCAGCACGTCGACGGCGCGGTCGACCTCGGCCAGCGTGGCCGCGGTGTCGGCGGTGGCCTCGTCGACGTTGAGCAAGCCTGTGAAGTGCCGCGGGAACTGGTTCTGCGCGAACGCGTTGTAGTCGTTCATCGCGCCGTAGCCGCCGCCCGCCTGCAGGATGCAGTGGTCGACGCCGGCGACGGTCATCTGCGCCTGCATGAATTCCGGCGGGCACACGAGCTCCTGCATGCCCACCGGCAGGTACTGGACGTAGTAGTCGTCGCCCTCGTACGTGAACGCGAGCTGCCCGTAGCGGCCGGCGCGGAAAGCCACGTCGGTCAGCCCCGCCCAGGTGTTGTCGCCGGCGCAAAACAGCATCGACGGCTTGACCTCGCGGCCATCGCGGACGCGGAACGCGCGCGCCGCGGGCCGCGTGACGACCTTCTGCAGGTACTTGAGGTGGACGGCGCTGGAAGGATGCCCGCACGGGTCCTGCCAGTGCCGGAACACGTGCGCGTGACAGTCGACGATCATCTCAGTGGCGGGGGTGAATGGCGAGGACGGTGAGGAGGAACGCTAGCCCGGTGTTGAGCGCGAGCGAAACCCGGGTGGACCGCGCCCATTGCCCCGCCCACGCGGGTTTCAGATGCGTTCAACCCGGGCGACGAAACGGCAGGGAACGATACGCAGTGATGTCGGAACGCGGTTTACGCGACGCCGAGAACTTCCATGTGGTGCTTGAACAGCCGCTCCATCTCGCCGTTGACGGTGAGGAAAGCCCCGTAGAAGTCGAGGAAGTGCTTCCATTCCGAATCGCCGTAGCGCACCGCCCAGGTGTTGGGCCGCTTGTCGATCGGGCTGTTCGGCGCGAACACATGGGCCCAGTCGGCGTTGCGCTTCGCGAACAGCAGCACGTCGCTGTCGCCGCTCATCCAGACGTCGGCCTTCTTGGCGCGGACGGGCTCGGCGCCCAGCACCACCTGCCCCGCCGTGGTGATCAGCTTGGCCTTCGGGAACAGGATCGGGATGCGCGGCTCCTCGCTGCCGCCGGCAACGACCGAGAACGTGACCTTCGGGTCGTTGAAGTCGGCCAGCGTCTTGAAGCGGCCGGCGTTCTCCTTGCGCACCATCAGCAGGCTGCCCTTGGCCCACAGCGGCCCGACGTAGTCGACGATCAGCGCGCGCGCCATCGTGTACGTCAGCGACGAGCCGTAGAGATCGTAGTCGCCCTTGCGCAGGCCGACCGTCGAGTTCTGGAAGGTGACCTCCTTGTACTCGACCTTGACCTCCATTTCCTTGGCCAGGCGGTCGACGGCATCCTTGTAGATGCCGCCCAGCTCGCCGGTCTTGGCGTCCTTGTAGAACCACGGCCCCGTCTGCGAATAGCCGACGCGGAGCACGCCTTCCTTCCTGACCTTGGCCAGCGAGGAGTCCTCGCGGATGCCGGTATCGAGGATCTGCGCGAAAGCCTCGCGCGGCGCAGTCGCGGCGGCGGCAGCCAGCATGCCGGACGCAACGCCGAGCGCTGCCGCGCCCCGCAGGAAATCACGCTTGCCGTCGTTGATCGTGTCGCTCATGCCAATCTCCCTTCCGGATGTGGACGTCGCCAAATGGATGCTGCCTGTGCTTCCCCGAATCTGCCTCTCAATTGCTCGCGCCGCGCGCCGCGATCGGCCACAACGCCTCGACGCGGCCGCCGCGGACCGCGACGTACCAGTCGTGCAGGTTGATCGTCGGGTCGCAGTGGCCCGGGATCAGCATCACGCGGTCGCCGAGCGCGAGCCGCTGCGCGCGCGGGCCCAGCTGCAGCTTGCCGTGCTCGTCGGACATGCCGGTGACCTCGATGTCGTCGCGGCCGTGCACCCACGGCATGCCGCGCTCGCCGCTCATCGACTTGAGGCCCGCGTCGACGATGGCGCGGTCCGCCGTCGGCACGCTCATCACCGTGGCCAGCACGAACAGGCTGTGGCGGAACTCCGTGTAGCGGCCGCCGCCGTCGGGATTGCCGATCCGCGCGTACTCGGTATCCATGAACAGGTACGACCCGGCCTGCAGCTCGTTCCAGATGCCGGTGCCGCTCTCGAGGCGGAACGTGCCGGTGCCGGCGCCGCTGACGATGTCGCAGGGCAGCCCCGCCGCCGCGAGCGCCGCCTGCGACGCGCGCACCGCGGCTGCGGCGCCGCGAATCGCGTCCTCGCGCTGCTGCTGCGTCGCCATGTGCTGCGCGCTGCCGTGATAGGCCTGCAGCCCGCGGAACGCGAGGCCCGGCGCCGCGGCTATGCGCGCGGCCAGCGCCGCCGCCGGCGCGCCGGGCGGGACGCCGCAGCGCTGCATCCCGACGTCGATCTCGACCATGCCGTCGAGCGTCACGCCGATCTCGGTCGCCGCCTGGGAAGCGGCCTCGACCTGCAGGACGTTGTCGAAGCAGAGCCCGATCCGCGCGTCGCGCGCCAGCGCGGCGAGGCGGCGCAGTTTCTGCGCGCCGACGACCTCGTTGCTGACCAGCACGTCGCGGATGCCGCCGCGGACGAGCGCCTCGGCCTCGCCGACCTTCTGGCAGCACTGGCCGACGGCGCCGGCGGCGACCTGCTTCAGCGCGATCGCCGGGCACTTGTGGGTCTTGGCGTGGGGCCGCAGGCGCACCCCGGCGGTGCGCGCGAAGTCGGCCAGCTTCGCGAGATTGTGGTCGAAGGCGTCGAGATCGACGATCAGCGCGGGGGTGTCGATCTCGTCGACGGGTGCACCAACTTGAGCCGGGGTGTTGTTCATCTGCTGCTTGCCAAGCGGCCTCCGCGTAAGCGACCATAGCGACGTGAACCCCGATTGTAACCCGCACACGCGCAGGCGTTGCAAGCCGAGCGCCGACCCCGACGCGCGTCATTTCAATGAGTGAAATTCCAACCATCCGCGTCGTCGACGTGCACAAGCGATTCGGGGCGCTCGAGGTGCTGAAAGGCGTCTCCTTCGACGTCCATCGCGGCAACGTCGTCAGCATGATCGGCGCCAGCGGCTCGGGCAAGAGCACGCTCCTGCGCTGCATCAACCACCTCGAGACGCCCACCGCCGGCGACATCTTCATCGACGGCGAGTCGCTGTGCTTTCGCGGCGACGGCAACCGGGGAAGAAGCCCGCGCCCGCTGTCGGAGATCAACCGCATCCGCCGCGACCTCGGCATCGTGTTCCAGCAGTTCAACCTGTGGCCGCACATGACGGTGCTGGGCAACGTCATCGAGGCGCCGATGCGCGTGCGGGGCAAGTCGCGCAAGGACGCCACCGCGCTCGGCGAGGCCTGCCTCGCCCGCGTGCATCTCGCGGAAAAGGCGCACGAGTACCCGGCGCGCCTCTCCGGGGGCCAGCAGCAGCGGGTGGCGATCGCCCGCGCGCTGGCGATGCAGCCCAAGGTGATGCTGTTCGACGAGCCGACGTCGTCGCTCGACCCCGAGCTCACCGACGAGGTGCTGGGCGTGATGCGCGAGCTCGCCGCCGACGGCACCACGATGATCGTGGTCACGCACGAGATGGGCTTCGCGCGCGACGTGTCCGACCGCGTTATGTTTCTGCACAACGGGCTGATCGAGGAGCAGGGCGCGCCGGCGGCGATGTTCGCCGCGCCGAAGTCCGAGCGGTTCCGGCAGTTCATCTCCAAGCACCTCGGCTAGTGTCCGACTCGCTGCAGCAGGCGCTCGACCTCTCGATGTTCTGGGAGTACCGGACCGTGCTGCTGCGCGGCCTGGCCGTCAACGTGTACGTGTTCGTCGCCGCCGCGGCGCTCGCGCTGGCGATCGGGCTCGCCGCGGCGCTGCTGCGCGTCAATCGCTTCCGCGCCGTGCGCGCGCTGGGCACGCTGCACGTCGAGATCTTCCGCAATGCGCCCGACTACATCATGGTGATCTGGGTGCACTTCGTGCTGCCGCTCCTGATCGGCGCGCTGATCCACAAGCGGTTCGAGCTGAACCCGTTCGTGTCCGCCGTGATCGGCCTGGGCTTCGTCTACAGCGGCTACTTCGCGGAGACGTTCCGCGCCGGCATCGAGGCGATCCCGCTCGCGCACGTCGAGGCCGGCCGCTCCTGCGGGATGTCGGAGCGGCAGATCCTGTGGCGCATCGTGCTGCCGCAGGTGGTGCGGCGGATGCTGCCCGAGTCGATCAACCAGTTCATCTCGCTGTTCAAGGCGACGACGATCGTGTCGCTGATCGCCGTGCCCGACCTCATGTACCAGGTGTCGATGATCACGCAGCAGGAGATGCGCCCGCTGCCGCTCTACACCGGCGCCGCGATCACCTACTTCGCCGTGATCCTGGCGGCGGGCAGCGCGTTGCGCGCGTTGTCCGAGCGCTGGCGGCGGAAGATCTATGCCTGAACGCGGCTGACCATGGGTAACTGGGAACGCCTCGTCTGGAACCAGCGCGACGCGCTGATGTCGGGGCTCGCCGTCACGGTCGAGATCTGCGCGATCGCGTTCGCGATCGCCATCGTCGGCGGGATGGTGCTGTGCCTCGTCCGGATGTACGTGCGCCCGCTGCGGCCGTTCGCGATCGTGCTGATCGAGTTCTTCCGCGCGACGCCGATCCTGGTCCAGCTGCTGTGGGTCAACTACGTCTGGCCGCCGCTCTTCGGCTGGCCCGACAGCTTCTTCGCCGCGGCGTGGGCGGCCCTGGCCGTGCAGTCGTCGGGTTACCTCGCCGAGACGTTCCGCGGCGGCATCGAGGCCATCCCGAAGGGCCAGCTCGAAGCCGCCTCGTCGGTCGGAATGTCGCCGCTCCTCATGTTCTTCCGCATCGTGCTGCCACAGGTCTCGCTGGCGACGGCGCCGTCGATCGTCAACCAGTTCACGGTGATCGTGAAGTCGTCGACGCTGGTGTCGGTGATCACGGTGCAGGACCTCATGTTCCAGTCGCAGAAGATCGTCAACATCTGGTACGAGCCGATCGAGATCCTCACCGCGACGGCGGCGATCTACATCGTGTTCATCTTCCTCGTGTCGGCGGCGGGCAAGGCGCTGGCCGACGCGCTGCGCCGGCGCTACGGCATCGCCGCCGCGTAGGAGCCCCGTAGCCCGGTTTGAGCGCCAGCGAAACCCGGGGCCGTCGGTGCCCTTGCCGCCATCCGTCCCGGGCCGCCGCCGTGCCCACCCGGGTATCGCCGGCGCTCAACCCGGGCTACGGGAGAACGACCACCCGCCCGCCGTCGGCCGACGACGCGCGCACCGCGTCCATCACCTGCTGGCAGCGCAGCCCGTCGGTGAAGTTCGGCGCCGGCGACGTCCCGGCGTCGATGCCGCGATTGAATTCGCGGACGAGCATCCGGAACGCCATCAGCCGGTGGTCGCGCGCGTCCGTCAGCGGCAGGTACTGCGCCGGCGTGGGCAGCGGCGCCAGCGGGCTGCCGCCGCGGCTGCCGATGACGACGCCGTCCTCCATCGGGTTGGGGCCGGGCTGCTCCGCGATCAGCGTGCCGTTGTCGCCCATCACGACGATCCGCGCGCCGCGCGCCGGCGTGGCCACGAACGACGCGTTCATCGTCGCCATCCCGCCGTTGCGGAAGTCGAGCGTGAACGCGAACGTGTCGTCGGTCTCGGCGCGGTGGATCGCGCCGGTCGCGGCGTCGCGGAGATCGGGCCGCAGCGTGTCGAGCCGGCCGCGCGCCGCGGCGACGTCGCCGAACCAGTGACGCAGCGCGTCAATGTAGTGCGAGCCGAGCGCGCCCAGCACCCCGCCGCCGTCGGCGCGGTAGCCGAACCAGGTCAGGGGCCGCGGCTCGCGCGACACGAAGCGGTCGAGGTAGAGCTCGATCGTGCATTGCTCGAACTTGCCGACGTAGCCGTCGGCCAGCAGGTCGCGGATGTACGCGCGCTGCGGCGTGTGCCGGAATTCGTGCGCGACCATCGCCGTGCGCCCCGACGCCTCCGCCGCGTCGCGCATCGCCGCCGCCTGCGCGGCATCGAGCGCGAAAGGCTTCTCGCACAGCACGTGCTTGCCGGCCGCGAGCGCGGCGAGGGCGAGCGGATGGTGCGCGCCCGGCGGCGCGGTGATCGCGATCGCGTCGAGGTCGGTCCGCGCGATCATCTCCAGCGGGTCCGAATGGACGTCGGCGATTCCCGCGGCGTCGGCTGCCGCCCGCGCCTTGTCGCGATGACGGCTGCACAGCGCCGCCACGTCCCAGCCCTCCGACCGGAAGCCCGGCGCGTGCACCTGCACGCCGAAGCCGATGCCGATGATGCCGATCCTGCGTTGCTTCGTTGTCATGCGCTCTCCCCGGCCCGCAGCCCGAAGGCGTCGGCCAGCAGTTCGTAGGAACGGTGCCGCGCGGCCGCTTCGAACGTCCACGTGACGACGACGAGCTCGTCGAGGTCGAGGCGCCCCGCGAGTTCGGACAACCGGCCGGCCACCTCTGTCGCGGTGCCCACCAGCGCCTTGCGGCGCAGCGCGTCGACGATCGCGCGCTCCTGCGGCGTATAGGCGAACGCGGCGGCGGCCTCGGGCGTCACCAGCGGGTGGCGCAATCCCTGCTCGAAGCCCACGCGCCAGTACTCGCGCGTCTGCAGAAGGCGCCGCGCCTCGGCCTCGGTGTCGGCGACGAGCGCCCATACGCAGATCGTCGCCTGCGGCCGCGGATGGCGCGCGCTGGGCCGGTAGTTGCGGCGGTACAGCGACAGCGCCTCCTCGACGCCGCGGCCGTCGCTGAAGAAGTACGCGAACGCATAGGGCAGCCCGAAGTGCGCAGCGAGCTGCGCGCCGTAGTCGGAGCTGCCGAGTATCCACAGCTCGGGGCTGGTGGCGCCCTGCGGATGCGCCTTGATCGACCGGTACGGGTGACGCTCGGGCAGCGGCAGCCCCGACACCCACGCCTGCAGCTCGATCACCTGCTGCGGAAACGTGTCGGCCGCGTTGGCATGGGGATTCAGCGCCATCGCCGTCAGCCGGTCCGACCCGGGCGCCCGGCCGACGCCCAGATCGATGCGCCCGGGCGCGATGGCCTCCAGCACGCGGAACTGCTCGGCCACCTTCAGCGCCGAGTAGTGCGGCAGCATCACGCCCGCGCTGCCGACGCGGATGCGCTTCGTCGTCGCCGCGATCGCCGCCATCAGCACCTCGGGCGCGGTGCCGACGATGCTGTCGCTGTTGTGATGCTCGGACACCCAGTAGCGGTGATAGCCCAGCGCATCGCAATGGCGCGCCAGCGCCAGCGTCTCGCCGATCGCATCCGACTGCGGCCGGCCGTCGACCGCGGTCGATTGATCGAGCACCGACAGCTTCAAGGCGTCTGCCCCTGCTGCATCGGGGCGTGTCCCGCCTGCTGCTGCAACACCGACAGCGGCACCTATTTGCCCTGGTTCACGCCGATCGGCGCGAGCTTGCTCACCTGCAGGCCGTACTTGGCGAGGATCTGGTCGTAGACGCCCTTGGCCTGCAGCCGGTCGAGCGCCTCCTTGACGGCGTCGCGCAGCTGCGGCTCGGTCTTCAGCACCGGGATGCCCGACAGCGATTCGCCGAACGGCGCGCCGATCAGCACCAGCGTGTTGGGCTCCTGCTTCTGGAAGTACGGCAGCGTCTCGCTGCCCTGCACGGCGGCGTCCAGCCGGCCGGACTTCAACTGCGCGCGCGCATCGACCGAACCCTCGGTGCCGGTGACGATCATCGCCGGGCGACCCTTGGCCTCGCACGTCGTCTTGGACAGCGCTTCCATGCGCGCCGGCCAGTCGGTGCTGCGGCTCGCCCCCACCTTCTTGCCGCAGAGGTCGTCGATCGACTTCAGCTGCGCGGCGTTGGCGGTCGTGGTGAAGAACTGCGGTCCGCTCTTCATGTAGTCGACGAAGTCGACCACCTCCCGCCGCGCGGGCAGGTCGCTCATGCCCGCCAGCGCGATGTCGACGCGGCCGGTCTGCAGCGAGCTGATCATCTGCGCGAACGCGGTCTCCTGCCACTCGAGCTTGACGCCCAGCTCCTTGGCCAGCGCCTCGCCCAGGTCGATGTCGAAGCCCTGCAGCTGGTTGGTGGCGGGGTCCTTGTACGCGATCGGCGGATAGTTGGGCTGCGTGGCCGCGACGATCTTGCCGGCCTTCTTGATCCGGTCGGGGAGGTCCGTGGCGGCGACGGTGACGGCGAGCGTGCAGCCGAGGGCGACGAACAGCGTGTTGCGCAGTGCGTTCATGGTGTGGGCTTCTTTCGGTTGGCGGGTTGGAGATCGATAACGTTCAGGACAATACGGCAGCGATGAATTCCCGGGTGCGCGCGTGCTGCGGCCGCACCAGCACCTCCTGCGGCGGCCCCACCTCGACCAGCGCGCCCTCGTCCATCAGCGCGACGCGGTGGGCCACCTCGCGCGCGAAGCCGAGCTCGTGGGTGACGACGATCATCGTCATGCCGGAGGCGGCGAGGTCGCGCATGACGGCGAGCACCTCGCCGACCAGCTCGGGGTCGAGCGCGGACGTCGGCTCGTCGAACAGCATCAGCTTGGGCCGCATCGCCAGCGCGCGGGTGATGGCGACCCGCTGCTGCTGGCCGCCGGAAAGCTCGAGGGGATAGGCGTTGCGCTTGTCGGCGAGGCCGACGCGCTCGAGCAGCGCCATCGCCTCGTCGACGACGTCGGCGCGCCGGCGCTTCTGCACTGTGACCGGGCCCTCGATGATGTTCTGCAGCGCGGTCATGTGGTTGAACAGGTTGAAGCGCTGGAAGACCATGCCGGCGAGCAGGCGCTGGCGGGAGCGCTCGCGGTCGGCCAGCTCGAAGAGCGCGTCGCCGACCTGGCGGTAGCCGATCAGCTCGCCGTCGACCCAGATCGCGCCGCCGTCGGCGCGCTCCAGCTGGTTGATGCAGCGCAGGAACGTGCTCTTGCCCGATCCCGAGGGGCCGATGATGCACAGCACCTCGCCGCGCGGGACCGTCAGCGTGACACCCTTCAGCGCCGCGAAGCTGCCGAACAGCTTGCGGACATCGGCGGCGTGCACCATCGGCGACGGCGCCTCGTTCATCCTCCGCCCTCCGCCGCGGCGACCGGCCGCGCCCGCCGGTAGCCCTTCGAGAAATGCCGCTCGAGGAAGTGCTGGCCGATCGACAGCACGGTCACCACGGCCAGGTACCAGATCGCGGCAACGATCAGGAGCTCCATCACGCGTGCGTTGGCGTAATAGATCGTCTGGGCGTTGCGCAGGATCTCCGAGTACTGGATCACGCTCGCGACCGAGGTCAGCTTGACCATGCTGATGACCTCGTTGCCGACGGGCGGGATGATCACGCGCATCGCCTGCGGCAGCACGATGCGGGAGAGCGTCGTCAGGCCGGTCATCCCGATCGACCGGGCCGCCTCGGTCTGGCCGACGTCGACCGACAGGATGCCGCCGCGCACGACCTCGGCCGTGTAGGCGCCCTGGTTGATGCCGAGCCCCAGCAGCGTGGCGACGAACGGCGTGATGAGGTCCACCGTCCGCGCCGAGAAGAATCCCGGGATGCCGAGCGTCGGGAAGATCAGCGCGAGGTTGAACCACAGGAGGAGCTGCAGCAGGAGCGGCGTGCCGCGGAAGAACCACACGTAGAAGCGCGCGACGTTCTTCAGCACGGGGTTGGGCGACATGTACATTACCGCGAACAGCACGCCCAGCACGATGCCCAGCGTCATCGCGCAGACGGTCATGATGATCGTGTTCTCCAGCCCGGCAAGGATGGCCTTGGCCGTGAAGAACTGGCCGACGACCTTCCACGCGATCTGGCCGGTGGCAAAGGCCTGCACCAGCAGCCCGAAGGCGATGAGGATCAGCGCCGCGGCGAGCCAGCGGCCGTAGTGGCGGCGCCGAACGTGCCGGAGGTGCGCGATCGAGAACGACTGCGCCGGTGGCGGCTCCGCGGCGGCGGGCGGCGGCGCGACGCTCACGACGCGGCGTCCCGCCCGTCCCGCGCCCATGCGCGCTGCGCGGCGAGCTTCGCCTCCAGGCGCTCGAGCTGGCGGGCGACCTCCGCCGGCGCGGTGCCGCCGTGGCCCGTGCGCGCGGCGACGGCGGCCTCCAGCGTCAGGTGCGCGCGGACGTCGGGCGTGAGACGCGCGTCGATCGCCGCGAGGTCGGCGTCGCTGACGTCGGCGAGGCCGATCCCGAGGTCCTCGCAGCGCCGCACCAGCGCGCCGGTGATCTCGTGCGCCTGCGCGAACGGCACGCCGCGGCGGGACAGCCAGTCGGCAACCTCGGTGGCGAGCGTGAAGCCCTCCCCCGCCTGCCGCCGCAATTCGTCGCCGTCGACGCGCATGGTGCGCACGAGCCCGGTCATCGCCGGCAGCACGACCGCCAGCGAATCCACCGCGTCGAACGCCGCGCGCTTGTCCTCGGCGAGGTCGCGGTTGTACGAGAACGGCAGCGCCTTCACCAGCGTCATCAGCGTGGTCAGGTCGCCGATCAGGCGCGCGGCGCGGCCCCGCGTCAGCTCGGCCACATCGGGGTTCTTCTTCTGCGGCATGATCGAGCTGCCGGTGGCGAACGCGTCGTCGAGCGCGATCCAGCGGAACTGCTTCGAGCACCACAGCACCAGCTCCTCGGCGAGCCGGGAGAGCTGGACGCCGATCATCGCCGCGACGAACACGAACTCGGCGACGTGGTCGCGGCTGCCGACGGCGTCGATCGAGTTCTCGCAGGGGCCGTCGTAGCCGAGCTCCGCGGCCGAGCGTTCCGGCGACAGCGCGATCGCCGAGCCGGCGAGCGCCGCGGCGCCGAGCGGCGACCGGGCATGGCGCCGGTCCCAGTCGATGCAGCGGTCGACGTCGCGCGCGAACACCTGCGCGTGCGCCAGCAGCTGGTGCGCGAACACGATCGGCTGCGCCGGCTGCAGGTGCGTGAAGCCCGGCGCCAGCGTCGCGACGTGCGCGCGCGCCTGCACGACCAGCGCGGCGTTGAGGTCGAGCACGGCATCGGCCAGCGCGCGCGCGCCGGCGCGCAGGTAGAGCTTGAGGTCGTTGGCCGCCTGGTCGTTGCGCGAGCGGCCCGCGCGGAGCTTGCCGCCGAGGGGCCCCAGGCGCTCGACCAGCACGCGCTCGACGAAGGTGTGGACGTCCTCGTCGTGCTCCGACGGCTGCAGCGCCCCGGCGCCGAACGCGGCGGCCATCGCCGCGAGCTCGGCGACGATGGCCGCGGTCTCGGCGTCGGTCAGGATTCCCGCGCGCTGCAGTTCCCGCGCGTGCGCCTGCGACGACAGGATGTCGAAGGGCGCCAGCCGGAAATAGCTGGCGTCGGCCCGCGACAGCCGCATCAGCGCCGGGTCGGGCGGCGACCGGAAGCGGGCACCCCACAGCCGCGTATCCGCGGTCATCGCGCTCCCTCCGCGCCCGGGGACGCCGCCGTGCCGTCCGCCTTGCGCCGCCGCAGCGCGACGAGGCACAGTATCTCGAACAGGCACTGCGCGCCGATCTGCGCGGTGTTGGTCGTCGCGTCGTACTGCGGCGCCACCTCGACGACGTCGCCGCCGACGATGTGAAGCCCCGCGAGGCCGCGCAGGATCGCCAGCACCTCCCGCGGCGTCAGGCCGCCGACCTCGGGCGTGCCGGTGCCCGGCGCGAAGCCGGGGTCGACGCCGTCGACGTCGAACGTCACGTACACCGGCCCGTCGCCGACCACCTCCCGCGCGCGGGCGATCACGGCGGGAATGCCCATCGCGGTGACTTCCTCGGCGTGCAGCACGGTCATTCCGCTGTCGTACGAGAACTCCCAGAGGTACTCGGCGCCGCCGCGGATGCCGATCTGGATGCAGCGCTCCGGATCGAGCACGCCGGCCAGCACGGCCTGCCGGAACGGGCCGCCATGGTGGAACTTCGCGCCTTCGTACTCGCCCGAGGTGTCGCAGTGCGCGTCGATGTGCACCATGCCGACGGGACGGTCGCGCCCGACGGCCTTGAGGATCGAGTGGGTGATCGAGTGGTCGCCGCCGACGGCCAGCGGGATGACCCCGGCGGCGCAGACCCGGGTGAAGTATTCCTCGATGTCGGCGTGGCACTGCTCGAGGCTGAACCGGCTCTGCATCGGGACGTCGCCGACGTCGGCGACGGCGAGGTGGACGGCCGGGGCGATCCGGAGCGCGTGCTCGTACGGGCCGATGCGCTCGACGCCGCGCACCGCGCGGGGACCGAGCCGGGCACCCGCGCGGTTGGTGACGCCGAGATCCATCGGCACGCCGATGAGCGCGACGTCGAGCCCGCCGAAGCCGGGCAGCGCCGGCGCATCGGGCCGGAACGGTGCGCCGAGCAGCGTCGCGGGATCGGCGAACGGCCACTTGCGCCGGTCGTGGCCGGTGAATATCTGCGCCGCGACCGCCGCGAATTCCGGGTCGAAGATGTCGCCGCCCTTGGCGTCCGCATACTTGCGGCGCAGGGCTTCGAGCTTGTCGTGGTCCAAGGGGTCCGCCAGCAGGACGCGGACGCGGGATTGCGCCGTGGGCGTAAGTTTAAGTCACACCGCGCGCTTTGGGGCGAACGCCCGTTGCACGTTTGACGGGTGCAGCGTGGCCCTGCAGGCCGAAGCGCACGCACTTCATGTACGTCGCCACCACCGACTCGGGGATCAATGTCTTCCGGCGACTCTTGCCGATGTAGCGCATCGCGAGGTAGCTGCGCGCGGCCATCAGCATGAAGACGACCGGCTCGAGGTCGCGGTCCGCGTAGCCGGGAAACTCGCCGTTGGCGAGCGAGCGCCGCAGGAACTTCACGTAGACCTTGGTGACGTGGTCGAAGTGCCGCTTGTAGCCCTTGGGCGCGTAGCTCTCCGCCTCGTTCAGGATGCGCAGGAACGCCGGCGTCTCGCGCAGGAACGAGAAGAAGCCGCGGAACGCGCGTTCCTCGATCTCGACGAAGTTGGTGCCGCCCGCGGCGCACCGGGCGACGTGCGCCAGCATGTGCTCGCCGAGCGCCGGCAGCAGCCGGTCGAGCAGGTCCTGCCGCGACGCGAAATAGTTGTAGAACGTGCCCTGCGCGACGCCCGCCTTCTGCGTGATCAGCGTGATCGACGCCTCGGCGTAGCCGACGCGGCCGACGACGTCCGCGGCGGCTTCGAACAGCCGCTCGCGGATGGCCTGCGCCTGCTGCGCGCGTGCGGTGCGTGGCCGCGCCGCCGCCGGCGGCTTCGCGGCAACGGTCTTCGCCCCCTTCCGGGTCGCTGGTCGTGGCAAGCCTGACTCCTGTCGGGGCGCAAGCGATGCGGCAAGCGACGATACGCGCCGCACGATGCGGCCGGAATGCTATCACGCATCCTCGCCGCCGCCGGCGCGTGGGTCCCGGGAGGGAACGGCCGGCGCCGGGCGCGGCGCGGCAGTCAGTCGTCGGGGAGTTCCAGCACGAGCTTGCCCGAGTTCGCCCCGGTGAACAGCATCAGCAGCGCCTCGGGAAAGCGCAGGAATCCGGTCACGACGTCCTCGCGCGGCTTGATGCGCCCCGCGGCGATCCAGCCGCCGATCGCGGCGACGGCCTCCGGGTAGCGGTGCGCGTAGTCGAACACCACCATGCCGGTCATGCTGGCGCGATTGACGAGCAGCGACAGGTAGTTGGCCGGTCCCTGCACGGGCGTCGTGTTGTTGTACTGCGAGATCGCGCCGCAGATCACGATGCGCGCGTGCCGCGCGAGGCGCGTGAGCGCGGCGTCGAGGATGTCGCCGCCGACGTTGTCGAAATAGACGTCGATGCCGCGCGGGCAATGGCGACCGAGCGCGGCGCGCACGTCCTCGCTCCGGTAGTCGATCGCGGCGTCGAAGCCGAGTTCGCCGGTCAGGGTCGCGCACTTGGCGGGTCCGCCCGCGATGCCGACGACGCGGCATCCGACGATCTTCGCGATCTGCCCGACGAGCGCGCCGACCGCGCCGGCGGCGCCGGAGACCACGACGGTGTCGCCTGCCTTCGGCTTGCCGACGTCCAGCAGGCCGAAGTAGGCCGTGCAACCGGGCATCCCGAGCGCGCCGAGCCAGGTGGGCAGCGACGCCACGCGCGGGTCGACGCGGGTGACCGACGCGCCGTCGGCCACCGCGTACTCCTGCACGCCGAAGCCGCCGCTGACGTGGTCGCCGACCGCGAATCCCGGGTGGCGCGACGCGATGACGCGGCCCGCGGCGCCCGCGCGCATCACCTCGCCCAAGCCGACCGGCGGAATGTACGACCTGCCCTCGTTCATCCAGCCGCGCATCGCCGGGTCGAGCGAGATGTAGCGCAGCTTGACCAGGACGCCGCCGTCCGGCGGCACGGGGACGGGTGTGGTGGCAAGGGTCCAGTCGGCGGCCGTCGGCAGCCCGACCGGGCGCGCGGCGAGGCGGAACTGGCGGTTCACCGACGCGACGGTGCTCACGTTCCGCCGCTCCGCGCGGGCGCGGCAGCGGCGGCGGGCACGTCCCGGCGCGCACCGCGCTGGTACTGCAGCGGCACGGCGACCGTCGCGCCGAGGTCCTCGGCGGCGTGCCAGGGCCAGCGCGGGTCGTTCAGCATTCCGCGGGCCAGCGCGACCAGGTCGGCCTCGCCGTTGGCGACGATCGCCTCGGCATGGCGCGGGTCGCGGATGAGTCCCACGGTCAGCGTCGGGACTCCCGCTTCGGCGCGGATCCTGGCCGCGAACGGGACATGGTAGCCCGCCGAGAACGGAATGGCGGCGGGCGCGTTGCCGCCCGAGGACACGTCGACATAGTCGCAGCCCAGCGCCTTCAGCTCGCGCGCGAACGCGACCGCCTCGTCCGGCGTGATCCCGCGCGCGTCCCAGTCGGTGGCGTTGCAGCGCACGCCCATCGGCCGCGCCTGCGGCCAGGCCCGGCGCATCGCGGCGAACACCTCGAGCGGAAAGCGCATCCGGTTCTCCGCCGAGCCGCCCCAGCGATCATCGCGACGATTGGCGATCGGGGACAGGAACTCGGACAGCAGGTAACCGTGGGCGGCGTGCATCTCGATCATGTCGAGCCCGAGCCGCGCCGCGCGCTCGGTGGCGCGGACGAACGCGTCGACGATCGCTTCCATCCCGGCGCGATCGAGCGCCTGCGGCACCTGCCACTCGGGAGCGTAGGGCACGGCCGACGGCGCGACCATCTGCCAGCCGCCGTCGGCGGCCGGGACGGTGCCGTTGCCGGCGCCCGGCTTGTACTGCGAGCCCTTGCGCCCCGCGTGGTTCAGCTGGACGCCGATGGCGTTGCTGCCGTGGCGGCGCACGATCGACAGCACGCGGGCGAGCGCCTCCTCGTTCGCGTCCGAATAGAGGCCGAGGCATTCGCGGGAGATCCGCCCGGCCGGCGTGACCGCCGTGGCCTCGAGGATCAGGAGCCCCGCGCCCGACAGGGCGAGGTGTCCCAGGTGGATCACGTGCCAGTCGGTCGCGTCGCCGTCGACGGCGCTGTATTGGCACATCGGCGACACGACGATGCGGTTGGCCAGCGTGAGGCCGCGCATCGTGAAGGGGGAGAACAGGGCGCTCACGGTTGCTCCGCGTGGGGATGGCATCGCTGCCCGCCGCAGAAGAGCGGACGGCAGGGGTGGCTCTCGATTGTATCGGATCGGCGCGGGGCGCCGGCGCCAGAACGGGTACGATGACGATCCGGTGGCAGCGAGACGGGACGTTGCGGCGACAGGCCCGGCCGGTCGCGCCGCATCGCCGATCCGTTGCCGTACCCTGCCGCCCGCGTGCGGGCGGCGCTTCGAGAGCGAGGACAGCGCAGCATGGAACAGAACACCCAGCAGTGGGACCCGAACGACTACCACCGGAGTGCGCGGTTCGTTTCTGACCTGGGCCTGCCGGTGGTCGACCTGCTGGCCCCCCGCCCCGGCGAGCGCATCCTCGACCTGGGCTGCGGCGACGGCCCGCTGACGCGGCGGATCGCCGACTTCGGATGCACGGTCATCGGCGTCGACGCCAGCGCGGAGATGATCGCGGCCGCCTGCCGCCTGGGGCTCGACGCGCGGGTGATGGACGGCCACGACCTCGACTTCGACGGCGAATTCGATGCCGTCTTCTCGAACGCGGCGCTGCACTGGCTGAAGCGCCCGGAAACGGTGATCGCCGGCGTCTGGCGCGCGCTGAAGCCCGGCGGCCGCTTCGTCGCCGAATGCGGCGGCGCCGGCAACGTGGCCACCGTGACGGCGGCGCTCCATTCGTCGCTCGCGGCGCGCGGCCGCGACCCGGCGGCGGGCAACCCGTGGTTCTTCCCCGACGTCGCCACCTACCGCCGGATGCTCGAGGCGCAGGGCTTCGTCGTCGCCTCGATCGCGCTGATCCCGCGGCCGACGCCGCTGCCCGGCCCGCTGGTCGACTGGCTCGGCACGTTCGGCCAGAGCTTCAGCGCGCTGCTGCCGCCCGAGGAACGCGCCGCGTTCCTCGCCGAAGTCGAGGCGAAGTGCCGGCCGGCGCTGTGCGACGCCGCCGGCCACTGGACCGTCGACTACGTGCGGCTGCGCTTCGCCGCGCACAAGCCGGCGGCAGCCGCATGAACTCCCCATCGCGCAGCCCGGCGTTGCGTATCCCGGTGTCGTGTAGCCCGGTGTTGAGCGCCAGCGAAACCCGGGGCCGCCGCTGCCACTGGCACATTGAACGCAACAAACCGTCCCGCGCCCCCGCGCGATGCTGAGCTATCGCCACGCCTTCCACGCGGGCAACCACGCCGACGTGCTGAAGCACCTCGTGCTGGTGCAGATGCTCGCCCACCTCACCCAGAAGGAGAAGGCGCTCTGGTTCGTCGATACCCACGCCGGCGCCGGCGGCTACTCGCTGGAATCGGGGCATGCCGCGAAGAACGCCGAGTCCGCGTCGGGCATCGGCCGCCTGTGGTCCGCGACCGGCCTGCCGCCCGCCGTCGCCGACTACGTCAGCGAGGTCCGCGCCTTCAATCCCGACGGCGTGCTGCGCCGCTATCCGGGCTCGCCGCAGATCGCGCTGCAGATGACGCGCCCGCAGGACCGCCTGCGCCTCTTCGAGCTGCATCCGACCGACGCGAAGGCGCTGGCCGAGCAGTTTGCCGGCGCGGGCCGGCGCGTCTCGGTGGTCGCCGGGGACGGCTACGCGGGGTTGAAGGCGGTGCTGCCGCCACCGTCGCGGCGCGCGCTGGTGCTGGTCGACCCGTCGTACGAGCTCGCGTCCGATTACCGTGCCGTGCCGCAGGCGCTCCGCGACGCGCGCGAGCGCTTCGCCACCGGCACCTACGCGATCTGGTATCCGCGGATCGCGAGCCGCGACACGACGCAGTTGCCGGAGCAGCTGCACAAGCGCGCCGGCGGCGACTGGCTGCACGTGGCGCTCGACGTCAACGCGGCTTCCGCGGACGGCTTCGGGCTCTACGGCAGCGGCATGTTCATCGTGAACCCGCCGTGGAACCTCGCGGCGACGCTGCGCGTGACCATGCCGGCGCTGACCGCGCTGCTCGCGCAGGACGACGACGCGACATTCGACCTGCAGTTCGGGCAGACATGACGACCGACCCGCCATCCCTGCCGCCGCCGCCCGTCCGCGACCTCGACGACCTCAGGCTGCGCCTGCGCGCCTTCGCCGCCGCCCGCGACTGGGACCCGTTCCATTCGCCGAAGAACCTGGCGATGGCCCTCGTGGTCGAAGCGGCGGAACTGGTCGAGCACTTCCAGTGGCTGACCGCCGAAGAGAGCGCCGCGCTGCCGCCCGCCACCCGCGACGCCGTCGCCGACGAGCTCGCGGACGTGCTGGTCTACCTCGTGCGCATCGCCGACCGGCTGGACGTCGACCTGCTGGCCGCGGTCGCCTCGAAGATGGTGCGCAACGAAGCCAAGTACCCTGCCGGGCGCGTCAAGGGCAGCGCCCGGAAGTACACGGAGTACTGACCGGAGCCTACCCGGCGGCATGACTTGAAGCGCGTCCGCAGCAAGGTCCCGGCCTTCGCGATCGTCGCGCCGCTCGTCCCCGCTGGAGGCCCCGCTGCCCTGCCGTCGCCGGGCGGCCCCCGGTCCGATTCTGGCCGCCGGCCCCCGGCGCCCCCTGCCGGCGCAGGTACGGCTATCGAGCCGGGGCTGCCCGCGCTAAGATTGGCCCGGCGGATCCGCCGCACGGCGGGCCGGTTCACACGAATAGGGGAAAGGCATGCGGTTCGACGTGCGGCGCATCATTTTCGTTGTCATCGGCGCCATCGCCGCCACGGTCGCGGCGCCGGCAACGGCCCAGGCGCCGAAGGGCAAGCTGGTCCTGTACACGTCGCAGCCAGAGCGCGACGCGGCGCAGACCGTCGCGGCCTTCAAGAAGGCCTATCCGGGCGTCGAGGTCGAAGTTTTCCGGTCGGGCACGACCGAGGTGATGGGCAAGCTCGCGGCGGAGTTCGCCGGCGGCCAGGCGAAGGCCGACGTGCTGCTGATCGCCGACGCGGCCAGCATGGAGGCGCTGAAGGCCGAAGGCCGCCTGCTTCCTTACGCCGAGGCCAACGTGGCGGGCCTCGATCCCGCCGCGTTCGATGCCGGCAAGACCTATTTCGGCTCCAAGCTGATCACCACCGGCATCGCGGTCAACACCGGCGCCAAGGCGCGCCCGGCATCGTTCGCCGACCTCGCGAAGCCCGAGTTCAAGGGCCAGATGGCGATGCCCAGCCCGCTGTACTCGGGCGCCGCCGCGATCATGCTGGGGACGATGGTCGCGCGTACCGATCTCGGCTGGGCGTATTTCGACAAGCTGAAGGCGGCCGGCACGGTCGCGGTCCGCGGCAACGGCGCGGTGCTGACCGCGGTGGCCACCGGCGAGAAGCCCTACGGCATCCTCGTCGACTTCATGGCGTTCAACGCCAAGGCGAAAGGCTCGCCGATCGACTTCGTCTTCCCCAGTGAAGGCAGCCCCGCCGTCACCGAGCCGGTGGCGATACTCAAGACGACCCAGAACGCCGCCGCGGCGCGCGCCTTCGTCGACTTCATCCTGTCCGACGACGGGCAGAAGCTCGCGGTGGCGATGGGCTACATCCCCGCGCGGGCCAGCGCGGGCCTGCCGGCGTGGCTCCCCGCGGGCACGCACATCGTCCTGATGCCCACCGACATCGCCAAGGTGGCCGCCGCCAACAGCGCCAACCTGAAACGCTTCGCCGAGCTGTTCGGCAATTGAGGCCGCAGGCAGCCGCGCGGCAGCGCGCGACGGGACGGCCCCGTGACTGACACCGCCGGCTGGCGCGAGCGGTTCGAGGACTACGCGCTCCTGTGGGGGCTCGTGCTGGTGATCGCCGTCCTGTCGGTCCTCCCGCTCGTCCGGCTGCTGCAGGAATCCGTCGCCCCCGGCGGCACGCTGTCGTCCGCCGCGCTGGTCCGGATGCTGTCGTCGGGCACGACGTGGACGGCCACGCGCAACAGCCTCGTCACGGCGCTCGGCGGCACGGTGCTGGCGGCGGGGGTGGGCGGCCTCGTCGCGCTGCTCGTGTCGCTCACCGACCTGCGCGCGCGCAACGCCTTCGTGTTCTGCTTCGTGCTGCCGATGATGATCGCGCCGCAGGTGGTCGCACTGGCGTGGCTGCAGCTGGCCGGGCCCTCCAGCCCGCTGCTGAAACTGATCGGCGCGGCGCCCGAGATGGGCAGCCGCAATCCGCTCTACTCGCCGGAAGGCATCATCCTGGTGCTGGGCGTGCAGTACGCGCCGCTCGTGTTCCTGACGCTGCGCGCCGGCCTCCGCACGCTGCCGCGCGAGCTGATCGAAGCGGCGCTGGCCGGCGGCGCGCCACCGATGACGGTGCTGCGCAGCATCGTGCTCCCGCTGATGACCCCCGCGCTGGTCGCCGGCATCGCGCTCGCCTTCGTGTCCTGCCTCGGCAACTTCGGCATCCCCGCGGTGCTGGGCATCCCCGGCAACTACCCGGTGCTGCCGACCGTCATCTACCAGCGGCTCGCGGGCTTCGGCCCGGGCGTGCTGGCCGAGGTGTCGGTGCTGTCGCTGCTGATCGGCGTCATCGCGGTGGTCGGCATCGTGCTGCAGGACCTGATGCTCTCGCGGCGCGATTTCCGGATCAGCACCAGCTCGACCGCCGCCCGCGCGTTCGAGTTGCGGGGCTTGCGGTTGCCGGCGGAGGTCGCGCTGTGGACGCTCGCCGTGCTGGTGCTGGCGCTGCCGTTCGCGGCGCTCGTGCTGACGTCGATCGTGCCTTCCGTCGGCGTGCCGCTGACGACGACGTCGGCGACGCTCTCCAACTACGATTTCGTCCTGTTCGGGCACGACGGCGCGCGGCGTGCGTTCCTGAACAGCCTCGGGCTGTCGGCCACCGCCGCGTTCACGATCATCGCGATCGTGGTGCCGCTCGGGTATTTCGTCGTCTGGCGGCGCTCGCGGCTCCTCGACTTCGTGAACCTCGTGACCGAGATCCCGTACGCGCTGCCGGGCGTGGTGCTCGCGATCGCTGCGATCCTGCTGTTTCTGAAGCCGATACCGGTGCTCGGCGTGTCGATCTACAACACGGTCTGGATCATCCTCTTCTGCTACCTCGGCCGCTTCCTGGTGCTGGGGCTGCGGCCGGTCGTCAGCGGCTACTACCAGATCGACCGCACGCTGGAGGAGGCCTCGCAGGTCGCCGGCGCGCGCCTGCCGCGCCGGCTCGTCACCATCATCCTGCCGCTGGTGGCGCCGGCCGCCACTGCCGGCGCGCTGCTGATCTTCCTCACGGCGTTCAACGAGCTCACCGTCTCGGCGCTCCTCTGGTCGTCCGGCTCCGAGACGCTGGGCGTGATCTTCTTCGCGTTCCAGCAGGGCGGCGACTCGACGTACGCGGCCGCGCTCGGGACGCTGACGGTGGCGGTCACCACGACGCTGATGCTCTCCACGCTGTTCATGGCGGCCAGGCTGCCGCCGGGCATGCTGCCATGGCGCGACTGACGATCGACCGCGTAACCAAGGCCTACGGTGCGCTGCGCGCGCTGGACGACGTTTCGCTCGACGTGAAGGACGGCGAGTTCATGGCCATCCTCGGCGCCTCCGGATGCGGCAAGACCACGCTGCTGCGCCAGATCGCGGGCTTCGACCGGCTGGATTCGGGGCGGATTACGATCGGCGACGAGGTGGTGTCGTCGACCGGGCGGCACGTGCCGCCGGAGCGGCGCCGCATCGGCATCGTGTTCCAGTCGTACGCGCTGTGGCCGCACATGACGGTCGCCGAGAACGTCGCCTACGGGCTCACCGTCGCCGGCGTGAAGGACCCCGAGCGCGCGCGCCGCGTCGATGCGGCGCTGGCGCTGGTCGAGCTCGACGGCTTCGGCGCCCGCCGGCCGGCGCAGCTGTCCGGCGGCCAGCGGCAGCGCGTGGCGCTCGCCCGCTGCCTCGTCACCGAGCCGTCGGTGGTCCTGCTGGACGAGCCGCTGGCGAACCTCGACGTGCAGTTGCGGGCGTCGATGGAGGACGAGTTCGCGCAGTTCCACACGCGCACCGGCACGACGATGGTCTACATCACGCACGACCAGGCCGAGGCGATGGCGCTCGCCGACCGCATCGCGGTGATGGACCAGGGGCGCCTGTTGCAGGTCGCGACGCCTTCGACGCTCTATCGCGAGCCCGCCGACGCCGTCGTCGCCGGCTTCGTCGGCGAGGGCATGGTGCTCCCGGTGACCGTCCGCCGGATCGATCGCGACGGGACCTGCGCCGCCGACCTCCACGGCCACGTGGTGCGGCTGCGCTGCGCTCCGGGCCAGCAGCCGGCGATCCGCGCGCTCGCCTGCCTGCGTGCCCGCGACCTCGCGATCGTCGCGCCCGACGCGCCCGGCGTTCCTGCGCGCGTCGATCGCGCCGTGTACCGGGGCGGCTGGTTCCGCGTCGAGGCGCACATCGAAGGCGCGCCCGACCGGCACCTGCATCTGGACGTGCCCGAGCCCTGCGCCTTCGCGCCGGGGGCGTCGATCCGGCTCGCCGTCACCGACGGCTGGGTGATCCCCGGCGCCGGCTAGCACGGGACGGACGCTGCGACGCGGCGGCGCCGCGCGCGTCAGGCCGGTGCCGCCTCGGCCGCGAGGATCGCCGCCGCCAGCGCGAGGTCGTCGGCGTAGGTGATCTTGATGTTGGTCGCGCTGCCCAGCACCAGCCGCGGCTGCAAGCCGAGCGCCTCGACCGCCTGCGCGTCGTCGGTCGGCGGGTCGCCTGCACCGCGCGAGTGTGCCCGGGAGAGCAACCCGTAGCGGAACATCTGCGGAGTCTGCGCTTCCCAGATGCCGGCGCGCGACACGGTCGCGGTGATTCGCCCGGTGGCGTCGGCGCGCTTCAGCGTGCCGGTAACGGGGTGCCCGAGCAGGCCGCCGACGGGGTCGTCCGCGATCTCGCGCACAAGGCGCTGCAGCGCCGCGCGATCGATGCAGGGCCGGGCGCCGTCGTGGACCAGGATCCAGTCGTCGTCGTCGACGCCCGCCATCGCCGCAAGGGCATTGCGGATGGACGCGCCGCGGTCCGCGCCACCGCAGCGCAGAACCGTCACGCCGGCCAGCGCGCCGACCTCGGCGTCGTACCAGCGATCGTCCTCGGCAATCACCACGAACATCCCGGCAAGGGGCAGCGCGGAGCCGAGCCTTTCGATCGAATGGCGGAGCGTGGCCTTGCCCAGGAGCGGCAGGTATTGCTTGGGCATCGGCGTGCCGAAGCGGGCGCCATGCCCGCCGGCGGCGATGAGTGCGAAATGGCGCATGGCGGCGAGGGTGTGGTGAATGAAGTTGATGGCGTCGGCCAGCTGGCGACCGCGGGCAGCGGGCAGCGGGCGCACGACATGCGCAGTATATGAGATGCGGTCCCAAGCCCCGCGCGGACCCGCCGCCAGCTACTCCATGAACCAGACCAGGATCGTCTTCGCGAGGAACCCCATCATCCCGAACGCGAGGACGAAGAACAGCACGAACGTGCCGAGCCGGCCGGCTTTTGACTCCTTCGCGAGATTCCAGATGATGAAGAACATGAACAGCACGAAGCCGCCGAGCCCGAAGGTGAGGCCGAACCCGGAAATCTGCGCTTCGGTGAAGCCGAACATGTCGTGATCGCGCGCCGCGACGGCGCCTCAGTTCCGCAACGCGGTGCCGGCGGTGTCGACGACGTCGCGATACGCGTGCCACGTCGCATGGCCGATGACCGGAATGGCAATGACGAAGCCGGCCATGAACGTCGCCAGCGACAGCGCGGTGGCGACCATGATCAGCGCGGCCCAGAGGGCCATCGCGCCCGGGTTCTCGCCGACGGCGCGGACACTCGTCAGCACCGCCAGCCGCAGCCCGACCTTGCGCCCGAGCATCAGCGGCGGCGAAACGGCGGTGGCAGCGAACACGACGGCGGCACCCAATGCCCCCGCGACCAGCCACATCAGGAACAGGAAATCGCCCTGCACCGCGGCGACATAGCGCAGGAACGTCTCCGGCCCGGTGATAGGCACGCGGACGAACAGCGCGAACAGCGCCGCCGAAACGCCGACCCACAGCGTTCCCGCGATCCCGAGCAGGACGCCCATCCACACCAGCGGGCCGGTGCCGCGCCGCCACGCGGCGACGGCGTCGCGGAGCGTCGGCTGCTGCCCGCGCGAGATGAGGCGGGAGAGCTCGTAGAGGCCGGTGGCGAGGATCGGCCCGACGATGACGAAGCCGGACACCGCGCCGACCAGCATGAACTGCTGCTGCAGCGTCGCCGCGAAGATCGCGAGGCCGCCCGCGGCGACGAGCACGCCGTGCAGCATGCCGGGCCACGGCACGCGCCGGAAATCGCGCCAGCCGAGGCGCAGCCAGCGCAGCGGCCGCGACAGCGGCACGTTGCGCACGGGCAGCGCCGTGGTCAGCTTGACGTAGGCGGGAGGCGCGGGCGTCATCGGGCGGACGTCACGGGCGCGGCGGCGAACGGCGCCTCGTGCAGCCGGGCCACGTAGCGCGCGACGAGATCGATCTCGAGGTTGACGCTCGCCCCCGCCGCGAGCGCGCCGAGCGTGGTCACCGCCAGCGTGTGCGGGATCAGGTTGACCTCGAAGCGGGCGCCGGCGACGGCGTTCACCGTGAGGCTCACGCCCTGCACGGCGATCGAGCCCTTCGCGGCGATGAAGCGCGCGAGCGCGGCCGGCGCCTCGATCTCGAGCCGCCAGGACGTCGGCGTCGCGCCGGGCGCGGCAGCCGGCACGGCGCCGACAGCCTCGAATGCGACCACCGTGCCGACGCCGTCGACGTGGCCCGTCATCAGGTGGCCGCCCAGGCGGTCGGCGAGCCGCAGCGCCTTCTCGAGGTTGACGCTGCTGCGGCCGTCGAGGCCGGTCGTGCATCGCAGCGTTTCGCCGGAGACGTCGAACGCGAGACGGGGCGGCGCGTCCGCGGGCGACCGCACCACCACCGTCAGGCAGCAGCCGTTCACCGCGATGCTGTCGCCGATGCCGACGTCGGCGATGTCGAGCGGCCCGGGATCGATGGCGAGCCGCAGGCCGTCGCCCTGCGGCGTGGCGGCGGCGATGGTGCCGACGGCTTGCACGATGCCGGTGAACATCAGGTTTTCCTCCGGAGGACGCGGGCGAGCACCCGGATGTCGTCGCCGACGCGACCGACCGAATGGACCGACAGCGCGACGCGGTCCGCCAGGCAGGCGAGCCCGCCCGGAAACTCGGCCATGCCGCGCGCGGGATCGCCCAGCAGGCAGGGCGCGTAATAGAGCAGCAGCTCGTCGACGAGGCCCGCGGCGAGCAGCGCGCCGTTGAGCTTGCCACCGGCCTCGACGTGCAGCTCGTTGACGCCGCGCGCGGCGAGCTCGCGCATCAGCGCCGCGAGATCGACCCTCCCTTCGGTGTCGGGCAGCGCCAGCACCTCGACCTTGGCCGGCCAGCGGGGGTTGCGCCCGCCGGCCGTCGCGACCAGCGCCCCGGCGCCGCCCAGCACCTGCGCATCCGCCGGCGTCTCCGCATTGCGGTCGACGATCACCCGCAGCGGCTGGCGCGGCGTCTCGACCGCGCGCACCGTCAGCGCCGGATCGTCCTGCCGGACAGTGCCGATGCCGGTCATCACCGCGCAGGCCCGCGCGCGCCAGCGGTGGCCGTCGGCGCGGGCGTCGGCGCCGGTGATCCACTGGCTCTCGCCGCTGGCCAGCGCGGTGCGGCCGTCGAGGCTCGCCGCGACCTTCATCCGCACCCAGGGCATGCCGCGGGTGACGCGCGCGACAAAGCCGGGGTTCTGCTCCCGCGCGTCGTCGGCGCAGAGCCCGATGTCGACGGCGACCCCGGCCGCGCGGAGCCTCGCGGCGCCATCCGCCGCCTGCGGGTTCGGATCGGCCATCGCCACGACGACGCGCGCGATGCCGGCGGCGACGATCGCGTCGGTGCACGGCGGCGTGCGGCCGGTGTGGCTGCAGGGTTCGAGCGTGACGTACATCGTGGCGCCGCGGACGTCGAAACCGCGCGCGGCGGCGTCGGCCAGTGCGTTCACTTCCGCGTGCGGGGCGCCGGCGCGCTCGTGCCAGCCCTCGCCGACGAGCCGCCCGTCACGGACGATCGCGCAGCCGACGCGGGGATTCGGCGTGGCGGTGTAGAGGCCGCGCTCGGCCAGCACCAAGGCCCGCCCCATGAAGCCTCGATCGGCGTCGGTGTAGGTGGGCATCGTGGTCGGCCGCTAGCGGCGGCCGCGCTTGGGGCTGGCCTCGACCTCGAGCAGCGCGTCGCGGAAGTCGGACACGTCCTGGAACGAGCGATAGACCGACGCGAAGCGGATGTAGGCGACCTTGTCCAGCTTGTAGAGCTCCTGCATCACCATCTCGCCGACCTGCCGCGACGCGATCTCGCGCTCGCCCAGCGCCAGCACCTGCGAGACGATGCGGTCGACCGCCTGGTCGACGAACTCGGTCGGGACCGGCCGCTTGTGCAGCGCCCGCTGGAAGCCGTTGCGGAGCTTCGCGATGTCGAAGTCCGACCGGGTGCCGTTGGTCTTGACCACCTGCGGCAGCCGCAGCTCCACCGTCTCGTACGTGGTGAAGCGCTTCTGGCAGGCCGGGCAGCGGCGGCGGCGGCGGATCGAGTCGCCGGGCTCCGCCACCCGGGAGTCGATGACCTGGGTGTCGAGGCTGGCGCAAAACGGGCACTTCATGGACGGGAGTCGAAGGCCGTCAGTCGCCGTAGACCGGGAACTTGTGGTTCAACGCCGCCACGCTGGCGCGCACTTGGCCCAGCACCGCCTCGTCTTCCGGCGCCTCGAGCACGTCGGCGATCAGGTGCGCGAGCTCCTCGCACTCGATTTCCGTGAAGCCGCGGGTCGTCACCGCCGGGCTGCCCACGCGGATGCCGGAGGTCACGAAGGGCTTTTCCGGGTCGTTGGGGATGGCGTTCTTGTTGACGGTGATGTGCGCCTGCGACAGCGCGAACTCGGCCGCCTTGCCGGTGATCTTCTTCGCGCGCAGGTCGACCAGGAACAGGTGGCTGTCGGTGCCGCCGGAGACGATCCGCAAGCCCCGGTCCTGCATCACGCGCGCCAGCACCCGCGCGTTCTCGATCACGCGCTCCTGGTAGCGGCGGAAGTCCTTGCCGAGCGCCTCGCCGAACGCCACCGCCTTGGCCGCGATCACGTGCATCAGCGGCCCGCCCTGCAGCCCCGGGAACACGGCCGAATTGATCGCCTTCTCGTACTCGGGCTCGGTCAGGATGATCCCGCCGCGCGGGCCGCGCAGCGTCTTGTGCGTGGTGCTGGTGACGAAATGGGCGTGCCCGACCGGCGTGGGATAGACCCCGGCGGCGACCAGCCCCGCGTAGTGCGCCATGTCGACCATGAACAGCGCGCCGACGGCGTCGGCGATGCCGCGGAAGCGCTTCCAGTCGATCACCCGCGAATACGCCGAGGCGCCGGCAATGATCAGCTTCGGCTTGTGCTCGTGCGCGAGCCGCTCGGCGGCATCGTAGTCGATGAGCTCGGTCTCGGGGTGCAGGCCGTAGGGGACGACGTTGAACCACTTGCCGCTCATGTTCACCGGCGAGCCGTGCGTGAGGTGGCCGCCGTGCGGCAGCGACATCCCCAGCACCGTGTCGCCGGGCTTCAGCGCGGCGAAGAACACCGCCTGGTTGGCCTGCGCACCGGAATGGGGCTGCACGTTCGCCGCCGCCGCGTTGAACAGCTTCTTCACGCGGTCGATGGCGAGCTGCTCGGCGACGTCGACGTTCTCGCAGCCGCCGTAGTAGCGCTTGCCCGGGTAGCCCTCGGCGTACTTGTTCGTGAGCTGCGAGCCCTGCGCCGCCATCACCGCGGGGCTGGCGTAGTTTTCCGACGCGATGAGCTCGATGTGCTGCTCCTGCCGCGCGTTCTCGGCGGCGATCGCCGCCCACAGCTCGGGGTCGGATTGGGCAAGCGTGAGGGAACGATGGAACATGGCGGGTCCGGGGAAAGTCACTCGTCGAGCGGACCGTCATTTTAGCACTCGCGCCGCCGCGCCCTCCGGCTGAGCCGCAACCGGCCGGGACGACCCTTCCGGAAGCCCGCAAAGGGGAACCCGTGGCCCGGAAAACGCCCTATAATCTGGCGGTCGCCGGCGACAAAATCTGCTCCGCTCACCGGAGCGCGGGCGACGGTTCCGATCATAAGCTACCGGTGCTGCCACCGCTCTCGCATTTCGGAGGATTCGTGAACGGACTTCTTGCCTTATCGCGGATGATCGATCGCATCAACAATGCGATCGGCAAGGCCAGCACCTGGCTCATCCTGGTCGTCGTGATCATCAGCGCCGGCAACGCCGTCGTCCGCTACGCGATCGACTGGAGCTCCAACGGCCTGCTCGAGATCCAGTGGTACCTGTTCTCGGCCGTCTTCCTGCTGGGCGCCGCCTACGTCCTCAACAAGAACGAGCACATCCGGATCGACGTGATCTTCGGCCGCTGGTCGCCGCGCGCGCAGAACTGGATCGACGTGTTCGGGATCATCGTGTTCCTGATGCCGATGGTGATCATGACGACCTACATGTCGTGGACCGTGTTCATGCTGGCGTGGACCTCCGGCGAAGGCTCCGCCAACCCGGGCGGGCTGATCCGCTGGCCCGTGCGGCTCCTCATGCCCGTCGGGTTCTTCATGCTGTTCATGCAGGGCATCTCCGAGCTGATCAAGCGCTTCGCGTTCCTGACCGGCGCCGGCCCCAACGTGCTGGACAAGGCCCAGGGCCCGAGCGCCGAGGAGCAGCTGGCCGAGGAAATCAAGAAGCACCACGTGGCGGCCGAAGTCGTCGACATCGTGGGGATGGACAAGCAGATGATCGGCAACGGCGGCAAGGGAGACGGAAAATGAGCGCCTTCCTGATCGCCAACATGGCGCCGATCATCTTCGCGTCGCTGATCGTCTTCCTGCTGCTGGGCTTTCCCGTCGCGTTCTCGCTGGCCGCCAACGGCGTCATCTGGGGCCTGATCGGGATGGAACTCGGGCTCTTCCAGCCGACGTTCTTCCAGGCGCTGCCGGAGCGGATCTTCGGCGGCGTGATGAACAACGACACGCTGCTCGCCATCCCGTTCTTCACCTTCATGGGGCTGATCCTCGAGCGATCCGGCATGGCCGAGGACCTGCTCGATACGATCGGCCAGCTGTTCGGCCCGGTCCGCGGCGGTCTCGCGTACGCCGTGGTGCTGGTCGGCGCGATGCTGGCGGCGACCACCGGCGTGGTCGCAGCGTCGGTGATCTCGATGGGCCTCATCTCGCTGCCGATCATGCTGCGCTACGGCTACGACCGGCGGCTCGCGTCCGGTGTCATCGCGGCATCGGGCACCCTGGCGCAGATCATCCCGCCGTCGCTGGTGCTGATCATCATGGCCGACCAGTTGGGCAAGTCGGTCGGCGACATGTACAAGGGTGCGTTCGTGCCCGGCTTCGTGCTGGCCGGCCTCTACATGCTCTACGTGCTGGGCTGCACGGTGTTCAAGCCGCAGTGGGCGCCGGCGCTGCCGGCCGAGGCGCGGGTCGTCCGCGAGCCGAGCGGCAAGATGGGCGGCACGTCGCTGCTGGTGCTTGCCATCATCTCTGTCGTCGCGTCCTGGGCCTATGCCCATTTCGTGATGCCCGCGGACAAGCCGCTCGACGAGCTGATCGTCATCTGCATGCTGATCGGCATCGGCGTCGCCTTCGCGCTGGCGATGGTGAGCCGCGCGCTGAAGCTCAACCTGCTCTCCGGGATGGCGCAGAAGGTCACCTTTGTGCTGATCCCGCCGCTGGCCCTCATCTTCCTCGTGCTCGGCACCATCTTCCTCGGCATCGCGACGCCGACCGAAGGCGGCGCGATGGGCGCCACCGGCGCGATCCTGATGGCGATGGCGCGCAAGCGCCTGACGTGGTCGCTGATGCGGCAGGCCGTGGACAGCACCGCCAAGCTCACCACGTTCGTCGTGTTCATCCTGGTCGGCGCCCGCGTGTTCAGCCTGACGTTCTACGGCGTCGACGGCCACAAGTGGGTCGAGCACCTGCTGATCGGGCTGCCGGGCGGACAGATCGGCTTCCTGATCGTCGTCAACATCCTGGTGTTCGTGCTGGCGTTCTTCCTCGACTTCTTCGAGCTGTCGTTCATCATCGTGCCGCTGCTCGGGCCGGTGGCGGAGAAGCTCGGCATCGACCTCATCTGGTTCGGCGTGCTGCTGGCGGTCAACATGCAGACGTCGTTCATGCACCCGCCGTTCGGCTTTGCGCTCTTCTACCTGCGCTCCGTCGCGCCCAGCCTGCCCTGGAAGGACACGCACAGCGGCAAGATGCTGGCGCGGGTCACCACCGGCCAGATCTACTGGGGAGCGATCCCGTTCGTCGTGATCCAGTGCCTTATGGTCGGGCTGATCATCTTCTTCCCGGGCATCGTGGCCTACGACAAGCCCGACGCCAGCAAGCAGTCGGGCCCGCAGATCGACATCCAGAAGATGCTGCAGGACGACGCGCAGAAGCCGGCGACGGACGGCAGCACCTCGCCGGCGCCGTCTCAAAGCAGCGACGACGCGCTGATGAAGTCGCTGCAGGGAGGCGGCGCGCCGGCGACGCCCGCGCCTTCGACCGAGGATGCGGACGCGGCACTGATGAAATCGCTGCAGGGACCCGCGCCGGCGGCGGCCCCCGCCACGCCCCCGCCCGCGACGGCTCCGCCCAAGTAGGGCGCGGGGCGCTTCCAGGGGAGCCGGCCAGTAGAGCAGCCCCCACAGGGCGACACCAAAAAAAACCCCGCGGCGCGCCGCGGGGTTTTTCTTTGCCCGGTGGAACGGGCCTACTTGATGTGCGACTGCAGGAACGCGTCCATCCGGAACTCCGCAACGCTGAACCACTGGTTCTGCGTCTTCTGGTAGGCGAGCAGCGCGTCGTACAGCTTCTTGAACGCGGGATTCTTGCCCGACTCCTCGGCGTAGAACGCAACCGCGGCCTTGTACGCCGCGTCCATGATTTCCGGCGAGAAGCTGCGCAGCTGGACGCCGTTCTGGATCAGGCGGCGCAGCGCGGCCGGGTTCTGGTCGTCGTACAGGGCCATCATGTTCACGTTGGCTTCGTACGCGGCCGCCTGGAAGGCGTCCTTGTACTCGGCGGGCAGCGCGTCCCACGCCTTCTTGTTGACGAAGAAGTGGATCGACGGGCCCGGCTCCCACCAGCCCGGGAAATAGTAGTTCTTGGCGATCTTGTAGAAGCCGAGCTTCTCGTCGTCGTACGGGCCGACCCATTCCGCGGCGTCGATCGTGCCCTTTTCCAGCGCGGGGTAGATGTCGCCGCCCGGGATCTGCTGCGGCACCATGCCGAGCGCGGCCTGGATCGTGCCGCCGAGACCCGCGATGCGCATCTTGATGCCCTTGCAGTCCGCGACCGTCTTGATTTCCTTGCGGAACCAGCCGCCCATCTGGGTGCCGGTATTGCCGCCGAGGAACGAGACGATGTTGTAGTTGCTGTAGAACTCGTCGAGCAGCTTCTGGCCGCCACCGTGGTAGACCCAGGCGTTCTGCTGGCGGTTGTTGAGGCCGAACGGAATGGCGGTGCCGAACGCGAACGCCTTGTCCTTGCCGACGAAGTAGTACGAGCAGGTGTGGCAGCACTCGACGGTGCCGTTCTGGACGACGTCCAGCGCCTGCGGGCCCGGGGCGATTTCGCCGGCTGCGAACACCTGGATGTCGAACTTGCCGCCGGTGATCGCCTTGACGCGCTTCGCCAGGACCTCGGCGCCGCCGTAGATGGTGTCGAGGCTCTTGGGGAAGCTGGACGTGATGCGCCACTTGACGGCCGGCGAGCCCTGGGCGATTGCCGGTGCAGCGATGGCGCCGGCAGCCATGCCGACCCCCGCTTTTTTCAGAAAGGAACGTCGTTCCATTGTTACCTCCAGTTTGATTTCACGTCGGTCGACGCGACCGTCCTACCTCTACAAGCAACCGGCAAAGCCATGCGTGCCCGGCGGGCGGGGGGTCCGGTGTTTCGAATCCGGCCCGACGCTTGTCAGCCTCCAATTCTATAGCGATTCCACCGGCCGGGGGAGGCAGCAATGCACCTCCTGTCGGGTGCCCGCGATGCGCGTCAGGACGTGAGATTGCGCACGGCGCTGAAGAGCGCCCACGACCACCCGGCCTGCTGCTCGACGATCTGGGTGAACCGGATCAGGTAGCGCGCCTTTCCCGTTTCCAGTTCGATCATGGCGCCCCCGACCAGCCGGTCGGCAGGCCCGATCAGGCTGCGCTGCGAGGCCTGCCGGTTCTCGGCCCGCGCGGGCAGGTAGATGCCGAAGAAGGGCCGGCCCGGAGCGGCGCGGCTGGTGCCGGACCCGCTACCAGCCCAGGTCCGCAGCAGCACCGGAACGACGCGGCGGGCAATGATCTCGACGCCGAGCGTCACTTCATCGGCCTCGGAGCGCTGCATCCGCCGGACGACGCCCAGAGACCAGCCCGAGGCATCCCTGAGCGCGAGCAGGTCGCCCAGCTTGCCCGGGACGTCGGCGCCGGTCGCGGTGAGCCGGCAGCCCGACTCGCTCGCATCCGCCATGTTCCAGGCCGGCCCGGCGCTGGCACCGGCGGCCTGCGCCGGGGACATCGCCGGCGCGACGTCGCCCGGCGTCTCGCCGTACGTGTCGCCGTCGGTCGCCGGCGTCACGGCAGCGGACGCGGGGTCGCCCGCCGCCGGCGCGGGGGCCTCGCCGATGGCGTGGCACAGTGCATCGAGTCCGAATACCACCCGGACCTCGGTGTCGACGGCGTGGCGCACCGCGCGCGGCGCGATCGCCAGCGTATCCGGGCCGAACAGCGCCGCCAGGCGCACCAGCAGGAGCCGCTGCTCGCGGGGCGGCGGTTCGCCCGCCGCCGTCACGGCGTCCTGCTCGGGCAACCAGCGCGTCCGCTCGATCACCCGCGTGTAGACCGGCCCGACGTCGAGGAACAGGATGCGGCCGCCGGCATGCGGACGGTCGTGGCGCCGCAGCCCCTGCGACCCGGTCAGGTCCACGTAGAAGGTCGCCCCGTCGCCGGGCGGCGGCACCAGCATCAGCGTCGGCGACCAGTCCTCGAGCTGCGCCGCGATCCATTCCACCTGGTCGGCGGTGAAGTTGCCCGAGTCGAGACGCATCAGCAGCAGCGTCTTCAGGTACTCCTGCTCCAGCGAGACGCCGGGCCGCGAGAACGTCGCCGCGCCCAGCACGAGCTGCTCGCGCTGCCACCCGCGCATCCGCGCGAATTCGTAGAGTTCATGAAATTCGCGCCACTGCGCCGTATCCCAGCGGCTGTAGCGGAACAGCCGGAACTTTCCGTCCAGCCCCTTGTAGTAGGCGAGGCGCACCAGCACCCAGGGCAGCAGCGCGCGCCAGCGCTTGTCCTCGGCGCGCGGGTGGCCGGCGAGCAGCGCCGCCTGGTACGCCGCGGTGAACGCCTTCACGAGGTCGAACACGAGGTGCCAGAGCTTGAGCTCGACGTCGGTGCTCTTCTGGTAGTTGGCCGTGTAGTCGCGGGTCAGCGCCGCGATCACCGGTTCCATCCGGGCATCGACCTTCAGCAGCCCCTCGACCTGGTTGGGGCCGATGGCGCGGTCGGGCTGCGCGAAGCGCCCGACGGCGTCGAGCGCGCGCTTCTGGGTCGCGCCCAGGTCCTCCGGCAACGCGGCGATCCACGTCGCCGCCGCGTTGGCGCTGCGCAGCGGATCGGAAAGGGAACGCAACAGGCCGAAGATGCGGGCGATCATCGCGATGGGCGCCGTCCGTCGGGGTCGGTCAGCTTCCGGCGACGGTCATCCGGCCGATCAGCATCGACCCGACATGGCGCGAGCCGCGCCGATCCACGTCGCTGCCGACGGCGACGATGTCCCGGTACATGTCCATCAGATTGCCGGCGATGGTGATCTCCTCGACCGCGTGCGCGATCTCGCCGTTCTCGATCCAGAACCCGGCCGCGCCGCGCGAGAAGTCGCCGGTGACCGGGTTGACGCCGTGGCCGAGCTGCTCGGTGACAAAGAGCCCGCGGCCCATCCGCCGGAACAGCGCGGCCAGGTCGTCGTCGCCGTGCGACACGACCAGGTTGTGGCTGCCGCCGGCGTTGCCGGTCGTGGGCAGCCCCAGCTTGCGGCCCGAGTAGCTGCCGAGGAAGTACCCGGTGACCACGCCGTCCTTCACCACGTCGCGCGGCCGCGTGGCGACGCCTTCGTTGTCGAACGGCGCGCTTCCCCGCCCGCGCGGCAGGTGCGGCTCCTCGCGGATGGAGACGTGGGGCGCGAAGACCTCGCGGCCCATCGAATCGAGCAGGAACGACGACTTGCGGTACAGCGCGCCGCCGGAGACGGCGGCGACGAACGAGCCGATGAGGTCGGCGGCCTCGGGGGCCTCGAACAGGACGGGACACTCGAGCGTGCCCAGCTGCCGCGCGCCGAGCCGGCGCACGGTGCGCATGCCGGCGCGGCGGCCGACGGACGCGGCGGCGTCGAGGTCGCCGGGCGCGCGCGCCGCCGTGTACCAGAAGTCGCGCTGCATCCCGTTGCCATCCTCGCCGATCACCGCGCAGTCGATGTGGTGACGCGAGCTGCGGTAGCCGCCGCAGAAGCCGTGGCTGTTGGCGTAGACGAATTCGGATTCGCCGCGCGAGACCGTCGAGCCCTCGGTGTTGGTGAGGCGACGGTCGACGGCGAGCGCCGCGGCCTCGGTCTCGCGCCCCAGCCGGATGGCCTCGTCGACGGTCAACGCCCACGGGTGGTAGAGGTCGAGGTCGGGGATCTCGCGCGCGAGGAGCGCGCGGTCGGCGAGTCCCGAGCAGGGGTCTTCGGCCGTATAGCGGGCGATGGCGAGCGCCTTGCCCACCGTGGCGCGAATCGCCTCGGTCGAGAAGTCGGCGGTGCTCGCGTGCCCGCGGCGCTGGCCGACGTACACGGTCACGCCGATGCCCTTGTCCCGGTTGTAGGCGATCGTCTCGACCTCGTCGCGGCGCACGGTGACCGACAGTCCCACCGCCTGTGAGACGTCGGTCTCGGCGGCCGTCGCTCCGCCCGCCTTCGCCGCGTCGAGCACCTCGGCGACGACGCGCGTCAGGTCCGCCGTCGGCAGCGGAAACGGGCCGGCGTCGTCCGCCGGCGGGCGCGCGGGCGCGGTGCGGGAAGTCGGGGCAAGGGAGGCTTCGGTCATCGACGGACTCGTTTTGGGATGCGTCCGCAGCACGCGCGCGCAGCGCGCGAGACCGGCGGATCCGGTGCGGTCAGCTATCATAGCAAACGGTTTCCCTCCCATCGGCTCCTTTGCCATCGCTCACCTGCAACGGAAATCCCATTGCTCCCCTCTGACGACAAGCCGCGACCGCCGCGAGACTGGCAGCCGCACGCCCCCAGCCCCGACCCGGCTGCCGGCCCCGACGACGCCGAGCCCGCCGGCCCCTCGAAGACGCAGCGCAAGGCGGCGATGCACGACCTGCAGGCGCTGGGCGAGGCGCTCGTCGAGCTCGACGACCGGCGCTTGAACGAGATCGCCGCCGAGGCCGAGCTGCCCGAGCGGCTCGTCGACGCGATCGTCGCCGCGCGCTCGATCACCGCATGGGGCGGGCGCAAGCGGCAGCTGCAGTACGTCGGCAAGCTGATGCGCGACGTGAATGCCGACCCGATCCGGCACCGCCTCGACGCCTGGGCGCACGGCCGCTCGATCGACACCGCGCACCAGCACGCGCTGGAGCGCTGGCGCGAGCGGCTCCTCGCCGAGCCCGCCGCGCTCGACCTGCTGGCCGCCGAATACCCGACGCTCGACCGCCCCCGGTTCCGCGCGCTGATCGCGCGCGCCGCCACCGAGCGCCAGAAGGGCCAGCCGCCGCACGCCTACCGCGAGCTGTTCCGCGAGCTGAAGGCGCTGGGCCCCGCCCCGGCCTGACCCGACTCGCCACCGTCGTCCCCTCCCGAACCGATTCCACCCGCCATGACCGCTCCCGCTTCGCTTCGCATCGGCCTCGTCTCCATCTCCGACCGCGCGTCCGCCGGCGTCTACGAGGACCGCGGCATCCCGTCGCTCACCGAGTGGTTCAGCGCGGCGCTCGCGTCGCCGTGGACGATGGAGACCCGCCTCATCCCCGACGAGCAGCCGGTGATCGAGCGCACGCTGGTGGAACTGGTGGACGCCGCGGGCTGCCACCTCGTGCTGACGACCGGGGGCACCGGACCCGCGCCGCGCGACGTGACGCCCGAGGCGACGATCGCCGTCGCGCACAAGCTGCTGCCGGGGTTCGGCGAACAGATGCGGCAGGTGAGCCTCAAGTACGTGCCCACGGCGATCCTGTCGCGGCAGGTCGGCGCGATCCGCGGCCGGGCGCTGATCCTCAACCTGCCGGGCCAGCCGAAGGCGATCCGCGAAACGCTCGACGGTGTCTTCGCCGCCGTGCCCTATTGCATCGACTTGATCGGCGGCCCGTACATCGTGACGCACGAGAGCGTCTGCAAGGCGTTCCGGCCGAAGTCGGCGCAGCGCCCCCCATCTGCGTAATCCTGCATTGCCGTAGCCCGGGTTGAGCGCCAGCGAAACCCAGGTGGACCGTGCCCGCTTGCACGATGGCCCCGGGTTTCGCTGTTACTCAACCCGGGCTACGCGAAGCGGGATCCTGCCGGTAATAGCGCGCGAACTGCGCGTACACCGCCGGGTACTCCGCGACCAGCAGCGCCGGCTCGACGAAGAACACCTCCGACAGCACCGCGAAGAACTCGGCCGGCGACTCCGCCGCATACGGGTCGATCGCGGTGTCCTCGCCGCGGTCCTGGCGCGCGCAGAAGTCCTCGTACGCCGGCGCCATCGCCGCCTGCCACTCGCGCCGCGACATGCCGGGCGGCAGCGGCGGACAGCCGTTCGCATCGCCGTTGACCATGTCGATCTTGTGCGCGAACTCGTGGATGACGAGGTTCATCCCGGCCGCCTCCCAGTCCGCGCTCGCCTCGACGTCGGGCCACGACAGCACGACCGGACCGCCGGGCATCGCCTCGCCCGCCATCGCGTCGTCGTTGGTGTGGACCACGCCGGCCTCGTCCTCCCACTGCCAGCCCGGGACGAACTCGTCCGGATAGACGACGACGCTCTCCCAGCCGTCGTAGAGCGCGAGGTCGAGGTTCGCCACCAGCACGCAGGCCTGCGCGGCGATGATCACGCGCTGCAGCGGCGTCACCTCGTGCCCGCGCGCGCCGACGATCGCCTTCGCGTCGAGGAACAGCACCACCTTGACCCGCAGGCGCTCGAGTTCCTCCCCGGTCCACGCGTCGAGGAACGGCAGCCGCGCGCGCGCCTCGTCCCACAGCGCATCGGGAATCGCGGCGCTGGCCAGCACCCGCCGTTCGCGCCAGTTGCGCAATGCCTTGAACATGCGGCGTCAGGCGTCGACGGCCGGCGGCGACTCCGGCGCCACGGGGTCGACGTCGGCCTCGGGCATCCCGCCAACCTCGCCGCTGAGCAGCCGGTCGGCCTCGGCCTCGGGCAGCGCCTCGACGTCGCGCAGCTTGCGGGCGATCGTCGTGCTCTTGCGGCCGGCGTCGTCCAGCGTCCGGCCGACCTGGTCGAGCCGCTCCTTGGTGCGCGCGAGGATTGCGCCGAACTTGCCGAACTCGGTCTTGACCGCGCCCAGCACGCGCCACACCTCGGTCGAGCGCTGCTCGATCGCCAGCGTGCGGAAGCCCAGCTGCAGGCTGTTCAGCATCGCGGCCAGGTTCATCGGGCCGGCGAGCATCACGCGGTAGTCGCGCTGCAGCGTGGCGGCGAGCCCCGGCCGCGACACGGCCTCCGCGTAGAGCCCCTCCGTCGGCACGAACAGGATCGCGAAGTCGGTGGTGTGCGGCGGCTCGACGTACTTGTCGCGGATCGACTTCGCCTCGGCCTTGAAGAAGCCCTCGAGCGCCTTGCGGCTCGCCTCGACGGCGACGATGTCGGCCTGCTCGATCGCGCCCTGCAGCCGCTCGTAGTCCTCCAGCGGGAACTTGGCGTCGATCGGCAGCCAGCACGGCGAGCCGTCGTCGCCGCGTCCCGGGAACTTCACCGCGTACTCGACCCGGTCGCGGCTCCCGGGCCGCGTCGCCACGTTCTGCGCGTACTGCGCCGGCGTCAGCATCTCGGCGAGCAGCGCGCCCAGTTGCACCTCGCCCCAGCCACCGCGGCTCTTGACGTTGATCAGCACCTTCTTCAGGTCGCCCACACCGGCCGCCAGCACCTGCATCTCACCTAGGCCCTTGTGCACCTGGTCGAGCCGGTCGGAGACCTGCCGGAACGTCTGCCCGAGGCGCTGCTCCAGCGTGGCCTGCAGCTTCTCGTCGACGGTCGCGCGCATCTCGTCCAGCTTGGCGGCGTTCTCGCCGCGCAAGGCGTCGAGGCGCTGCTCGACCGTGGCGCGCACCGCTTCCAGCCGCAGCTCGTTGGACTGCGTGAGTTGCGCCAGCCGCGCGCCGAAGCTCTTCAACTCGGCATTCTGCGCGCCGGCCATCGCGGCGAGCTGCCGGGTCATCGCCTCCGCCTGCCGGTCCAGCGTCGCGGCAAGTTCGGCGCGACCCGCCTGCGCCGCCCTCGACTGCTCGGCGCGGGCGAGCGCGAGGTCCTGCTTCAGGTCGCGCTCGAAGTCGGCGTTCTGCGCGACCAGCACCTCGATCCGCGCCCGGAGCCCGGACAGCTCGCGCTGCGCGTCGCCGCGCTGCGCGACCAGCGCCGACAACCGCCCGAGTGCCTGCGCCAGCAGCACCGCGAGGACCGCGAGCGCGACGAGGACGACGATCGGCAGCAGTTCGTTCATCGGCGCAGAGTTTACGCGGGATTGGTGCGGCGGTGACGCGACCGCCGCGGCACCGGCGCGACCCGCAGGCCGCGGCGAACGGCAGCGGACGTCAACCGCCGAGGGCCAGCAGCGCGAAGCTCGCGAGCCAGTGCGCGCCGAGGTAGTCGCCGCTGTCGAGGCCTTCGAGGCCGGCGGCGCGGTGCGCGCCGGCCGTCGCGCGCAGCACCGCGATCCGCGGGTCGCCCGCGGGCAGCGCGGCGGCGATGCCGGCAAGGCACCACGCGCGCGAAAGGTTGAGCCCGTCGAGATGGACGATCTGCGGGTCGGTGCGGTCGGAGACCTGCGCCGGCGCGAACAGCGCCGCCGGCGTCCGCTGCGCGAGGCCGGGCAGGAAGCCGTCGAGCCACGCGGCGAACGCGGGCGGCGGCAGCACGCGTCGCATCAGCTCGGCTTCCATCAGCACCGGCGACAGGAAGTCGGCGCCGGAGGGCTCCCATGCGCCGGGGGCGTCGCGGTCGGCGCCGTACCGCATGTGGACGGACGAATGCCAGTCGTAGCTGCCGTGGAAAGCGGGATGCTGGTCGCGCGGGGCAACCAGGTCCGCGTCGGCGGTCAGGACGTGATCGGGTTTGTTCGGGTATTCGCGCGCGATGTTGGCGCGCGCCAGCGCGGCGAACTGCACCGCGCGTTCATGCGTCAGCGCATCGAGACGGTCCGACATGCGTCCATCCCCTCCGCGTCGCAGCCGCGATGCGAATGCGCAGTGACGGGCGCAGGCGCCCGCCGCGGCGACTACGCGGCCTCGCGGCTCGCCTTCTTGCGCTCGTGTTCCTTGAGGAAGCGCTTGCGGACGCGGACCGTCACCGGCGTGACCTCGACCAGCTCGTCGTCGGCGATGAACTCGACCGCGTACTCGAGCGTCAGGTCGATCGGCGGCACCAGCCGCACCGCTTCGTCGGTGCCCGACGAGCGCACGTTGGTGAGCTGCTTGCCCTTGATCGGGTTGACGACGAGGTCGTTGTCGCGGCTGTGGATGCCGATGATCATGCCTTCATACAGCTTGTCGCCCGGCGACACGAACATCCGGCCGCGGTCCTGCAGCTTCCACAACGCGTAGGCCACGGCCTCGCCGTCCTCGGCCGAGATCAGCACGCCGTTGCGGCGGTCGGGAATCTCGCCCTTGATCGCCGCGTAGCCGTCGAACACGTGGCTCATGAGCCCCGTGCCGCGGGTCAGGTTCATGAACTCGCCCTGGAAGCCGATCAGGCCCCGCGCGGGAATCCGGTACTCGAGGCGCGTGCGGCCGCGACCGTCGGACTCCATGTTGGTGAGGTCGCCGCGGCGGGGCCCCAGCGCTTCCATCACCGCGCCCTGGTTGGCTTCCTCGACGTCCACCGACAGCGCCTCGTACGGCTCGCAGGTGACGCCGTCGATCTCGCGCAGCACCACGCGCGGGCGCGACACGGCGAGCTCGTAGCCTTCGCGGCGCATCTGCTCGATCAGGATCGTGAGATGCAGCTCGCCGCGGCCCGAGACGAGGAAGGCGTCGGTGTCGCCGGTCTCCTCGACGCGCAGCGCGACGTTGGTCAGGATTTCCTTGGCGAGGCGGTCGCGCAGGTTGCGGCTCGTCACGTACTTGCCTTCGCGGCCGGCCAGCGGCGACGTGTTGACCTGGAAGTACATCGACAGCGTCGGCAGGTCGACGGAGATCGGCGGCAGCGCCTCGGGCGTCTCCAGCGACGCGAGCGTGGTGCCGATCGTGAGGTCGTCGACACCGGTGATCAGCACGATGTCGCCGGCTTCGGCCGAGTCGACCGGCAGGCGCTCGAGGCCCTTGAAGGCCAGCACCTGGCCGATCTTGCCCTTCAACGGAACCTGCCCCGGTTCCAGTGCGCCATTCAGCACGGCGACTTCCTGCCCCGGCAGGATGCGGCCGCGGCGGATGCGGCCGATCGCGAGCCGGCCGAGGTAATTCGAATAGTCGAGCGCGCTCACCTGGAACTGCAGCGGGCCGTCGGGGTCTCCGACCGGCGCCGGCACCGAAGCGAGGATGGTCTCGAACAGCGCGCGCATGTCGGCGTTGTCGGGCTTCACGCCGGCCTTGGCGACGTTGACGTCGGTGGTCGCCCAGCCGTTCAGCGCGGACGCGTAGACGACCGGGAAGTCGAGCTGGGCTTCGGTCGCGCCGATGCGGTCGAAGAGCTCGAAGGTCTGGTTGACGACCCACTCCGGACGCGCGCCCGGGCGGTCGACCTTGTTGATCACGACGATCGGCTGCAGGCCGAGCTGCAGCGCCTTCAGCGTGACGAAGCGGGTCTGCGGCATCGGGCCTTCGACCGCGTCGACCAGAAGCAGCACGCCGTCGACCATGCCCAGCACGCGCTCGACCTCGCCGCCGAAGTCGGCGTGGCCCGGCGTGTCGACGATGTTGATGTGCGTGTCGCCGTAGTTGATCGAGCAGTTCTTGGCGACGATGGTGATCCCGCGCTCGCGCTCGAGGTCGTTGCTGTCCATCACGCGTTCGGCGATGTGCTGGTGCTTGGCGAACGTGCCCGCCTGCTGCAGGAGCTTGTCGACGAGCGTGGTCTTGCCGTGGTCGACGTGGGCGATGATCGCGATGTTGCGCTGGGGACGGGCTGAGGTGGTCATGGTCGGTTTTGCCGGCTGGTGTTGCACTGCGGCAAAAGCCGCACGGGGTAACCGTCGATTATAGCCCGGATCGCGCCCGCCACGCCACAAATATTTTGTAGAATCTGCGACTTAGGCTATAATTCGAACTCGGGCGGCCGTTCCGGTCACCGCCCAGCCCGCAGCCGGGGCGCCGGTCGTCGTTCGACCGCTTCCCCGCCCGCGCCACAATCCGTCATTCGCTGCCTGGACCGGAAATCCCGAAGGGGATGGCCGCGCCAGGAGCACTGCATGTCTGCAACGAGCTTTGCCGAGCTCGGCTTGCTGCCCGAGCTGTTGAGGGCAGTCGAAGAAGCCGGGTATACCACCCCCACCCCCATCCAGGTCCAGGCGATCCCCGTCATCCTCGAGGGGCACGACGTCATGGGCGGTGCCCAGACCGGCACCGGCAAGACCGCCGGCTTCGCGCTGCCGATCCTGCAGAAGCTGGCGCCGCAGGCCAACAGCAGCCCGTCGCCCGCGCGGCATCCGGTCCGGGCGCTGATCCTCACGCCCACCCGCGAGCTGGCCGTGCAGGTCGAGGAATCGTTCCGCACCTACGCCAAGTACACGAAGCTGCGCTCGACCGTGGTCTACGGCGGCATCGACATCAAGCCGCAGCTCGCCGTCGTCCGCGCCGGCGTCGAGATCCTCGTCGCCACGCCAGGCCGCCTGCTCGACCACATCGAGCAGAAGAGCGTCTACCTGGGCCAGGTCGAGGTGTTCGTGCTGGACGAAGCCGACCGCATGCTCGACATGGGCTTCATTCCCGACATCAAGCGGATCATGGCGCTGCTGCCGGTGACTGCCAAGCGGCAGAACCTGCTGTTCTCGGCCACGTTCTCCAACGACATCAAGAAGCTCGCCGACCAGCTGCTCAATGCGCCGCGGCTGATCGAGGTCGCCAAGCGCAACGCCGCCGCCGACACCGTCACCCAGCTCGTCTACAAGGTGCCGGTCGACGGCAAGCGCCAGCTGCTGGAGCACCTCGTCCGCGTCGGCAACCTGACGCAGGTGCTGTGCTTCATGCGCACCAAGCATGGCGCCTCGCGCCTCGCCCGCCAGCTGCAGAAGGACGGCTTCACCGCCGAGTCGATCCACGGCGACAAGAGCCAGCAGGCACGGATGGAAGCGCTCGACGCCTTCAAGGAAGGCAAGCTGCAGGTGCTGGTCGCCACCGACGTCGCCGCGCGCGGCATCGACATCGACCAGCTCCCGCACGTGCTGAACTACGAGCTGCCGCACGTGGCCGAAGACTACATCCACCGGATCGGTCGCACCGGCCGCGCCGGGGCGTCGGGCGAGGCGATATCGTTCGTCGCGCCGGAAGAGGAAAAATACCTCGCCGACATCGAGCGGCTGCTGAAGAAGTCCGTGCCGCTCGCCACCGCCGAAGGCTTCGACGTGATGACGGGCCGCGCCGAGCGCGCCCCGCGCAGCGCGCCGCGCGAGGGCCGCGAGCCCCGCGAGCGCGCGCCCAGGCCGGCGCAGCACGCCGCGCCGCGCGCCGAGGGGGCCGAAACGGTTGCCGCCGACGCCGCTCCGCGCACCGAGCGCACCGAGCGCACCGAGCGCACTGAGCGCACTGAGCGCCCGCCGCGCGCGCCGCGCGAGCGCACCGCCGGCCCCGCCGACGGCGAGACGCCGCGTCCGTACGGCGACACCCGGCGCGAGGAGCGCGAAGCCGCCTACGCGCTCAATCCCGACCAGCCGCCGGTGCAGCCCGCGCCTGCCGGCGGATCGCACGCGCATGGCCACCGCAAGTCCCGGCCCGTGGCGGCGCTGCTGATGAAGCGCCCGGCCCGCGAATCCGAGAACGCCTGACCGCCGCGGCCGCCGCGACGAACGCGGCGGCGCGCCGCTTGCCCCGGGCCCCGCCGCAATGCCATCCTCCGCCCTGGTCGTCGACCGCCTGTCGGTCGAGTTCGCAAGCACCGAGCGCGTCGTCCGCGCCGTGCGCGAGGTCTCGTTCTCGGTGGGTCACGGCGAGACGCTGGCGATCGTCGGCGAATCGGGTTCGGGCAAGTCGGTCACCGCGCTGTCGCTGATGCGCCTCGTCGAGCACGGCGGCGGCCGCATCGTCGGCGGGCGCCTCGAGTTCGGCCGCCCCGACGGCAGCCGCATCGACCTCGTGACGGCGGATGCACCGACGATGCGCGCGATCCGCGGCGCCGAGATCGCGATGATCTTCCAGGAGCCGATGACCTCGCTCAACCCGGTGTTCACCGTGGGCGAGCAGATCGCCGAGTCGATCCGGCTGCACCAGGGCATGGACGCCGCCGCGGCCACCGCCGAGGCGCTGTCGATGCTGCAGAAGGTGCGCATCCCGGAAGCCGCGCAGGTGCTGACGCGCTACCCGCACCAGCTGTCGGGCGGGATGCGGCAGCGGGTGATGATCGCGATGGCCCTGTCGTGCAAGCCGGCGCTGCTGATCGCCGACGAGCCGACGACGGCGCTCGACGTGACGATCCAGGCCCAGATCCTGGCGCTGATCCGGCTGCTGCAGCAGGAGATGCGGATGGCGGTGATCTTCATCACCCACGACATGGGCGTCGTGGCCGAGGTGGCCGACCGCGTCGTCGTGATGTGGCGCGGCGAGAAGGTCGAGGAAGGCCCGGTGGCGCAGATCTTCGACGCGCCGGTGCACCCCTACACGCGGTCGCTGCTGGCCGCGGTGCCCCGGCTGCACTCGATGCGCGGCACCGACCTGCCGCGCAAGTTCCCGCTGGTGCGCCCGGTGTCGGAAGCGGCGGTGCCGCAGACCGACGCCGAGCGCACCTCCACCGTCGGCGCGCCGCTGCTCGCCGTCCGGGGGCTCTCGACGCGCTTCGACATCAAGTCCGGCTTCTTCGGCCGCGTGACGCGGCGCGTCCACGCCGTCGAGCAGGTGAGCTTCGACCTCGCCGCCGGCGAGACGCTGGCGCTGGTCGGCGAATCGGGCTGCGGCAAGTCGACGACCGGCCGCTCGCTGCTGCGCCTCGTCGAGATCGAGAGCGGCAGCATCGAGTTCGGCGGCCGCGACATCGCGCAGCTGCCCGCGCGCGACGTGCGCCCGATGCGGCGCGACATCCAGATGATCTTCCAGGACCCGTTCGCCTCGCTCGACCCGCGGCTCACCGTCGGCTTCTCGATCGCGGAGCCCTTGTACGTCCACGGCGTGGCGAAGGGGCGCGAGGCCGAGGAGCGCGTGCGGTGGCTGCTGGAGCACGTCGGGCTGTCGCCGGACCACGCGCAGCGCTATCCGCACGAGTTCTCCGGCGGCCAGCGGCAGCGGATCGCCGTGGCGCGGGCGCTGGCGCTCAACCCGAAGATCATCATCGCCGACGAGGCCGTGTCGGCGCTCGACGTGTCGATCCAGGCGCAGATCGTCAACCTGCTGATCGACCTGCAGCGCGAATTCGGCGTCGCCTACATCTTCATCTCGCACGACATGGCGGTGGTCGAGCGGATCAGCCACCGCGTCGCGGTGATGTTCCTGGGCCAGATCGTCGAGATCGGCCCGCGCCGCGCGATCTTCGAGAACCCGCAGCACCCGTACACGAGGAAGCTCATGGCCGCGGTGCCGATCGCCGACCCGGCCCGGAGGCGCCGGCAAACGGAGTTATCATCGGACGAGATTCCGAGCCCCGTAAGGCGCGTCGGCGACGAGCCGACGGTATTGCCGATGCGGGAGGTTGGCCCCGGTCATTTCGTCGCCACGCACCCGATCGCGGGGGCGGGTTGAGCATTCGCGGGGGTTGCCCCGGGTTTCGCTTGCGCTCAACCCGGGCTGCGGTCCACGGGTCGGCCGTCGCAACTGAATTGGTTCTTTAATGAGGAGATTCACGATGAAACCGCTGTTCCGTTCCCTCGCCGCCAGCGCCCTGCTCGCCGCGGCGCTTGCCTCCGTCCCGGCGTTCGCGGCCAAGGACGTCACGGTCGCTGTCGCGTCGACGTTCACGACGACCGACCCCTACGACGCCAACGACACGCTGTCGCAGGCCGTCGCCAAGTCGTTCTACGAGGGCCTGTTCGGCTTCGACAAGGACATGAAGATGATCCCGGTGCTGGCCGAGAGCTATGCCGGAAGCTCGGGTGGCAGCGTCTACACGATCATGCTCCGGAAGGGAGTCAAGTTCCACGACGGCACCGACTTCAAGGCCGATGCCGTGAAGGCGAACTTCGACCGGGTGACCAACCCCGACAACAAGCTGAAGCGCTACGGCCTCTACAGCAACATCGCCAGCACCGAAGTCATCGACGACTACACGGTGCGCATCACGCTGAAGACCCCGTTCTCCGCATTCATCAACCAGCTGGCGCATCCGAGCGGCGTGATGATCAGCCCCGCCGCGCTGAAGCAATACGGCAGCAAGGACATCGCGTTCCACCCGGTCGGCACCGGCCCGTTCAGGTTCGTCGAGTGGAAAGCCACCGACTACCTGAAGGTGGCGAAGTTCGACGGCTACTGGAAGAAGGGCTACCCGAAGGTCGACACGCTGACGTGGAAGCCCGTCATCGACAACAACACGCGCGCCGCGGTGATGCAGACGGGCGAGGCGCAGTTCACCTATCCGGTGCCGCCCGAGATGGCGGAGACGCTGAAGTCGAAACCCGACCTCAACGTCGTCGCCGCGCCGTCGATCATCGAGCGCTACCTGTCGATGAACACGCAGCAGAAGCCGTTCGACAACATCAAGGTGCGGCAGGCGATCAACTACGCGATCAACAAGGAGGCTGTGGCCAAGGTCGCGTTCGGCGGCTACGCAACGCCCGCCGACGCCATCGTGCCGGCAGGCGTCGAGTACTCGGTCAAGACCGGCGTCTGGCCGTACGACGTGGCCAAGGCGAAGGCGCTGCTGGCCGAGGCCGGCTACCCGAACGGCTTCGAGACCGAGCTGTGGTCCGCCTACAACCACACGATCGCGCAGAAGGTCACGCAGGTGCTCCAGCAGCAGCTCTCGCAGGTCGGCATCAAGACCAAGATCACGCTGCTCGAAGCCGGGCAGCGCGTCGAGAAGGTCGAGAGCTGGCAGGACCCGAAGACCGCGCCGGTGCGCCTCTACTACGTCGGCTGGTCGTCGTCGACCGGTGAAGCCGACTGGGCGCTGCGTCCGCTGCTGGCCGCCGAGTCGTGGCCGCCGAAGCTCTTCAACACCGCGTACTACAAGAACGACGTCGTCGAGGCCAACATCAGGAACGCGCTGCGGACGACCGACAAGGTCGAGAAGGCGAAGCTGTACAAGGAAGCCCAGGAGACGATCTACAAGGATGCCCCGTGGGCGCCGCTCGTCACCGAGAAGCTCCTGTCGGCCAGCAACAAGAAGCTCTCGGGTTTCCACACGATGCCCGACGGTTCGTTCAACTTCACCGACGTCGACCTGAAGTAATCCCGACCGCTCGCGACGGCGCCCCCCGGCGGGGCGCTGCAGCGACGCGCGCGGCCCGGCTTCCGGCCCATGCTTCAGTACATCGCCAAGCGCCTGCTGGGCCTCATCCCGACGATGGTCATCGTCGGGATCCTCGTGTTCATGCTCGTGCACCTGCTGCCAGGCGATCCGGCGCGCCTCGCGGCGGGTCCGGATGCGACGCCCGAGACGGTGCAGCTCGTGCGCCGCGACCTCGGCCTCGACCTGCCGCTGCCGCAGCAGTTCCTCCGCTTCGTCAGCGGCAGCCTGCGCGGCGACTTCGGCAAGTCGATCCGCACCAAGCGCGACGTGGCGACCGAGATCGCCGACCGCTTCGCACCGACGTTCTGGCTGACCGTATGGGCGATGGCGTGGTCGGTGACGATCGGCATGACCATCGGCATCGTGTCGGCCGTGTGGCGCAACCGCTGGCCCGACCGGATCGGCATGACGCTCGCGGTGTCCGGCATCTCGTTTCCGGCGTTCGCCCTCGGCATGGTGCTGATGCAGGTGTTCGCCGTGAATCTCAACTGGCTGCCGACCGTCGGCGCCGACAGCTGGCGGCACTACGTGCTGCCGTCGCTGACGCTGGGCGCCGCCGTCGCGGCGATCATGGCGCGCTTCACCCGCTCGTCGTTCGTCGACATCCTGCAGGAGGACTTCATCCGCACCGCCCGCGCCAAGGGGCTGTCGGAGGCCACCGTCGTCGCCAAGCACGGGCTGCGCAACGCGCTGATCCCGGTGGTGACGATGATGGGGCTGCAGTTCGGCTTCCTGCTGGGCGGCTCGATCGTCGTCGAGGTGGTGTTCAACTGGCCCGGCATGGGCCGGCTGCTGGTCGACGCCGTCGACATGCGCGACTACCCGGTGATCCAGGCGCTGGTGCTGCTGTTCTCGTTCGAGTTCATCCTGATCAACCTGATCGTCGACGTGCTGTACGGGCTCATCAACCCGACGATCCGCATCCGCTGAAGGCCCCCGTGACCGAACCCGGCACACCGACCGTCCCCGTCCCCGCGACCGCCCCCGTTGCCGGCGTCGCCGAGCGCGTGCGCACGCCGTGGACCGAGTTCTGGCGCAAGTTCCGGCGCCAGCACGTGGCGCTCGCCGCCGCCGGCTTCGTGCTGCTGCTCGTCGCGCTCGCGATCCTCGCGCCGTACATCGTGCCCTTCGACGCCGAGAACTACTTCGACTACGACACGCTGAACTCGCCGCCGTCGGCGAAGCACTGGTTCGGCGTCGACCCGCTCGGCCGCGACATCTTCAGCCGGCTGCTGATGGGCGCGCGGATCTCGCTGACCGCCGGCTTCGTTTCGGTTGCGATCGGCGCCGTGATCGGCACGCTGCTGGGACTCGTCGCCGGCTACTACGAAGGCTGGTGGGACCGCGCGATCATGCGGCTCGCCGACGTGCTGTTCGCCTTCCCCGGCATCCTGCTCGCGATCGCCATCGTCGCGATCCTCGGCAGCGGCATGCAGAACGTCATCATCGCCGTGTCCATCTTCAGCGTGCCGACGTTCGCGCGGCTGGTCCGCGGCAACACGCTGGCGCTGAAGCACCTCACCTACATCGAGTCGGCGCGCAGCATCGGCGCATCCGACGGCACGATCGTGCTGCGGCACATCTTTCCGGGCACGATCTCGGCCGTGGTCGTCTATTTCTCGATGCGCATCGGCACCTCGATCATCACCGCGGCCAGCCTGTCGTTCCTCGGCATGGGCGCGCAGCCGCCGACGCCCGAATGGGGCGCGATGCTGAACGAGGCGCGCTCCGAGATGATGACCGCGCCGCACGTCGCGCTGTTCCCGGCCATCGCCATCTTCCTGACCGTGCTCGCGTTCAACCTGCTGGGCGACGGGCTGCGCGACGCGCTCGACCCGAAGATCAAGCGCAAGTGACTGCCACGCTGCGCATCGGCCGCCTGCCGCCGGGACCGCTGGGCTCGATCGCCGACGTCGCCGGCGTCACCGTCGGCCACGCGACGCTGGCCGCCGGCGACCTGCAGACCGGCGTCACCGTCGTGCGCCCTCATGCCGGTGACCCGTTCGCCGACAAGGTGCCCGCCGCCGCCGTCGTGATCAACGGCTTCGGCAAGAGCGTGGGCCTGATGCAGCTGAACGAACTGGGCGTGCTGGAGACGCCGATCGCGCTCACCACCACGCTGTCGGTCGGCACGATCGCGATGGCCGAGGTGCGCGCCGCGATCGCCGGCCATCCGGGCCTCGCGCGCACGACCACCACCGTCAACCCGCTGGTTTTCGAGTGCAACGACGGCTACCTCAACGACGTCCAGGCGCTGGCGATCGCCGAGGCGCACTACGCGGAGGCGCTCGCCGCGGCGACGCCGGCGTTCGCGCGCGGCGCGGTCGGCGCGGGCCGCGGCATGACCTGCTTCGGCCTGAAGGGCGGCGTCGGCACCGCGTCGCGCGTGATCGACAGCGCGTCGGGACCGTACATGCTGGGCGCGCTGGTGCTGGCCAACTTCGGCCGCCTCGAGACGCTGACGCTCGCCGGCCGCCCGCTCGGCGCGGTGCTGGCGCCACGGCTTGCCGCGCGCGCCGCCGCCGACCTCGCGACCCGCGACCAGGGCTCGATCATCGTCGTGCTCGCCACCGATGCGCCGGTCGACCATCGCCAGTTGCGGCGCATCGCCACCCGTGCGGCCGCCGGCATCGGCCGCACCGGCTCGTACTACGGCACCCATTAGTTGCATGGTGTTGACGCGTACCCTATGTGTGGTATGCTATGGACATCCGCCCCCCCGGTTTCGGTTTTTATAACCGTTCTTGGGCATGAGCCCAGCAGGGCGAGTGCCTCTTGGTGGGGCCGAGCACGGCCCCACCAAGGGAGCGCACAACGATGAATGGCACCGTCCCCAAGAAGCGGTCAATGCCCTCTTTGAGCGTAGCGACCACGCGTGGTAGCGCGCCCCACGCCAAGAGGGTTCTGTCCGCTGCGCCGGTGAGCGCTAAGCTGCGGCGCCACGGCAAACACACTTCCCGCGTGATGACCCTCGACTACCTACCGGGCGAGTCTGAGCGGCGCCCGCCAACGCGCTCGTGAACGTCGTGGTCGAGTCCAGCCGGGATCAGCGTGTCCTAGTCTGGCTCGTAGAGCGTGTCGGTGAGGAGGCCGTAGCAGAGGCGTGCAGGAAGCTCGCAGGCGCTCGCCGCGCGTATCCGTCGAACATCGCCAAGGTGCTGCGGCTATCCCCGCCTGCTGAACTTGCATTGACCACGCGCGAGGAGGCCCAGAGGCACCTCGCAGCGATCCGGGCCCTGCTCCACATCCCGCCGTCCTCGAAAGTGAATGGTGATGGCGAGGCTTGAGACGATTCAATTCGCTCAGCATCGGCCCGTTGTTGCGGCCGGTGCTGTTGAGTGGCGTCCGCGCGCTTCTTCGGCGACGCTCATGCCGCAAGTAGTCTGGTCGGACATGACGCCGTGGCGGCTGGCGAACCTGTGGGCGCGGACCCGCGTGATGAAGGGCGTGGACTTCCAGACCGTAGACTCCGACATGGACTGCCTTCGCGCTTACGCCGATTGGCTGGAGGAGACCCACACGGACTGGCGGAGCTTTCCTCGGCGTGAGGAGGACCGGTGTCTCGTGAAGTACCGCGCCGCACTCAAGAAGAAGATGAAGTTGAGCAAGAGGGAGGGGGGGATTGCGACCTCCACCGCATCCAAGCGCATCAATGTCGCGATCAGGTTCTATCGCTGGATTCAGAAGGAGGGGTTGTTCACGCCGGGGGGGCCGATGTGGACCGACAAGGTGGCGTCGATTCGCATCTTCGACCGCGTCGGATTCGAGCGAACGATTGCGGTCACTACGACCGACCTCGCGATCCCAAACCGGAAGCGCACGGGCGAGCGCCTTGAGGATGGCCTTCTCCCTGTGTCCGCAGCCGACCGGGACGCCATTCTTGCGTACACGCGCAAGGAGGCAAGCGAGGAGTTGTTTCAGATGCTCTCATGCGGCTTCTTTACCGGGATGCGACTGGGTTCGATTGCCGATCTCAAGGTGCAGACGCTGGAGCGTGCCGTTCCTGACCCGTCGTCCCCGGAGCTGTTCCGGCTGGCAATTGGCCCCGGGGCCGACCCGCCGGTTGCGACCAAGTTCGATGTGACCGGACACGCTTGGATCGCACGCGCTCACCTTGTAGAGCTGCTGAACTATGCCCGCAGCGTGCGGCGCCTCAAGCGCGAGGCGATAGCCGACAAGGGGAACAAGGACCTTGTTTTCCTGACACGGTTCGGAGGTCGGTATGCGAGCCCGGGAACCAACCGCAGCTCGGCGATCAACGTGGAGATGCACAAACTGAGGGAGCGCGGCAAGGCTGCGGGGATAGCTGCCTTGCGCGACTTTCACTTTCATATGTCCCGTCCCACGTTTGCGACCGAGTTGGCGCAGTTGGCACTTCAAACCGGCGTCGGCCCGGTCAACGCGGTCGCCTTGGTGAAGGAAGCACTGCTCCATAGGGACGAAGTAGTGTCTTTCCGCTACATCAAGTTCGCGCAAAAGACGCGTGCGAAGGCTGCAATGGCTGACCAGTTCACCCAAGAGTTTCTCGGGCTACTCGCAGGTCGAGTGCCCCACTCAAATGCGTAAGTTCGACATCCCCTCGCTCACGTTCCCGATGGTTGAGTATGGGCCCTTGGAGACGCCGTATGACCTCGCGATTCTCCTCTACAAGGGAGCCGCCGCACTCACGACGGCCGATGCCCTCGCAGCGATCTCGTCGGGCGCCCTCGGGCCGCCCGTGAAGGCACGGCTGCCGCTCATCGAGAAGCTGCACGAGAAGCTGATCGCTCACGCGGCCGGAGGCGGTAGTCGGCACCACCTGAAGAGCCGTATCGACCGTCTGAAGGACTGGCTGGCATTCCTCGACCGAGAGGGGCGCCCGCTGACTCTCGCCACAGCCGAGGCTCGCTTCATTGAGTGGACTGACAGCCTGCTTCACCGCCAACGGGTCGTTGGCGACATCAACTCCCGCTCAGCCTATCGCTATGCCACCACTGTCGCTGCGCTGCTCGACGCTGCTTTGGGGAATCGAGGCGGCGTGATGCGCAAGACCCGCATTCGCAGGTCGAAGCAGGGTCAAGCTGCACTCGGAACCGAGGCCGACAAGCAGAACCTCGAACAGACATTCGCCTTCGGGCGTGCCCTGCTGGACACTTGCGATGGGCTTTCCGCTGAGACGATTCGCGGCCCCCTGCCGATCCGTATTGCGTATCGCACGGGCCAGATCATCGAGGACTGGGCGTCGATCAAGAACCCCATAAAGGTGAAATCGCTTGCGGATAGCGCTCCAGACACTAGGCTGAGGCGCATGACGCTTGCGCAGCGCGCCGCGTGGTCCGACGACTCCTCGTTGCGAACGCGACAGACGCTCGTCAACCTGCGAATCGAGTCTGAGATGCTCGTGTTCATTGCTCAGACCGGAATGAATCTCACGGAGGTTCAGGGTCTTCGGAATGGCCAATTCCGTTACCGGAGCCACCTCGACGGCTACCAAGTGCATCGCGTTTACAAGAACCGGGCGCAACACGAGGTGGAATTCACCATATACCAAGCATACCGGCCGTTCTTCGAACGCTACCTCGCATGGCGCGCAGAAATGTTTGCCGATGCGGATGACGACCGTCTGTTTCCTCACATCCACTCCCGGTCCGACGAAATGCCTTTGCCATTCTGGCGCGTCCGGGACCAGTGCAAGAAGCTGGGCATCAGATTCATTCCATCGCGCGAGTTGCGCCGGACCCGCATCAACTGGATGTTGCGGCGCTCCCTCGACCCTGCATTAGCGGCGGAGATGCACCAGCACACCGAGGAGGTGTTGATTAGGGAGTACCAGCGCCCGCACCTCCAGACGACGTTAGTGGAGGTTACGCGGTTCCATGCGGCGAGGGAGTCGGCAATCGCCGCGCCTGGGCCGGGCGTATGCGTCGATCCATCGCCCCAACTGCTTCCCGGGACTCCCTCCGAAGCGCCGAAGCCCGACTGCACCGCGCCCGCTGGTTGCTTGTTTTGCGAGCACCAGCGCGACATCGACTCCGCCGATCATGTCTGGTCCCTTGCGTGCTTTCGGCACATGAAGACCATGGAGCTGTCGAGGTATCGGCCACCATCCAAGGCCGGTATGCCAATGCCAGTGGAGACAGTCATCGACAGGGTAACGGCGAAACTCAAGGGCTTCGAGCAGAGCAATTCAGTCCGTGCCCTGTGGGTCAATGAGGCTTTTGCCCGGGTGGACGAGGGTAAATATCACCCCAAGTGGGACGGCTACATTCGGCTGTTGGAGGCACGTCTGTGAGCAACGTCAACGTCGCACATCTCGGCCTTGCAATCGACTCGCCTCTCATAGCTCCCGGGGCCGCTAACTTTCGCCCGCCGAGTTGGCCCCCCGAGCCCGACTTCCCCGTAGTGATTGACGCGGACGGCAACGTCATCAGTCGCTATGGTGATCAATCGTGGGACCTGAGCGTTTGGGCTGGGCAGCGGGTGACCATCAACTTCGGGGACGGTCCCGACGGGAACTCTCCCCCCATCGACGCTAAGAATGCAGCCCTACTACGACAGATCGTGGCTTGGTGGCTCTATGGTCCAAGAGCAGTTCAAACCCCGGGGACGCTGCTCTTTCGGTTCGTCTACCTGAGACCAATCTTCGCCCTTTGCTCGCAGGAGGGAATACTCGCCTCTGAACTGATGCGCTTCCCGGCGGTGGCCGACAAGCTGTCCGCGTGCCTCCCGCGTGCCACGGCTCACCACGCCTTCGTGATGCTGCATGTTCTCTTCGAACAGCGGCACGAGCTGGGCTTTACCCTGTTGGACCGCGATGGTCTTTCACGTCTGGAATCGGACCTGCCGGAACACGAGACCCGTCAAACGCCCTACATCCCGCCGCGCATCTGGACTTACCAGCACCAGCGTCTCCGCGCATTCCTCGAAGACTTTCTAGCCCACCGACAGGGCTTCGAGGACTGTTTCGTTTTTCTTCGTGACGCGTATGCGTGGAACTACGGTTCTCTGGCTGCGGCGTGTGCGGTCGGCCGAGACGGCAAGTTGCACCCTTTCAACCCTGATCTGGCGAGGCCCGTCCACAGTCGTCCTCCGCATGCCAGATTCGCGGGTACGTTCGCCCAGATCATGCAAAGGTTCGGGCTGCTCGATTTCATGGTCCGTTGGTTCCAGCGGGATGCGGCCAACCTCGATGCGCAGATTTTGGCTTCATGCTTTACCGCAGTAGATACCGCTGGGCTGGCATACATACTGAATTACTCGCTGATGCGCGTCGGAGAGGCGGTCAAGCTGCGTTCTGACGCACTGGAGTCCGAGCGGGACGACCGCTTTGGCATGCTCTACATGCTACGCGGCGAAACCACGAAGACAGTCCAAGATGACGATGCCTTGTGGGTAGTCGCCCCGGAAGTTCGGTTGGCCGTGGATGCAATGGCCTTGGTGTCGCGCCTGCGAATGACTTGCGCGAAGGAGATGCCTGAGGCAGGAGTGAGCCCAGAGGATGAGCGCAACCCCTATCTGTTTCTCTCAGCATATGAGCCGTGGTCGGCTGGACTGGTCGTTCCCATGAACGTGCGCCCCTCGACGCGTCATTACGGAGAGTTGGCCGAACGGGTACCGGGCCTCTTCGACATGGCCGAATTGCGGATCACGGAAGCGGACTTGCAGGTTGCCCGGCTAGTCAACCCGGACCTCGACGGCGAGGTCTTTGTCGTCGGCGCCATATGGCCGCTCGCGTGGCACCAGCTTCGCCGTACAGGGGCGGTGAACATGCAGGCGTCGGGGCTCGTGTCTGATGCCTCTCTTCAGTACCAACTGAAGCACGCCACGCGGTCGATGAGCCTGTACTACGGCCAAGGCTACTCAACGCGTGCGCTCAATCGTGAGGCAAGGGAGATGTACATCCGAACGATGTACGAGGTGATCGGCAAGGAGCTTGTGCGGTTGTTCAGTGATCGCTTCGTGAGCCCCCACGGTGAGAAGCGCAAGCTGCAAGTCCTTCAGATTGTCTCGCAGAAGGACTTCAAGGAACTGAGCCGCCTCAGCAAGCAGGGCAAGGTCGCCAGCCGAGAGACGCTGTTCGGCCTCTGCATGAAGAAGGGGCCATGTGAGTTCGGCGGGATCGACAACCCTGCCCACTGTGCCGGCACCGACGCCGAAGATGGCAAGCCCTGCCCGGACGCGTTGTGGGACCGCGAGAAGGAGCCACAGATACAGGCAGCAAAGGAGATGATTGAGGAGCGAATCGCGGAGGCCGAAGCGGGCACGCCGCTCTGGCACTCACTGCAAGCCCAGAGGGCCGCCGCAGAGGCCGCTCTCGCGACGATTGCGGCTTCAACGTAGGGTGGGCCATGGCACGAGCAGAAGAAGCGTTCAGGGCGGCCTTTGAGCGCCTTAAACAGGGTAAGCCGGAGCTGTTGGAGAAAGGCGCCCGGGTGTCGCAGAACAACGTCGCGAAGGAGGCCGGCTGCGATCCATCGGCGCTTCGCAAGTCACGGTTCCCAACTCTGGTGTCAGAGATTCAGCGGTGGAGCGCCGAACATGGTGGCGACGCTCCGCCGTCGCCACGCCAGAAGATACTGGCACAGCGCAAGAAGAACCGGTCCTTGCGGGATCAGATCGAGTCACTCAAGGCCGAGAGGGACCATGCGTTCTCACTGCTGGTGGAAGCGGATGCGAAGATCGTCGATCTGATGGACACCGTCGCGACCCAAAAGGCACAGATCGACGGCCTGTCCAACGTCACTCCAATCAGCGGTCGCGCGTAGAAGGTCCCTTAGAATCGTGAGTGGAGCAACGCTGCGGGCTGAGTGTGGTCACCCAATTTGATGGTTCGTTTTTCACGTTGGTTGATGGTCGGCCGCCGAGTTGAATGATGGGAATGGGCCAGCCTCTTCGACGACGGGCTGGCCCATTTTACGGTTGATGGTCAGAACGGATCGTCGTCGGCGAGCG
>CALQLA020000018.1 GCA_943331295.2 Bordetella parapertussis | reverse complement strand
CCTTCGCGCACCCGCTCCACCGCCATGAACCGGATTTCTTCCAGCGTCTTATGATCAAACGTTCTGCCGTCTCGTTTCACAAACAATCAGATCACCGCCGTCGTGGAAAGTTCCCGCATTGTCGCCTTAATTATCGACTGCTGAGTAACATTGGCGGAGTGATGATGGAGAAAGCGATGCGCGCGATGCGCTTGCACGCCGCCGGTGCCGCGCTGGAGCCGGCCACCGTGGCCGTCCCGCAGCCGCGGGCCGGCCAGTTGCTGGTCCGGGTCGCCGCCTGTGGCGTCTGCCGCACCGACCTGCACGTAGTCGACGGCGACCTGCCGCATCCGCACCTGCCGCTCATCCCCGGCCACGAGATCGTCGGCACGGTCGTCGGCATGGGCGCCGGCGTCGGCGGCTTCAGCAACGGCGACCGGGTCGGCATCCCCTGGCTCGGGCACACCTGCGGCACCTGCCGGCATTGCCTCGCCGGGCGCGAGAACCTCTGCGACGCGCCGGGATTCACCGGCTACACGATCGACGGCGGCTATGCCGACTACGCGGTCGCAGACAGCCGGTACTGCTTCCTGCTGCCGACCGACCGCAGCGAGGTCGAGCTGGCACCATGGCTCTGCGCCGGGCTGATCGGCTACCGGGCGCTGCGGATGGCGGGCGATGCCCGGCGCCTGGGCATCTACGGCTTCGGCGCCGCGGCGCACATCGTGGCCCAGCTCGCGCGCCACCAGGGCCGCGAGGTCTACGCGTTCACGCGACCGGAGGATGCGACCGCGCGGCGCTTCGCGCTTGCACTGGGCGCGGCGTGGGCAGGCGGCAGCGACGAGCCGGCGCCGGTTCCGCTCGATGCCGCGCTGCTGTTCGCACCGGTGGGCGAGCTGGTGCCCACGGCGCTCGGCGCCGTCGACAAGGGCGGGACCGTCGTCTGCGCGGGCATCCACATGACCGACATCCCGCGATTTCCCTACTCGCTGCTGTGGGGCGAGCGGCAGGTCCGCTCCGTGGCCAACCTGACGCGGCAGGACGGCGTCGACTTCATCGCCGCCGCGCAGCAGGCGAAGATTCGCACGACGGTCGTGCCCTACCCGCTCGCCGCCGCCAACGCGGCACTGGCGGCGCTGCGCGAGGGCACCCTGACCGGCGCCGCGGTGCTGGTCACCGGTTGACGCCGGGCGCAGGCGGCCGCGACGCCGTGCCGGCAAAGCGCGCATAGAACACGCGCTTTGCCGCCTGCACGACCACCCCGTAGGCCACGACCATCGCGGCAAGGAGCGCAAAGTACGACGCGGGCAGCGGGGCGAAGCCGAAATACCGGCCGGGCGGCGTGAACGGCAGCGCGAGCGCCAACGCGACCACCAGGATGGAGCTCGCCACCAGCGCCGCATGCGGCCGGCTGGCCAGCGGATTCCCCGGGGTCCGGATCACGAAGATGACCAGCACCTGCGTGACGAGCGACTCGACGAACCAGCCGGTCTGGAACAGCGTCGCGCTGGCATCGAGCACGACGAGCAGCACGTAGAACGTCAAGAGGTCGAACAGCGAACTGACGGGACCGACAATCCACATGAAGTTGCGGATGAACGCCATGTCGAAGCCCTGGGGCCACCGCACCTCGCCCGGATCGACGGCGTCGAGCGGGATCGCGATCTCGGACAGGTCGTAGAGCACGTTGTTGAGCAGGATCTGCGCCGGCAGCATCGGCAGGAACGGCAGGAACATCGACGCCGCGGCCATGCTGAACATGTTGCCGAAGTTCGAGCTCGTTCCCATCATGATGTACTTGCGGATGTTGGCGAACGTGCGTCGCCCTTCCTCGACGCCGTCGTGCAGCACGCGCAGGTCGCGCCGCTGCAGGATCAGGTCGGCCGCTTCCCTCGCGACGTCGGTCGCGTTGTCGACCGAGATGCCGACGTCGGCCGCATGCAGCGCGGGCGCGTCGTTGACGCCGTCGCCGAGGTACCCGACCACCCGACCGCGCGCCTTCAGGGCGAGGATGATCCGGTTCTTCTGCGCGGGATTCACGCGGCAGAACAGGTTCACGGCGTCGACGCGGGCACGCAGCGCGTGGTCGTCGAGCCGCGCGATCTCGGCGCCGGTCAGCACGCCGGTGACCGGCACCCCGAGCGCCGCGCACACGTGCTGCGTGACGAGCTCGCTGTCGCCCGTCAGGATCCTGACCGCCACCCCGCTCGCCTCGAGCGCCGCCAGCGCGCGGCCGGCGGTCGCCTTGGGCGGGTCGAGGAACGCGGTGAAGCCGACAAAGGCAAGCCCGGTCTCGTCGCTGACGCCGGCATGGCTGCAGTCGCTGCCAACGGCCTTGAAGGCGATCCCCAGCACCCGCAGCCCCGCTCCCGACATCGATGCCAGCGCGCGCGCGGCCGCGGCACGCGTCGCCGAATCGAACGGCCGCGGCGCCGGATCGCCGGCGATCTCGTAATGCGTCGACAGCGCGAGCAGTTCCTCCGGCGCGCCCTTGACGATCAGCATCCGGCATTCGCCTTCGGCGATCAGCACCGACACCCGCCGCCGGTCGAAATCGAAGGGCACTTCGTCGATCTTGGTGGCGTCGGCAGGCATCCGCCCCGGATGCGCGAGGATCGCGTCGTCCAGGGGGCTGCGGAGCCCGGTCTCGAAATGGCTGTTGTACCAGGCGAGCTGCAGCACGCGCGCGCTGTCCCGGCCCTCGACGTCGACGTGGCGTTCGAGCGTCAGCGCCGCCTCGGTCAGCGTGCCGGTTTTGTCGGTGCACAGCACGTCCATCGCGCCGAGGTCATGGATGGCCGAGAGCCGCTTGACGATCACGTGCCGACGCGCCATCCGCAGCGCGCCGTGCGCCAGCGTCACCGACACCACCATCGGCAGCAGCTCGGGCGTGAGGCCGACCGCGAGCGCGATCGCGAACAGGAAGGATTCCAGCAGCGGCTTGTGCGTCAGCGTGTTCATCATCAGCACGAAGAGCACCATCAGCACGGTGAGCCGCATGATCAGCATGCCGAACTGCCGGGTGCCGCGCTCGAACGAGGTCGGCGGCGGGCGGCGCTCGAGCGCGCCCGCGATCGCGCCGACCGCGGTCGCGCCTCCGGTCCGGCAGGCGAGCGCCCTTGCCGTCCCGCTGACGATCGACGTTCCCATGAACACCGCGTTCGCGGCTTCCTCCGGCCCGGGCGCCGGCTCGGACAGGTCGCCCGCGTGCTTCTCGACCGGAAACGACTCGCCGGTCAGCAGCGACTGGTTGACGTACAGGTCGCGCGCCTCGAGCAGCCTCGCGTCGGCGGGCACGAGGCTGCCTGCGGCAAGCAGGAACACGTCCCCCGGCACCAGCTGCGACACCGCCACGTCGCGCACCTCGCCGTCGCGCAGTACGCGGGCGCGCGGCGCGACCGACTGCCGCAGCCGCCTGGCCGCCTCGCCCGCCCGGTACTCCTGGATGAAATCGAGCGTGACGCTCAAGCCCACCATCGCCACGATCAGGAAGAAGCTCGCCACCTCGCCGGTCGCCGCGGCGATCGCGCTTGCCGCCAGCAGGATCAGCACCAGCGGATTGGCGAACCGGCGGAGGAAATCCGCCACCACCGAGCGCCGATGGCGGTCGGGAATGGCGTTGGGTCCGTGGCGACGCAGCCGCGCGCGGGCATCCGGCGACGCGAGGCCGGTCGCCGCGCCGCCCAACTCGCGCAGCAGCGCCGCGACCGGCGTCGACCACCAGCGCGAATCCTGCAACCCAGTGTTCGTCGGCATGTCGACTGCGCTCCATCGGGACGCGGCAGGACGGACAGGCTTCTCCACCGCGGTTCGGCCGGCGCCGGGCCACACCACACCGCGCGGGGCGGCGCCCCGGCCGGCGCAGGCCATCCCCGGCGATCGCTGCTTTCATCATCATAGGGGTCCGCCGGGGGCGGGCCTTGACGCGGGTCAAGGGCGGCACGCGCCGGCGCGGCGTGACGTGAGCCCGTCCCCGGCACCGGCGCCGATGCCGTCCGGCGACCGCGGCTAGGCGGTCCCGCGCGCCCGGGACGGCGGCTTGCGCAACTCGGCAAGGAAGGCTGCCGCGATCGGCGACAACCGCTTCCCGCGCCGGTACACGATCGACCAGTTCGAATGCAGCGGGAAGCCCGCGACCGGGAGGACCGCGAGCCGGCTCGCCCCGCCGTGCGCGCGCAGCGCATGCTGCGAGATCACCGCGATGCCCAGCTCGGCCGCAACCGCCTCCTTGATCGCCTCGTTGCTGCCGATCTCGAGGCTGATCCGCGGCACGAAGCCTGCCGCCGCGAAATGCGCGTCGCAGGCGAGCCGCGTGCCGGAGCCGCGCTCGCGCAGGATGAGGCGCTCGGCGCCGAGGCGCGCAAGCGGAATCGCCCTGGCGCCGCAAAGCGCGTGGCCCGACGGCGCGATGACGACCAGCGGATTCGGCAGGAACGCGTGCCGCTCGACGTCCATGTCCGCGGGCGGGACGGACATCACGTAGAGATCGTCGCGGTTGTCGCGCATCCGCGCGATGACCCCGTCGCGATTGTGCACCTCGAGCGCGATGTCGATGTCCGGATGCGCGCGGCAGAAGCGGCCCAGCATCCGCGGCACGAAGTACTTGGCGGTGCTCACCAGCGCGACGCGCAGCCGGCCGCGCGTCAGCCCGCGCGTCGCGTCGATCTGCTGCGCGAACGCCTCCCACTCGCCCAGCATCGCGCGCGCGGTCCGCAGCAGGTCGTCACCCGCCGCGGTGAGATGCAGCCGGGCGCCGATCCGTTCGTACAGCGGCAGCCCGACCGCCGCGGCGAGGTCCTTGAGCTGCATGGAGACCGTGGGCTGCGTGACATGGCACGCACGCGCCGCGGCGCTGACGGTGCCGTGCTCGGCGAGCGCAGTGAACAGCTGCAACTGGCGCAGCGTGGCATGCATAGATTTTTGTCTATATTGATTAACTTAATTATCTATTTTACTCGATATATGGAAGCCGCTAGCATCGCGGCCATCCCTTCAACGGAGAAACCCCTTGCAGAGTCTTTCCGACCCGGCCATCCTCTTTTTCGTCTTCGGCGTCGCCGCGGGCATGCTCCGGTCGAACCTCGAGATCCCGGCCCCGATTTCCCGGTTCCTGTCCCTCTACCTGCTGATGGCGCTGGGCCTCAAGGGCGGCTTCGCGCTCGCAAAATCCGGGCTCACGGCCGAGGTCGGCACCGGGCTTGCGTGCGCCTTCGCGCTCGCGATCGTCGTGCCGGCGATCGGCTATGCGGTGCTGCGGCGGGTCGCCTCGGGTTTCGACGCCGCGGCGATCGCCGCCACGTACGGGTCGGTGAGCGCGGTGACGTTCATCACGGCCGCGCAGTACCTCGACGGACTGGGATTGCCCTACGGCGGGCACATGGCGGCCGCGCTGGCGCTGATGGAATCGCCCGCGATCATCATGGCGGTGGTGCTCGCCAACTGGCTGCGCCGGCAGCAGGCGGCTCCCGCGTGCATCGGCGGTGGCGGCGCAGCGGCGGCGGCGATCGCCGCGGCGCCACCGCGCACGGGGCTGTCCCTCGGCAAGATCCTGCACGAATCGTTCACCGACGGCGCCCAGCTGCTGCTGCTTGGCGCGATGGTCATCGGTATCGTCACCGGCGACGCGGGCAAGGCGGCGATGCAGCCGTTCTCGGGCGACCTGTTCAAGGGCATGCTGTCGTTCTTCCTGCTCGACATGGGGCTCCTGGCGGCGCGGAATTTCGGCGACCTGAAGGGCCGGTCGCCGTGGCTCGTCGCGTACGCGATCCTCGGCCCGCTCTCGCACGCGGCGATCGCGCTTGCCTTGGCGGCGGTTGCCGGGCTCGCTCCCGGCGATGCGGCGCTGCTGATGGCGCTGGCCGCGAGCGCGTCGTACATCGCGGTTCCCGCGGTGCTTCGCCACGCCCTCCCCGAGGCGAATCCCGCGGTCTACTTCGGCCTGTCGCTCGGCATCACGTTCCCGCTCAACATCCTGCTCGGGATTCCGCTGTACGTCGTGATCGCGCGCTCCGTCCTCGGCTAGCGGTCCGCGCGCGCCTTGCTTGTTGCGGCGTCCGGGGTATATTGGGCCGCATGAAAATTCCCGAGCGTCTGCAACCCCTCGTCGAAGATGGCGTGATCGACACCGTGGTGCGGCAGCTGATGAGCGGCAAGGAGGCGATGGTGTTCGTCGTCCGTTGCGGCACCGACACGCGCTGCGCGAAGGTCTACAAGGAAGCCGACAAGCGCAGCTTCCGGCAGGCCGTCGACTACACCGAGAACCGCAAGACCAAGAACAGCCGGCAGGCCCGCGCGATGGCGAAGGGCACGCGCTTCGGGCGCGAGGCGCAGGAACTCGCGTGGCAGAGCGCGGAGGTGGGCGCGCTGTACCGGCTGGCCGCCGCCGGCGTTCGCGTGCCAAAGCCGTATAACTTCCACGCCGGTGTCCTGCTGATGGAGCTCGTCGCCGACGACGAGGGCAACGCGGCACCGCGCCTCAACGACCTGGTGTTCGCGCCGGACGAAGCGCTCGCGCTGCACCACCTGCTGGTGCGCGAGGTCGTGCGGATGCTGTGCGCCGGCATCGTCCACGGCGACCTCAGCGAGTTCAACATCCTGCTGGGCACCGACGGCCCCGTGATCATCGACCTGCCGCAGGCCGTGGATGCCGCCGGCAACAACCACGCGCCACGGATGCTGATCCGCGACGTGGACAACCTCCGCCGGTTCTTCGGCCGCTTCGCGCCGGAGCTCGCCGGCACCGACTACGGCAAGGAGATCTGGGCGCTGTACCAGGCCGGCACGCTCGATCCCGATACCGCGCTCACCGGGCAGTACGTGCAGGACGAGAAGGCCGTCGACCTGGAGGCCGTGATGCGCGAGATCGACGACGCCCGGTTCGAGGAGGCGGCGCGGCGGATGCGGATGCACGACGGCGAATAGGCGCGGCGCGCGGGCCGGGCCTTGGCAGCCTCCTGCGCCTGCGTCAGAATCGCAGGATGACTACGCCAACGCTGAACGACGTCCGGGCCGCGATCGCGCCGTCTGGAACCCTGCGGATCGCGATCAACTTCGGTAACCCGGTGCTCGCGCAAAAGGACCCCGCCACCGGCGAGGCGCGCGGCATCTCGGCCGATATCGCTCGCGAGTTGGGCCGTCGCCTCGACCTGCCCGTGCGGTTCGTCACGTTCGATGCGGCGGGAAAGGTGTTCGCGGCGCTGCAGGAGGGCGCCTGGGACGTCGCGTTCCTCGCGATCGATCCGAAACGCGCCGCCGAGATCGACTTCACGGCGCCCTACGTGATCATCGAAGGCTCCTACATGGTGCCGGCGGGTTCACCGCTGCGGGACGTCGCCGACGTGGATCGCCCCGGCGTGCGCATCGCGGTGGGCAACGGCAGCGCCTACGAGCTCTACCTGACGCGGACGATCCGGCACGCCGAGCTCGTCCGGGCGCCGACCGGCGGCGAGGCCATCGCGCAGTTCGAGCGCGACGGGCTGGAGGCCGCCGCGGGCGTCAAGTCACCGCTGCTCGCCTACGCCAGCGCACGCCCCGACCTGCGCGTGATGGACGGGCGCTTCATGGTGATCGAGCAGGCGATGGGAACGCCGAAGGGTCGCGCCGCCGCCGCGCGCTACCTCGGCGCCATGATCGAGGAACTGAAGGCCACGGGCTTCGTCGCCAGCGGCCTCGAAAAGAGCGGCCAGGGCGACGCGCTCGTCGCCCCGCCGGCGGCCGCCTGATCCGGGCGCCGGCGGCCGACCGCGCTGCCCCGGCGTGCGCGGTCACTCGGGCGTGATGCCGGCGTCCTTGATCATCTCCGCCCAGCGGCGGATGTCCTCGGGGATGAACCGCGCGAGTTCGTCGGGCCGCAGCAGGGCCGGCGACACGCCGAGGCTCGCGAGTCCCTCGACGACGTTCGGCCGCCCGACCGCATCCGCCGCGGCGCGATAGATTTTCTGGACGATCTCGGGCGACGTGCCCACCGGCGCCACGATCGCGTGCCAGCCGAAGATGTCGACGCCGGGGTAGGTTTCCGACATCGCCGGCCAGTCCGGCGCGAGCGGACTGCGCGCGGCGCTCGTCACAGCCAGCGCGCGCACCTTGCCGCCCTTCGCCTGCGCAAGGCCCGTGCCGAGATCCGCGAACGTGAAGTCGATGTTGCCGGCGATGACGTCGACCATCGCCTGCGGGATGCCCTTGTACGGAACGTCGAGGAAGTCCACGCCCGACGCCTTGCGCAGCTTGGCGATGCCGACCTGCGTGCTGGCCGAGCCGAAGCCGCCCGAGAGCTTCTTCGGCGCGCCCCTCGCGTAGGCGACGAACTCGGCGAGCGTCTTGGCCGGGAAGTCCGCGCCGACGACGAGCACCGTGGGCTGCGTGGTCACCCGGACCACCGGCACGAAATCCGTCACCGGGTTGTACGGCAGCTTCCGGTAGAGGCTGACGTTGGCGGCGAACTGGGTGTTGGTGCCCATCAGCAGCGTGTAGCCGTCCGGTGCGCTACGGATCACGGCCTCGGCGGCGATCGCCCCGCCCGCGCCGGCGCGGTTCTCGATCAGGATCGGCTGCCCGAGCGTCTCCGCCATCTCCTTGGCGAGCAGCCGCGCGATGGAATCGGTGGCGCTCCCCGCCGGGAAGGCGACGATCAGCTTGATCGGCTTCGACGGCCAGGGCTGCGCGGATGCCGTCGACGCACCCCCCGCAAGCCCGAGTGCCAATCCCAGCGCAGTAACAACCGCGGCATACCAGCGTGCAGGCCTCATCCCTCGCTCCTCATCGTGTTTGGTCGTTGCCGCGCCGCCGGCCGGCGGATCGCGGGACGTCGCGGCCGGCGCTCAAGCCGGCGCTTCGCCGCAGATCTGCAGCCTGCGCATCACGCGGCGCGACGGCATCGCGTCGTTGATCGCGACGTGCTGCGTGCAGCGGTTGTCCCAGAACGCCACCGACCCCTTGCGCCAGCGGAAGCGGCAGGTGAACTCCGGCCGGTGCGCGTGCGCGCACAGGTAGTCGAGCAGCGGCCGGCTCTCGGCGACCGTCATGTCCTCGAAGTGCAGCGTCGACTGCCGGTTGACGTACAGCGCGCGGCGCCCGGTCTCCGGATGCGTGCGGACCACCGGGTGCAGCGTCTTCGTCTCGATCCATTGGACAGCGTCCTTCGTCCGCGCGGCATTCGACGCGCCGAGATCGCGCCCTGGCCCCGCGACGTTCCAGTCCGAATGCAGCGCGCGCCGACCCGCCAGCATCGCCCGCATGCCCGGGGACAGCGTCTCGTAGGCGAGGTACTGGTTGGCGAACATCGTGTCGGCGCCCCAGGCCGGCACCTCGACCGCGTACAGCAGCGAGCCCATCGGCGGCACCGGCACCTGCGGTGTGTCCGAGTGCCAGTCCTCGCCGATGATCTTCGTGTCGCCCGGCATCCGGACGATGTCGATGAGCGCGGGGTCGGCCTTCGAGCCGGCGATGTTGGGGTGGAGGAACAGCGTGCCGAAGCGCGCCGTGAACGCCTTCTGCCGCGCGATGTCGAGGTCCTGGTCGCGGAAGAAGATCACGCCGAAGTCGAGCAGCGCGCGGCGGATCGCGGCGATCGTCGCGTCGTCGTGGTCGAGCGTGAGGTCGATGCCGAGGATCTCAGCGCCCAGCGCGCCGGCCACGGGTTCGATGCGGAAGGGCAAGGTTCCGGCCGACACGCCGGACCCGCCCGCGTGCGACGCATCGGCGGCGGGGGCCGTCATCGTCACGGCGCCGGGAAATCCGTCGCCACCCCGACCGCCTCCCACTCGTCGGTCGAGCGCAGCATGTCGCGGAACTTGCCGCGGGCGCGATCGACCGCCGCGCGCCCGAACTGGACGTGCAGCGGCGGCTGGTCGGAGGCGACGATCGCGATGATCGCATCGGCCGCGCGCACCGGATCGCCCGCCTGCCGCCCGCTGCTCGCCAGCATCTGCGCGCGCCGCTTGCCGACGGAATCGGCGTACGCATCGAGCGGAAACTTCGCCGTTTTCATCGACCGGCCGTTGAAGTCGGTGCGAAACGGCCCCGGCTCGATCAGCGTCACCCGGATGCCGTGGGGTTCCACCTCCTTCGCCAGCGCCTGCGAGAGCCCCTCGACGGCGAACTTCGATGCACTGTAGTACCCCGAGCCATGATTGGCCTCCAGGCCGCCGATCGAGGAGATGTTTACGATGTGCCCGCGCCGACGCGCGCGCATGCCCGGCAGCGCCGCGCGGACGATCGCCGCGAGCGCGAAGAAGTTGGTCTCGAACATGTCGCGGATGATGTCCTCGTCGCCCTCCTCGATCGCCGCCAGGTAGCCGTGGCCGGCGTTGTTAACCAGCACGTCGATCCCGCCGAATGCCGCCTCGGCCTGCGCGAGCGCGGCACGGCGCGCCGCGTCGTCGGTGACGTCGAGCGAGAGCGTCAGCGAGGTGGCCGGGAAGCGGGCGGCCAGGTCGCCGAGGCTCGCCCGGTCGCGCGCGGTCGCCACGCAGCGTTGACCGCCCTCCAGCACGCGCAGCGCGAGCGCACGGCCGAGTCCGGTGGAGCAGCCGGTGACGAACCAGGCGGTCGGGGCAGTCGTTGCATTCGGCATTTCGCGGACTCGGCGGTGGTGCGGCGGTGGGTCGGCTGGCGGACGCGCGGAGACGGAAGGGAGTCACTCCGCCGCGATCTTCTCGAACTTCTGCAGCGTGCGGATGCGCGCCGGCTTCGGGGTGTCCGGAAACAGCGACGGCCATGCAGTGTAGGCGACCTCGCCGACGTAGAGCGAGCCCTGCGAATCGATCGCGAGCCCGTGCGGCGAGATGAACTGCCCGGGCCCGGTGCCGTGCGCGGGCACCGTGGTGATCCGGCCGATCAGCTTGCCCTCGTTGGACAGGATGCTGACGCGCGGGCCCAGGTTCGGGGCGCCGCGGCTGAACTCGTAGTAGGGGCCGAGTTCGCCGACGTAGCAGATCGGGCACTTGCCCGGCGGCATGTACATCCCGCTCGGCCGGTGCAGGTTGTTCCACTGCGTCTCGAAGCGGCCGTTGCCGTCGAACACCTGGACGCGGTGGTTCTCGCGGTCGGCGACGTAGACCCAGCCGTCGGCGTCGCAGGAGATGTTGTGCGGCAGGTTGAACTGGCCCGGCTCCGATCCGGGCTCGCCCCACGACAGGATCCGCTTGCCGGCGGGCGTGTACTTGTGGACGCGCGCGTTGCCGTAGCCGTCGGACACGTAGATGTCGCCGGCGGGGGACAGCGCCGTGTGCGTGCAGCGGCGGAAGGGTTCCCCGCTCATGAACGGCGCCGGCTCGCCGGGGATGCCGATCGTCATCAGCACGCGGCCGTCGAGCGTGCATTTCCGCACCGTGTGGTCGCCGTCGTCGGTCAGGTAGATCGTGTCGTCCGGCCCCATGTGGATGCCGTGCGCGCGGCGGAAGACGCCCTCGCCCCACGAGCGCAGGTAGTTCCCGTCCCGGTCGAACACCACCATAGGGTGGTCGCCGCGATGAAACGCGTAGACCTGGTCCTTCGAATCGACGCCGACGGCGGCGACGTCGCCCAGCTTCCACTCCTCCGGCCACTTGGCCCAGCCCTCGACGACGCGGTAGCGGTAATCGCCGCTGCCCACGGTGACTGCATTCGAATCGGCGTTCATGCCCTCTGCTCCAGTGTGTTGGCGTTGTCCAGCACCGAGACCCGCCGCATGTCGCGCGGGTCGGTCTCAGGCGCGTGGCGGCGGGCACGGTGCATCGTGACGCGGTTGTCCCACATCACGACGTCGAACCGTCGCCAGGAATGGGTATACACGAACCGCGGCCCGGTTGCCCGGTCCGCGAGTTCGTACAGCAGGTCGAGGCCCTCGGGCAGCGGCCAGCCGATCACGTGCGACGCGTGCGACGACAGGTACAGCGACCGGCACCCGGTGACCGGATGCTCGCGGACCAGTCGCTGCCGAACCGACGAGAGCGCGGTCTTCTCCTGGTCGGTGGCGTCGGCAAACCCCGCCATCCGCCGCGAATGGAGCAGGCTGTGCTCGACGACGAGGTCGCCGATCCGGCCCTTCAGTTCGTCGGGCAGCGCATCGTAGGCGGCGCGCATGTCGGCGAACTGGGTCTCGCCGCCCTCCTTGGCCACGGTGCGTGCCGCAAGCAGCGAGTACTTCACCGGCCGCATCCGGAACGAGCCGTCGGTGTGCCAGCGCCGGCTGCCGAGGTTGCTCATCCGCCGCGCATCGCCGGCACCGAACGTCCGGCTGTCGCGGCCGATGTTCGACGCGTCGGTCATCAGCGGCGGCAGCCGGAACTCGCCCTTGGCCGTCAGGTACTCGGTCGACTGCTGCAGGTCGCCGAACGGGCGCGTGAATGCGATGTGCTGCTCGTCGGTCAGGTCCTGCCCGCGCAGCACGAGCACCGGGAACAGGGCAATGGCGGCCTCGAACTCCGCGACGTCGGCAGCAGACGGCGGCCGGCGCAGGTCGGCGCCGTCGACTTCGGCGGCGAACCCGGGGTGGATCTCGCGCAGCCGGATCACAACGACGCCCCAGCCGCGTCCTCCGCCTCGCCGGCGAAATGGCACGCCACCCACTGCCCGGGACGATGCTCGGTGAGCCGCGGCACGTCGCGCGCGCAGATCTCCTTCGCCATCGGGCAACGCGTGCGGAACCGGCAGCCGGACGGCGGGTTGAGCGCGCTCGGGATCTCGCCGCGCAGCGTGTGCCTCTGCCGTCGGCGCTCGACCGCCACGTCCGGGATCGGCACCGCGGAGATGAGCGAACGCGTGTACGGATGCAGCGGCGCCGCGAACAGCGCGGTCGACGGCGCGATCTCCATCACCTTGCCGAGGTAGAGCACGACGATCCGGTCGGAGATGTGCTTGACTACCGCGAGGTCGTGGGCGATGAACAGGTACGTGAGGTGCAGCCGCTCCTGCAGGTCGATCAGCAGGTTGATGATCTGCGCCTGGATGTTGACGTCGAGCGAGGAGATCGGCTCGTCGGCGACAATCAGGTCCGGCGACACCGCCAGCGCGCGGGCGATCGAGATCCGCTGCCGCTGGCCGCCCGAGAACTCGTGCGGATACTTGCCCGCGGCGGCGGCCGACAGCCCGACCAGCCCCAGCAGCTCGTCGACCCGCCGGCGCCTGGCCGCGGCATCCGGTTCCAGGTTATGGAAGCGGACGGGCTCCTCGAGGATGTCCCGGACCGTCATGCGCGGATTGAGCGACGCGTACGGGTCCTGGAAGATCATCTGCAGCCGGCGCCGCAGCGGACGCATCGCGGCCGGCGTGGCGAACGCGATTTCCTCGCCCTCGAACCGGATCGAACCCGAGTCCGGCGTGTGGATGCGCGCGATCAGTCGCGCCAGCGTCGACTTGCCGCAGCCCGACTCGCCGACGAGGCCGACGGTCTCGCCGCGGAACACGGTGAGATCGACGCCGTCGACCGCGTGGACCACCTGCGGCGCCTCGAACAGCGACGCCTTCGGCACCGGGAAGTGCTTCACCAGGTCGCGGATTTCTAGGATCGCTTCGCGCGCAACGGGCGCCGCCGCCAGCGGGTCGGGCATGGTGGCTGACCCGGCACGCGGCCCGGCGACGTCGACGACGGCATCGGCGGCCGTCCGGCGCAGCGGCAGCGGCTGCCCCGACTGCGTCACCCAGCAGCGCGTGCGCCGGTTCGCGCCGGCCGGCAGCAGCTGCGGATGCTCGTCGCAGCGCGCGACGCGGAACGGGCAGCGCTGCGCGAACCGGCAGCCCGCGGGCCACTGGTGCGGATCGGGCGGCGTGCCTTCGATCGTGGTGAGGCGCTTCTCGCCCGGCGTGTGCCGGTCGAGCCGCGGCGCCGCGTTGAGCAGCGCCCAGGTGTACGGATGCCGCGGATCGGCAAGCAGGTCCTCGGTGGAGCCCTCCTCGACCACCTCGCCGGCGTACATCACGACCACGCGCGTGCACACGTTCGCGACGACGCCGAGGTCGTGGCTGATCAGCACGATCGCCGCGCCGAGGTCCGCGTTCAGTTCGCGCAGCAGGTCGAGGATCTGCGCCTGGATGGTGACGTCGAGGGCCGTCGTCGGTTCGTCGGCCAGCAGCAGCATCGGCTGGTTGGAAAACCCCATCGCCAGCATGACCCGCTGGCGCATCCCCCCCGAGAACTGGTGCGGAAACGCGGTGACCGCGCGCTGCGGCGCGGTGATGCCCATCCGCCCCAGCAGGTCGATGGCCCGCCGGAGCGCCGACGGCCGGTCGTGCTGGCCGTGGATGACCATCGCCTCGACCAGCTGGTCGGAGATCCGGCGCACGGGGTTGAGCGAGGTCATCGGGTCCTGGAACACCATCGCGACCTGGTTGCCGCGAAGCGCCCGGACGGCGTCCTCGTCCATCGTCACGATGTCGGTGCCGCGGAACACGATCTGGCCGCCGGCGATGCGGCTCTGGTCCTGCAGCAGGCGGATGATCGAGCTCGCGGTGACGCTCTTGCCCGAGCCGGACTCGCCGACGATGCCCAGCGTCTCGCCGGGGTACACCTGGAAGCTGACGCCGTCGACGGCGCGGACGACACCGGCGTCGGTGTCGAAATACGTGCGCAGGTCGCGGACGTCGAGCAGCGGGAGGGCGGCGCCGGCGGCCGCCGCGGCGTCAGCGGCGCCGGGCACGGGGATCGAGCCAGTCACGGATGCCGTCGCCGAGGAAGTTGAAACCCATGACGACAGAGAACATCGCGAGGCCGGGGAAAGTCGCGCACCACCACTGCTCGACCAGTTCCCGCCCCTCGGATACCATCGCACCCCATTCCGCGGTCGGCGGCACCACGCCGAGGCCGAGGAACGACAGCCCCGCGAACACGATGATCGCGTGGCCGATGTCGAGCGTCACCAGCACGATCAGCGGGCCGATCGCATTGGGCAGGATGTGCTTGACCAGCACTCGGGCCGGGCCGTACCCGATCACGTGCGCGGCCTCGACGTACTCCTGGCTGCGCTGGACCAGCACCAGGCCGCGCGCAAGGCGCGCGAACTTCGGCCACCAGACGAGCAGCATCGCGATCATCGTGTTGACAGTGCCGATGCCCAGCGCCGCGGCGATCGCCATCGCCAGGATGATCGGCGGAAAGCACAGCACGAGGTCGGTGAAACGCATCAGCACGTGGTCCATCCAGCCGCCGGCGTACGCGGCAATGCCGCCCACGAGCGTCCCGAACAGCGCGCCGACGAACACCACGGCGATGCTGACGAACAGCGACACCCGGGCACCGTAGATCAGCCGCGACAGGACGTCGCGGCCGAGCGTGTCGGTGCCGAGCCAGTGCGCGACCGACGGCGCCAGCAGGCGCTGCGACACGTCGACGACGTCTGGACGGTATGGCGCGAGCACCGGCGCCAGCAGCGCGACGAGGATCCAGGCGACGACGATCGCGGCGCCCACCGCGGGGATGCCGTAGCGGCGCCGCCAGCGCTGGCCGCTGGTGGACCCGCGCGGCTCGTTGCTGGCCGCGGCGGCGACCTGCACCGGGTCGATGACGGAGAGGGATTCGCTCATCGCTTGAGGAGTCTCGGGTCGACGAGGGCGTACGACAGGTCGACCAGCAGGTTGATGAGAAGGTAGACGATCGCGAAGACGAGCGTCATCCCCATGATCGCGGGCAGGTCGAGCGCCAGCGCGCTGCGGAACGTGTAGCGGCCGAGGCCCGGCCACGAGAAGATCGTCTCGGTCATCACCGTCCCGGTGAGCAGGTTGGCGTACGCGAGCCCCGCGAGCGTGATGACGGGGATCAGCGCGTTCGGCAGCGCATGGCGGACGATCACCGCGCCTTCCTTCAGGCCCTTGGCGCGGGCGACGCGGACGTAGTCCTGGCCGAGGGTCTCCAGCATGCTGGCGCGCGTCATCCGCGTGATGAGGCCGAGCGTCGCGGCGCACAGCACGAGCGACGGCAGGACGAGGTGGGCGGCCGCGGTCTGCAGCGTCGACCAGTCGCCGGCGAGCGCCGAATCCACGAGGAAGAACCCGGTCACCGTCGCCGGCGGAAAATCGATCGGATCGAGCCGGCCCGGCCCCGGCGCGATCTGCAGCGCGCCGTAGAAGACCGTCAGCGCGATGAAGGCGAGCCAGAACACCGGCGACGAAACACCGATCAGCGACACGAACCGGGCGCAATGGTCGACCCAGGTGTCGCGCCACACGGCGGCGGCGATGCCCAGCGGGACGCCGATGGCGATCGACAGCACGAACGCGATGGTGCCGAGCTCGATCGTTGCCGGCGCGTACTGCGCGATGTCGGCCAGCACCGGCCGGCCGGTGCTGATCGCGATGCCGAGGTCGCCCTGGAACAGCCGCGTCAGGAAGATCCAGTACTGTTCCCACAGCGGCAGGTCGAGCCCCCACTTGGCGCGGTACTCGGCGACGATCTCCGGCTTCGACGCGGCCAGGTCGCCCAGCATCGCGAGGATCGGGTCGCCGGGAACCATGCTCGCGATCAGGAACACCACCAGCGTGGCGAACAGCGCCAGCACGAAGGCGGTGGTGAGGCGGGTCATGAGGTAGCGGAACATGGTCGCGTCAGCCCGGTTTCGCGGCGCCCAGCTCGGCCATCCAGCCGGCGCCGGTCAGCCGGAAATCCTTGACGCGCTTGCGGTAGGCGACCCGGTAGACAGGCTGCAGCAGGACGATCAGGTTGGCCTGGTCGATCAGCATCCGCTGGAAATCCTGGTACAGCGCGTCCTGCTTCGCCTTGTCGCGCTCGGCCGCGGCGGCGGCGAGCGCGGCGCGGACGTCCGGCGGCACGTCCCAGTGCAGGCGCTTGGCGACACGGTCGACCGCCGCCGCGCCCCACAGCCAGGGCTCGACCGCATTGAGGTTCCACGACAGCACCACGGCACTCGCCTTGCCCTGGTAGTAGACGGTGCGCAGGTTCGCGTAGTCCATCGGCTTCAGCACCGCCCGGATGCCGACCTTCCCGAGGTCCGACTGCATCTTCTGCGCGATCACCGGGAATGACGCGCCGGCGATCGCCGCCGTGCCGTACGCCAGCTCGAACTCGAAGCCATCCGGCAATCCGGCCTTCACCAGCAGCTCCTTCGCCTTCGCCTGGTTGAGCGCGTACCGGGAGCGGGTGACGAAGTCGTTCGACGAGCCGCCGATCCCGTACGGGATGAACGACGCCGGCCGCACGCCGACGCCGCCGAACAGGCCGTCGCGGATGCCGTCGTAGTCGAGCGCCAGCGCGATCGCCTGCCGCGCCTCCTTCTTCGCCAACGCCGGATTGAGTTCCGCCCCGCTGGTGAGCGCGAGGTAGACGTAGTCGAACGTGGGCTCCGCGGCGATCGCGACGTCCGGCGCATCCTTGACCGAGGCGAGCTGCTCGGGCGACAGGTTGAAGGCCACGTCGATGTCGCCGCGCTTCAGCGCCAGCAGTTGCGCCCCGCCGTCGGAGAGGTGCCTTATCACGACGCGCTCGAAGCCCGGCGTGCCGTTCCAGTAGTGCGGATTGCGAACCATCCCGACCTGGACGTTGCGCTCCCAGGTCACGAGCTTGTAGGGCCCGGTGCCGATCGACGTGGTGCCGAACCACGGTCCCGCGCGGTCGGTGGTGTTGGCGCCGGGCTCCGACCGCGCGCCGTTCTCCAGCGCGATCTTCTTCTCGTAGATGCCGCACGAGGGCGCGGTCAGGATCGTCAGCAGCGGCAGGTCGACATTCTTCGGGAACACGTCGACCGTGAGCGGATCGACGACGTCGACGCGGCCCAGGTTGTCGGCATAGGCGCTCGGCTGGTCCTTCAAGTTGACGAGGCGGTCGAACGAGAACTTCACGTCCTCCGCGGTGAGCGGCGCCCCGCTCGCGAACTTCACGTTCCGCCGCAAGTGGAAGCGGAAGCCCTTGCCGTCCGGCGTGCGCTCCCAGCGCTCGGCGAGCAGCGGCCGCAGCGTCTGGTAGTCGCCTGGCGCGAGCGTGATCAGCGTCTCGTAGACCGTCCGTGTCGTCAGCGGCGGCGTATAGAAGTTCATCCGCGCCGGGTCGGGCGTCACCGCCCCGGCGTCGCTGATGTCGAGCCCGATCACCAGCGTGCTGTTGCGGCCCTGCGCCATTGCGTGGAAGGCGGGCCAGCCGCCGATCGCGGCGGCGCCGCCCGCGCCGAGCAGCTTAAGCACCGTGCGCCGGCCCTGCGTCTTGTGTCTGCCCCGTTCCGTCATGACCGTCCCCGTTCCATGCGCGAGCGCGCGTTGTTTGTTCGCTGCAACCCCGGAAGCCCGCCGCGCCGGCCCGTCATGCTGCGGTCGCCGGTTCCATCACCGTCGTGCGCCAGTGCACGCGCGGCTCGTCCGGCGGCGCACCGCCGGCGGCGCAGTGGACCGCGCACCGGTTGTCCCAGATGACGAAGTCGCCGGGCTGCCACTTGTGGCGGTACTCGGCACCCGGCTGCAGCATGTACCAGCAGAGCTCCGGAACGAGCCGTTCGTTCTCGGCGTCCGACAGGCCGCGGATCCGGATGATGTGCGTCGGATTGATGTAGAGCGACTTGCGGCCCGTCTCCGGATGCACGCGCACCAGCGGATGCACGGCCGGCGGCCGCGCCTGGTCCTCGGGTTCCAGCAGCTCGATCCCTTCGCGCGGCCGGCCGCCATAGGCGAATTCGACGTCGAGCCCGTCGATGCGCGCCTTGAGCGCCGCCGGCAGCGCGTCGTAGGCGGCGTACATGCTGGCGAACAGCGTATCGCCACCGAAGCTCGGGATCGACATCCCGTACAGCGCGGTGGCCTTGCACACCTCGGTGTCCCACGCCGAATCGGTGTGCCACGTCTGCCCGCGGCTCAGGATGTAGGCCGCGGCCTTGTCGCCGGCCCGGCTCCCGCCGACGCCCATCAGGGTGATCTCCGGATGCTGCGGGTCGCGCGTGCGCCGGACGCGATGCGGCTTGACCCGGCCGAAGCGCCGGGCGCAGGCGAGGAATTCCTCTTTCGTCAGCCTCTGTCCACGCACCGCGATGATGCAGCGCTCCAGCCACGTGGCATATACCTCGTCCCACTCGGCTGCCGTTGCGGTCCGCAGGTCAACGCCGGTGATCAGTGCACCGATCCTCGGGACCGGCAGTTCGATGTTCATTCGCGAAAGGCTTCCATGCGACGGGTTGGGGAGACGCCGGGCGCCGCGGCCGCCCGGGTGGCCGGGGCGCGACGCGACGGCGTTGCTACGCAGGCTTGACGCCGCGCAGGTCGGCCTGCCAGCCCGCTGCGGTGAGCGGGAACTCCTTGATGCTGCGGCGCACGCCGACCTGGTAGCTGGGCTGGAACAGCACGACGAGGTTGGCCTCGTCCATCATCGCCACCTGGTATTGCCGCCATAACTCCGCCTGCTTCTTCGGATCGGGCTCGGCCGCGGCGTCGTCGACGAGCTTCACCAGTGCCGGCGGCGGCGTCCAGTGCAGCCGCTTGGCCACGCGCTGCACCGTGGCCCAGGCCCACAGCGCGCTCTCGACGGCAGGCGGATTCCAGTAGGTGATCACCGCCTGCATCTTGCCGCCGTTGTAGAGCGTGCGCACGTTGACCTGCGGCATCGGACTGAGCTTCATCCGGATGCCGACGCGGCCGAGGTCGGCCTGGATCTTCTGGGCCAGCACGTGGTACGAGGTGCCGGCGATCGCGCTGTTGCCGTAGATCACGTCGAACTCGAAGCCGTCGGGCAGCCCCGCCTGCGCCAGCGCCTTCTTCGCCCGCGGCAGGTCCTGCCGGAAGCCGATCTCGCGCGCGAGTTCCTCGGTGGACCCGAGGGAGCCCACGGGAATGAAGTTCGCCGGCCGTGTGGCGGCGCCGCCCAGCAGCGAATCGCGGATGCCGTCGTAGTCGATCGCATAGCCGATCGCCTGCCGCGCGTACTTGTTGGCGAGCGCCTTGTTGAGCTCGGCGTCGTGGGTCAGCGCGAGGTAGACGAAGTCGAGGCTGATGTGCTTCGCGATCCAGACGTCCTTCTCGCTCTTGAGCGACGTCACCTGCTCGGGCAGCAGGTTGAATGCGACGTCGATGTCCCCCCGCTTCAGCGCGAGCATCTGCGCCGCGCCATCCTCGAAATGGCGGATCACGATGCGCTGGAACGCCGGCTTGCCGCCCCAGTAGCCGGGGTTGGCGACCATCTGGATCTGCGAATTGCGTACCCAGCCGGTCAGCCGGTACGGCCCCGTGCCGGCCGAGTTCTGGTTGAGCCACTCGGTCGCCTTGTCCTTCGCCTTCGAGTCGGGCGACGCGTCGCCGCCCTTGCTCTCGACGACCTTGGAATCGGTGATCGAGAAGCTGGGCGCCACCAGCGTGTTGAGCAGTGGCTCGTTCGGGTTCTTCAGCATCACGTCGACCGTCCGGTCGTCGACGACGTTGACGCTGGTGACGTTTTCGAGGTACTGCGACGACTGGAACTTGATGAAGCGAACGCGATCGAGCGAGAACTTGACGTCGGCGGCGGTCATCGGGTTGCCGCTGGCGAACTTGACGTTGTCGCGCAGCGTGAACCGCCAGCCCTTGCCGTCGGCGGTGCGCGCCCACTGCGTCGCGAGCAGCGGCTTGAGCACCGTGTAGTCGCCGGGCGCCATCGTGACCAGCGTCTCGTAGCAGGCCGACACGGTCATCGGCGGCGTGTAGTGCAGGTCGCGCACCGGGTCGAGCTCGGTCGAGTCGCTGGTGTCGATGCCGATCACCAGCGTCTCCTTGCGCGACTGCGCGAGCGCTTCGACCGCGGGCAGCCCCGTGATCGCGGCGATCCCGCCGACGCCCAGGAGCCGCAGCATGTCGCGGCGGTGGATCGATACGATGCGGTCGTCGTTCATTGCTGCTCCTCCATTGTCGTTCGCTGCCGCGCACGTGCCGGGCCTGCTGCTGCCCGGACCGGCCGGGTGTCAGATCACCAGCGCATCCGTGGCCGTGCCTTCGATGACGGTCCGGTACATGATCCGCAGGTACTGCGCAGTGTCGTAGTCGGTGGCCGCATGGAAGGTGCAGCGGTTGTCCCAGATGACGAGGTCGCGCCGGCGCCACTTGTGGCGGTAGACGAAGCGATCCTGCACCGCGAAGCCGATCAGGTAGTCGAGCAGCTCGCGGCCCTCGGCATCGGGCAGGCCGTCGACTTTCCACGCATGGCAGCCGCAGTAGATCGCACGCGCGCCGGTCTCCGGGTGCGCGCGCGCCAGCGGATGACGGACCGGCGGCGCCTTTTTCAGCTCTTCCTCGGTGGCGAGCGCCACGCCGCCGGTGCGCCGGGAATGCTCGACCCAGTGGATCGCGTACAGCGGGTCGATCCGCCGCTGCACCTCGGGCGGCAGCGCGTTGTAGGCCATCGTCGCATTGGCGAACAGCGTGTCGCCGCCGACCGGCGGCACCTCGACCCCGTAGAACAGCGTCGCGAGCGCGGGCCTCGGCATGTACGAGCGGTCGGTGTGCCAGCGCTTGGCGGTCGGATCGGGATGCTTGCCGGACGGCTTGCCGTCCTTGGTCGCGTTCGAGATCTCGTTGATCTCCTGGTAGTCGTCGGCCGCCGCCCCCGGCATGATGTGCTCGCCCAGCGGTCCCCACCGCTTGCTGAACGCGAGCATCTGCTCCTTCGTGAGCGTCTGGTCGCGGAACACGATGACCTTGTACCGGTGCAGCGCATCCTTGTACCGCTGCAGGTCGGCGTCGGACACCGCGCCGGACAGGTCGGCGCCCACGATCTCCGCGCCCATCACCGGGTCCACGGGCCGGATCACGACGCCGGCGGGTGCCGGTTCCGTGCGCGGGGTCGAATCATTCATCGCAGGACTCCTTTTTGCGGATGGGGAGGACAAGTGCGGCGCGCCATGCTCAGGTGCCGCCGGCGGCGACGACGGCACCGGCAGCGGCGCGAAAGCGCACGTCGAGGAGATCCTCGAACACCCGGATCATCCCGCCCTTGTCGAGGTCGCCGTAGCCCTTGAGCAACGCGGCCTGGTACGTATGCGTCGCCGCCGCCAGGACCGGCAGGGGGACGCAAAGGTTGGCGCCGATCTCGGCGGCGCTGACGAGATCCTTGTACGCGTGCTTCATCGGATAGCCGCCCGAGAAGTCGTCCTGCAGGATGCGCGGGACGAAGAATTCCGACGCATAACTCTTGCCGGTGCCGCTGTTGATGACGTCGGCGGTCTTGCGCGGGTCGAGGCCCATTCGTGCGGCCATCGGCAGGATTTCGGCCAGCGCGGCCGCGTTGATGTCGAACAGCAGCTGGTTGATGAGCTTGGCCAGCTGCCCGGTTCCGGACCCGCCCATGTGCAGGATCTTGCTGCCGATCGCGTTGAGGTAAGGCTCGACGCGCGCGATCCGGTCGGCGGCCCCGCCGCACATCACCGTCAGCGTCCCGTCGATCGCCCGGGCCTTCATGCCCGAGACCGGCGCGTCGATGAAGTCCACCTTGCGCGCCGCCGCGAGGCCGGCGAGGCGCAACGTGGTCCGGTACGAAATCGTGCTGAGGTCGACGATCGTCTGCCCGGGCACCAGCGACGGCAGGAGGCCAGACTCGCCGGCCACCAGATCCTCGACGACCTCGCCGTCGGGCAGGCACAGGAACACGATCTCCGCCTGCGCCAGCTCCCGGTGGTCGCCGGTGACGTCGGCGCCGCGCGCGCCGAACGCCGTCCGCGTCTCGGACCGGCGGCTGCTGACGATGAGGTCAGCGCCGGACTTCAGCAGGTTGAGGGCCATCGGAGCGCCCATCTGTCCCAGTCCGCAGAACCCGATTCTCATGCGTGGACGCCGGTGGTGGTTCCCGGCCGGCCACGCGCCATCGCGCGTCCGAGCCACGGCAGCCCGTCCTCGGTATGCCCGCGCGGCACGTATTCGCAACCGATCCAGCCGTCGTACCCCAGGTCGTCCAGCAGTTCGAACAGGCGCGGATAGTCGATGTCGCCGCCGTCGGGCTCGTGCCGGCCCGGGACGCCGGCGACCTGGATGTGGCCGATGGCGGCGAGATGGGCACGCAGCGCCCGCTCGACGTCCCCTTCCTGCATCTGCGCGTGGTAGAAGTCCATCTGCACCCGGAGGTTCGGCTCCCCGACCTCCTGCCGGATCGCGTGCGCGTCCGCCTGGCGGGTCAGGAAATAGCCAGGCAGGTCGCGCATGTTGATCGGCTCGATCAGCAGCGTCCGGCCTTCCGCCGCCAGCGCGCGGGCGGCATGGCGCAGGTTGGCGACCAGCACCTCGTGCTGCACCTCGCGCGGCACGCCCGGCTGCTCCTTCCCGGCCATCGCATGCAGCATCGGCGTGCCCAGCGCCCGCGCATACTCGAGGGCGAGCGCCACGCCGTCGCGGAATTCGGCTTCCCGCCCCGGCAGCGCGGCGATGCCGCGCTCCCCGGTTGTCCAATTCCCGGCCGGCATGTTAAACAGCACGTTGACGAGGCCGCTTGCCGCAAGCCAGGCGGCGACGTCGTGCGTCGAATACTCGAACGGCGACCGGAACTCGCAGGCCGCGAAACCGGCACGGGCCGCGCGCGCGAACCGGTCACGAAAGGGAACGTCCGTGAACAACTGCGTCAGATGCGCCGAGAACTTCGGCATTGCCGGGCCTCCGGGCGCTGCGGTTCTTTCGCCGCGCGCCGTCTTGTGAATGCTGCATACCGCGGCGGCAGCAGCCGGCGGTGCCGCGGCGCGGCACCGGATGGCCGGGGGCTTGCGGCGGCAGCGCGGCGTCACGCGGCGGGCACTGCGACGCATCGTACGCGCCGGGCACAGCGCTGTGAAATACTGAATTCATATCCGTTCCATATCGCATCGCTATGGACATAAGAACCCTTCGCTACGTCGCCACCATCGCCCGGCTGCGCAGCTTCACGCGCGCGGCGGAAGCGCTGCGCGTCGCGCAGCCCGCGCTCAGCATCTCGATCAAGAAGCTCGAGGCGGAGCTGGGCGTCCAGCTGTTCGCCCGCGAATCGCGCCAGGTGGTGCCGACGCCGGAAGGCCTGCTGCTGCTGCGGCGCGCGGAGCGCATCTTCCAGGAGCTCGATTCGGCGAAGCGCGAGCTCGAGGATTCGCAGCACCTGCGCAGCGGGCAGGTCCGCCTCGGGTTCCCGCCGATGTACGGGATCTACAGCCTGCCCCACCTGCTCGCCGACTTCCACGAGGCCTATCCTGGCGTCGACGTCACCGCGATGGCCGGCAGCGCCGGCGAGATCAGCGGGATGCTGGAGCACGGCACGATCGACCTCGCGATGCTCGAGGTCCGCCGCATCCGGGCCGGCTGGAAGAGCGTGCAGATCGGCGAGGACGAGATGGTGCTCTGCGTCGCGCGCTCGCACCCGCTCGCGGGGCGGAAGCGGATCAAGGGACGCGAGCTCGACGGGCTGCCGATGGCGGTCCTCGACAGCCATTTCATCCAGCGCGAGCTACTGGACGACATCTGCGCGCGCGCAGGGGTGCGGTTCCGCGCCACCTTCCAGAGCAACTACGTGCCGCTGATCTTCGAGGCTGCGCTCGACGGACTCGGTGCCGTGACGCTGGTGCGCTCGCTGGCGGACGCGGACAGCCGGCTGGTCCCGATTTCGTTCGAGCCGAAGCAGGTCCTCAAGTTCAACCTCTGCTGGCGCGACGACCGCTACCTGTCGCGTGCCAACCACGCCTTCGTCGACTTCGCCGCCGCGCAATACAAGGGCCGGGAACGCTCCAGGCGACGGAAGGCCTGATCGCACCGCCCCGACGAACCGCTTGAACGCGGCCCGAGTTCCTTCTATGCTCGCAGCCTGCCGACCGGCAGCCCTGGAGGAATCGCAATGCCCGCGCCCTGGCCCAACCACGCGAAACGCAAGCTGAAGGCAGGCGAGCTCGTCGTCTGCATGGGCGTCAACCAGATGCGCAGTGCCGAGGTGCCGATGATCGCCGCGGCCTGCGGGTTCGACGCGATCTATGTCGACCTCGAGCACAGCGCGACATCGCTCGAGACCGCGACAACCATCTGTGTCGCCGCGCTGCCGCTCACCGTCACGCCGATCGTCCGCGTCCCCTCGCACAACCCGTTCCACGCCGCCCGTGTGCTCGACGCCGGCGCGCAGGGCGTGATGTTTCCGCACGTGCAGAACGCGGCGGAGGCCGCGGCAATCGTCGCCAACCTGCGGTTTCCGCCGCTCGGCCAGCGCTCGGCGTACGGCAGCGGCCCGACATTGGGCTACGCGCAGATATCGCAGTCCGACGTCAATCCGCACCTCAACCGCGAGGAGCTGCTGATCATGATGCTGGAAACGCCCGAGGCGATCGGCGAGGCCGATGCGATCGCCGCGCTTCCCGGCGTCGACATGGTCCACATCGGCGCGCTCGACGTCAGCAACATGATGGGCATCCCCGCGGCCTACCGCGACCCGCGGATGCAGGCCGCCTTCGCGACGGTGGCCGCCGCCTGCAGGAAGCACGGCAAGGCCATGGGCGTGGGCGGCGCGCGCGGCGACCCATCGCTGCAGGCGGACCTGGTCCGGCTGGGCGTGCGGTACCTCACCACGGGGTCCGACGTCAGCTACCTGATGGCCGGCGCGCGTCCCGAGGTGGCGGCGCTGCGCGCGCTTTCGCTGTGACCTGCGCAACGATCCGACACGCCAGTCCGATGGAGAGAGAGGCCATGACAAGACACCCCACCCGTTGCCCGCGCGCCACCGCGCCAGCGCGGCGGCACATTCTCGCGACGCTCGTCGGCGCGCTCGTGGTGCTGGCTGCGCAGGCCGTCGCCCCGGACGCGCTGGCGCAGCCCGCATCCACGCCGTGGCCGGCGAAACCGGTCCGCGTCGTCGTCCCCTTCTCGGCCGGCGGCACCGCCGACATCCTGGGGCGCATCGTCGCGCAGCAGCTGTCGAAGCAGCTGGGCCAGCCGTTCGTGATCGAGAACAAGCCGGGCGCCGGCGCGACGATCGGCGCCGCCGACGTCGCCAAGTCCCCGGCGGACGGCTACACGCTGCTGGTCGTCACGCCGACGTTCGCGATCACGCAGTTCGTCTACCCCAACCTGCCGTACGACGGCCCGCGCGACTTCGTTCCCGTGGGCCTCCTGATGACGACGCCGCTGGTGCTGATCGTCAATCCCGCGACGAACATCCGGACCGCGGCCGAGTTCGTGCAGGCGGCCAGGGCACAGCCGGGAAAGCTGTCGTTCTCGTCGGCCGGCAATGGCAGCACGCCGCACCTGACGATGGAGCTGCTGAAGCAGCAGGCCGGGCTCGACCTGCTGCACGTCCCGTTCAAAGGCGGCGGCGAGGCGATCACCGCGGTGCTGTCCGGAACCACCAACAGCTACTTCGCCGCGCAGATCGAGGTCAGCCAGCATGTCAAGGCCGGCCGGCTCGTGATCCTGGGCTCGACGTCGGCGACGCGCACGCCGGGGCTGGCCGATATCCCGACGCTGTCGGAGACCGTCGCACCCGGCTTCGAGGTGATCCACTACACCGCGATACTGGTGAAGGCCGGCACGCCCCGCGACATCGTCGACAAGCTCTCCGAGAACATCGTCCGCGCGCTGCAGGCGCCCGAGGTCCGGGAAAAGATCGCCCAGAACGGCGACGTTCCGCAGGGCACGCAAGCCGAGGCCGCTGACCTCTTCGCGCGCGAATACCCGCGCTGGTCGCGCGCCGTGAAGGCCGCCAACATCAAGCCCGAGTGACCGGCGCCCCGGCCCTTTCCGCCATGACACCGATACATCGCGAACGCATCGACCACCCGTCCGCCTGGACCGCCCGCGAACTGGGCAGCCCCGACCCGCTGCGCCTGCCGCTCACCGCCGTGCAGCTCGACGCGATCGATGCCCTGCTGGAGCGCACCCGGCACCTTGCGCCGCAGGCTGTCACCCGCGCCGACTTCGATCATCCGTTGGTGAATGCACTGGCCGCCGAGATGCGCCGCCGGATCATGGATGGCCGCGGAGTGGTGATCGTCTCGGGCGTGAGCCGCGCGCGCTACACCGAAGACGAATTCGAGCGGATCTACTGGGGCCTCGGCACGCATCTCGGCACCGGTGCCGTGCAGAGCGGCAAGGGCGACCGCCTCGCCCGCGTCGCGAGCGACCCGGCCGACAAGGTGAACCGCGGCTATCGCAGTCCACGCGAGCTCCACATGCACACCGACTCGTACGAAGTCGTCGGGCTGATGAGCGTGCGCGCCGCGAAGTCGGGCGGGCTAAGCGGACTCGTCAGCAGCCTCGCGATCCACAACGAACTGCTGGCGACCCGCCCCGACCTGCTGCCGCCGCTCTACAGGGGCTATCGCTTCGCCAGCGACGAGGCGCGCTTTTCCACCAAGGCGGTCACAGACGATCCGATACCGGTCTTCTCTACGGTCGACGGTGTCGTCAGCTGCAGCTACGAGCCGACGCACATGAGGAACGCAGCTGCCGTGCTGGGGGAGCCGCTGCCGGCCGATCTCACGGAAGCCCTGGCGTGCTTCGACGCCATCGCCAACCGCGAGGACATGGCGCTGCGCTTCCTGCTGCAGCCGGGCGAGATGATGATCTGGCACAACTACACCAACCTGCATTCGCGGACCGCGTTCGAGGACGACCCGCTGCACCCGCGCCTGCTGCTTCGCCTGTGGCTGTCGGTGCCCGCGCCCCGGCCCTACGACCCCGCATTCCTGATCCGGTCCGCGACGTACGAGCGGATCTATCGCGAGGCACGGGCAGCACAGCCGTAGCGGCCGCGCATGCCGTTCAGACCGGCGTGCGCTGGTCCGGCGGATACATGAAGCTCGCCCGTTTCAGCAGCCGGAGTTGATCCGGATCGAACGGGTCGCGCCGGTGCATCGTCTGGGTGTTGTCCCACATCAGCACGTCGCCGACGCGCCAGCGGTGCTCGTACACGAGCCCGGGCTGCGTCGCATGGTGCTCCAGCGCCTGCAGCAGCGCGGCGCTCTCGTCGTCGGCCATGCCTTCGACGCGCGCGGTGTGGCCGGGGCTGAGGAAGAGCGACCGGCGACCCGCCAGCACCGGGTGCGTGCGCACCAGCGGATGCGAGACGTCCGGCACGCGGTCCAGCTGCTCCTGCGACATTCCGCCGTTGTGACGGCGATTGAAATACGCGGCGGAGTTGATCGCGCGACGGCCCTCGATCCGCTGCCTGAGAGTGTCGGGCAGCGTCTCGTAGGCCGTCGCCATGTCGCAGATGTGCGTGTTGCCCCCGGCCGGCGGGATCGCGACGCCGTAGAGCATCGTGCCGTGCGTCGGGAAGCGCATGTAGATCTGGTCGATGTGCCAGGGCGCCTCGGCGTCGCCCAACACCCCGATCGCCCTGCCGTTCTCCTTCTTGTTCGTCACCAGCAGTATCTCGCGGTGGTCCTTCGACGCGGTATCGGTGCGCACGTGGATCTCGAGCTCGCCGAAGCGCCGGCCGAAGCGCAGGATGTCGGTCTCCTCGAGCACCTGTCCGCGCAGCAGGATCACCTTGTGCCGCAGCCAGGCTTCGCGGATCGCGGCGAACACGGTGTCGTCGAGGGCCTGCGACAGGTCGACGCCTTCGATCTCGACGCCGAAGGCCGGCGCCAGCGGTCGGGTGCGGATCATGGCGCGCGTCACTCCGTCCTGATGTCGGCGTCGGCGATCACCTTCCGCCACACCGCGGTCTCGGCACGGATGCGCTCGCGCAGCCCGGCCGGCGTGCTGGTCACGATCACGAGACCCTGCTTCTCGGCACCTTCGCGCACCTCCGCCGAGCCGAGCGCCGTCATCAGGTCGCGATGCAGCCGGTCCAGCACCGGCTGCGGCGTGCCGGACGGCGCCAGCAGCGAATGCCACGCGGTGACGACGAACCCGGCGAGGCCGGCCTCCTCCATCGTCGGCAGGTCGGGCATCGTCGGCAGTCGCTTCGCGCCGGTGACGGCGAGCGCGCGGACCTTGCCCGCCTGCACGTTGCCGATCGAGCCCGAGGGGCTGCCGAACAGCACGTTTGCCTCGCCGGTCAGGATCGCCCGCGCTGCGTCGCCGCCGCCCTTGTAGGGCACATGCAGCATCTTCACCCCGGTACGCGTCATGAAGAGCTCGCCGGCGAGATGCAGCGGGCTGCCCACCCCGGCGCTCGCGAACGTCAGCTTGCCCGGGTTGGCCCGCGCGTAATCGACGAGATCCGCGACCGACCTGACCGGCAGGCCCCCGTTGACGACCAGCATGAACTGCCCCTCCGCCAGCAGCGAGATCGGCGCGAAGTCACGGTCGACGGAGAACGGCAGGTTCTTGTACAACAGCGGATTGACGACGAGCGGTGCCGAGAATCCCATCAGCAGCGTGTAGCCGTCCTTCGGCGCGCGGGCGACCGACTCGAACGCGATGTTGCCCGCGGCGCCGGGCCGGTTCTCGATAACGATGGGCTGCCCGAGCTGCCTGCCCAGCGCACCGCCGACGAGGCGAGCGAACGGGTCCGTCTCGCCGCCCGGCGGAAACGGCAGGACGAGCTTGATCGGCTGCTCCGGATACTCGGCGGACGCCGGCAGCGCCAGCAGCGCGGCGAACGGCAGCAGCAGCGCGCCGACGATGCGCGCGAGGGTCAGCGGGCGCGATCGTTTCGACGCCCCGCGCAGCGATTCCTTCAAGGCGACCATGCTCTCCTCCCTGTTGGCGTTCGGGCCGTAGCGATCCTTCGCGTCAGCCGCCAAGGAAATCCCGCGTCCATTGGTCGACTTCCGGCGCGCCGGTGACGCGATCCATCATGTCCTTGGGCGCGATGCCCGGAAGCCGCGACGACAGCGTGCCGTCGCGGATCGCCTGCATCGCATCGTGGAGCGCCTTCACCGCGACGTTGAACGAATGGTGGCCGGCCGACCAGAGGCGGACGCGGCGGCTTTCGAGATAAGCCGGGTCGGCCATGCTGTCGGGCGGCCCGCCGACGACCAACGGCAGCGTGGTCGCCGCCGAGATCCGGTCGAGCTCGTCGCGGCTTTTCACGCCCGGCAGGAACAGGGCGTCTACGCCGGCCGCCTCGTAGGCGCGAAAGCGCGCGATCGCGTCGTCGATGCCGGTGATCGACGCGGCGCTGGTGCGCCCCAGCACGACGAGGTCGGAGTCGCCGCGAGCCGCGACGGCCGCGCGGATCTTGCCCAGCGACTCGTCGAACGACAGGATCTGCGCCGCGCTGGACGGGCCGTACGCGCGCGGCAGCAGCGTGTCCTCGATCATCGCGCCCGCGGCACCGGCATGGTCGAGCTCGCGGATGGTGCGAATCACGGACAACGCGTTGCCGTAGCCGTGGTCGCCGTCGACCAGCAGCGGCACGCCCGACGCGCGCGTGCAGCGGTGCACCTGCTCGGCGAGCTCCGAGAGCGTCAGCACGATCACGTCGGGGGCGCCCAGCACCGCGTACGACGTGATCGACCCGCCCATCAGTCCCGCCTCGAAGCCAAGCTGATCGGCGATCCGCGACGAAATCGGGTCGAACATCGTCGCCATCAGCACGCATCGCTGACCGGCCAGTATCGCCCGCATCCGGGCCCGTCGTGCACTGCTTGACATGGATTTTCCTCGTGTTGGCGGGGTGCGCCGCTGCGACCCCGGTTGGTTCGGATCGGGTGGATCGGATCGCGGGCGGCAATCACCGCGCCGCGGCCTGCAACGCGACCGCGGTCGCTACGGCAACCCTGCGCCGGGAACGTCGACCGCGAGCGTCTCTATCCGGCCGTCGCGCTTGTCGGCCATCGCCGGGCCGCTGCCGGTGTTGGTCAGCACGAACAGCGTCCTGCGGTCGGGGCCGCCCAGAGCGCACGCGTACGCGCCGCGGGGCTCCAGCCTGATTTCCCGGTCGATCCGGCCACCTTCGAATACGCGCAGCACGCGCTTGCCCACAGGATCCGCGACCCAGATCGCGCCCTCCGCATCGAGCGCGATGCCGTCGGGATCGCAGCCGTCGATCGCGGCAAAGGTGCGGCGGTTCGACAGGCCGCCGTCGGCGTCGATGTCGAACGCGCTCAACCGGTGCGCAAAGGTTTCGCCGACGATGAGCTGCCGGCCGTCGGGCGTGATCACCATGCCGTTGGGGAACGTGAGTTCCGTCCCGACGCGGGTCACCCGGCCGTCGGGATCGATGCGCAGGAGCCGTGTCGTCGCGAACGGCGCGCCGTTGTTCTTGTCGTAGCCGAAGTTGCCGACATACGCGCGGCCCTCGCGGTCGACCACCATGTCGTTGCACGGCCCCCCGGCGTGGGCCGCGAGGTCCGCATGCAAGCGGGTTTCGCCATCGCGGGCGACGAGGACGCGCCGGTCGAGCATCGACACGACGAGCAGTGCGCCATCGGGCAGGAATCCCAGCCCCGACGGCCGCTGCGGCACCCGCGCCCGCACGCGCGTCACGCCGGCGCTGTCGACGCTCGAGACCGTATGGAAGTAGAAGTCGGAGAACCACAGCGCGCCATCGTGCCAGCGCGGGCCCTCGGGAAACGACAGGCCCGTGAGAAGCGGCTCGAGCCTTGCGCTCATCGTGCGCCGCCCGCCGGGCGCGACGTCTCCGCCATCAACCCGCGCCTGGCGGCCGGCCAAGGGGCGAACGGCTGCAGGTCGTAGATGCGCTCCTCGACGATCATGGTGTCCCCGCTTCATTCCGGTGCGCATGCCCCGGCAGCCCTGCGTTTCCCGGATGCCGCGAGTCTACGCACTGGGCGCGGCAGGCGGAAATACCGAATTGATATGCGAGCAATATGCCGCCGATATGCGCGCCGCCGGCGCGACGCGGCAACCGGGGCGCCGGGCCGCGCGCGGCACGCTCCCGGCTTCCCGCAACCAGGTCGCCGGCGTGATCGGGAAGCACTACCGGCGTGCCGCCGGCGGCGCGATGGCCGCGCCTTCGATCGCGTGCCGCGCCAGGGCGTCGGCGACGAAGCCCGAGGCCTTCATCGCCTCGACGAAGGCCGCGAGGTAGCGCATGCCGGCGGGTCGATCCTTCGGCGTCGCCATCGCCTGCTCGATCACCATGAACCGGCCGGGAAGCAGGCGCACGCCGGCGATCCGCCTGGCGTCGGCCTCGAGCTGCTGCCTGACCCCGGCGGCGACCTCGACCCCCTGCGCGACCATCGTGTCGACGACCGACGGCGACGTCGGCGCGCGGACGAGCCGCGCGTGCTTCAGCTCGCGCGAGAGCCAGAGGTCGTAGGCACTCCCGGCGCCCACGACGACGCGCACGCCGTCGCGGTCCACTTCGGCGTTGGCCTGGATCGGCGACGCCTGCGGCACCAGGTAGGCGCCCTCGATGATCACGTACGGCGCGGTGAAGTCCATGTCGGCGGCGCGCGCCGGATCGATGGCGACGAACGCGACGTCCCACGCGCTGGACTTCAATCCGTCGGTCACCTTGCCGGCGGCCGGGTACAGCACGAGTTCCACCGGCACGCCGAGGCGGCGGCCGAGCTCGCGCGCGAGGTCGACCGACACGCCGCGGGGATCGCCGGTCGCGGGGTCGCGCGTGGCGAGGATCGGATTGCCGAAATTGATGGCGGCGCGCAGCGTGCCGGACGGCGCGAGTTCGGCGCGCGCCGCCGCTGCCGGCGGAACCGGCGGCGCCGAAGCGCAGCCGGCGACGAGCGCCGCCGCGAGCAGCGCCATGCCCGTGCGAATGGCGAATCCAAACACCGCTCCCCCTCTCGAGATAGAATCCTACCCGCCATGACACACGACCTGACGACGACGCGACCACGCCTCCTGCCGCTGACGCTGCTGCTCGCCCTGTGCGTCCCCGCGAGTGCCGTGGCCGGCCCGCCGTTCCGGACCTTCGACCCCGTCGTCGTCGGACGGGACAAGGTCGAGCTGGTCGGATACTACACGCAGACGCTCGCCGCCGACGGCCGCGCCGGCACGCTGCCCGGCCTCGAGGTGCACTACGGCGCATTCGACGGCGTCGAGTTCGACCTGGCGGTGCAGGCCGCGTTCAGCACGCCGTCCGGCGGGAGCACGCGACGCGGCATCGGGGCCACCGAGATCAGCGCGAAATTCCGCATCCTCGACGAAACCGAATCGGCGCCGATGGTCGCGCTGGATGCGCAGTTCGATTTCGCGACCGGCAACGCCGACCGCGGCCTCGGCCTCGGCAGTCCGGCCGGGCTCCTCGGCTTCGCGGTCCAGAAGAACTGGGGCCACCTGCAGGCCAACTTCGGTGCCGGCTACGCGATCACGGGCGGCGCCGGCAACCGCGACTACACGTTCGTCGGCGGGCAGGTGCAGTACCAGTTTTCGCCCCGATGGATCCTCGGCGCCGAGGTCTTCCGCACCTCGGCCCAGACAGATGGCCAGTCGGCCAGCACCGGTTTCAACGCCGGCGGCTACTACGTGCTCGACGAGCACAGCCAGTTGCTGTTTTCGGCCGGCAAGGGGACGCGCAACGCCGCGGAGACGAATCGCGTGTCGACGTATCTCGGCTATTTCTACGCCTTCTGACGGGTCGCGACCGGCGCCCGCCCGCGCCGTTGCGTCTGCTATGATCACAGGATCGATCGCGCACGCCAGGGGGCTACGGAGCATCGTGACGCCGTTCACCGTACTCGTCGTCGACGACACGCCGGAGAATCTGACGATCCTCGGCGAGGTCCTGCAGCCCGAGTACCGGGTGCGCGTGGCCAACTCGGGCGTCCGCGCGCTGCGCGCCGCGGCGAGCGAGCCGCGGCCCGACCTCATCCTGCTCGACATCATGATGCCGGAGATGGACGGCTACGCGGTGCTGGAGCAGCTGCGCGCGGACGCGTCGACCCGCGACATCCCGGTCATCTTCGTGACGGCGATGGACTCCGTCGGCGACGAGCAACGCGGCCTGTCGCTGGGCGCCGTCGACTACATCACCAAGCCGATCCAGCCCGCCATCGTGCGGGCGCGCGTGCACACGCAACTCGAACTGAAGCACGCGCGCGACTGGCTCAGGAACCAGAATGCGTTCCTCGAGGGGGAGGTCACGCGCCGGATGGAGGAGAACGCCCGCATCCAGGACGCGAGCATCCTCGCCCTGGCGGCGCTGGCCGAGGTGCGCGATCCCGACACCGGGAACCACCTGAAGCGAACCCAGGAATACATGCGGGTGCTGGCCGAGGAACTGCGGCCGAATCCCCGCTTCTCCGCCGTGCTGACGCCGCGGTTCATCGCTATGCTCGTGAAGTCGGCGCCGATGCACGACATCGGCAAGGTGGGCATCCCCGATCACATCCTGCTGAAGCCGGGCAAGCTCACCCCGGAGGAGTGGACGGTGATGAAGACGCACGCGAAGCTCGGCAGCGACGCCATAGAGACCGCCGAGCACTCGACGGGGCAGCCGATCGAATTCCTCCGTACGGCCAAGGAGATCGCGCACTGGCACCACGAGAAATGGGACGGCAACGGCTATCCCGACTGCCTCGCCGGCGACGCCATTCCCGTCAGCGCGCGCCTGATGGCGCTGGCGGACGTGTTCGACGCGCTGGTCACGCGCCGGAACTACAAGACGGCGTTCACTCTGGATGCTGCCGTCGCGATCATCGTCGAAGGCCGCGGCACCCATTTCGACCCGGACATCGTCGACGCGTTCGTCGCCCGGCGCGCGGCGTTCGAGGCGATCGTGCGCGAACGCGCGAATCCCGTGCCGACGGCGCCGGCACTACCGCCAGCCGTCGCGCCGGCGTAGCCCGCGCCCGGCGGGCGGCTCCGCCGCGGGCCGACGCTAGTTGCCGGCGACCGCGCGCGCGGCGGCGAGCCTGTCGCGCGCCGCGGCGAAATCGAAATCCCTGAGTGCTGCAGCGATGGCCGGCGCCACCGCCGGAATCGCGCCGTACAACAGGGAGGCGTTGGCCTCGAACAGTCCGACGGCACGCATGTCGTCCGCGTCGAGCAACGCGACGAGGTCGTCGACGACGGCGCGAACGCGCACCCAATCCACGGCGGATGCCGGCGCGACCGCCGGAGCCGAAGGAAGCGCTGCATCGATTCCCTCGACGACGCGACCGAGCGCCGTTTCGAATGCGGCGACGCCCGCCGCAAGCGCTGCCTCGGGTTGCCGTCGCGCGATCGCTTCCTCGAGCGTTCGCGCCGCCGACTGCAGCTCTGCCGCGCCAAGCGTCCCCGCCAGGCCCTTGGTCGTGTGCGCGAGCCGTCCGGCAGCAGGCCAGTCGGCGCGCGCGAGCGAGGCACGGATGTCCGCCGCCGCGCCGCGATACCCGCCGGCGAACTTGTGCAGCAGCGAGACGTAGAGGGCGGCATTCCCGAAAACGCTGTGCAGGCCGCCGGCGAGGTTGATCCCCGGCACGGCGTCCGGCAGCACGACGGCCGCAGAAGCGCTTGGCGCCTGGGGTACCACCTGCGGGGGCAGTGCGCCGTCCGCAACCGCGACCGGCGTCTCGATCCAGCGGTTCAGCACCGCCCACAGTTCGCGCGGGTCGATCGGCTTTGCGACGAAATCGTTCATGCCGACGGCCCGGCAGCGGTCGCGTTCGCTCGCCATCACGTTCGCCGTCATCGCCACGATCGGCAATGCCGCGGCCCCCGGCAACGCGCGGATCGCCGCCGTCGCCTCGAGTCCGTCCATGACCGGCATCTGCAGGTCCATCAGCACGAGGTCGAAGGCCGCCCCGCGGACCTTGTCCAGGGCGACAGCGCCGTTCCCGGCAACCTCGACCGCGAATCCCGCGTCTGCGAGCAGCGCCAGGGCCACTTCCTGGTTGAGCTCGTTGTCCTCGACGAGCAGGATCCGGGCGCCGCGGATTCGCGCCAACAGCGGGTGCTCCGCGGTCTCCGGTCCGCCCGATGCACGGGCGTCCTGCCGATTGCCGCCGAGGAGCCCCATTGCCGTGTCGAACAGGTGTGACGGCAGAACCGGCTTGCTCAGGACCATGTCGATGCCGGTCGCCAGCGCATCCGCCGGCAGGTCGCCCTCGCTGCAGGCGGCGACCAGCACGACGTGCGGCGGGGGCGTGATGTCGAGCCCGCGGATCTTCCGGCCCGCCTCGATGCCGCTCATGTCCGGCAGCTTCCAGTCGACGTACACGATCGCATAGGGGTTCCCGCGACCGGCTGCGCGGCGCACGAACTCCGTCGCAGCGGCGCCCGACCCGGCCTCGTCGACCTTGAATGTCATGCCGGCGAGCATCTCGCACAAGACGGCCCGCGCCGATGCGCTGCCGTCGGCGACCAGCACCCGGCATCCGCGCAGGTCGGGCCGCGGCAGCAGGTACCGGGTGGTGTCGCGGCCGACGCCAAGGCGAAGCGTCACCCAGAATGTGCTGCCCTTTCCCGGCTCGCTTTCGACCCCGACGTCGCCGCCCATCCGCGCGGCGAGGCGCTTGGCGATGACGAGGCCCAGCCCCGTGCCGCCGTAGGGGCGGGTGATGGAACTGTCGCCCTGCTGGAACTCCCGGAACAGCTTGTCCGCCTGTTCGACCGAGAGGCCGATGCCCGTGTCGCGGACCGCGAGGCGGACGATCGCGTCGACATCGGTGCGCGCGTCCACGGACGCCAGGATGCGGAGCTCGCCGCGATAGGTGAACTTCACGGCGTTCGACAGGTAGTTGAGCAGGATCTGCTCCACCCGCATCGGGTCGCCGACCAGCCAGTGCGGCACGTCGGGGGAAACGTCGACGACGAGGTCGAGTCCCTTCGCGGACACTTGGTCGGTGAACTGCCCGGCGACGCGCTCGATCACGCGTTCGAGGTTGAAATCGACCTGCTCGATGGTGAGATTGCCGGACTCCACCCGCGCCAGGTCCAGGATGTCGTTGACGATGCTCAGCAGATGCTGGCTGGCGCCGTGGATCTTCTTCAGGTAATCGCGCTGCCGGGGGGTGAGCTCCGTCTTCAGCGCGAGGTGCGTCATGCCGATGATCGCGTTCATCGGCGTGCGGATCTCGTGGCTCATGTTGGCGAGGAAATCGGACTTCGCCCGCGTGGCGGCCTCGGCCGACTCCATCGCCGCCCGCAGCGTCTCCCGCGCCTCGCGCTCGGCGGTGATGTCCTCGAGGATGCACAGTACGCCCTTCGCCAGTTCGCCCGGTTCGATCGCGCACCGTATGCCGCGGACCCAGATCCTGGTCCCGTCCTTGCGGACCAGTTCGCGTTCGCGACGCACGATCTCCCCCGCCCGGATGCGCGCGTAGTCGTCGTCGGCACCGTCGCGGTACGACTCGTCGCCGGGATGCCACAGGCGGGTGGATTGCCCGTCGAGCTCGCCCGGCCCGTAGCCCAGGAGTTCCTCGCCGCGCCGGTTGCAGCGGACCACGCGTCGATCCATGAGCAGCATGATGCCGAGGGTCGCCGCGTCGACGATCGCGCGCTGCTCCAGGTTCGCGGCGGTGAGGGCCAGCTCCAGCTCCTTGCGCTTCGTGATGTCCGTGTGGGTGCCGACCGCCCGCGTGGGCCGGCCGCGGGCGTCGCGCTCGACGACCTTGCCGCGGCTCCGGATCCAGCGATAGCTGCCGTCGGCGGCCCGCATCCGGAATTCCACGTCGTAGTGACCGGGCGACTCCAGCGCCGCGCGAACGGACGCGAGCACGCGCTCCCGCTCGTCGGGATGCAGCAACGGAATCCAGTGGCTCTCCGGCGTCTCGAGGAAGTCTCCCGGCGCATAGCCCAGCATGCGGAAATAGGCGGCGCTGCAGACGGCGCGCCCCTGGTCGATCCGCCAGTCCCAGACGCCGTCGGTCGTGGCGTCGATCGCGTAGGCGAGGCGCTGCTCGCTCTCGGCCAGCGCGCCCTCGGCGTCCGCGCGCAGGCGCGACGCGCGGTAGGTGCGCCACGCCGCCACCGCCGTCGTCAGGATGATCAGCAGCGCCATGTTCAGCGTGACGAACGTGTTGCGCCGCCATTCGCGCATCACCGAGTCGATCGCGCGGCCGTTGGACACGTAGAACGGGTAGCGCTCCAGCTTGCGGAACGCATACAGTCGCTCGATCCCGTCGACCGGCGACGTCGCCGTGAAATGTCCTTCCGGATGCGCATCGAACAGTGCTCGGACGCTGGCCTGCTGTTCGTCGTCGCGCGTGCCGTCCCGGGCTTGCGGAAGCTGGAACACCAGCGACAGGTCGAGGGTGCGCAGCGCGACGGCACCGGCCGGGCCGCTGTCGAAGCCCTCGAATACCTGCTGGAACCGGTTGGTGCCCGTGCTCGCGAAGGCAACGCCGGCAAATTCACCACCGGGCCCGACGAGACGGCGGGCGAGCACGATGACGGTCTGCCCCGACAGCCGGCCGACGATCGGCCCGCTGACGACCGCACCCGCGACGGGGCGATCGCGCAGCGTCAGGAAGAGATCCCGGTCGGCCAGGCTCACCGGTTCCGGCGGCAGCGGCGTGCTGCTGTACCGGATGACGCCGGCCGCGTCGAGCACGCGCACGTATTCCACCTCCGGCACCAGCCCCGCCTGCTGGACGAGCAGGGCCTCGAGGCCGGAGGCATCGATCGCGCCTCGGCCCAGATCCGCCTCGACGTGATTGACGACCGTCTGCACCGTATGGTCCACCGAACTGAAAACCTCGGTGACCGCATGGCCGAGCAGCATCGCGGCCCCCGTCGCGGCGCCGAGCGCTTCGGCGTACACGCGCCTGCGCTCGTTGACGATCGCGAACGTCGCCAGCGTCAGCACGAGAATCGCAACGATCGCGACCAGCGAGACATAAGGCACCCGGGAAACGAGCGCAGGCACGGCAAGGCGGGGTTGCGAGTTGGACATTGTGGTCGCGGGCATTCTGGCACACCGGGGCTGCCCGGGAATTGTCCAGCGTCAAGAAATCACGCGGCTTCGGCCCCCGGCGGCGCCCGGACTTCCCGACGGCAGCGCGGCCGTCAGAGCAGCCCGGGCAGGAAGCGCCCGGTACGGGTTCGGTACGCTGCGTACTCCGGATGCGCGAGCAGCATCCAGCGTTCCTCCAACCGCGCCTTGGCGGCGAGCACGGCGACGAGCGCTGCGACGCCGAGCCAACCCCATAGCGACGCACCGGCCCAGGCGAAGGCGAGGCCGCACGCGATGACCGCCGTGTACATCGGATGGCGGACCCAGCGATAGGGCCCGCGCTCCACCAGCGCGCCCCCCGCGCGGGGCGCCGGGTGGATGTTGAAGTTGCCGGGCCGGTTGCTCCAGAGCGCCCACAGGAAGATGCCGATACCCGCTGCCGCCAGCCCCCATGCACCCGCCGGCGCCTGGCGTGCCAGGAACGCGGGGCCCCCGATCGCGACCAGCACCGCGATCAGTACGAACTGGATCGCCACCAGCACGCTGCCGGTGCGATGCGAGCGTGGATCGCCCGCCGTCATCGGTGACGCGCCGTTGGCGCCGGGCCGGACCCCAGCATCGCAATGGCTTCCAGAATGATCCCCTCGTGTCCGCGCAGCCGCCCTCGGTGCAAGGCCGGGAATCCAAAGCATAAGCCATGCGCGGCCGCGATGAAATGACGGTTGCTCTCGCGCCGCCTGCAGTTCGACGCGTCGTACCGGCAGCGGACGACACGGCCGGTCAGCGGGATGGCGCCTGCGCGCGGTCGTACACCGTCTTCACGATCTGGCAGCAGGAGCCGGACGCGGCCTTCAGCCCGCGCGCGTCGAGGATCGCGATCTTTCCCCGCACGCAGGTGATCGGGCCGCGCCGCTTCAGTTCGCTGGCGGATTCGGTGACGTCCTCCCGTCGCCAGCCAAGCATGTGGGTCTGTATGGCAGCGCACGTATCACGGCGCAGCAAACGGGCACCGTAGGCCGATGCCCGGGCCGCAGGGGCTCCGTACGCTGTCGAACAGACCGTCGGTCACGCTGCAGCGCAACATCACCTCAACCGCGCACTCCGTGACGCTGAGGCATCAATGACGTTCCTGACTTACGGCTTCCAGCGGCTGGACCTCCTCCGGGCGACCTTTCGCGCGCGGTTCCTGACGGCGCGGCCCTCCGATATGGACCCGCCGCTCCGCGCGGACCTGCTGAGCGCCGACCAGATGGAGCGCTACGGCAGGACACTCGCAGCAGCGCACCGGCTGACCACGCACAAGGTCCGCGACCAATTGCTGCCCCGGCTGGCCGCCAACGAGGCCATCCTCACCGAATCGTGCCGGCAGTTGACGGCTGCGGTCTCGGCGAACCACCGCATCAGCCCGGCCGGCGAGTGGCTGCTCGACAACTTCCACCTGGTCGAAGAACAGATCGCCACGGCGAAGCGACACCTGCCGCGAGGCTACAGCCGGGAGTTGCCGCGTCTGGCCCTCGGCCCGTCCGCCGGGCTGCCGCGCGTCTACGACATCGCGCTGGAAACCATCTCCCACGGCGACGGTCGCATCGACGCCGACACCCTCAACCGGTTCGTGGCCGCCTACCAGACCGTTACGGTACTGAAGCTCGGGGAGCTGTGGGCCATCCCGATCATGCTGCGCCTCGCGCTGATCGAGAACCTTCGCCGCGTGGCCGTGCGCGTCACGTCCGGCCGCGCCGACCGCGACGTCGCCAATGAATGGGCCGACCGGATGATGGAGACGGCCGAGCGCGACCCGAAGTGCCTGATCCTCGTCATTGCCGACATGGCCCGGTCGGTGCCGCCGATGCGCAGTTCGTTCGTGGCCGAGCTCGCGCGCCGACTGCAGGGGCAGAGCGCGGCGCTTGCCCTCGCGCTGACGTGGATCGAGCAGCAGCTCGCCGACACGCACCAGACGATCGAGCAGCTGGTGCAGGCCGAGAACCAGCAGCAGGCGGCGGCGCAGGTCTCGGTCAGCAACAGCATCGCCAGCCTCCGTTCGCTCAACGCGATCGAGTGGCGCGAATTCGTCGAGAAGCGGAGCGCCGTCGAGGCGATCCTGAGGCAGGACCCCGAGGGCGTCTACAGCGCGATGGATTTCGGTACCCGCGACTGCTACCGGCACGCCGTTGAGCGCATCGCCAAGGAGAGCGGCAAGGCGGAGACCGACGTCGCCGGGGCCGCGATCCGGCTTGCGCAGGCGAGCGCCGACGCGGGCGGCAACGACGACCGTGCCGCGCACGTCGGCTTCCACCTGATCGGGAACGGCCTGCCGGGGCTCGAGTCCGCCGCCGGGGTCAACGCGACGCCCTTCGCGTTGCTGGCGAACGCCGCAAGGCGGTTTCCGCTGGCCATCTACCTGGGCGGAATCGGCGCCATCACCGGCCTCGTCACCGCGGGCCTCGCGGCGCACGCCCTTCACGGCGGGACCTCCGCCGCCGTCGTCGTGGCGAGCCTCGCGCTGATGCTGCTCGTATCGAGCCAGGCGGCGGTGACGCTCGTCAACTGGATCGCCGCGCTGCTGGTGCCGCCGCGCTCGCTGCCGAGAATGGATTTCGCCCGGGGAATTCCGGCGCCGCTGCGCACGCTGGTGGTGATCCCGACGATGCTCACCAGCACGCACAACGTCGATGCCCTGATCGACGCGCTCGAAGTCCGCTTCCTCGCGAATCGCGATCCGCAGCTGCACTTCGGCCTGCTGACCGACTTCAGCGACGCGCCGCAGGAGACGCTGCCCGAGGATGCGCCGATGCTGCGCCTCGCCGAGGCGCGGATCGCGGAACTCAACCTCAAGTACGCGCCGTCCGACAGCACCGAAGGCGGCCCCGGCGACGGCAGCGTGTTCTATCTCTTCCACCGCCGCCGGCGCTGGAATGCGGATGCGGGCCTGTGGATGGGCTTCGAGCGCAAGCGGGGCAAGCTCTCGGAGCTGAACTCGCTGCTGCGCAACGGCCCCCACGACGACTTTTCCCTGATCGTCGGGGCCACGGCGGTCCTCGGGGAGGTCAAGTACGTCATCACGCTGGACACGGACACCGCGTTGCCGCGCGACGCGGCACGGCAGTTCGTCGGCGCGATGGCCCATCCGCTCAACACCCCCCGTTTCGACGAGCCCGGCCGCAACACAAGCCGGGAAGTGGTCACATCGGGCTACGGCATATTGCAACCGCGCGTTTCCGTGAGCCTGCCCGGCACCAACCGCTCGCTGTACGCGCGACTGTACGGCGGCGACACCGGCATCGACCCGTACACGCGCACGGTTTCCGACGTGTACCAGGACGTGTTCGGCGAGGGCTCGTTCATCGGCAAGGGCATCTACGACGTCGACGCGGTCGAGCGCGTTCTGAAAGGCCGCTTTCCGGCCAACCGCATCCTCAGCCACGACCTGCTCGAAGGCTGCTACGCCCGCGCCGGCCTCCTTTCCGACGCCCATCTCTACGAGGAGATCCCGGCGCGCTACAGCGCCGACGTGGCTCGCCGGCGGCGCTGGATCCGCGGTGACTGGCAGCTGGCCGGTTGGCTCGGGCGGCGGGTGCAGGGAGAAGCCGGCCGCGGCGAGCTCAATCCGCTGTCGATGCTGTCGCAGTGGAAGCTGTTCGACAACCTGCGCCGCAGCCTCGTCCCCGTTGCATACACGTCGCTGCTGCTGCTCGGATGGACGGTCTTCCGGCCCGGCAGCTTCTGGACCGCGATCGTCATCGGCACCCTGCTCATTCCCGCCATCATCGCGACGCTCGCCGACCTGGTCGACGTTCCGGCCGAGGTCCCGCTCAAGCTGCACCTCGTCGCCGTGCTGCGCGGCGCGCGGCGGTGCGCCGGCCAGGCGCTGCTGGCGCTCGCCTTCCTGCCGTACGAGACCTTCTACTGCCTCGATGCGATCCTGCGCACCGTCGGCCGGCTTGTCGTCACCCGCCGCCGGCTGCTGGAGTGGAATCCGTCGAGCGAGGTCGATCGCGCCATGGAGCACGGCGACCACGCGAGCCTGTCGGCCGCCTATCGCGCGATGTGGGTGGCGCCGGCGATCGCGGGCATCGCGTGGACCGGCCTTTGCCTCGTCGACGCGATGGCGCTGGCGATCGCGACGCCGGTGCTGCTGCTCTGGGCGGCGTCGCCCGCCATCGCATGGTGGATCAGCCGACCGATCCCCCGGCAGGACGAAGGCATCAGCGCTGGCCAGGTCCGCTTCCTGCGTGAACTCGCGCGCCGGACCTGGGCCTATTTCGAGACTTACGTCGGGCCCGACGACAACTGGCTGCCGCCGGACAACATGCAGGAGCATCCGGCCTTCCGCGTGGCACACCGGACCTCGCCGACCAACATGGGCATGGCGCTGCTGGCAAACCTGGCGGCGCACGACTTCGGCTACTGCTCGACCGGCACGGTCGTCGCGCGCACCGAGAACGCATTGCGCACGATGGACTCGCTCGAGCGCTATCGCGGGCACTTCTACAACTGGTACGACACCGGAACGTGCCGGCCGCTTGCGCCGCACTACGTGTCGACCGTGGACAGCGGCAACCTCGTCGGCCACCTGCTGACGCTGCGTCCGGGCCTGCTGGCGCTGATCGATGCGCCGGTTCTCAATCCGGAGTGGCGGGCCGGTCTCGCCGACACGTTCCGGGTGCTGGCCGAGGCGCTCGCGAAGGATCCGCCGGCAGCGGCGATGGCGACGGTGATGGCGCAGTTCGAGTCCGCGCTCCTGCTGGCGGCCTCGCCGGCGGGCGCGCCTGCCGGGCTCGCCGAGGCGTGGACCCACGCGGAGCGGCTCGCCGTCCGCGCCGGAGGCGTTGCCGCGGCCGTTGCCGCCGCGCATCCCGGAACCGCCGACGACGCGGGCTTCTGGGCCGTGGCGCTCGCCCGGCAGTGCGACGAGTGGCGCGACGAGCTGCTGCTGCTCGCGCCTTGGCTCGCGCTGCGGCTCCAGGCCGACGTGGCTGCCACGCTGCCCGGCGCCCGCGGCATTCCGTCGCTGCGCGAGCTGGCCGCCGCTCTTCCGCCCCGCCCGGCGGCGCCCGACGACACCGTCGCAGGCGGCGCGGGCGAGGCGGCCGACCCTCTCGCGGCCCTCGTCGCGGCCGGCGCGGAGGGGGCCGCCGCAAGAATGGCGGCGCTCGAAGCGCTCGCGCTGCACGCGACCGCCTACACCACGCTCGACTACGACTTCCTGTACGACAAGGTGCGCCGGCAGCTCGTGATCGGCTGCAACATCAGCGACAAGCGGTGCGACACGGCGTACTACGACCTCCTCGCCTCGGAAGCGCGATTGTGCAACTTCGTCGCGATCGCGCAGGGAAAGCTGCCGCAGGAAAGCTGGTTCGCCCTCGGGCGGCTGCTCACGTCGGCCGGCGGCGAGCCGGTCCTGCTGTCGTGGAGCGGCTCGATGTTCGAGTACCTGATGCCGCTCCTCGTGATGCCGACGTACCCGAACACGCTGCTCGACCAGACGTACCGGTCCGCCGTGGCGCGACAGATCGACTACGGACGCCAGCGCCGCGTGCCGTGGGGGATGTCCGAGAGCGGCTACAACACGACCGACGTCAACCTCAACTACCAGTACCGCGCATTCGGGGTTCCCGGACTGGGCCTGAAGCGCGGGCTGGGGGAGGACCTCGTCGTGGCGCCGTACGCGTCGGCACTGGCGCTGATGGTCGCCCCCGAGGCGGCCTGCCACAACCTGAAGCGCCTCGCTGGCGCCGGCCTGGCCGGCCGGCTGGGACTGCACGAGGCCATCGACTACACGCCGTCGCGCCAGCGGCGCGGCGAAACCAGCGCCGTGGTGCGCTCGTACATGGCCCATCACCAGTCGATGAGCCTGCTCGCGCTGGCGTACGCGCTGCTCGGCCGCCCGATGCAGAAGCGCTTCGAAGCCGAACCCCAGCTGCAGGCGACGCTGCTGCTCCTGCAGGAGCGCATCCCGCGCGCCACGTGGTTCCATCCGCTGGCTGCCGACGTCTCCGGGGCGCGCGTCATCGGCACAGGCCCCGAGATGCCGGTGCGCACGTTCAAGACGCCGGATACCGCGCTGCCGGAGGTCCAGCTGCTGTCGAACGGCCGCTACCACGTGATGGTGACGCATGCCGGCGGCGGGAGCAGCCGCTGGAAGGACCTCGCAATGACCCGGTGGCGCGAGGACGCGACATCCGACAACTGGGGCACGTTCTGCTATCTGCGCGAGCCCGCGAGCGGGAAATACTGGTCGACCGCATTCCAGCCCACGCTGACGCAGCCCGACCACTACGAGGCGATCTTCTCCGAGGGGCGCGCGGAATTCCGCCGCCGCGACGCCGATTTCGACACGCACACGGAGATCGTGGTCTCGCCCGAGGACGACATCGAGGTCCGCCGGGTCCGCGTGACCAACCGGTCGCGCGCGGCGCGGACGATCGAGATCACGAGCTATGCCGAGATCGTGCTGGCGCCTGCCGCCGCCGATGCGCTGCATCCGGCGTTCAGCAATCTCTTCGTGCAGACGGAGCTGCTCGAGGCCCGGCGCGCGATCGTCTGCACCCGCCGCCCGCGCTCGCATGCCGAGCAGGTGCCGTGGATGTTCCACGTGCTCACGGTGCACGGCGCCCACGCGCCCGGCATCTCGTTCGAGACCGACCGGATGCGCTTCATCGGTCGCGGCGGCTCCGTCGCGGCCCCGGCCGCCATGACGGTCCCCGGCCCGCTGTCGGGCACGCAGGGCGCGGTGCTCGACCCGATCGCGGCGATCCGCCATCGCCTGGTGATCGCGCCCGGCGCCACAGCCACCGTCGACATGGTGTCGGGAATGGCCGAAACCCGCGAGGCGGTGCTGGTACTCGTCGACAAGTACCAGGATCCGCGGCTCGCCGATCGCGTCTTCGAACTCACGTGGACGCACAGCCAGGTGGTGCTCCGGCAGCTCAACGCCACCGAGGCGGACTCGCAGCTCTACGGACAGCTCGCCGGCGCCGTGATCTACGCCAACGCCTCGCTGCGCGCGCCGGCCAGCGTCCTCGTCCGGAACCGCCGCGGCCAATCCGGCCTGTGGGGCTACGCGATCTCCGGCGACCTGCCGATCGTCCTGCTGCAGATCGGGGACGCCGCCAACATCGAGATCGTGCGCCAGCTGGTGCAGGCGCACGCGTACTGGCGCCTCAAGGGCCTGGTCGTGGACCTCGTGATCTGGAACGAAGAGCACAACGGCTACCGGCAGAAGCTGCAGGAGCAGATCGTCGGGCTGATCGCCGCCGGCGTCGAATCGCAGGTCGTCGACCGGCCCGGGGGCATCTTCGTCCGGCAGGCGGAGCAGATCTCGCCCGAGGACCGCATCCTGTTCCAGTCGGTCGCCCGCGCGATCATCGCCGACCGCCTCGGGACCCTGTCGGAGCAGCTCGACCGGCGGGTGCCGGTCGCGGCGCGAATGCCGCAGTTCGTGCCGACGCGGACGTACCGGCCGAAGGCCGAGGCGCCCCCCGGACCCGCCGCAACCGGACTCACGCTGTTCAACGGCACGGGCGGTTTCGCCGCCGACGGACGCGAATACGTGATCGCGCCGCCGGCCGGCGAGCCGACGCCGGTGCCGTGGGCGAATGTGCTTGCGAACGCCCAGTTCGGCACCGTCGTATCGGAGAGCGGCCTGGGCTACACATGGAGCGGCAACGCCCAGATGTTCCGCCTCACCCCATGGCACAACGATTCGGTCGGCGAGTCGAGCGGCGAAGCGATGTACGTGCGTGACGAGGAGACGGGTCACTTCTGGTCGCCGACGTCGCTCGTCTGCGGCGGCGCCGCGCCACAGCGCGCGCGCCACGGCTTCGGCTACAGCGTGTTCGAGCGGACGGAGGACGGCATCCATACCGAGCTGACGCTCTTTTGCGCGCTCGATGCGCCGGTCAAGTTCTTCTCGCTGCAGGTGAGCAACCATTCCGGCCGCGCGCGGCGCCTCTCCGTGACCGGCTACGTCGAGTGGGTGCTGGGCGACCTGCGGGCAAAGTCGGCGATGCACGTGACGACCGAGATCGATGCCCGCACGGGCGCGGTATTCGCGCGCAATCCGTTCAACGGCGACTTCGCCGACCACATCGCGTTCTTCGACGTCGACGACACGGTGCGCTCGGTCACTGGCGACCGCACCGAGTTCCTCGGCCGCAACGGCACGCTGCGCAATCCGGCCGCGCTGCGCAGCCGGTGTCTCTCCGGCCGCACCGGCGCCGCGCTCGACCCCTGCGCCGCGATCCAGGTGCCGCTCGAACTCCTGGACGGGCAGGAGCGGGGCATCGTCTTCCGGCTGGGCGCCGGTCGCGACGCCGCGGCAGCGGGCATGCTGGCGCAACGCTTCCGCGGCGCCATCGCCACCAGCGCGGCGCTCCAGGCGGTCGTCGGCTACTGGACCCACACGCTGTCCGCGGTGCAGGTCGCGACGCCGGACCCGGCGCTCAACGTGCTGGCCAATGGCTGGCTCGTCTACCAGACCCTCGCCTGCCGCATGTGGGGACGCAGCGGCTACTACCAGTCGGGGGGGGCGTTCGGCTTCCGCGACCAGCTGCAGGACGCGATGGCGCTGGTCCACTGCGAGCCCGGCCTCGTCCGGGCGCACATCGTCCGCTGCGCCGGCCGCCAGTTCATCGAGGGCGACGTCCAGCACTGGTGGCATCCGCCCTCCGGACGCGGGGTGCGCACGCACTGCTCCGACGACTATCTCTGGCTGCCGCTGGCGACGTGCCGCTACGTGCGCTCGACCGGCGACCACTCGGTCCTCGACGAGGCGGCGGCGTCGCTCGAGGGACGGCCGGTCAATGCGGGCGAGGACTCGTACTACGACCTGCCCGCGCGGTCCGACGACAGCGCGAGCGTCTACGAACACTGCCGCCGCGCGATCCTCCACGGACTGCGCTTCGGTGCGCAGGGCCTGCCGCTGATGGGCTCCGGCGACTGGAACGACGGGATGAACCTCGTGGGAATCGGAGGCAAGGGCGAGAGCGTGTGGCTCGCGTTCTTCCTCTGCCACGTGCTGCGCGAGTTCGCGCCGCTGGCGCGCCGCCGCGACGACCCGGCGTTCGCCGACCGGTGCGAGGAATCCGCGCGACAGCTCGCGCGGCACATCGAGGCGAGCGCGTGGGACGGCGACTGGTACCGCCGCGCCTGGTTCGACGACGGCACGCCGCTGGGTTCCAGCAGCAACGCCGAATGCAGCATCGACTCGGTGGCGCAGAGCTGGTCGGTGCTGTCCGGCAGCGCCGACGGCCCGCGGTCGCGCCAGGCCATGGCGGCCCTGCATGCGCGGCTGGTGCACGCCGACACGGGGCTGGTGCAACTGCTCGATCCGCCGTTCGACAACTCCGGCCTCGATCCCGGCTACATCCGCGGGTACGTTCCGGGCGTCCGGGAGAACGGTGGCCAGTACACCCATGCCGCGGTGTGGGCGGCAATGGCGTTCGCGGCACTGGGCGACAACACGCGCGCCTGGGAGCTGACCGCGATGATCAACCCGGCGAACCACGCGCGGACGCCGGAGGCCGTCGCGACCTACAAGGTGGAGCCCTATGCGGTCGCCGCCGACATCTATGCGCGCGCGCCGCATGCGGGCCGCGGCGGCTGGACGTGGTACACCGGCTCGGCCGGCTGGATGTACCGGCTGATCACCGAATCGGTGCTGGGTCTCACCCTCGAGGCGGATCGCCTGCGCATCGCGCCATGCATGCCGCCGCATTGGGAATCGTTCAGCCTGCGCTACCGCTTTCTCGATGCGTGGTACGACATTGCGGTGCGGCGGATACGGGTGGACGGCGATGCGGCGCCCGACTCGGTGACCGTCACGGTCGACGGCACGCAGCAGGCGGACAATGTCGCAATGCTCGCCGGCGACGGCCAGTCGCATCGCATCGACGTGAACGTCGAGACGCGTCGCCCACCCGAGGCGGCTGTATAGGACTGGCAACCGACGGCCGCGCGCATCGCCGTTCGCTGTGGGTCCCCGGCGAAGCTGCCAGGGTTTCCCTTGGGTACGCGAGGCACCGGCCACGGCAGCGCTCCCTGCCGGCGGAGCAGGTTCCGGCGCGGCAGAGACGTCAGCCGCCGGCCTTCTCCCCGCCCAGCGCGTCCACCAGCCGGGGCAGGAAGCGCGAAAGCTCACCGGTCATCAGCGCGAAGTCGGCGTCGAACTGCTCGCCGGCCTCCTCGGCCGTGCCCTGCACCTCGCCCTTGACGATGTCGAGGAACGCCAGGCGCTTGATCTCCAGCTTCTCGGTCAGCACGAAGGAGACCCGACCCTCCCAGGTCAGCGCCAGTCGCGTGGGCAGCTTGCCGCCCGCCAGGTGCGCGCGCACCTCCTCGCCTTCCAGCGGATGACTGACGTAGCGGACGGCGGCCTTCTCTTCCCCGGACGACTTCAATTCGCAGTCGCGGTCGATCGTGAACCCGGGAGGCGCCTCGCCGCCGGCCAGCCATTCGGACATCGCTGCGGTCGGTGAAACCTCCGTGTGCAGGATCGAGAGCGGCAGGTCGTCGAGGGACTCGCGCAGCAGTTCAATCACCGCCTCGGCCTTGGCGGCACTGGGCGCGTCGACGCACAGCCAGCCGGCCTTCGCGTCGATCCAGGCGTGCGTCGTCCGGCTGCGGGTGAACGCGCGCGGCAGCAGTTCCGCGCTCACCGTTTCGCGCAGGTCGCGCAGCTGCTTGCGCCCGGGGGCATAGCCCTGCTGGTCGGCGATCGCCGCCGCGCGCTCCTTCACCTCGTCCTTGATCACCGATGCGGGCAGCAGGCGCTGCTCCGTGCGCAGCGCGACCAGCCACCGGCCCGCAAGCGGATGTGCCAGCGCGCCGTCCGGCTGCGGCGCCACCCAGCCCCGGGACATCGCTTCGCTGCCGCCGCAGCGGCGAAACGGATGGCGCGCGAGCTGCGTTTCGAGGGCGGCGAGCCCAATGCTCCAGGGCGTCGGCAGGCGAAAGACTTGCAGGTTGCGAAACCACATGGCGTGCCTTCGAAAAAGGGTCCGATTGTACTGATGTTCGCCGCGCGCGGAGCGGATTTTTCCGCCCGGTCCGGGCAGACGGGTGCCACGACGCGGCCATTGTGCGTCAGCAGACAGACCCGCCCCGCGCTGCAGCGCGATAGTGCAATCCATCAGGACCGGCGCCGCTCCGACCCGCAGTCGCAACGGAGCGCAATCCGCCCGGCCCGCCCCGCATTGCCCTCCCGGAGTCCCCGATGAACCCATCCCACGGCGTTGCCCCCGAAGAAGCGGCGAGCGCAGTCGAGCACACGATCGGCCCCGCCGGCGCCGCGGTGACGATCGTCGAGTACGGCGACTTTGAGTGCCCCGCCTGCAGGCGGGCGGCACCCGCCGTTCGCCTGCTGCTGCATCGGTTCGACGGCCACATCCGGTTCGTGTTCAGGCACTTCCCGCTGGAGGCGCTGCACCCCCACGCGATGCACGCCGCCGAGGCCGCCGAGAGTGCGGGCGCCCAGGGCCGGTTCTGGCCGATGCACGACCTCCTCTTCGACACCCAGGCGCACCTGAAGCTGCCGCAGCTGCGGGGCTACGCGGAGCACGTCGGGCTCGACATGGCGCGCTATGCGGCGGACATGAATGACCATCCCTACCTGCAGCGGATCCGGGAGCACATGCGGAGCGGAGTCGCCAACGGCATCCGCTCCACCCCCGCGTTTTTCGTCAACGGCCGGATCAAGGACGTTTCGTTCGGTATGGACTCGCTCTACGCAGAGGTGGAGACCCTGCTGCGCAGGCATCGCAGCGCGGCCCCCGATTCGCGGGACTCCGGCCGGGCGTCCGCACCGACGCCGGCAGGCGCCGATGTCGCGCCCGCCGAACCCGCAGCAGTCACGGCTCGGCCGTGACCGCAACCCCGCCACACGGAAGGCAATCATGGAAATCCTGCTCCACTCGGGCCCGAATACCGACGGCCGCCAGCTGATGACCGAACACCTGAAGACCGTCGTGACGGCGGCGCTCGGACGCTTCGGCGAGCGCATCACGAGCGTCGAGGCGCACCTGTCGGACGTCGACAGCGAGGCGAAGTCCTGCGCCGACGACATCCACTGCACGCTGGAGGCCCGCCTGTCCGGCCTGGAACCGGTGATCGTGAAGGAACGCGCCGACAGCGCGCACCAGGCGATCGACGGCGCGGTGCGCAAGCTGAAGCGTGCCGTCGGCGCTTCGCTCGGGAAGCACGACCCGCGCAGCCACGAAGCACGGGCGGCGCGAACGGCGCTGGCGGCCGCGGCACAAGCGCAGGACTGAGACGACCCCCCATGACCAACCCCTTGCTGTACTACGCCCGCGCGCTGTTCTGCGCCCTCGCGTTGCTGCTCGTCGCCGCGGCCTCGCACGGCGCGACGCCGAACCTGACGCCCAGCGTGTCGGGGCCGGTCGCCGCCACGGTCGGCACCCCGTTCAGCTACACGCTGGCGGTCTCGAACATCGGCACCGGCGCCAGCAAGGGCTCCATGGCCGTGACCGACGTGCTGCCGTCGACGCTCGGGATCAACAGCGTGTCGACCAGCATCCAGTTCGCCTGCGGCATAACGGCGCAGACCGTGACATGCTCCAGCAAGTCGTCCATCGGTGCCGAGATGGCCGACATCGCGGTAGCGACGATCAACGTCACGCCGACGGTGGCGGGCGCGATCGAGAATGCGATCTCGGTGAGCGGCGGCGGTGACAGCAGTCCCGCCGACAACACGACGTGGCCGATCACCACGACCGTGGCGGCTGCGATTCCCGCGGCCGAGGCCGCGCCGGCGACCGTGCCGGTTCCTGCGCTCTCGCCGGCCATGCTGGCGATGCTGGGCGCGCTGCTCGCGCTTGGCGCCGCGCGGGTCATGGGTACGCACCGTCGCGCCTGACGCCGTTCCGCCGTGACGCCGTGACGCCCTGCCATCGGCGGCGAGGCGGCGACACGTCCGAGGCGAGCTTGCCCCGGCGCAGCGCACGGCTCGACGCCCTTGCGTCGCAATTCGCGCTGGGCACGCTGCCGCCGCGGGCACGCCGCCGGTCCGGAGGATGAAGTTCAGTTCGTCGACGCCTACCGCAACCCGGTGCTCGCCACCGCGTTCGACCTCGTCTACGGCGTGCCGATCGTCCCGATCAACGGCTCGCCGGCGACCAATCGCACCGACCTGATCTCGATCCTGCTCAAGTATCCGGGCCAGGCCGTCACCGGCGGCTGCGGCCAGCCGTGCTCGGAATTGCTGCGCCTCGACCTGCGCTATGACCCGACGCCGGCGGAAATGCAGAATCGGCTCGGCGCCGCGCTCTCGTCCGACAAGGCCGGCTGGCCCACGGGCGGCGCCCGAACGACGACGTGACCGACATCGGCATTCGCGTGGTTGGCGGCACCAACTACATCAACGCCCGGGCGGGTGACGGCGTCAACTTCCTCGCCGGCGCGCCGGGCGTCGTGGGCACCGACATCACCGCCAACGGCATCGCGAAGAACTTCCCGTTCCTGCCGACACCGTACGACAGCCGGAATCGCCGTCGCGTCGACTGCGGCGAAACGGGTCCGGGGGCCAATCCCTGCGGCCCGCTGGTGCCGTAGGCGCGACACCGCCGCCAGGCGCCGGGCGGCCCGGCTTCCATGTCCGGGCCGCCCGATCGCCAACCCTCGAGCCCTCTCACGCCGGAACCTGCATCATGACACCCGCACCAGACGTACCGGGCTTCCGCGGCAACCGTCTTGCGCCCGTCGCCTGTCTCGTCGCCGCGCTGATCGTTGCTTCACCGGTGGCTGCTTCACCGTTCGTTCCCGCCGCCGATGCCGTGGTTCTCGAGCGACTGCCGGGCGGCAGCACGCCGGCATTGTGCCGGCTGAAAACGATGCGCGCGCCGACTGCGTGCGCCTCGCGGGACAGGCACCCGACATCTACCCGGCGAGCTGCGTCGCGGCGATCGACGGCGTCACCGGCCGTGCCGGCGCCGGCTATGCGACGCTCCGCGCGACCCTTGCCGGCGCGACGCACGTCGATGCCGCGGGGCGCGCGTGGGCCGAGACGCTGCTGCAACTGGCGATCGTCGCGGCCTCCCTCCCCGTCGCCTATTGGCGGCGCGGCACGATGCTCTACCAGCGCGTGCTCGTCGGCGGCGGCTCTGCTGCCATCGCGCTGGTCGCTTTGCTGTGGCTGGTCCAGCGCGCGTTCGACCTGCGGCTGATCGGCGGCTGAGCGGGGACGCACGTGCAACCCGGGCCACGATCCGGGCTGCGGTGAAGGCTCATCCAATGAGCCTGTCCGCCGGCATGATTGCGCTGTGCGCGGCCGCTCCGACGGGCCGGTCCGACGGTTCCCTGTCGAGCTAAGGCATTGTTTGGGCTGACCTTTGGCGGCAGCGGGCCCCGGGCGGTTATCATTGGGTGCCTGCCCGCCCGTATTCGCGGCGCCGGGACAGCGCGCCGGACATCGCTGTACCCGCGAACCATCGCGGCCCCGGCACAGCCCCAGAGGCCCCCAGTTGCCATACCCTGCGCGCCGCGTGGCGCGCAAGCCCTGTTCCCTGTCACTTCGAACCATGCCGCCCGACGACCTCTTCTCCAGCAGCACCACCCCGGCGCCGGAATCCGCCGCGCCCGCCCCGGCCAACGTCCCGCCCGCAGGCGGCGCGGGCGACGGTCACGACGGCGACAACGGCGGCGTGCCGCCCGGCCCGGTCGCGTTCGACACGCTGGGCGACGACGGCACGCTGCCGATCCAGGCCTTCGCCGAGCAGCAGTTCCTCGCCTACGCGATGAGCATCGTCGTCGGGCGGGCGATCCCGTTCGTCGAGGACGGCAACAAGCCGGTGCATCGCCGGATCTACTATGCGATGTACCGCCTCGGCCTCTCCGGCGGCAAGCACGTGAAGAGCGCGCGCGTCGTCGGCGACGTCATGGGCAAGCTGCATCCGCACGGCGACTCGTCGATCTACGACGCGATGGTGCGGATGGCGCAGGACTTCAGCGTGCGCTACCCGCTGATCGACGGCCAGGGCAACTTCGGCTCGCGCGACGGCGACAACCCCGCGGCAATGCGCTACACCGAGTGCCGGTTGACGCCGATCGCAGATCTCCTGCTCTCCGAGATCGACCGCGGCACCGTCGACTTCATCCCCAACTACGACGGCAAGGAATCGGAGCCGCAGTACCTGCCGGCCCGGCTGCCGTTCATCCTGTTGAACGGCGCCTCGGGCATCGCGGTCGGCATGGCCACCGAGGTCCCGTCGCACAACCTGCGCGAGGTCGCGGCCGCCACGCTGATGCTGATCCGGCGCCCGGACGCCACGCTCGCCGACCTGATGACGGTGCTGCCCGCACCCGACTTCGCCAACGGCGGGCAGATCACGTCGCCGCCGTCGGCGATCGCCGAGGCCTACGAGACGGGCCGCGGCAGCCTGCGGATGCGGGCCCGCTGGAAGCGCGAGGAACTGGCGCGCGGCCAGTGGCGCATCGCGATCACCGAAATGCCGCACGGCGTGTCGACGGCCATCGTGCTCAAAGAGATCGAGCAGGCGACCAACCCGACGCTCAAGGCCGGCCGCAAGGAACTGTCGCAGGACCAGAAGAACCTCAAGAACCTGCTGACGTCGATGATCGACGGCGCCCGCGACGAGGCCGACAAGGACAGCCCCGTGCGCCTCGTCATCGAGCCCAAGTCGTCGCGGCAGTCCGAGGACGAGCTGATGGCGGCGCTGCTCGCGCACACCAGCCTGCAGTGCAACGTGCCGGTCAACCTCACGGTGCTGGGCCGCGACGGCCGCGCGCTGAGGAAGAGCCTGCGCCAGATCCTGCTCGAGTGGATCGACTTCCGCTTCGTCACCGTCCGCCGCCGGATCAGCTTCCGTCTCGACGAGGTGCGCCGCCGGCTGCACATCCTCGACGGCCGGATGATCGCGTTCCTGCGGATCGAGGAAGTCATCCGCACCATCCGCGAAAGCGACGAGCCGAAGCCCGCGCTGATCGCGGCCTTCGGCCTCTCCGACATCCAGGCCGAGGACATCCTCGAGATCCGGCTGCGCCAGCTCGCGCGGCTGGAGGGCTTCAAGATCGAGAAGGAGCTGGAGCAGCTCCGCGACGAAGGCAAGGGGCTGCAGCACCTGCTCGACACGCCGACGGCATTCCGCCGCGCCATCGAGAAGGAGATCGAGGCCGACACGAAGAAATTCGGCGACGACCGGCGCACGCTGATCGAAGTGGTCGAGCAGGCGCGGCCCGCGGAAATCCGCGTGTCCGACGAGCCGGTCACGCTGATCCTGTCGGCCAACGGCTGGGCGCGCACGCGGCTGGGCCACGGCGTGGACCCCGCCACGATCGCCTACAAGCAGGGCGACCACGCCGGCTACGTGATCGAGACGCGCACGATCTGGCCGCTGGTACTGGTCGACGACAAGGGTCGCGCGTACTCGGTCCGCGTGGCCGACATACCGGGTGGCCGCGGCGACGGTGTGCCGATCACCACGATGATCGACCTGCAGGACGGCGGGCGCGTCGCGCACGCGCTGTCCGCCGATCCCGAGACGCAGTACCTGTTCGCCAACTCGAGCGGCTACGGCTTCATAACCCGGTTGAAGGAGCTGGTCGGCCGGGCGAAGGCCGGCAAGGAATTCATGCGGACGGACGGCGCCGCGGTGCTGCCACCGGCGGTGGTCACCGACCTCGACGGGTCGATCGGCGCCTGCAGCCACGGGCCGAAGGAATCGCGCCTCCTCGTGTTCCCGACAAGCGAAGTGAAGGTGATGACCAAGGGCCTCGGCGTGATCCTGATGGCGCTCAAGCCCGGCGAGCGGCTGGCGGCCATCGGGCCGGTCGCGACGGACATCGTGCGCGTGCGCACCGCCACCGCCGCGACGCCGCTGGTCATCAAGGGCGCGGACCTCGAGCGTTTCCGCGGCCATCGCGCGCGCGCCGGTTGCCAGATCGGCAAGCGCGCCATGCCGGTCGCCGTGAGCTAGCGACCCGCCGCCGCGCCCTCTCTCCAGCACCGACGACATCGAACGGGAATTGCGCATCATGGCCACGAAGACACCCGCCGCCGCCTCCGCCTACGACGAAGCCGATTTCGAGGTCCTGACGGGCCTCGAGCCGGTCCGGTTGCGTCCCGGCATGTACACGCGCACCGAAAGCCCCTGCCACATCATCCAGGAGGTCGTCGACAACGCGGCCGACGAGGCGCTGGCCGGGTTCGCCACGCGGATCGACGTGACGGTGCACGACGACGGCTCGGCGACGGTGACCGACAACGGCCGCGGCATCCCGACCGGCCCGCATCCGGTCGAGAAGGAACCCGTCGTCACCCTCGCCTTCACGCGGCTGCACGCCGGCGGCAAGTTCCGGAAGAAGGACGGCGGCGCCTACAAGTTCTCCGGCGGCCTGCACGGCGTCGGCGTCGCGGTGACCACCGCGCTGTCGACGCGGGTCGAGGTCGAGGTGCGGCGCGAGGGCAAGATCTGGCAGGCGGTCTACAGCGACGGCGGCCTGTCGATCGGCCCGGTGCGCGTCGTCGGCGAATGTCCGAAAAAGGAAACCGGCACGACCGTGCGCGCGTGGCCCAACCCCGTCTACTTCGACGTGCCCAAGGTGCCGCGCGCCGAGATGGAGCGCGCGTTGCGGGCCAAGGCCGTGCTGCTGCCGGGCCTCACCGTCACGCTGACGATGGAAGGCCAGACGCAGACCTGGTGTTACGCCAACGGCCTCGCCGAATACCTCGGCGTGCTGGCGGACGGCAACGAGATGGCGGCGCCCGCCTACGTCGGCGAGAAATTCTTCCACGCGGCGCCGGGCGACACCGGCGAGGGCGAGGCCTTCGCCGACGGCGAGGGCGCCGCGTTCGCGTTCGCATGGTTCGCCGACGGCGGCGTGCCGAGCGAGTCCTACGTCAACCTGATCCCCACGCCGTCCGGCGGCACGCACGAGTCGGGGTTGAAGTCCGGCGTGTTCGACGCCGTCCGCTCGTTCGTCGATCACCACGCGCTGCTGCCGCGCGGCGTGAAGCTGCAGCAGGACGACATCGCCGCGAAGATGGCCTTCGTGCTGTCTGCCCGGGTGCTCGACCCGCAGTTCCAGGGACAGACCAAGGAGAAGCTCAATTCCCGCTCCGCGCACAAGCTGATCGCCAGCATGGTGCGCGACCCATTCGAGATCTGGCTCAACCGCCACCCGGACGCCGGCAAGGTGATCGCCGAGCTTGCGATCAAGCAGGCGCTGGCACGCCAGAAGACCGGCAAACAAATCGAGCGGCGCAAGACCAGCGGCATCACGATGCTGCCGGGCAAGCTCGCCGACTGCGAGATGACCTCGGACAACGAGTTGTTCCTGGTTGAGGGCGACTCCGCCGGCGGCAGCGCCAAGCAGGCGCGCGACCGGACGACCCAGGCGATCCTGCCGCTGCGCGGCAAGGTGCTCAACACGTTCGAGATCAACCCGACCCAGCTCTTCGGCAACCTCGAGATCCACGACATCTCGGTCGCCACCGGGGTCGACCCGCACACGCTGGACGCCGACCCGGACAAGGTGCTCGCCAACCTGCGCTACTCGCGCATCGTGATCATGACCGACGCCGACGTCGACGGCGCGCACATCCAGGCGCTCCTGCTCACGCACTTCTACCGCCACCTGCCGTGGCTGCTGCTGCGCGGCCACATCTTCGTGGCCAAGCCTCCGCTGTTCCGGATCGACGTCGCCGCCGGCGGCAAGAGCAAGCCGATGCGCCGCTTCTATCCGCTGGACGAGGCGGAAAAGCAGGTGATGCTGGACAAGCTGCGGCGCGAAGGCGTCGCCGAGGGCCGCATCGAGATCGGCCGCTTCAAGGGGCTGGGCGAGATGAATCCCGACCAGCTGAAGGAGACATCGATGGATCCGGCCACGCGCCGCGTGCTGCCGGTGACCTACGATCCGGCCGAGGCCAAGGCGGTCGCCGGGATGTTCACGCTGCTGATGGGCAAGGCCCACGCCGCCGACCGCTGCGAGTGGATGGCGCGGAAAGGAACGCTGATCGAAGTCGACGTCTAGACGCGAACGAACCCGCGGTGTCGCGGTCGTCGTTGCCTTCGTAGCCCGGGTCGAGCGCCAGCGAAACCCGGGGCAACCGCGGCCGGGGCGACGTCCACCCGGGTTTCGCCGGCGCTCAACGCCGGGCTACGGGTCCGGCCAAGCGGGCGGCGGGCACGTGCCGGCACCGCCCCGGAGGCGTATGAAGACTCGGTCTGGCCCGCCCTGCCATGCCGGTCTCGCGGGCACCCTACGGCGCAGCATGACCCCGTTTGATCGTGATCAAATTCCAGCGGAGCGCGCCATGGCATCCCTTGATCGTGCGTGACATCGCCCCCCCGCTGCCGGCACCGTCCGGCGAGGTACCGCTCTCCGACCTGGAGCGCGATGCCGCGAAGCTGCTGGACCTGCCGATGGCGCGATTGCGGGTCTTCCTGTGCGCAAATCCCGACGCGACGGCGAAGCAGGTGGTCCTCGACTTCTTCGCGAGCATGGATTCCGCCGGCACGCATCCGTCATAGTGCCGCCGGCCCATGCCACGCCGCATGGGGCCGGCAACTGTCGTCACGCCGGTTCAGCGTGCGCCGCGAGCGCCTATTTCGGCGCGGGTGCTGCCGGTGCTGCCGGCGCGACCGGGGCCGCGGGTGCCGCCGCCGGTGCCGCCGGTGCCGCCGGTGCCGCCGGTGCCGCCGGTGCCGCCTCAGGGACGGCAGGCGCGGCGGCGGTGACCTCGATCTTCGCCTTGGCCTTCAGCGCGTCGATCTCCTTCATCACCGTTTGCTGCTGGACCTGCTGGGAGAGCTGCGGCTTCACTTCCTCGAGCGGGGGCGCCGCGATCGGCCGCGAGTCCTCGACCAGGATCACGTGATAGCCGAACTGGGTCTTGACGGGCTCCGTGGTGAACTTGCCCTTCTCCACCTTGCTCAACGCCGCGCCGAACTCCGGCACCATCCGGCTGGGATCGAACCAGCCGAGCTCGCCACCCTTGGCCCTGGAGCCCTGGTCCTTCGACTTCTCCATCGCGAGCTTGGCGAAGGAACCCGGGTCCTTCTTGAGCCGCGCGATGATGTCCTTCGCTTCGGATTCCTTCTCCACCAGGATGTGCCGCGCCTTGTATTCGGTGCCGCTGACTGTCGCCTTGATCCGGTCGTACTCGGCCTTCAGCATGTCGTCGGTGACGGGATGCGTCTTCACGAAATCCTGGACGTAGGCGCGGGCGAGCACGGTTTGCCGGATCGCCTCCAGCTGGTCGGCCACCTCCGGAGTCTTGTCGAGCCCCTTCTTGACCGCCTCTTCGGCGACGACCATCTGCATGACCAGCTGGTCGATGATGGCCTTGCGGACATCCGGGGTATCCGGCTGACCCTGGTCGGTGCGCTGCTTGACCATGGCGTCGACGGCGCGTTGCGGGAGCGGCGTGCCGTTGACCGTGGCCGCGGCCGGGCCGGTGGCGGCAGGGTTGGCGGCGGCCGCCGGCTTGGCGTCCTTGTCGGCGCTGCATGCGCCGAGGGCGAGCGACAGCACAACGATGGCGAGGGGAGTAGACGGATTGATCAGGCGCACGGGGCGATTCCTATCGTTGATTGCGGGATGAAAGAATTTGCGCGGCTTCGCGCGCGGACGCACTGCACCGACGCGGCGGCCAAGGAGGCTGCCGCCATCGGCACAGCGAACGCCAGGCAAAAACCATCCCCGCGCGGGTGCAAAATCGGCCTTGAAACCCGGCCCGCACGCAGCGCGAGGACGTTCGCCTGCCTCAGTTCGTTCCCGCCATTGTACGACCACCGTCCCATATGGCCCAACCCGGGACTCGGCAGCCGCCTTCGGCCGCGACGACCTCGCGCGGCACCGCGGACAGCCCGCCATACGCCAGGTTGTAGACGAATGTCGGATCGGGCTGCGTGAGCCGCATCTCCAGCGTGTAGCGGTCGGTCGCGCGCAGGCCGGCGATCGTCGCCGCATAGTCGAACGGCTTCGCCTCGCGCCGCGCGCGGTCGACCGCGTCGTTGAGCCCCTCGATCACGCCTTCGAGCGACAGGAAGCTCATCGACGAATACGCAGGATCGGCGACGAGCTCCCGCGGCTTGCCGCCGAACGCGGGATGCGGCGAGAACAGCAGCCCCGGGCGGACCTTGAGGACGTAGGTGCGCCGGTCGGCCGAGATCTGCGGCAGCGCCTCGGCGGCATAGGGAATGAACCGGACGGGCAGCGAACCGTAGTCGTAGGTCGGCAGCTGGTGGTAGAGCGGCGCGAGCGCATTGACGGTGCCGAGTTCCGGCGCTCGCGCCGGGTCGAGCGTCTCGACGTCGGCGGGCATCTGCACCCGCAGCACGCGGGCGCCGTTCGGCCCTTGCGCGAAGGCCGCGCCGGCGAGCATCAGGGTCAAAGCCACGAGTGCAAGGCGTTTCATTCGGGAATCCTGTGGTGCGCCGTCGCCGGATGTGCAGGGTGCCGGGACGTTAACACGGACCGGACGCGAGGCTCGACCGGCCGGGAAGCGAATCCCGGCCGCCACCGCGTCCGGCCATCCGACGGCGAGCCGAGGTCACGCCGCTTCTGCCGGGTCCGTGCGGATGCCGCCAGCCGCATCCGACCGGCACCTTGACCTTCGGCAGGACTTCCCGCCGACGGACGGCGCACCATCGAAGCATGGGGTGCGGAAGCGCGCGCCCCGTTGCCACGAGCAGCCCTCGCGGCGACGGTACGGGGATCGCGCACATCGGCAGGTTTGCGATCCGAACTGGCAAGGGAGGCCGGCATCATGACCGCACGACTCGGGCGTCGATTCACCGCACTGCTTTGCGGACTGGCCTTGTCCATCCTGCCGGGCGCGAGCCACGCCGCGACCAACCGGCTCGCCAACCCGACCTTCGACTACTGCACGCCGGTGCTGGTGGTGCTGCTCTCGGTCGCGGTGCTGAAGGAGCGGATGACCTTCGCGCGCTGGGCCTTCGTGCTAGCCGGCTTCGCCGGGATGCTGCTCATCGTGCGGCCGGGAGCATCGATCCTGAACGCAGGCGCGCTGTACGCGCTGGGCGCCGCCGGCTGCTACGCGATGTTCCAGCTCGTCACGCGCAAGCTGCGCGGCGACGATCCGCGGGTGACGCTGTTCTTCCAGGCGCTGCTCGGCACGCTGGTGATGACCGCGCTCCTCCCCTTCTTCGACCACAGCGCGCAGATGACGTGGACGCACATCGCGATCCTCGTCTTCGTCGTCATGATCTCGATCGCCGGGCACTTTCTCTTCATCCTCGCGTTCCAGCGCGCGCCGGCCTCCGGGCTCACGGCGTTCACCTACGTGCAGCTCGTCTGGGCGATGCTGGCGGGCTGGGTCGCGTTCGACCAGTTTCCGGACAGCTACACCTTTGCCGGGATCGGCATCATCGCCGGGAGCGGCCTGATGCTCGCCTGGCACGAGCGTCGGCGCCAGCGCGCGCTGGCGCTGGCGGCAGAGCCCACCGCGGTCGATTGATCGCGCCCGCCCCGGCGGCTCCGGTGCGCAAATACCCGCCGCGCGGGCGCAACGGGTCGCCGCGCTGCGCTAAGATGCGGAAAAGAAGGACTGACCCGACATGGATTCCCCTCCCAAGCCCGGAGGCGGACGCGTACTGAAGGTCCGCCGCGTCGCGATCGACACCCATCGCGAAAACGTCGCCTACCTGCATCGCGACTGCTCGGTCTACCGCACCGAGGGGTTCCAGGCGCTCTCGAAGATCGAGGTCGCCGCCGGCAGGCGCCACATCCTCGCCGTGCTCAACGTCGTCGACGACGATGCGATCGTCGCGCGCGACGAGCTGGGATTGTCCGAGCCGGCGTTCGCGCATTTCGGCGCGAAGCCCGGCTCGCGCGTCGACGTCGGCCACGCCGAGCGCCCGGCCTCGCTCGATGCGGTCAGGCGGAAAATCGCCGGGGAGCGCCTCGACCAGGATGCGATGAACGGCATCATCGCCGACATCACCGCCAATCACTACTCGAAGCCCGAGATCGCCGCGTTCCTCGTCGCGACGGTGCAGAACGAGCTCGACCGCGACGAGATCCTGTACCTGACGCGGGCGATGGTCGGCTCCGGCGACCGCCTCGACTGGCAGGAGCCGCTGGTGGCCGACAAGCACTGCATCGGCGGGATTCCCGGCAACCGGACGTCGCTGCTGATCGTCCCGATCGTCGCCGCGCACGGCATGCTGATCCCGAAGACCTCCAGCCGCGCGATCACGTCGCCTGCGGGCACGGCCGACACCATGGAAGTGCTCGCCAATGTCGGACTGAAGGTGGCCGACCTGCGGCGGATCGTTCGCCGCCAGCGCGGCTGCCTCGCGTGGGGCGGGACCGCGCGGCTCTCGCCCGCCGACGACATGCTGATCGCGGTCGAGCGGCCGCTCGGCATCGATTCGCAGGGTCAGCTGGTCGCGTCGATCCTGTCGAAGAAGCTCGCCGCGGGCTCGACGCACCTGCTGATCGACATTCCCGTCGGCCCGACGGCGAAGGTCCGGCACATGCGGGACGCGCAGCGCCTGCGCAAGCTGTTCGAATACGTCGGCGACCAGCTCGGGATCCACCTCGAGGTCATCATCACCGACGGCCGGCAGCCCGTCGGCAACGGGATCGGCCCGGTGCTCGAGGCGCGCGACGCGATGCAGGTGCTGCAGTGCGATCCCGCCGCGCCGGCCGACCTGCGGCAGAAGGCATTGCGGCTCGCCGGGCGCATCATCGAGTTCGATCCCGACGTGCGCGGCGGGCGCGGATTCACCATCGCGCGCGACATCCTCGACTCGGGGCGCGCGCTGGAAAAGATGCAGGCCATCATCGCCGCGCAGGGGCCGCCCAGGCATGCGTACGTCCCCGGCCCGCTTTGGTTCGACGTGAAGAGCACGCGCACCGGAACCGTGACGGGCATCGACAACCTGCGGCTCGCGCGCATTGCCAGCTTCGCCGGCGCACCGGCGGCGAAGGGCGCCGGCGTCGACCTCTTCATGAAGCTCGGCGATCGCGTGCGCAACGGCGATCCGCTCTATCGGGTGCATGCGGAGTTTGCCGCGGACTTCCGGTTCGCCCACGCCCTCTGCCAGAAGGACATCGGCTATACGATCGGGCCCGCAGCGGACGCTCCACCCGTCTTCGTGCAGGAGTGACCGCGCCCCGGCACCCCGGCACCCCGGCCCGTCTCAGGCGTGGCAGGGCCGTCAGCGTGCGGCCTGGCCGCGGTCGTGCCGCGTCAGGCCTGCCACGCCGCTATCGGGCGCCGCGCACGAACCGGTAGCCCTTGAAGCTCAGGACCATTCCCTCGGGCGTGATCTGCTCGAGCACGAGGCCGGGCTCGACGGTATCGCCTTCGTGCAGCATCCGGTTGTTGATGCCGACCATGCGGTCCTTGGGCTTGCCCGAATAGAGATGAAACAGGATCGACATCGGCGGGATTTCCTGCTGGATCGGCAGCGGCAGCTCGGCCAGCGTGACCGCCTTGCGCTCCGGCGCGGGGCCCGCGGCGCGGGCCCCGGCTGAGGTTTCCGGCACAGGCAAGGGCGCCCGGCTTTCGGGCACTGTCGCCGACTTGGGAGCAACCGCCTGAGCCGGCGACCCCGGTGCCGCCACTTGCGCCTTCGCGACGTCGCCGGCCGGCTCCGGAGCCGGCGGTGCCGGGCGCGCCGGTGGCAGGGCGGGCGGTGCCGCATTGATCGTTATTTCGACGCTCGGCGGCGCGGCTGCCGGTGCGGGTGCCGGTGGCGGGGCGACCGGCGCGGCGGGCCTCGCCGCCACCGGCGACGGCGCTGTCGCCTGCCAGGGCCGAAGCATGCCGATCGTCACGCCCAAGACCAGGAGCACGGCCGCCCCCAGGGCATAGGGCAGAACCGCCGCCCGGCGCGGCGCCGGATCGCTCGCCTGCGCCGCGAGCAGCGACGGCGCGGCGCCGCGACGGCGCTGCTGCTCGGACTTCTTCAGGGCATCGAGGATATAGGACATGCCTAGGGTTCCCCGGCCGGCGGCAACAGCTTGGGCGCCGACTTGTCGGCGACGCCGCTCAGGCGCATGAGTGTCTGCGGCCCCACGGCGCCGTCCGGGATCAACCCTTCGGCGAGCTGGAACTGCTTCACCTGGCGCACCATCGCCTCGTCGAAGACCGGGTCGGCGTTCGCATCGGGCGCGCGGCCCTGCGCGTGCGCGAGCTGCCTGCCGAGCCACGCGACGGCCGGCCCGCGCTCACCCTGCCGGAGGGTCTCGCTGGCATCGGGCGACATGCGCCACAGCACCGTGTAGTGTCCGGACCATCGATCGGCCAGCGTGTCGAGCGGGACCTTCCTCGTTTCCTGGCCCATCGCAAGCGTCGCGACGTTGTCGGCGAGACCAGTGAGGGCCGCGTGGAACTCCTGGCCCCGGCTGTTGCGCAGCACCAGCACGGCGGGCCGGTTCAGGTGGCGCAGCTCGTCGAGCCCGGCGCGGGCGGTTCGACAGCGCATGCCCAGCCGCGCCGCATCGCGGCAGGCGTCGCCCCCGGGGTAGTCGAGGCCCCAGGCTCGGAACAACGCAGTGTAGGCAAGCGCCTGGCTGCGCGCCGGCGGTTCGTCGCCGGGCCAGTCGAGGTCCGCCGGTGCGGCCGCGGTGACGCCGGGCCGCGCCGGCGCAGCGGGATCGACGACGGGCTCCGCGACCGCCGGTACCGCCGCGGGCGGGCTGTCGCGCGGCACCGGTCGATTCAGGAGCAGGACGAGCGCGACGCCGGCGATGAGCAACAGTCCCGCGACCAGCGCGCGCAGCACGCGGTCGCGGCGGTCTTTCGGCTGATGAAACACTTCGCGGGCCGCCTGCGCGAGCGTGGCCGGGTCGACCCGCTCCTTGCCCTGCACGAAGGCACCCAGCAGCGCGCGATCGGCAAGCACGTTGATGACCCGCGGGACGCCCCCGCTCAAGCGGTACAGGCGCCGCATCAGCGAGGCCGGGAAGATCTGGCGGGTGGTGCCCGCGACTTCGAGGCGGTGCCGCACGTACGCAGAAACTTCCGACCTGGTCAGCGGGCCTAGGTGGTAGCGCGCGACGATGCGTTGCGCGAGCTGCTTCAACTCCGGGCGCGAGAGCATGGTGGCGAGCTCCGGCTGCCCCAACAGGATGATCTGCAGCAGCTTGCGCTGGTTGGTCTCGAGGTTGGTGAGCAGGCGCATCTGCTCCAGCACGTCGGCCGAGAGATTCTGCGCCTCGTCGATGATCAGCACCGCGCGCCTGCCCCGGGCATTGGCGTCGAGGAGGTGCGCATTAAGGCAGTCGACGAACACCTTGATGCTCGTCTTGCCGGCCGGACACGCAATGCCGAACTCGACGCAAACCGTCGACAGCAGTTCCTCCACCGTCAGCTTGGGGTTGAAGATGTAGGCGACGTCGCAGGTCTCGGGAATCTGGTCGAGCAGGCACCGGCAGATGGTTGTCTTGCCCGCGCCGACATCGCCCGTCAGCAGGACGAACCCGCCCTCCCCGGTCACGCCGTAGAGCAGGTGCGCGAGCGCCTCCTGGTGGCGCTGACTGAGGTAGAGATACCGCGGGTCAGGCGCGATGGAGAACGGCGCTTCGGCGAGGCCAAAGTAACTTTGGTACATGCGGGTCCGAAAGTCGTGGAGCCGCCATTATGACCGCAGCCGCACCGGTTTCGATCACGCGGGGGCGGGGGATGCCACGGGATCGCGTTTCCGGCGGGCCGGGCCGATGCCGCCAAATGACGGGGAATTGATCTGCCGCAAGCTGCCCGGCTGCCCGCGGGCCCAGAGTGTTGACGTTTTGGGGGCTGTCCGACCGGGCAGCGATGGCGGCATTTCCGGTGGGTGCAATGCGACATGTTGAAGGACGAAGACGACCTCTCCTGGTACGCGCGGAAGGCCGATGCGCTGAGAAACGGCATCGCCGTGGACCGCGCGGAGGACGACCCGGGCCGCGCGGAACGGGTGGACGCGCTGCTCGACGCCCTGGACCGCGGCGGCATCCGGGGCTCGGCAGAGCGCCGGACGCTCTTCACGCGGCACCTGCCGCCGGGCTGCCGGGGTTGCCTGCAGGGCAAGGGCACCAACGCCTTCGTCACCGGCAAGTGCACGCGCGACTGTTTCTTCTGCTTCAACCAGAAGCCGCGCAAGGACGAACTGGTCGTGCACGGCATCCGCCTCGCCGAACCGGAGGAGGCGCCCGACGTGGTGCGGCGCTACGGCCTGCGCAGCGTCGGCGTCAGCGGCGGCGAGCCGACGCTCAAGCCGGAGCGCCTGCTGCGCCTCGTGCGCGCGTTGCGAACCCTGCCCTTCCGGGTCCGCATCGACCTGTACACGAACGGCGACTGCCTCTCCGACGAACTGCTCGCGCAACTGAAGGACGCCGGCCTCGACGCCATACGCTTCAATCTCGTCGCACGCGAGTTCGACACCGAGCCGCTCGAGCGGGCGCTGCGGTACTTCGACGAGGCCGCGGTCGAGGTCCCCGTCATCCCCCAGCGGATGGCAGAGATGAAGGCCATGGTCCTGCGCCTCGACGCCCTCGGCGTCCCCTACCTCAACATCCACGAACTCTTCGCCTGCCGCGAGAACTCCGCCCGCGTCGCCGAGCAAGGCTACGACTCCGGCGGCGAGGAGAGCGACGCGCTGATGTGGGAGCCCGTCGCCGCCGCGGACGAGGCGGCGCTGACGCTCCTGCATTTCGCGCTGGAGAACACGACCCGGCTCTCGGTCTACTACTGCTCCTGCAAGACCCAGCAGGACATCTCGAGCCGCGGGATGCGCCGCCGCCTCCGGCTTGCCGCGGGTGCCGCCGGCTGAGTCCGCCGGGCGCCGCGGGAGCGCTAGTCGACGCTTGACCGACCCCGCCGGCTCCCCCAAACTCGGGCTCGACGCGATTCCGGCGGCTATCCGCTTGCCGCCTGTAACGGTCCTTCGCCGACGATGCGCTACTCGCCAGGCGCCCGTACGTCGCGTTCGAAGACGTCGAACCGAGGAGCCCGCCTTGAAGACAATCCTGTTCGCGTTGTTCGCCGCACTTTCGCTGCCCGCGATCGCGGCGGAGCGCACGATCAACGAGTCGGTCGTGGTCAAGGCGCCGATCGCGAAGGTCTGGGACGCGTGGACGACCTCCGCCGGCATCAAGACCTTCTTCGCGCCCGATGCGAAGATCGAGGCGCGCGTCGACGGGCCTTTCCAGGTCTACATGAACCCGCTAGCCGCGCCCGGCGCGAAGGGCGCCGACGACATGGTGATCCTCGCGCTGCAACCGCCGACGATGCTCTCGTTCACCTGGAATGCGCCGCCGCACCTTGCCGAGGTGCGCAAGCAGCGAACCTACGTGACCGTGCGGCTGGCGCCGCAAGGCGAAGGCGAGACGCTGGTGACCCTGTACCACGGCGGCTGGGGAACGGGGGCGGAGTGGGACCAGGCGTACGGGTACTTCACCAAGGCCTGGCCGAACGTGCTGAAGAACCTGCAGAAGAGCTTCGTCGACGGCCCCTACGACTGGACGGCCTGGATGGAGCAGCTGCGCAAGATGCAGGAGAAGAAGTAACCGCCCGGCAGCGGCACGCCGGTGCCCGCGCGCCGGACGAAGCCTATGCCGCGGCGGCCACCATGTCCGCGGCCTTCTCGCCGATCATCAGCGCGCTCGCATTGAGGTTGGCGGACGGGATCATCGGCATGATCGACGCGTCGGCGACGCGAAGACCGTCGATGCCGTGGACGCGCAGCGCGTCGTCGACAACCGTGTCGTCGCGGGTCGACGGGCCCATGCGGCAGGTGCCCATCGGATGGTAGGCGGTGTTGCCGGTGCGCCGCGCGTGGTCCAGCAGCGCCTCGTCGCTGCGTCGGTCCGCGCCGGGCCAGAGTTCCTCGGCGACATAGGGCTTGAACGACTCGCTTTCGAGGATCCGGCGGCTCAATCGCATCGCCGCGAGCAGGATGCGCCGGTCCTCCGCTTCGCCCAGGAAGTTGGCCTGGATCGCCGGATGCGCGAACGGGTCCGGCGACGTCGCCAGCACGTGCCCGGCGCTCGCCGGCCGCTGCTGCCAGCAGGCGACCGTCGCGCCCGGAAACTCGTGAAGACCGGACTGGACGCCGCCGGGATAGCTTGCCGGCGTGAATGTGAGCTGGATGTCGCCGCGCGCCAGGCGTTCGTCGGATTTCCAGAAGCAGTAGACCAGGGTCGGCGTCAGCGCCAATGCGCCGCGCCGCGTGAACGCGTAGTCGATCACCTCGCGCAGCAGCGGCAGCCCGCGCGCTCTTTCGTTGATGGTCCGCAGGTTCCTGATGCGGACGACCGATCGGACGGCGTAGTGGTCGCGCAGGTTGCGGCCGACACCCGGCAACGCATGGACGACGGGAACGCCGATCGACTGCAGGTGATCCCCGCTCCCGATGCCGGACAGCTGCAGCATCTGCGGCGACGCGATGGCCCCGGCGCACAAGATGACCTCGCGGCCGGCCCGGATCGTCTGCTCCGGCGCATCCCGGCCGCCGATCCGGACGCGAACACCCGTCGCCCTCCGGTTCTCGATGACGATGCGCTCGACATGGGCGTTGGTGATCACCCGCGTGTTGCCGCGCTTCATGGCGGGATAGAGAAACGCCCGCGCCGGGCTGACCCGGCGCCCGCGGTGCACGCTGCGCTGGGCGTAGGCGATGCCCTCCTGGACCCGGCCGTTGTAGTCGGGGTTGGCGGGAACGCCGAGGGAAACGGCGCCCCGGATGAATGCGTCGCACAGCGGATCCGGCTGGTCGATGTCGGTGATCGTGAACGGACCGCCGGTGCCGTGGTAACCGGCGTCGCCGGCACCGATCTTGTCCTCGCTCTTGCGGAAATACGGCAGCACGTCATCGTAGCCCCAGCCCCGATTGCCCATCGCGGCCCAATCGTCGAAATCCGTGCGATGGCCCCGGTTGTAGATGTGGCCGTTGATCGATCCGGAACCGCCGAGCGTCTTGCCGCGCGCATGGTCGATCGCGCGGCCGTCGAGCCCGGGACTGCCGACGCCCTTGTACATCCAGTTAATGGCGGGATTGCGCAGGGTGTAGAGAACGCCGGCCGGAATGTGGATGAATGGGTTCCGGTCCGGCGGCCCGGCCTCCAGCACGCAGACGCGGAACCGGCCGTTCTCCGACAGGCGCCCGGCGACGACCGAGCCGGCGGTGCCGGCCCCGATCACGATGTAGTCGTAGGTTTCTTCGCTCATGCCGGCAATGCTAATGCAGTTCCGTCGTTCCGGCACCTTGCCCGCGCCCCCCGGCCCGGCGGCCCGCATTGAAGAGGGTCCGGGTCTCCGCCCACCCACTGCTTACGATGGCACAATACGCCGATCGCAGCTGATCCCGGCAGGTCAGCCACGCCGCGAGGCCGACGCCGAAGAGCGTGCGGCGTGACGGACGATGGGCAGGTTTCAGGACAGCCTGGAAGGAGAGGCAGCGCAGCCGTGACGACGATCCACGAACCCGACCGGCACCTGGTGCAATGGGTCTACGTGAGCACCGCCGCACGCGTGTACGACGGCGCGGACCTCGACGCCCTGCTCGACGAGGCGGTCCGCAACAACCTGCGGCGAGGGTTGACCGGCATGCTGCTCTACGCCGACAGCGGCTTCATGCAGGCGCTCGAGTGCGAGTGCGCGGCAGTCGAGGATCTCATGGCGACGATCCGCAGCGACTCACGCCACCGTGACATCCTCGACTTGTGCTTCTCGACCATCAGCGAGCGTGCTTTTGCCGACGGGTCGATGGGCTTCCATCGCCTGACCCCGGCCGATATGGCCCACCCGCAGTACGTTGCCTTTTCCGACATCGGTCACTGGTCCGGGTCCGAGAGGGGCGACCACGCCAGCAGGCTGCTGCACAGCTTTGCAAGGGACAGTTCCGGCGCGACCTGACGGTCAGCAACCGGCTTCGCGAACGCGGCGCGGGTGGCGCAGCAGGACTTCAAGACGCTGGAGCGCACGATCGACCGCCTGGTTGCGAGCGCGTGAACCCGCGGTATCGCAGGTGCGCCCGAGCCTTGTGCAGAAAAAGTCGGCGGACCCCGCGGGGCACGCCGGTGCTGCCGGGAGAGCGCAAACCAGCGGACTATTTCCCGGCCATGCGTCGGCGCAACGCGAATGCGGCAACAGGTTCCTTGCGGGTGGCCTTGCCCACGCGGCACCGCCTGCGCGGACTCTGGCATGGAGCCAAGTCAGCAAGGGCGCTGGCGTCAGGCAAGCGGGAGGGGATGCGCGGGACGGCCGGGTCGTCGACGGCAAGCTCACATGGCGCAACCCCCTGCTTGCGCCTTGATGCCCGACGCCGGACCCGCAACGTACTCCGCTGGACGCGCCGACTGCGCCTTTCAGCCCACTGCGAGACCCGGTTGACTTTTCAAGGCCGTAGGCTCGAGCCAATGATCGGCCGCGAGGGCTGGCTCCGATGACTCGAGAAGGAGATGCACCGTGACAATGATCGAAGTGAGCGTGGCAGAACTGGAACTGCTGAAGAAGGTCCTCGACTCCTAACTTTCGGAGTTGAGGGGGGCGATCGCCGCAACGAAGCGCGACACGTCCCCCCTGCATGCGGAAGAGAACGTAATCAAGGGCCTCCAGAAGAAGGTGTCCCGGACGACGTGACGCCCCGTTGTTGCTGGAGCCTTGAACGACGCCGGGCCTGAATTGTCGATACCCATCGTCAGGGAGGAGGCAAGAATGGACGCCATCAAGCCCGATCCCCGCCGTCCGCAGGTCAAGCATCCCGAGGACGCGCTACCCGCCGTCGATCCTGGCGGGAACAGGAACAGCGAGACCATCGCGTACTTCTCGATGGAGATCGGCCTCGAGGAAAGCATTCCCACCTACAGCGGGGGCCTGGGCATGCTGACGGGTGACACCATCCGCTCGGCTGCCGACCCCGAATTGCCCATGGTCGCGGTCAGCCTCATTCATCGCCGAGGGTACTTCCGCCAGCGGCTTGCTGCCGACGGAACGCAAGCGGAGGAGCCCTTCACCTGGTCACCCGCGGATCGCCTGCAGGAGCTCCCGGCGCGTGCAAGCGTGCAGATCGAGAAGCGCGAGGTGAAAATCCGTGCCTGGCGCTACGAGGTCAGGGGCATCAGCAACCGCGTGGTGCCGGTCTACCTGCTCGACACGGACCTGGAGGAAAACCTCGACGGCGATCGCCGGCTGACCGACCACCTGTATGGCGGCGATGCGCGCTACCGGCTATGTCAGGAGGTGATCCTGGGCATCGGTGGAGTGCGCATGCTGCGCGCACTGGGCTACAGGAACATCCGCCGCTTTCACATGAACGAGGGGCACGCCAGCCTGCTCACGGTGGAGCTCGCCTACGAATTTGCCGTGAAGGCGGGTACGCACGACCTCTCCCCCGCGGTGGTGGCGCAGGTCAAGCCCCTGTGCGTGTTCACGACCCACACGCCGGTGGCCGCCGGCCACGACAAGTTTCCGCTGTCGCTCCTCGCCCGCGTCGTCACCTGCTACGGCCGCGATTTCGACCAGCGCGCGATCGACTTCTGCCTGAATGGCGAACTCAACACGACCTACCTGGCCCTCGATAACAGCCGCTTCATCAACGGCGTGGCGAAGAAGCACGGCGAAGTCTCGCGCCACATGTTCACCCAGTACAAGATCGACTCGATCACCAACGGCGTCCCGCGTTCACCTGGACGGCGGCGCCCTTGCGCGAGCTGTTCGACCGCCACATTCCCAGCTGGCGCGTCGACAACGCCAGCCTGCGCTACGCGCTGGGCATCGAGAAGCTGGAAGTCTGGGATGCGCATCGCCGCGCCAAGCAGGCGCTGCTGGCCTACGTCAACCAGCAGACCGGCGCAGGCATGGATCGCAATACCTTCACCATCGGCTTCGCGCGCCGGGCCACTGCCTACAAGCGCGCCGACTTGCTGTTCTGGAACGTGGAGCAGCTCCTGGCGATTCAGGACAAGGGCCTGGAGTTCCAGGTGATCTACGGGCGGCAAGACGCATCCGCACGACCATCTGGGCAAGGATATCATCCGCAAGATCTTCGAGGTGAAGGACAGGCTCAAGGACAAGATCAAGATCGTCTATCTCGAGGAATACGACATGGCGCTGGCCAAGCTGATGACGGCGGGAGTGGACGTGTGGCTCAATACGCCGCTGGCACCGATGGAGGCCTCGGGCACCAGCGGCACGAAGGCGGCGGTGAACGGCGTGCCCTCGTTTTCCATCCTCGACGGCTGGTGGATCGAAGGCTGCATAGAAGGCGTGACAGGCTGGAGCATCGGCGGCAACCAGGCGGCGGTGGAGAGCGACGATGACCGGGCGAGCGACGCCAGGTCGCTCTACGAGAAGCTGGAGAACACCATCCTGCCGATGTTCTACAGCGATCGCGACCGCTATGTCGACATCATGCGGCACGCCATCGCCCTCAACGCGTCGTTCTTCAATACCGAGCGCATGGTCGATCAATACGTGCGCAAAGCGTACTTCGCTTGACGGAGGGGCCGGCCAGGACGATGCGCCGTCGCTGAGGCACCGGAGCACCGGTACTGTCTGATGCAACCCGCAATATCCGACGTACTCTCAGAGAGATCGGCGTAATGACACAATTCGTACTTGTACACGGCGCTTGGCACGGAGGATGGTGCTGGGCGCGGGTTCTTCCGCTGCTGCGCGCCGGCGGCCACGTAGCCCACGCCGTCACCCTTACCGGCGTCGGCGAGCGTGCTCACCTGCTCTCCCCAGAGATTCGCCTCGACACCCACGTGCAGGACGTGCTGAACCTCATCGCCAGCGAAGAGTTGTCCGATGTCGTTCTCGTTGGCCACAGCTATGGCGGCATGGTGATTACCGGCGTCGCGAGCGTTCTTGAGCGCCGGCGTCCCGGAATGCTGCGGCACCTGGTATACGTCGACGCGATGGTGCCGCGCCCGGGAGAGTCGTGGTCAAGCACACACGCACCGGAAGTCGTTGCCGGACGCGCCTCAGCCGCCGAACGGAGCAGTGGCGGCCTCAGCTTGCCGCCGCCCGATGCCGAAGCGTTCGGACTAGAGGGTGCCGACCGGGCTTGGGTCAACCGGCGGCAAACGCCGCAGCCGTTCGCCGTCTATCGCGATTCGTTGGACTTTGACGCGAATCGTGTCGCCTTGCTGCCGCGAACCTTCATCGACTGCACGACTCCGCCCGCAGCGAACATTGCTGGATCGCGCGCACGCGCCCGCACGGAAGCCGGCTGGCGGGTTGTCGAGCTGGCGACCGGGCACGACCCAATGGTCAGCGCACCGACCGAACTCGCGAGGATACTGCTCGAATGCGCAAGGTAACGTCGGCCTCCTTGGCGCCTCGAGCTGGCCGGCACCGCCTCGCGAAGAAACGGTGAACTGCCGCCGATTTGCCACGCGGCCTCCGCGCTACGGTCTCGAGGGCGAGCGTTCCGAGTCCAGTCGAGACCGTAGATTGCAAATCACCAGAGGATTGGCGGAAGCACTACGGGCCGGATGAAGTCTGATGCATTGGCGGCCAGCAGGATCAATGCATCCGGGCAGACGGGCTCACTCGTTCGCCGGATCCAGTGTGGGCATACGAACAGACTTCAACTTCCAGGTGAAGATGCCGTCGCGGTGCATCACGAGCACTAGCGCCTGCTTGTCCGAATCCGGCGGGTAGAACGCCACCTTGAAGATGTCGAGCCCCTCATAGGTCTCTTCGACGCGTGGCTGCTTCCCGTCCGACTTGGGAGCCGCTCCAGCGGCGGGCGCCGCCGGTTCTGCCTTCGGCTTGGCGGCCGTACCCTTGGCGAGCATGTTGGCGAGACCTTCGGGCGTGACCAGGTTGTCGACCACCATGCCGGCCATCGCGGTACCGAATGCCTTTCCCATCGCGGCGAACGGGTTGTCCTTGTCGACGCCTTCCATGCGCTTGGCCATCATCGCCGTGATCTGGGTCCGCAGCGATTCGCGCACCGCCGGGAAGTCGACGTACTCCGCGACCCTGTCACCTTGGCCCGCCGAACCAGCAGCGCGCATCTGATGGATTGCCCAGTAGGGAGACCCGAAATAGGTTCCCACCATACACACCACGACAACCGCCGCGATGATGCCTTTCCTATTCATCATTTCCACCTTGAGTGTTCGGTATTGCGGCATCCTATCTGCCCTGCCACGGCCTTAGGGATGGTGATGCACGGCGAGATCCGGGTCGAAAGCACGCCCGGCAGAGGAAGCGTGTTCGAAGTGCGGTTGCCCTACGTGGCACCCGCGCCGCAGCCGGACGCAGCGCGAGTCGCGCACTCGCCGCTGAAGGACAAGCCGCCCGCCGGCATCACCATTCTTCTCGCCGAGGACGACGAGCTCAACCAGATGATGCTGGAAGCGACCCTGGCGGACTACGGCGCCCACGTGGTGATCGTGGGCGATGGCACTGACGCGGTGGAACGGGTGGCCACCGACGGCGCCGAGGCCTACGACATCGTGCTGATGGATCTGCAGATGCCGGTGATGGACGGCTACGAAGCCACGCGGCGGATACGGGAACTGGCGCCCGGCCTGCCGATCATCGGCCAGACCGCCCACGCATTCGACAAGGACCGGGACAGGTGCCTCGCAGCGGGAATGGTCGCCCACGTGGCCAAGCCGATCGACTCAGAAGCGCTGGCCGCGCTGATCCTGCGGGTCGTCGCGCCAACGGAGCGATGACGCCACCCGTACCGATCGACCCGGCTACGCCTCCCCCGCCACGGGATTCCGCAACGACCCGATCCCGGTGATCCCGACCTCGACGACGTCCCCGGCCTTCATGTCGAGGGTCGGGTCGTCGGTCCCCATCCAGATCACGTCGCCGGGATAGAGCGTCAGGTAGCGCGACATCGCGCTGATGTACTCGGCGATGCCGAAGATCATGTCGGCGGTGCGGAAGCGGCTCACCTCCCGGTCGTTCAGCCGCACGGTCGTCTCCATCGCTCCGAGGTCGACGTCGGTCTCGATCCACGGGCCCATCGGCTTGAACGTGTCGGTGTTCTTCGCCCGCCAGAACGTGCGGTCGGACTTCTGCCAGCTGCGCTCGCTGACGTCGTTGCCGATCGTGTAGCCGAACACGCACCCCAGCGCGTCCGCGGGCGAGACGTGCCTGACCTTCTTCCCGATCACCACCACCAGTTCGCCCTCGAACTGGATGACGCCCGACGAGTCCCCGGGAATCACGATCGCCTCGCCGGGGCCGACCAGCGCGTTGTTGGCGCGATAGCCGATGTCGGCCTTCTCCGGTATCTTCGTCGCGAGGCCGCGCGCTTGTGCATTGAGGACGTGCTGCCGATAATTGATCCCCGCCGCGTAGAACGTGACGGGCACGATCGGGTAGAGCAGCTTCACGTCGCCCAGCGCATGGCGCCTTCCCGTCGGCGACGGCGGATCGAACAGCCCGCCCGCCACCTCCTTCACCCCCTGACCCTCGACGATGCCGTAGCTGACCTTGCCGCCGTGCTCGAAACGTGCCCAACGCATGAATGTCCCCGTGTGAAGATGCGACCGACCCGCGGCGAGCGGGTGCCCGCGCGGCGATCGCGGTCAAGCCATCCCTGGCCGGGCGTCGCCGGCCTCCTTTGCTGAATCGTTCGCGCCGCCATGGACCTGCAAAAACTGCGTTACTTCACCGAGGTCGTCGAGCGCAGCAGCCTCGGCAAGGCGGCGGAGGCGCTCGGCGTCTCGCAGCCCGCCATCACCAAGAGCCTGCGCCTGCTCGAGGCGGAGCTGGACGTCAAGCTGCTGCATCGGACGTCCACGGGCGTGCGGCCGACCGAGTACGGCCAGTCGCTCTACACGCACGCCAGGATCGTGCTGGCCGAAGTGCGCCATGCCCGCGACGCGATCGACGAGTTGAAGGGCCGGGAGATCCGCTACGTCCGCATCGGCTCGCTGCCCAGCCTGTCGGAGCTGGTGGCGCGGGCCTGCGCGCTGACGATTGCCAACACGCCGACGCTGCAGCTGCGCGTGCTGGAGATGCAGAACTACCAGCTCCTCCCTGCCCTGCGGCGCGGCGACGTCGACTTCGCCGTCGGCCTCACCGACGCAACGGAGCCGGAGAGCGGCATCCGCTCCCGCCTCCTCGGCCACGATCGCCTGCGCTTCACCGTGCGCAAGGGCCACAAGATCGCCAGGGCCGCGCGTCCCGAACTGAAGCACCTCGTCGGCTATCCCTGGGTGTTCCCGATCGTCGGCACCGCGCACTTCACGATCTCGATCCAGCGGATGTTCGAGGAGGCCGGGCTGCCGGCGCCGCAGGCCAGCATCGAGACCGGGTCGATGCAGTTCGTCAAATCGTTCGTCCGTCATACCGACGCCGTCGCGATCCTGTCCGAGCACGTCACCGAGGCCGAGCGCGACGCCGGGCTGCTGGTGAGCCTGCCCATCGAATCGCCCGCCCTAACCCGGCCGATCGGTCTGTTCGACCTTGCAAGCGCGCCGCGGCCGCGGGTCCTGCGCGAGTTGACAAGCAACCTCGAACGCGTTTTCCGGGACTGGGAGAACGCGCATCCGGTGACGCCGCCGCGTTGAGCAGCGGCGCATACCCTTGTGACACTCATCCCGGCGGGCGTGCCACTGGATCGACCAGCGAGTGCAGGTCGCCGCAGACGCTGATCGCCTGGCCCGAGATCGCCGCACCCTGCTTCGAGGCCAGGAACAGCACGGTCGACGCGACCTCCTCGGGCTCGACCATCCGCCCGAGCGAGACCCGCGCGAGGCTGCGCGCCTCGATCGCCTCGACCGTCACGCCCTCGGCCTTGGCGCGGCGCTGCGAGTTGCCTTCGCGCCGTTCGCCGCGGACGACCCCCGGCAGGATCGCGTTGCAGCGGATGTTGAACGCACCCAACTCCATCGCGATGCAGTGCGTGAAGCCCACCAGCGCCCACTTCGACGACGAGTACGCCGAGCGGAGGCCGTAGGGAACGCGGCCCGCCACCGACGCGATGTTGACGATGCTGCCGCCGCCCGCGGCCCGCAGCCGCGGCACGGCCTCGCGGGTGCAGTAGAACGAGCCGTTGACGTTGACGTCGTAGACCCGCAGCCATTCGTCCGGATCGATCTCGTCGACGCGGCCGAACGGCCCGGCGATGCCCGCGTTGTTCACCAGCACGTCGAGGCCGCCCAGCGCCGCGTCCGCGTCGGCGAACATGCGTGCGACAGCCGCGCGGTCGGCAATGTCGGCCACCGTGGTCTTCATCGCGGGAATCGCGCGTGCTGCCTCCGCGGCCAGCGCCGGATCGATGTCGCAGCCGTAGACCCGCGCGCCGGACTGCGCAAACGCCCCGGCGATCACCCGGCCGATGCCGCGCCCCACGCCGGTGACGAGGACCCGCAGGCCCGCCACATCCATCACGTTGTTCATCCGCCCCTCCGCGTCACTGCTTTTCGATGCCGGCGGCATCGTGGATCTTCGCCCACTTGATCGTCTCGCCGTCGACGAACCGGCCGAAGTCGGCGGCCGAACTGGGTGCCGGCACCGTGCCGAGCCTTTCCATCAGCGTCCGCACGTCCGGGTCGTTCGCCGCCTGCACGAACGCCGCGTTCAGCTTCGAAACGACCGGCGCAGGCAGCCCCGCCGGCCCGAACACGCCGACGAATCCCTCCAGCTCGAAGCCGGGCAGCCCCGACTCGGCGAAGGTCGGGATGTCCGGCAACTGCTTCATCCGCTCGCTGGTGGTGACCGCGATGGCGCGCAGCTTCTTGCTGTCGCCCTGCCCCAGGATGAACGACGTGTCGGTCATCACGATGTCGATCGTGCCGCCCATCAGGTCGGTGATCGCCTGCGGCATGCCGCGGTACGGCACGTGGCGGATGTCGATGCCGCCGACCATCCGCAGGAGCTCGGGGCCGGCACGGCTCGACGTGTTGCCCGCGCCGAACGTCAGCACGCCGGGCTTGGCGCGGGCCAGCGCGACGATGTCGCCGACGGAGTTCACCTCGAGGCCCGGTCGCACCATCAGCACGAACGGAATGCGCACGATGCGCGCAATCGGGGTGAAGTCCTTGACCGGGTCGTAGGGCGGGACCTTGTACAGGCTCGCGTTGGCGGCGTGCGAGTTGCTGTTGATCAGCAGCGTGTAGCCGTCGGGCGCCGCCGCGACGACCGCCTTCGCCCCCAGCACGCCGTTGACGCCCACACGGTTGTCGACGACCAGCGGCTGGCCGAGCGACTTCGACACGCGCTCGGTCAGCGCCCGCGCGACGACGTCGGTGAAGCTTCCGGCCGGGAACGGCACGATCACCTTGATGTAGCGATTCGGATACGCGGCGTCCTGCGCAAAGGCAAGCATCGGCAGCAGCAGCGCGGCGACGGCAGCGAGACGTAGCTTCAGCATCGTGGACCTCCTCGATTTACGGGCGCAGCACCACTTTCGGGTAGGGATGGCCCGCGACCAGCGACTCGAACACCTGCGGGCCCTCGGCCAGCGAGCGCACCTCCACCCAGTCGAGGTCGGCGAACAGGCCGGCGTCGATGAGGCGCACCGCGGCGACCAGCTCGATCGTCGGGTAGTTGGCGCCGCCGACCAGCGTGATGCCGGAGCGCACGAAGCGCTGGACGTCGAGCGTGACCGCAGCGTCGTTCAGTCCGACTTCGGCGATGACGCCGCCACGGCGCACCGACGCGATCGCCGTGGCCAGCGTCGCCTCCGATCCGACGGCGTCGAACACGAACTCGTACGCGTCGCGCGGTGGCGCCGGCGCCACGTCGGCGACGGTGCAGCGGGCGTACCTTGCGACGAGTTCGCGCCGCGCCGCGTTGGGCTCGACCACGGTCAGGTCCGCGGCGCCGTAGCGGCGCAGCAGCAGTGCCGCGATGAAGCCGATCGCGCCGCCGCCCAGCACCAGGCACTTCGCCTCGGGCAGCGGCCGCGCCAGCGCCGGCAGCGCCCGGTGGATGCCGTGCAGCGGCGTCGCGATCGGCTCGACCAGTGCCACCTGGACCGGATCGAAGTGCTGCGGCACGTCGATCAGCATCGACACCGGCAGCGCGATGAACTCGCTGAAACCGCCGGGACGCCACTTGCCGATGCTCCTGCGCTCGAGGCAGAGGTTGTCGCGGCCCTGCAGGCAGAACTCGCAGCGACCGCAATGGACGGCGGAATTGCACGCGACGAGCGTGCCCGCGGGGTAGCGCTCGCTGGTTGACTCGACGATGCGCCCGGCGACCTCGTGCCCGAACACGAAGCCCGGCTTGCGCGTCGTGTCGTGGCCGAGGTAGCCGTGCAGCTCCGAGCCGCAGACGCCGACCGCCTCGACCCGTGCGATTACTTCGCCCGGGGCGAGCGCGGGATAGGGGCGCTCCTCGAGGACGAGCGTGCGCGGGGCGCGGTAGACGAGGGATCGCATGACGTGCGTCGGTACGGGGCTATGCGCCTGCGTGGCGTCAGTCCATCTCGAACTTGACGGTCTGCGCGAGCTTGCCCCAGCGCGCGATGTCGCTCTTCAGCAGGGCGTCGAGGCGCGCCGGCGTGCTCGGCGCCGCGGTGGCGCCGAGGTTCTTCAGCTTGGTCACTGCCTCGGGGTTGGCGAGCACCGCGTTGACGCTGGCGTTGAGCTTCGCGACGATGTCGGGCGGCGTTCCGGCCGGCGCGAAGATCGCGAGCCACTCGTCGATCACGAACCCCGGCAGCCCCGATTCGCGGATCGTCGGCACGTCCGGCAGCGAGCCGTTGCGCGTCTCGCCGGAGACGCCGATCGCCTTCAGCTTGCCGCCCTTGATGTGGGGCAGCGCGGTCGGCAGCGCCGCGAACGCGAACGACACGTTGCCGGCAATCAGGTCGGTCACCATCGCGCCGCCGCTCTTGTACGGGATGTGCTGGACCTCGATGCCGGCCATGTTCGCGAAAAGCTCGGCGGTGAGATGATTGCCGCTGCCGTTGCCCGCCGACGAATAGTCGATCGACTTCGGCTTGGCCTTTGCCATCGCGATCAGCTCGGCGGCATTGTTCGCCGGCACCGACGGATGGACGACCAGCACGTACGGCACGGTGCTGATCAGCGAGATGCCGACCAGATCGCGGGTCACGTCGTAGGGCATCTGCTTGAACAGCACCGGGTTGGCGGCGATCGCCGCCCCCGAGGCGAGCAGCAGCGTGTAGCCGTCGGGACGAGCCTTGGCCACGGCGTCCGTGCCGATCTGGGTCGAGCCGCCCGCCTTGTTCTCGACGACGATGCTCCCCTTCAGCGCGTCGCCGATCAGCGGCGCCATCGTGCGCGCGGTGATGTCGGTCACGCCGCCGGTGCCGTAGGGCACGATGAGACGGATCGGGTGGTCGGGGTAGGTTTGCGCGGCCAGCGGCACGCTCGCCGCCGCGACGATGAGCGCCAGCGCCGCGGTCCAACCGGAAAATCGTTTCATGCTGTCCTCCTCAGTTCGTTGCCTGTGCTGCGCGGGTCCCGAGGGCCGCGGTTGCCGCGACGTCGGCGTCCTGCGTCGCCGGGTCGATGACCACGCCGTAGTCGGCGCGCGCCGCCTCGATGCTCACGTAGCCGCCCCGCACGTCCGCGACGACCTCGGCGACCGGCCGGGTGCGCGGGTCGCCGCGCCCGCCGCCGCCTGCGGACAGGAGGTCGATCGTGGCGCCCTTCGCCAGCGGCAGCGACGTGACTTTCTTGTACGTTGCCGCCGCGACGCCCGGGTTCTCGACCACCACGCAGCCGGTCTTCGCCGGCTGGCCGCCGAACAGCCCCCACGGCGCGCACTTGGTCCGCTCGAACGCCGCAATCAGGCTGCAATCCTCGAGGATGCGGTAGCGCTTGCGCAACCCCAGCCCGCCGCGATAGCGCCCGGCCCCCGCCGAATCGGTCCGCCATTCGTAGGACTCCACCCGCACCGGGAAGAACGTTTCCTCGACCTCGATCGGCACGTTGCGGGTGTCACCGTGCGTCGTGGTCTTGAGCGGCGAGAAGCCGTCGTGGCCGGGCTGCGCACCCCAGCCTCCGAGCGTCGTGTCGAGCATCGAGTAGCGCTCGCCGGTGGCCGGATTGCGCCCGTTCAGCATGTAGAGGCCCTGCCCCGCGTGATGCGCAGCAGGCACGCTGTCCGGAACGGCGGCGCTGAACGCGCGATAGATCGTGTCGATGACCGTCTTGATCGGCAGGTTCCAGTGCGCCATCGCCGCGCTGCCGGTGGCGCTGATCAGCGTGCCCTCGGGCAGCGTCACCTTGAGCGGACGGAAGGCGCCGTCGTTGGGCGGCAGGTCGGGGCTGATCACGCTCTTGAACGCGACCCGCGCCGCGGCGAGGCCCCCGCTGCGCCCGCTGTTCATCGGCCCCCGGGTCTGCGGCGAGGTGCCGGTGAAGTCGATCTCGATCTCGTCGCCGCGGACGTTCACGGCCACCTGGATGGGCAGCGTGCGCCCGAGATCGACGCCGTCGTCGTCGAGGAAGCTCTCGGCCACGAAGCGCCCCTGGGGCAGCCGGGAGATATAGCTGCGCACGTACGCTTCGGTCTGGTCCCAGATCGCCGTGATGCAGTTCTCGATCGTCCCCCAGCCGTACTTGTCGAGCAGGTCGCCGAAGCGGCGCACGATCAGCGCGCAGGCGGAGAGCTGCGCCGCCATGTCGCCGAAGGTCAGGTCGGGGAAGCGGATGTTGTGCCGGATCATCCGCATGATCTCCTCGTCGCGCTCGCCGCGCTTGACGATCTTGACGCTGCGGATCTGCAGGCCTTCCTGGTAGATCTCGGTGCTGTTGGTCGCGAACGAGCCGGCGACCGCGCCGCCGACGTCGGTCCAGTGCGCGCGGTTGGCGGCGAAGGCGACGAGCTTGCCCTGCCAGAAGATCGGCGCGTACATCACGACGTTGTTGAGGTGCTGCCCGCACACGCCCGAGTAGTTGATGATCGCGACGTCGCCCGGCGCGAAGCCGTCGGGGCCATAGATCTCCAGCCCGTCGCGCACCGGCTCGCCGAGGTCCGCCATGAAGGTCGGGATGCCGCCGCGGCTCTGGGCAATCGTGCGCGCGTCGCGGTCCAGCAGGCAGACGCAGTAGTCCTTGACCTCGTAGATGATCGGCGACAGCGCGGTCCGCGCGAGGTTGATCTCGGCCTCGTCGACGATGGCGATCAGCAGGCTGCGGATGATCTCCAGCGTGATCGGGTCCTGGCGGATGTCGTTTGCGTTCATCGGCGCGGTTTCCTGGCGGCGATCGTCGGCGTTCATCGAACCGCGTCCCCGCGCAGGGGCGCCGCGGGCGCGAGATCGACGACGATGTGGCCGTGCGAGTCGATCCGCGCGACGTCGCCCGGCGACACGACGGTGGTCGATGCGTCCTCCTCGATCACCGCCGGGCCGCGAAGCTCGGTGCCGGCTGCCAGCGCGGCTCGCTGCCAGACGTCGCAGGGGGCGGTGCCGGTGGACTCGAACCACACGTCGCGGCGGCCGCGGCCGCCCGCTGTCGTGCCGGACGGCGCGTCGGCGCCTTCCTGCGGGCGCTCGGTGCGGCCGGCGGCGAGCAGGCGCAGCATCACGACGTCGATGTCGAGGTCCTTCGACGCATGGCCGTAGCGGCGCCGATAGGCGTCGATGAAGAGTTCCCGCAGCGCATCGCCGGTGGTCACGTCCTGCGGGACGACCAGCTTGACCGTGTACTCCTGCCGCCGATAGCGCATCTCGGCGTAGCGCACGAAGCGCACCGACTCGAGCGCGACGCCGAGGCCGCGCATCCGGTCGAGGCCCTCCTGCTCCAGCTTCCCGAAGCGCGCATGCACCGCCGCCATGTCGATGGTGGCCACCGGCATCACCACGGTGTCGACCAGATCGTAGCGAAAGTCGGCGAACAGCATGCCGTAGGCGGAGAAGTGCCCCGGGTGGCGCGGGATGATGACGCGGCGGATGCCGACCTCGCGCGCGATGTCCACGGCGTGCAGCGGCCCGGCGCCCCCGAAGGCCAGCATCGCGAAGTCGCGCGGGTCGTGGCCGCGCTCGATGGTGACGCGCCGCACCGCGGTCGCCATGTGGACGGCGGAAACCCGCAGGATGCCCGCCGCGAGGTGCTCGACCGATTGCCCGGTCCGCTCGCACAGCGCGGCGAACGCGCCGCGCGCCAGGTCGACCGACAGCGGCATCGCGCCGCCGAGGAACGCCGCGGCATCGAGGCGGCCGAGGATCAGGTTGGCGTCGGTCACCGTCGGCGCGGTGCCGCCGCGACCATAGCAGGCGGGGCCCGGCGACGCGCCGGCACTGGTCGGCCCGACCTGCAGCGCCCCGATGCCGTCGAGGTACGCGATGCTGCCGCCGCCCGTGCCGACTTCGACGATGTCGAGCACGGCCGCCTGCACCGGGTAGCCACGCTCGTACCCGGCAACCCAGTAGAGCGGCGTGACCGCGGCCTCGCCGTTCTCGATCATCACGGCCTTGGCCGTGGTGCCGCCCATGTCGAACGCGATCAGGTTCTTCTCGCCGATCTTCTCGCCGATCGCGATCGCCCCCGCCGCGCCGCCGACCGGGCCGGATTCGACCAGCAGCAGCGGGCGCTCGCGCGCCTCCTGTTCCGACAGCACGCCGCCGTTGGAACCCATCAGCAGCAACGGCGCGGCGGCGCCGTCGTTGCCCAGCCGCGTGCGCAGGCCGGAGAGGTACCCGTCGACGACGGGTCCGACGTAGGCGTTGAGCACGGCGGTCGACGTGCGCTCGAACTCGCGGAACTCACGCGAGATCTCGTGCGAGCAGGTGACGAAGCAGCCGGTCCGCCGGCGCACGTAATCGCCGACGGCGATCTCGTGGGCAGGGTTGCGCCAGGCGTGGAGCAGGCTGATCGCGATCGCCTCGATCTTTTCCTCCGCGATGGCCGCGAGCACGGGCTCCAGCGTGGCGAGGTCGAGCGGAACGACCACCTCGCCGCGCGCGTCGAGCCGCTCGGTCACCTCATAGCGCAGGTGCCGCGGCACGAACGGCGGCAGGCGGCGATAGAGGATGTTGAACGCCTCGGGCCGGTTGCCGCGGCCGATCTCGAGGAGGTCGCGAAAGCCTGCCGTGGTGATCAGTGCGGTCCGCGCACCCTTGCGCTCCAGCAGCGCGTTGATGACGACGGTCGTGCCGTGGCGCAGCGCCTCGATGCCGGACGGCACGATGCCCGCCTCCGCGACGGCGTTCATCAGCCCGGTCTCGAACTTCGGCGGGGTGCTGAGGGTCTTGGCGAAACGCAGCCGGCCCGTCGCCCGATCGAACGACGAGAGGTCGGTGAACGTGCCGCCGATGTCTACTGCGACGATGGCCATGCGGTAAGCCGGGGAATTTCTATGGTGACAAGTTATCACCGACGGGGTCCGGCCCGCCATAACTGCCGCCCCCCCGCCATAACCCGGGGCTATGCCTTGCTGCCGTCACCGGCCAGGACCGGTGCACACTCCACGAATCGGCGTGTCAAACCGCGGGGCAGTGCTCTGGTCAAGCATGCCCGCAAGCGGCCGCACGACCGCTGCGAAGCGCGGCACCCGCGCAAGGTTCGGCCCAACCGTTGCATCCTTGACCCGGGCTGGACGTCCGCGAACGAGGCCACACTGACTTTCTCCGACGACTTGCCGCGAGCCGCCGGCTTCAACCACGGCGATCGACACCATGTCGGCGAGGGGATGCTCGGAAAGGTCACGCAACCACGCCGAGGTCGGCGCGCTCGCGCAGCAACTGTTCCCGCAATGCGGCGACGGGCAATGCGCGTGGCGTGCATCCTTGCTGCACAGCCATCGCTGCGGCCGTGCCCGCAGCGTGTCCCATGGCCATCACGGTGCCGGTCACGCGCGCCGACGCGAACGCTTCACTGGAGGCCGATATACATCGGCCCGCCAGGATAAGATTTTCCACACCTTGCGGTAGAAGCGCGCGGTAAGGTACGTCAAAGTCGCCGCCACCTTCAGGCATGTCTCCCTTGTCGGGAATATGAAGGCTCCCGGTCGGCTTCGGATCGTGGATGTCCACGAAGAAACCTGAGCGCGCGATGCCGTCTGGAAACTTTGCCTCGCGAATGAAGTCGTCGTAGGTGAGGTAATAGTCCCCCACGAAGCGCCGGGTCTCGCGCACGCCGATGTGCGGTGCGGTGCGCATGACATAGACGCTCTCGAAGCCCGGCACGTGCCGCTTCAGGAACGCAGTGAGCGCGATTGCCTGCCGCCTGCACTCGATCTCAGCCCGCGAGAGGTCAAGGGCGTTGGTGCCGTCGAGGCCGGTGACGAAGGTGGCGTTGAGATTGGCCTCGCCACGGCGGAACGCGTTGCCCCAGAAGCGCAGCTTGGACTTGTCCTCGACCTGCGGGAACAGGTTCTCCTGGCGCGCCTGCTCGGACCACGGTTCGAGGGTAGCACCGAACCACATCACTTGGCCGGTGAGCGCGATCAAGAAGACTGATGTGCGCCGGGCAGGTTTTGATCAGAATAACTGAGGGTCTACGGGGGATCGCCCTCAGAGAACTTGACTGGCAAGCTCCCCGAGGGCGAGTCTCAGGTTGTCAAAGACCAGGAGACCCCGCCATTATGTTCCAGGGCGTTCTGCAGGACCCGGCGTTTTTCAGATTCCTGTTGTGCATTGATCAGGAGCGCGCTGCCGCGGTCCGAGCGTTGGGCTGCCCCTGCTGCGGCGGTCCGCTGCATGTGGGCGACTACACGCGCAAGCCGCGGGGACCGCTGCGTGATCCGCTGGTGAGCACGACCCGGTTGAGCTTTTCCTGCGGTCACTGCCGCGAGCGCTGCATGCCGGCGTCGGTGCGGTTTCTGGGGCGACGGGTGTACTGGGGCGCATGGGTGCTGCTGGCCACGGCGTTGTGCTCGGGCCTGAGCTTGCGCCGTGGCCAGCAACTGACGCAGCAACTCAACGTTCCGGTGCTGACGCTCCTGCGCTGGCGGCACTGGTGGCTGCGCGAATTCACGCACACGATCGTCTGGCAGGAACTGCGCGGCAAGTTGCTGCCGCCGCTGGCGGTGACTGAATTACCGGCGGGTTTCCTGCAGCGCGTGGTGGCGGTCGACGTGCCGACGGCGATGGCGATGATTTTGCGCTGGCTTGCTCCGTTGAGCACGGTCACCGAGGGGCGGTTGGGGCGGCAGCAGTTCACGCAGAAGATGGCACTGGCCAGGGCGGTGAGCGCCAATTAGTCTGCCGTACCGCGGGCGTCCTGCCCCGCCGTACGGAGATTCTGCCTACCATGTCGACTGTCGATGGTCCCAGCGCCCGGGATCAATGGGCGCGGCTGCGCCTGTTGATCATCGGCCAGTTGCTGGCGGCGCCGCCGCCCCGGGGTGAACTCAAGCCGCGCCTAACGGAGTTGAGCGCCCAGGTCTGGCGCCACCCGCTGCACGGGGGTGACGTTCGGTTCGGGGTGTCCACGCTCGAACGCTGGCTGGCGTTGGCCCGGCGCAGCCCCGATCCGGCAGCGCTGCTGGCCACCGTGCCGCGGGCCGACGCCGGGAGCACGCGCGCGATCGGCGCCGAACTGGCCGCCGCGATCAAGGCGCAGTACGCCGCGCATCCGAAGTGGACCATTCAGCTGCACTACGACAATCACCGGCTCGCGCTGGCGGACGAGGCGATGCCGTCCTACGCCACCGTGCTGCGCTACTTCCGGGCCGAAGGCTTGTGGCGACAACGGGAACCGGTGTCCGGGCCGCAGCGCGCCGCGGTGCCGGACGGGACGCGGGAAGTGCGCAGCTTCGAGGCCACCCACGTCGGCGCGCTGTTCCATCTCGATGGTCACCAGGGCTCGCTCAAGGTGCTCAATCGGCACGGCGAGTGGATCACGCCGATTGCGCTGTGCGTGATCGACGACTGTTCGCGCCTGATCTGCCACCTGCAGTGGTACAGCCACGAGAACACCGAGTGCCTGGTGCACTGCGTGTCGCAGGCCCTGCAGAGGAGGGGATTGCCACGAACGATCTACAGCGATAACGGTTCGGCCATGATCGCCGGCGAATTCGGCGCCGGCCTGCATCACCTCGGCGTGTTGGCGCTGACCACGCCGCCGCGTTCGGCGTGGATGAACGGCAAGCAGGAGACGCTGTGGAATCGGGTCGAAGGTCGCCTGCTGGCGATGCTCGACGCGGTCCCCAACCTTACCCTCAAGCAACTCAATCATGCCTCGTTCGTCTGGGTCGAGCAGGAGTACCTCGCGACCGTGCACCGGGAGTTGCATGGCGCCACGCCGCTGCAACGCTTCCTCGCCGGACCGAGCGTGTTGCGCGACTGTCCGGATTCGGCGACCTTGCGCCGCCACTTTCGGATCGAGGTCCAGCGCACCCAGCGCCGCAGCGACGGCACCATCACCGTCGACGGCGTGCGCTTCGAGGTCCCCCAGGTGTTCGCCCATCTGCGCCAACTGGCCGTGCGCTACGCCCGTTGGGACCGCAGCCAGGCCGACCTGGTCGACCCGCGCACCGGCGGCATCCAGGCCACCCTCTATCCTCTGGACAAAGCGCGCCATGCCGATGGTCGCCGCCGGAGCATCAAGCCGACCGCGCGCTCGTCGCGGCCGCTGGCGACCGACAAGAGCAGCACCGCGCCGCCGCGCGATCCGCAGGCCCCGCTGATGCGCCACCTGATGGCGCAGTTCGCCGCCACCGGGCTGCCGCCCGCCTATATCGAACTCGACGACGACCCTGAACCGACCGCATGAACCGCGCCCTGTTGGCCCCCTATGGCCTGAAGTGGAACCCCTTCAGCACCGAGTTGCCGAGCGAGGCACTGTATCTGTCGCCGAAGATCATCGACTTCTTCTGGCGCATCGAGAATGTCCACGTCCGCGAAGGCGGCTTCGCCCTGATTCAGGGCGACCCCGGCACCGGCAAGAGCGTGGTGCTGCGGGCCCTGGCCGAGCGCCTCGAGCGGCAGCCCGAGCTGACCGTCGGCGTGCTCAATCACCCGCAGAGCAATCTGGGTGACTTCTATCGCGAACTGGCCGAAGTGTTCGGCGTCTCGCTCAAGCCCAGCAACCGATGGGGCGGCTTCAAGACCTTGCGCGAACGCTGGATCGGCCATCTCACAGCGACCCGGGTGCGCTGTTGCCTGTTGATCGACGAAGCGCAGGAGATGAGTCCCAAGACCTTGCTCGAGTTGCGCCTGCTCGCCTCCGCCCGCTTCGACTCGCAGCCTTTGCTGGCGGTGGTGCTCGCCGGCGACGGCCGCCTCACCGAGGCGCTGGCACGCGACGAACTGCTGCCGCTGGGCACCCGCATTCGCGTCCGGCTGGCCCTGGACTACGCCGCCCGCGACGAACTGGCGGCCTGCCTCGACCACCTGCTCAGCACCGCCGGGGCCACCACGCTGATCAGTCCGTCGCTCAAGCACACGCTGTGCGAACGCGCCGGTGGCAACTACCGGGTGATGACCAACATGGCCGCGCAGCTGTTGGCCGTCGCGGCGCAGCGCGAACTGCCGACGCTCGACGACAAGCTGTTCCTCGACGTGTTCGCGCCCCCGGGCGCGACCACCCCCGCCGCCCGCCGCACCGCCCGCGCCCGATGACCGGAGACCTCACCATGACCACCAAGACCCCGCCGCCGCGCCGCACCCGGCGGCAAACTGTCCACCTCGAGATCGAGCTTCCCGCGCTGTCCGACGAGGCGGCGGCGGCCATGGCCGATGTGCTGGTGCAGTTGTATCACCGCTTCGAGGCAACCTACTACGCCCAGATCCTGAATCATCACGCCGACCGGGCGCTCGCCCGCAACGGCAATCGGCACGACCCAGACCTCAACGACGACCCGCTCTGATCCGCGGCGCCCCTCAAGCAACTTGCAAATCAGCGTGTCCCAAAGCCACCACCGGTGAACCACCCATCTATCGCCCGCCGACCTGAGTATGGTCACCCTGCGCGATGGCAATCCGTTGCTTTTTGATCAAGCAACGTGATGGAAGCGGGTTGATCCCCCTCGGGGCACTTGAACAAACGAACCCTTTGGGGGAGTCTCCGGTTACCAAGCCAAGAGACCGTCCAAGTGTG
>CALQLA020000017.1 GCA_943331295.2 Bordetella parapertussis | reverse complement strand
TGGTGCCGAGATGATCGCGAAGGTCATCACCGGAGTTCAGTTCAGAAACGGAGTCGAAGTGCCGAAGAAAGACCGTCAGGAAATCGCCGCCTGATCAATGCGCCGTACACAACATTTGACAATAGCTCCGTCAGCGCCGCAATATCTGACGACAATAAAGGCGACTTGTTCAGACTTTCCTTAACAAGAAACATCAGGGTCAAAGCACAAGTTAATTTTTCATACCATGCTGATGCATGAAAAGATTAAGGGTTAGGCAACATGAATAAGGTAATGATTGGAGTATTGTTAGGACTTTATTTTTCTATTGCAGCGTTTGCACAAAGTGCATCTTCAACTGCGTTACCAGATTCGGTTTTATTTGTTATCTCTGATGCTCCACCACCGACCAAGGAGCAACTAGCCTTCCGCAATATTTATCAGCTAAATAACGCGATGCAAACGATCTTCAGCAAAGATCTTGAGGTAACCCAAAAAAATATACGCGATAGAGTTCCGTTGATCATGGGCCTTTTTAGCGGGGCGGGCGGGCAATTTATTCTTTATCGTCCTGGCGAGCTCCCCCTGGTGGCACCTCCCATGCCGCCAATCTACCAGATTGCCAAAGCCACGGCCCATAGTGCATTAGCCACTTACGGTTTAGTTGTACCAGCGCTCAAGGATTCGAGGTCCGATCAATCATGGGTCGCACCGATGCAAACGTTTCGCACTCAGGTACAAATAGCCAGGGAAAGCATCGACAATCTTGCCATTACTGCAGAAGATAAGGCTCTTGTGCAAATCGTACTCAATCGCGTGCAGACATTTCTTGATACTTGCCTGAAAAACGGTTCTTTCACCTATGCCGAGGTGGAGGCCTTCGCCCGTGGGGTAGAGCCTTACGCAGAGAAGTTGATTGGACTTGCGGCTACGGCGCAAGTGTCACATTCTTATGAAGTGCTGTCGACATGGAAGACTTTGCTCGGCAAGGATTGGGATCGCACCTATGGTTTAACCAACACCCTTTTTCCCACGCGTCAAAACAATATCCTCTTCACTATCATGGCTCAGTTTATGGGTGAGGAAAAGATTAATCGACAACTTTTCATGTTCGAGACCACTAGTTTCCAAAGCACGCCAGAGGAAATGTTCGGCCTTTTGGCGCGATATATTAATGACAAAGGCTTGAGTCAAGTGTTCTTCAACTATGAATACTTGATGAGCCACGAACTACTCAACGGCGGCGCACGCAATGTCATCACTGCCGAGTCAAAGCGGCGAGGTATGAAGCTATTCCTGCCGCCGTTGGCTCCTTTGAACAGCAATGAATGGCCTTGGATCGTTAATCCGGAAAAGGGTTCTGGACCGCGCTCCCTTGAGGATTTGCACAGGGACGGTTATCTCCCACCATTGCCTATGGAACCTATTGGGCGCTGACATTAATTTGGAGTGATTGTTTATTACCCTGATTGACTGCTATGGGTCGTAGGACTGAACCGCTCGCGCGGTAGACAGCGAGCTTCGTTCCGGCGGTGAGGTTTGGCGCAATCATGAATCTGCTTATGTTGCGACACGAGGCAAGCCGCCTCGGCTCTCAACAGGAGCAGAGCCATGGACTCATCATCTCGGGTCTCGCCGTTGCGGCACCGCATGATCGACGACATGCGGATGCGCAAGCTGTCGGCGAAGACGCAGGATCACTGCCTGCGCTGGGTGCAGCGGTTTGCGGCCTATCTCGGGCGCTCGCCCGCACGGCCACGGTCGAGGAGCGGCGCGGCTACCAGTTACACCTGGTGGACAGCGGCACCTCGCCGATATCGCTGAACGCGGCGATCACGGCGTTGAAGTTCTTCTTCGAGGTCACGCTCGGTCGCGGTGAGCTGATGGCGAAGATGCAACCGGTGCGGGTACCGCGGACGCTGCCGGTGGTGTTGAGCCGGGACGAAGCGGCGCGTCTGATCGCGGCGGCACGCAACCTGAAGGCCCAGACGGCGCTGTCGGTGGCCTACGGCACCGGTCTGCGGGCGAGCGAGGTGGTGGCGCTGAAGGTCACCGACATCGACAGCCAGCGGATGACGTTGCGGGTCGAACAGGGGAAGGGGCGCAAGGATCGCTGCGCCATGCTGCCGCCGCTGCTGCTGGAACGGCTGCGTACCTGGTGGCGGGTGGCGCGGGCGCAGGGCAAGATGCTCGACGGCGGGTGGTTGTTCCCGGGCATGAATCCGCTCGATCCGGTCACCCCGCGCCAACTCAACCGTGCCATCCATGACGCGGCGCTCGCGGCCGGCATCGACAAGCGGGTGTCGATGCACACGCTGCGGCACGGCTTCGCCACCCACCTGCTGGAACAGAAGGTCGACATCCGGGTGATCCAGGTCTTGCTCGGGCACAAGAAATTGGAGACCGTCCGCTCACCCCTGCGCGTCAGGGCAGGCATCGCACAACCCTTAACAAGAGCGGCCATCCAGCATGGTTGGCCGGAATCGGTCATTGCGTCGAAGCGAGGGCGTACGGGCCGTGTAAGGCACCGATGCAACCACGCCCGCCAGATTGACCTGGGTGTCGGGAATCGCGACGACGTGGAAGAGCGGGTCGGTGAGGAACATTGTGCGCGTCGCCGGGGCAGGGATGCCGCTACCGGTCCGTCGCCGGCGGCCGGCCCGCTGCAGTCAGGAGGCAGCGTGAATATCTGCAACCGACAACGCGTACGATAGGCGGTAAAGGCGCGCTTCGTACTCGCCGACGTCGGCGCCAAGCGCGGCGAAGCGTGCCGGCGCCAGTTCTTCCCGGGCGATCGCCGCGACCGCAGTCTCGTCATACCCGGTCACGAACAGTGCCGAATGCACCGTCCCGTCGCGGCCCCGGATCGCCTGCTCCCGCGTCATCGTTGCCGCCAGCGCATTGCGGAAGAGGTGGCAGCCGGCGAGGCCCGGACGCTCCCCCAGACCCGGGAGGATGTCGTCGGCGAGTCGTCGGTCGAGGTCGTCCCCGCCTCGGTCCGCCGGCGCGAACCGGACCACGAGTGCCGTGCCGCCCATGCCGACGCCGCTCGTCGCCTCGACCGTGCAGAGGGCCCGGCGCATGTCTCGGTAATTGCGCATCATCGCCGAGGTCCACGGCGTCGGTTGGTCGAGGCGGTCGCGGTACGCCGCGGAATCGAGCACGGCGAGCGCCGCCACCTCGTACAGCACGCAGTAGCGGTTGTCCGCGCCCGGCGTCTTCCAGCGGCTGCCGCGCAGGAACCCGGGAATGCCCAGCCGCTCGGGCATGTGCTCGTGCGTGTGCCAGCGATCGTGCTCGCGGACGGCGTCGGCGGCGATGTCGAAGAGCAGCAGCATCACCCCGCGCGAGTGGGTCGCGGCCGTCATGACAGCGGTCCCGCGGACTCCGGGCCACGCCGGGTGCGGTAGCGGATGCGCATCCGCAGCACGTGCTCGGCCAGGATGTCCTCCGCGTAGGCGAGATCGCCTTTCGCGAAGGCGGTGACCAGCGCGCGGTGCTCGGACAGCGAGCTGTCGCGGACCTTGCCGGTCGACAGCAGGTTGTGCGTGCGCAAGGCGGCGACACGGCCGGACATGAGCCGGTACGCGCCGACCAGGTATTCGTTGGCGCTGTTCTCCGCGATCGCCTGGTGGAACGCGGTGTCGGCGCGCGCCACGGCAAGGTGGTCGTCGGCGTCCTGCGCGCGCTGCATGTCCTCGACCGCATCGCGCATCTGCCGCAGCGCCTCCTCGCGCCGCCGGGCGAAGCAGAACCGCAGCGCCGTGACCTCCATCACGCGCCGGAACTCGGCCAGCTCGCCCACGTCCTCTTCCGACGGCATGAAGACGAAGCTGCCCGACTGGGGGCGAATTTCGATCAGTCCCTGGGCCTGCAGCGTCGTCAGCGCCTCGCGCACGGGCGTGCGGCTGACGTTGAACTCGGCCGCGAGCTTCAGTTCCGACAGCGCCTCGCCGAGCGGGTACCGGCCCTCGACGATCGCGTCGCGGATGAACTCGGTGACCTGCGTGGCGAGCGACTTGGCGGGCCGGGCGTCGCGCGCGGCCGCGGGCGAACGGGGGAGCGGCTTGCGCCTGCGGGTGGCGTCTGGCGTCGTCATGGTGTCTGCGGTGAGGTCGTTCCGTGATCGCGGCATGGCGCCGCGCTAGAGCCGGTGCGCCAGCGCGGCCGCGTCGTGGGTCGCCTCGAGCCCCGTCTGCACCTGCGCGCAGTCGCCCACGACGTAGACGTCGAGCAACGGCGCCCGGGCGTACAACGCGTCGGCGACCGACGTGACGGGGAGCAGCATCCGGGTCGGCACGACGAGTTCGATGTTGCCCTCTTCCCAGCGTTCTGTGCCGTTCCAGAGTTGCGCCGAATGCTCGCCGAGCGCCTCGACCGTCGTGCCGAGATGAATGGTCACGTTGGGCCGCGCTTCGAGCGCGCCGATCTGGAACCGGCGCGAGCGCGTGCCGATGTCGGTGACCAGTTCCCGCGACGACTCGACCAGCAGGACCTCGACATCGCGTTCCGCCAGCACGCGCGCCACGCCGAGGCCGCGGACGTCGCCGCCGATCACCAGCGCGCGGCCGGTTCCCGCGAGCGGCCGGCGCAGCACCTGGTAGGCGTCGACCACCGGGCTGTCGAGGATGCCGGGGATGTTGGGCAGGCCGAGTCCGGAACCGGTCGCGACGATGACGATGTCGGGGTTCTCGGCCAGCACGCGGTCCGCGTCAGCCTCGACGCCGAGCAGGAGGCGCACGCCGGCGCGCTGCGCGCTGCCGGCCAGCCACGTCAGGTGACCGGCCAGCTCCTCGCGACCCGGGACCAGGCGGGAGAGCAGCATCTGCCCGCCGGGCTCCTCGTCGCGCTCGAACAGCGTCACGCCGTGGCCGCGCAGCGCGAGGATGCGGGCCGCTTCGAGTCCGGCCGGGCCGCCGCCGACGACCACGATGCGCTTCGGCGCCGGCGACCGGCGTATCGCGTATTCGCGCTCGCGGCCGGTGGTGGTGTTCACCAGGCAGATGATCGGCAGGCCGCGCGAATGCATATCGCTGCAGCCCTGGTTGCACGCGATGCAGGTGCAGATCTCGTCGGTGCGGCCGGCGCGGGCCTTCGCGGGAAACTCCGGGTCCGCGTGCAGCGCGCGGCCCAGCGTGACGAAGTCGCAGGCGCCCGACTCGATCAGGTGCTCGGCCACGCTGGGGTCGGTGATCCGGCCGGAGACGCTGACCGGGACGTCGACGTGCCGGCGCACTTCGCGGGACAGCGGCGCGAGCACGCCCTGCGTCATCTCCATCGGCTGCGTGATCCACCAGTTCGTCTCGTACATGCCGGCGGAAACGTCGATCAGGTCGACCCCGGCCGCGACGAGATGCGGCGCGATGGCGCAGACGTCGGCGAGCGTCAGGCCGTTGTCCTGGTGCTCGTCGCCGCTGATCCGATAGACGATAGGCAGCTCGCCGTGGGTCGCGCGGCGCACGGCCGCGAGGACCTCCAGCGGGAACCGCATCCGGCCGGCGAGGTCGCCGCCGTATTCGTCGGTGCGCTTGTTCGACCACGGCGACAGGAACTGCGACAGCAGGTAGCCGTGGGCGCTGTGGATGCCGATGAAATCGCAGCGGGCCTCCGCGGCGCGGCGGGCGGCGTCGCCGAAGCGCGCGACGATGTCGGCGATCTCGCCGCGGTCGAGCGCGTGCGGCACGAAGCCGCCGGCGCCGGCATAGGGCACGGCCGAGGGTGCGTGGGACTCGAGCCCGCTGACCCCGGGGTGCACGACGCGACCGCCGTAGTGGAGCTCGGGGCCGACGACGCCGCCTTCGAGGTGCACGGCGGCGACCAGCCGCGCGAAATCCGGAATCAGCTCGTCCTTGTAGAGCCCCATCTGCAGCACGCGGCCGCGGCCGCGCGGATCGACGTACGTGGCCTCGGTGTACTGCAGGCCCGCGCCACCGCGGGCGCGCGCCGCCATGTAGTCGATGTAGCGCTGCGTCACGCGCCCTTCGGCCGTGCAGTAGTTCCGCTCCATCGGCGACGCGATGATCCGGTTCTTCACCTCCAGGTTGCCGATCCGGCCGGGCTGGAAGAGGTGGGGAAAGCGCATTGCGGAGGCTCCTTGCGGTCGCGTGCCCCGCTGCCCGGCCGCGGGGAGCGCGATGGCGGCGACGATTCGATGATTCGCTGCGCCAAGATCGCGCCACCGGGACGGCGCCGGAGAATCCTGCGTGGGGGCGGCAGGCCGTAACTGGTACCTCAGTGAACCGGATTGGACTGGAACTGTCAAGTCGCCGGCACGGTGCGCCGGCCGCTTCCGATGCGCCATTCCGCGCGCCGATGGGTGGTCTCCCCCGTCTGCTGCGTCCGTGTTGCATCGCAACAGGCCGCCTGGCGCCCGCGACCGCTGCCGCGCGCGGTCGCAGCGGTTGACAAATCCCGGTGAATCCGGTCAACTGAGGTACCAATTACAAGAGCGACGCAAGCGGGCGATCCCGGCGCAGGCCGGGACGGATGCAGTCGACAGGCACCCGGAGGGGGCGCGGCGCTGACCGTCGCGCCCGTTTCCACGGGCCCGCACGTCCCGCGCCGCCCTTCACCGACGCCGTACCGAACCTTCCAAGGAGGAGAACCATGATGGATGTCACCCGCCGTTCGCTGCTGAAGGGCGCCGCCGCCCTCGCTGCCGCCGCCACCAGCCCGCTGGCTTTCGCGCAGGCGAAAATCCCGCTGATCTACTCCGACACGATTCCCGAGCAGGACCGCCGCGCCAAGCTGCTGGTGCAGGAATTCGGCCCGGGGATCGGCACCGAATTCGAGCTGAAGCCGTACTGGAGCGCGACGCTGTTCAAGCAGGGCACCGAGCTCCTCGCGATGCAGCGCGGCAACCTCGACATGGCCAACCTGTCGGTGCCCGACTTCCAGCGGCAGATTCCCGAGTGGGGCATCGTCGGCGCGCCGTACATCTTCCGCGACATCGAGCACATGCAGAAGGTGTTCGCGAGCGACGTCGGCGCGCAACTCTTCAAGATGGCCGAGGAGAAGGCGGGCATCAAGATCCTCGCGATCAACTACATCGGCATGCGGCAGCTGAACCTCAAGCCGAAGAAGAAGATCAACACCCCGGCCGACCTGGCCGGGATGCGGCTGCGGATGCCGGCGGGCGAGGGCTGGCAGTTCGTCGGCACCGCGCTCGGCGCCAACCCGACGCCGATCCCGTACACCGAGACGTACACGGCGCTGCAGACCGGCGCCATCGACGCGCAGGACAACCCGCTGCCCAACGACCGGGACATGAAGTTCTACGAAGTGACCACGCAGATCGTGCTGACCGGGCACATGGTCAACTTCAACATCCTGTCCATCGCGAAGAAGAAGTGGGACACGCTGACGCCGGCGCAGCAGGCGCGGATGCAGAAGGCCGCCAACGCCTTCGCCGCCGGCGTCACCGCGGCGTCGAAGAAGGAGGAGGAGGAGCTGATCGCCTTCTTCAAGCAGCAGGGACTCGACGTCTACACGCCCGACGTCAAGGCGTTCCGCGATTACGCGCTCAACGTCACCCGCAAGTCGAAGTACATCAACGAGTGGGCGCCGGGGATGCTCGACCGCATCAACGCGCTCTGACCGTTCGCGGCGACCGCGCCTGATGCGCGTCATCGGGGGCGGACGCCGCGCGGGTTCTTCCGGTTGCGGGGGCCACCCGCCCGCAGCGTGCACCTGCGCGCCGGCGGCCGGCGCAGAGTCGCGGCCGCACCCCTTCACCGAGGAGAGGCAAAGTGACAGGCATCTGGAACTGGCTCACCCGCCGGGCCGAGAACGTGGCGGCGCTGCTGATGGCGGTGATGTTCTGCTCGTTCATCGTGCAGGTCGCGGCGCGCTACGTGTTCAACGACCCGGTGAGCTGGGCCGACGAGCTGTCGGTGATCACCGGCATCTGGGTCATCCTCTGGGGCACGGCCTTCGTCACGCGCGAGGCGGACAACATCCGCTTCGACATGATCTACGGCCTTGTCTCGCCGGTCACGCGCCGCGTCTTCGACGCGGTCTCGAGCCTCGCCATCGTCGTGATCTTCGTCGTCGGGTTCCCGGCGGCCTTGAGCTACGTCACGTTCATGAAGGTCGAGAGCACGGCGGCGCTGCACATCCGCTACGACCTCGTGTTCTCCGTCTACATCCTGTTCGCGATTGCGATGATCGTCCGCCACCTGCGCATTCTCTGGGAAGCGCTTCGCGGCCGCGACCAGCCGCCGGCGCCCGAGCTGCCCCTGGAAACCGACTGATGAATCTGTTCAGCCCCTTTGCGATCACGATCTACGTGATCGTCGGCCTGTCTCTGATCGGCCTGCCGATCGGCCTGTCGATGATCGGCGCGTCGATCGTCTACCTGTTCATCGCCAAGCAGGACATGGGAATCGCCGCCGAGCAGCTGCTGCAGGGGCTGTTCAACAGCTACACGCTGCTCGCGATCCCGCTGTTCATCTTCGCTGCCGACCTGATGAACGCCGGCTCGCTGTCCGACCGCCTGCTGAAGTTCTGTCACGCGCTGGTCGGCCGCTTCCGCGGCGGGCTCGGGCACGTCAACGTCGTCGCCAACATCATCCTGTCGGGCATGTCGGGATCGGCCGTGGCCGACGCGGCGGGCCTCGGCCGGCTGATCATCAACATGATGATGAAGGACGGCCGCTACACGCCGAGCTACGCGGCCGCGCTGACCGCCGCCGCGTCGACGATCGGGCCGATCATCCCGCCGTCGATCCCGCTCGTCATCTACTCGCTGGTGTCGGACACGTCGGTCGGCTACCTGTTCCTGGGCGGCGTGATCCCCGGCTTGCTGATGGGGCTGATGCTGATGATCATGAACGGCATCCTCGCGCGTGTGCACAACTTCCCGATGGAGCGCGCGGTGCCGGTGCGCGAGATCCCGAAGATCACCTGGGAGGCGCTGCCCGCGCTGATGATGCCGATCGTGCTGCTGGGCGGCATCTACGGCGGCGTGATGACGCCGACCGAGGCCGCGGCGCTGGCGGCGCTCTACGCCTACGTGATCTCGGTCGTTGTCTACCGCTCGGTCACGTTGCGCCAGACCTACGAGTGCCTGCTGTCCTCCGCGCGCTCGTCGGCGTCGGTCGGCATGCTGATCGCCGGCGCGCTCGTGTTCAACTACGTGGTCACGCGCGAGGACCTGCCGAACGCGCTGAACGCGATCCTGGCCGGCTACCACCTGACGCCCGTCGTGTTCCTGCTGATCGTCAACGGCGTGCTGCTCTTCCTCGGCTGCCTGCTGGATGCCAGCACCATCCTGCTCGTCGTCGTCCCGATCTTCATCCCGGCGGCGAAGGCGCTCGGCATCGACATGGTCCATTTCGGGCTGGTCGTCGTGGTCAACCTGATGATCGGGCTCGTCACGCCGCCGTACGGCCTGCTGCTGTTCATCGTGTCGAACATCAGCAAGGCGCCGCTGCGCACGATCGTCCGCGACGCGCTGCCCTTCATCTTCGCGCTGTGCGTGGCGCTCGGATGCATCACGTTCCTGCCGGACCTGGTGCTGTGGCTGCCGCGGCAGTTCTCGTACAAGGGGTGACCGAAGCATGACCGCGGTCGCGAGCGACGCGCCTGCGCTGCGGGCGCTGGTCACCGGCGCCACCGGCGGCATCGGCCGCGCCACGTGCCTTGCGCTCGTGACCCTGGCGCGTGCGAGCGGGCGGCCGCTGGCGATCGCCGTGGCGGCATCGAAGCCGGGACCGGCGCTCGACGAACTCGTCGCCCTGCTGGCGGCGCATGGCGCGACGGCATACGGCCTGCACGCCGACCTCGCCGACCCCAAGGCATGCACGCAGCTGGCAGCGAGCGCCGTCGATCGCTGCGGCGGCCTCGACGTGCTGGTGTCGAACGCGGGCATCGCGCGCGGCGCGCCGCTCGCCACGCTCGAACTGGCCGACTGGGACCGGGTGTTCGCCGTCGACGTGCGCGCCACGTGGCTGCTCGCGCGGGCGGCGCACGCGGCGCTGGCCCGGAGCCGCGGCGCGATCGTCGCCGTCGCGTCGATCTCCGCGCTGTTTCCGTTCCCGGGGCTGGGCGCCTACTCGCCGGCGAAGGCGGGGCTGGTGATGCTCTGCCGGCAACTGGCGCAGGAGTGGGCCGCCGACGGCATCCGGGTCAACTCGGTCTCCCCGGGCTTGATCCGCACGCCGCTGACCGAGCCGATCTATCGCGACCCCTCGCTGCTGCAGCGCCGGCAGGACGCCGTGCCGCTCGGCCGCATCGGCACGCCCGAGGACGTGGCCCGCGCAATCGTTCACCTCGCGGGCAATGATGCGGGCTACGTCACCGGCATCGACCTGCGCCTCGACGGCGGGCTGGGCGACCGCGTGCTGGCGACGATTCCCGGGCTGCCGCGATCGCCTGCGGCGGACTGAGCCTCAGCCGCGCACTGCCCCAGATGCCCCTGATCTCGCTCGATCACCTGACGCTGTTCGAGCTCACGCCGCCCGAGCTGGTCGCGGTCGCGGCGACCGCGGGCTACGCGCACGTCGGCTTGCGGCTCAATCCTGCGGCGCCTCCGGACGAACGCCGGCACCCGATGCTCGGCGACACGCCGATGCGGCGCGAGACGCTCGCGCGGATGCGCGACAGCGGCGTCGCCGTATTCGACTTCGGCGTGTTGCGGCTGAAGCGCGGCGTCGACGTCGCGGCCTTCGAGCCGGTGCTCGAATCGGCCGCGATGCTGGGCGCCGCGCATGCGGTGGTCAACGGGGACGAGCCGGACCCGCAGCTGCTCGCCGACCTGTTGCGGCAGCTCTGCGAACTCGGCAGCCGTTACGGGATCGTGATGAACCTGGAGCCCACGCCGTGGACCGGCATCCGGACGCTCGACTCGGCGGTGAAGGTGGTCGAAGCCTGCGGCCACGCCAACGCACGGGTGATGATCGACACGATCCACGTCGACCGCTCGAACGGCACGCCGGCCGACGTCGCGCGGGTGCCGCCGGCGCGGGTCGCCTACGTGCAGGTCTGCGACGGCTGCGGCCCCCGGCCGACTGACGTCGCGACGATGATCCACCAGGCGCGCAACGAGCGTGGCTTCCCCGGCGAAGGCAACATCGACCTCGCGGGCATGCTGGCGGTGCTGCCCGAGGGCCTGCCACTCAGCCTCGAAGCGCCCGTGCAGTCGCTCGCCGCGACGCTGACGCCCGTGGAGCGGGCGCGGCGGGGGCTTGCCGCGGTGCGCGCGCTGGTGACGGCCACCGCGGCGCGCCGCCGGGCCGCGGCGGGCGCGGGCGCATCGACGTAGCGGCAGCGCGCTGCTCCACCGGCCGGCATCGGGCGTGGCACTCCTGCGCCCCCCAGCCCGGTCCCGAATTCATCCGATCGACGAAAAGAAGGAGGCAGCATGGTCCTGCAAGCAACGCCGCAATCCCCTGAACGCGCCACGACCGGAGCCGCCATCGTCACCGGCGGCGCAGGCGGGCTCGGCGCCGCGATCGCACGGCGTTTCGCGCGCGCCGGGATTCCGAGCGCCCTTTGGGACATCGACCTCGCCAGGGCATCGGCCGTTGCCGCCGGGATTGCCGGTGCGCGGGCGTACCAGGTCGACGTCACCGACTACGCGGCGGTGGAAGCGGCGACCGCCGCCGTCGTCCGCGACTTCGGGCGGATCGACATCCTGGTCAACGGCGCCGGCGCGAATGGACCGATCGCGCCTCTGCTCGAGTATCCGCTGGATGCCTGGCGGAAGTTCATGGCGCTGAACCTCGACGGCGTCTTCCACTGCTGCCGCGCCGTGATTCCGGCGATGCAGCAGAACGACTATGGGCGCGTCGTCAACCTGTCGTCGATCGGTGGCAAGGAGGGCAACCCCGGCGCGTCGTGCTACGCGGCCGCCAAGGCCGGCGTGATGGGGCTCACCAAGTCCCTCGGCAAGGAACTCGCCACCACGGGCATTCGGGTCAATGCGGTCGCGCCCGCCGCGATCGACACCGAGATCCTGGCGCAGGTCACGCCCGAGTTCAAGGCGATGGTGATCGCCAAGATTCCGATGGGGCGGCTGGGCCGTGCGGAGGAGGTTGCCGATCTCGTCAACTGGCTTGCTTCCGCCGAATGCTCGTTCTGCACCGGTGCCGTGTTCGACATCTCCGGCGGCCGGGCGACCTACTGACGGCAACGGAATGGCTCACGCAATCGCAGCGGGTTCCGCATCGACGCGGGGCGGATTCGACGTGCCGCTGGGCCTCGGGTTCCTGACGGTTGCCGGCGCATCGCCGGTCCTCCAGATCGAGGCGGCGGCGGCGACCGGATTCTCGAATGTCGGCCTGCGGCTGATGGCGCCGCGCGGGCTTTCGCTCGACCACGACATCGTCGCCGACGCGACGCTGCGGCGCGACATCGTCCGCGCGCAGGCAAGCACGGGGGTCGCCGTGCTCGACGTCGACGTGCTGACGCTGGCCGCCGACACCGACATGGACCTGCTGCTGCGCGCGATCGAGACGGCCGCGGAGATCGGCGCGTCGATCGTGCAGGTCGTCGTCGAGGACCCCGAGGCAGCACGCGCGCTCGACCGCTTTGTCCGCTTGTGCGATCACGCCGCGCCGCTGGGGCTCGCGGTATCGCTGGAGTTCATGAAGTGGCGCAGCCTGCCGTCGCTGCAGCAGGCGGCCGCGTTCGTCGTCGCGGCCGGGCGCCCGAACGCCAGCCTGTGCCTCGACTGCCTGCACCTGAGCCGCTGCGGCAACACGCCCGCCGACGTCGCGGCCCTGCCCCCGGCGCTGGTCGGCTACGTGCAGCTGTGCGACGCGCCGGCGGCCATCCCGCCCGACGACGCGATCGTCGCGGAGGCGCGTGGCGGCCGGTCGTTTCCCGGCGACGGCGAACTGTGGCTGCATCCGCTGCTCGACCTGCTGCCCTCCGGCATGCCGCTATCGCTGGAGGTGCCACGGCGGCAGGACGCCGGCCGCACGGCGCTGGAGCGGGCACAGCGGGCCGCCGACGCGATGCGCCGCTTCCTGGCAGCACGTTCCGGACGCCGCCCGCGGGCCGGCGGGTGACGGCGGGCGTCGCGCCGGATCGGAGGTCACGCGAGATGGCGGAAAAGACGACGATACGCTGGGGCGTGCTGGGTGCCGCCGCGATAGCCACGCAGCGGACCATGCCGGCGCTGAACAGCGCGCCTGGCGCCACGCTGCTCGCGCTGGCCTCGCGCGACCCGGACAAGGGCAGGGCGGTCGCCGCCAGGCTGGGCGTGCCGCGCCTGTACGACAGCTACGACGCGCTGCTCGCCGACAAGGACATCGACGCCGTCTACATCCCGCTGCCGAACCCGCTGCATTGCCATTGGTCCATCCGCGCGCTCGATGCCGGCAAGCACGTGCTGTGCGAAAAGCCGCTGTGCATGACGCCGGCCGAGGTCGAGACGCTGCGTGCCGCCCGCGATCGGACCGGCAGGCACATCGAGGAAGCCTTTGGCTACCGCAACCATCCGCAATGGGAAACGGCGCAGGCGCTGCTGGCCGGCGATGCCATCGGTGCCGTGCGCTCGGTGCACGCGACGCTGGCCAAGCAGTTCCTCGACCCGAACGACATCCGCAACAGCCCGGCGGCCGGCGGCGGGGGACTCTACGACATCGGCTCCTACGCGATCAGCGCGTGCAACATGCTCGTCGGGAGAGCGCCGTTGCGCGTCGTGGCCGCGCTGGAGCGCGACCCGGTCTTCGGCATCGATCGCCTCACGAGCGCGCTGCTCGACTACGGCGACGCCCACGCCGCGTTCACCGTCGCCACGCAATCCGGGTCGTCGGCGTGGGGCTCGCACCAGCAGCTGTCGGTGCTCGGCGCGAAGGGCTGGCTCCGCTTCGACTTCCCGTTCGCGCAGGCACGGCCGACCGCCTGCCGGCTGGAGCTGGGCGAAGCCGCCAGCGTCGGCGCGCTGCCGACCCGGACGTTTGCGTTCGAGCCGGTCGACCAGTATCTGCTGCAGGTCGAGCGCTTCTCCCGTTACCTGCTCGGGGATGCCGTGGCAACGTGGCCGATCGAGGACGCGCTGGTCACGTTGCGCACGATCGAAGCGCTGTTCGAGTCGGCGCGCGGCGGCGGCTGGCAGGCGCTAGGGCAGGGACCCGGCGATCGGGAAGACCCGGGATTCCCTGCCTCGAGGTGACGGTTCGGACAGGGAAATGTGACTTTGGGGGTGGCGTCGCCGGGACCGGCGCGGGGGCATGGTCCACGCCGCGGGCCAAGGTGCTCGCATTGGCCTGGTTCCGTCAACCGGTGCTTGGCGTCTGGAGCTCCATTACCCATTACCCATTACCCAGCGGACGGCGGATGGGACCGCGAGTGCCGCCGCGCGGAACCGCTGCGATGTTGATCGGACGGCTGCGGGGAGCGGGCGACCGCGAGCAAGGGGTACGCCCGCGCCTGACGTGGCCCTGATGGCCCGCTTCAGGATAAAGGATCAATCGTCGTGCCGCAGCGCAAGCATCGCTTCCAGGACGCCGGGATCGTCCCGGGGGATGTCGACCCGGCATTCCTTCAGGAATCGGCTTTCCGGATCGCGCGACCACTCCTGCGGGAAATGCGCGATCACGTGTTCCTCGCCTTCGGCGAGGTCGACACGTCCCGTCGCGGGCTCGCCGTTGATCGCCGCGCAGAGTGCCGCGCACAGGTCGACGTCGATCATCGATCCCAACGGAATGCCGTTGGTGGTCCGGCGATTGATTTCGAGCAGCCAGGCTTCGCCCGCACGATCGTCGACGATGTACTCGACGCCGAAGAACCCGTTGATTCCCAGTCCTTGCGCAAGGCGCTCCGAGAAGCGCCGAACCTCGGCCGAGTGCACGCAACGAACCACCGTCGACGGGCCGGTCGGCGGATTGGCGACAATCTTTTCCCGCGCGAACCCGGCCAGCACCACACCATCCCACGTTACCATCGACGCCAGCACGCCCTTGCCCGACCCATAGCCCTGGGCAAGCCTGCATTTCGACCCGACGAGGATCCACTCTCCGTGCTTGCGCCATCGGAAAAACAGCAACTCGACGAGCAGGGCTATCTCGTGCTCCCGGGGTTCATCCCGCCGCCGATGCTCGCCGCATTGCGCGATCGCGTGGAGGCGCTGTGGGCCGAGGAAGGCGACGACGCCGGATCCGAGTTCCGGCCCGAACCGGGCACCCGGCGGCTGGCCAACCTGGTCGACAAGGGCGCCATCTTCGCGGAGCTCGTGGCGGCGCCGAGGGTCCTCGAATGCGTCGCGCACGTCGTCGGGCCGGGCTACAAGCTCAGCAGCCTCAACGCGCGCTCGACCAATCCGCACAACGGGGAAGCGCAGCCCTGGCACGCCGACGCCGGCGCCATCGCCGACGAGCGTGGCTACTGGGTGTGCAATTCGCTGTGGATGCTCGACGATTTCACCGCGGAGAACGGCGCGACGCGGATGATTCCGCGCTCGCAGGCCTGGCGCCGGCTGCCCGAGCCGGGCAATGCCGGCCCGCTGCCGGGCGAGGCGCTCGTCACCGGCGAGGCCGGAACCGTGGTCGTGATGAACGCGCACATGTGGCACGGCGGCACGGCCAACCGCACCGACCGGTGCCGTCGCGCGCTGCACGCGTTCTACACGCGCGACGACAAGCCGCAGCAGCAGTACCAGAAGGCGCTGCTGCGCGCCGAAACCCTTGCCGCGCTGACGCCGCTGCAGCGGCGCGTGCTCGCCATCGACGACGCGGAGAACGACCGGTTGAGCCGCGCGACGACCCGGATGAGCGGGTTCCTGCGGTAGCGGGCTGGCGCGTCGCCGGCTCTCCGGCCTCGTTCGCTTTCCGAATCTTCGCCGTGATGGCGTTTATTCGGTACCATGCGGGGCCTGCCTCGGGGCCCTTCTCGCCCCGGCCGGCGCCCACAAGCTTCCGCCCACGCAGGTCAATGAGGCCTTCGACCTCATGCACGAAGGCAAGTCCATCCGTTCGGTCATCCGCTACTGACCGCATTCATCCACCCACAGGAGGTACGCAAATGAGCACGTCCATCCATCCCGCAGTCGACGGCGGCGTGAAGAAAGGCACCGCCGGATTCGCCGGCGGCACGCTGCGCTGCAAGTGCAGCATCGATCCGGTCGAGGTGAAGATCGGCGCGCAGGTTGCGTTCAACCACGCTTGCGGCTGCACCAAGTGCTGGAAGCCGGCGGGCGCGCTGTTCTCTGTCGTCGGCGTGGTGCCGCGCGACAAGGTGACGGTGACTGCGCACGGCGAGAAGCTCGCGGTGGTCGACGCGAGCGCCGCAATCCAGCGCCACGCGTGCAAGGCCTGCGGAGCCCATCTCTACGGGCGCATCGAGAACAAGAACCACGCTTTCTACGGCCTCGACTTCATCCACACTGAGCTGTCCGGCGATGCCGGATGGGAAGGACCGGGCTTCGCCGCGTTCGTCTCGTCGATCATCGAGAGCGGGACGCCACCGTCGCAGCTCGCCGACGTGCGCAAGTCCCTCCGCGACAAGGGCCTGGAGCCGTACGACTGCCTCAGTCCGCCGCTGATGGACATCCTCGCCACGCAGGCGGCCAAGCTGAAGGGCAGCTACCGCGAGGCTTAGGCGCGAACCGCAATGCATATCGGCCGGCATGCGAACCATGCCGGCCGGCGGGAAGCCCGGGCGCTTGCCTGCGCCGCGCCTTGGCGCAGCGCAGTTGAGCTACCCACGCCGGATCACTCCCAGCTCAACGCTCCGCCGGTCTGGTACTCCGTCACCCGCGTCTCGAAGAAGTTCTTCTCCTTCTTGAGGTCGATCATCTCGGCCATCCACGGGAACGGGTTGTCGGCCTTGTCGAACAGCGGGTCGAGGCCGATCTGCTGGCAGCGGCGGTTGGCGATGAAGCGCAGGTATTCCTTGAACATCGTCGCGTTGAGGCCCAGCACGCCGCGCGGCATGGTGTCCTCGGCGTAGGCGTACTCGAGGTCGACGCCCTTCTTCATCAGCGTGGCGATCTCGGCGCGGAACTCGCTCGTCCACAGCTGCGGGTTCTCGAGCTTGATCGTGTTGATGAGGTCGATGCCGAAGTTGCAGTGCATCGACTCGTCGCGCAGGATGTACTGGTACTGCTCCGAGGCGCCCGTCATCTTGTTCTGGCGGCCCATCGCGAGGATTTGCACGAAGCCGACGTAGAAGAACAGCCCTTCCATGATGCACGCGAAGACGATCAGGCTCTTCAAGAGCGCCTGGTCGGACTCCATCGTGCCGGTCTTGAACATCGGGTTCGTCAGCACCTCGATGAACGGGATCAGGAACTCGTCCTTGTCGCGGATCGACTTGATCTCGTGGTAGGCGTTGAAGATCTCGGACTCGTCGAGCCCGAGGCTTTCGACGATGTACTGGTACGCGTGCGTGTGGATGGCCTCCTCGAACGCCTGGCGCAGCAGGTACTGGCGGCACTCGGGCGCCGAGATGTGCCGGTAGGTGCCCAGCACGATGTTGTTCGCGGCGAGCGAGTCGGCGGTGACGAAGAAGCCGAGGTTGCGCTTGATGATGAGGCGCTCGTCGTCGGTCAGGCCGCCCGGGTTCTTCCAGGTCTCGATGTCGCGCTGCATGTTCACTTCCTGCGGCATCCAGTGGTTGGCGCAGGCGGCGATGTACTTGTCCCAGGCCCAGCGGTACTTGAACGGCACCAGCTGGTTGACGTCGGCCGAGCCGTTGATGACGCGCTTGTCCTCGAGCCGCACGCGGCGGAAGCCGTTGGCCATCGCCTGCGTCTCGGCATCGAGGTCGTGCACGGGCTCGCGCGACAGGATGCCGCCGCCGATGTTGCCGGACGCCTGCGCCCGCATCGTGTCGGGCGTGGCGAGGTGCGGGTTCGCCTTCGCCGCGGGCGCGGCGAAATCGTCTTCGAAGGTCAGCATGTCGTGGGGTCTCCTGTCCTGCTTTTCTTGGTCAGTGCATCGCGCTCAGGCGATCGTAGAGATAGTCGGGCGCGAAATCGATGCCGGTGTGCCAGGCGATCGTGGCGAGCCCGTAGTCCAGGTAGAACTCGGCGAAGCGGTCGCGGTCGCGGAGGAACTCGAAGTTCTCCCCGTACAGGTCGTCCGACAGGTCCACCACGCCCTTGCGTCCATCGTTGAATTCCAGCCAAACCTTGTAGTCCCCGAGATAACGCGCGTCGATCACATGCCGCTGCACTTGCTCGTATCGGGCCAAAAGGACCTCCTTGGGGCAGGTTGACGAACCAGCGGTGCCGCCGGCGGCCGGCGCGGGTGAGGTTCCACGCCTGCCGACGACGGCACCGCCCAACCGGCGCGGACCGGTTGCCCGGTCCGTGCCGTGCTGCTCGCTACTTGCCCTTCAGCCGCATCGGTGCATACGGCTGCACCCGGCGCTGCTGACGTGGCGTGCCGATGTACTGGCGGGGTCCGGCATCGGCCTGCGGGCGAACGATCCCCGGCAGGCTCACTGGACTACCTTCGTGCCTGGCACGAAGGTGTTCGTCCTCGGTGCGGCCCTTCGGCCTCGCGGCCGGCCAGCGCCAGTGGCGCCGCCCGACCGCGTCCGTGTAGAACTCCCATCCATCGGTCTTAGCGTTCATCGCTTGCCCTCCTGTCCGGGTTTGCGGGACGACTGAACGACACGTATGCGCCGGGCTTCTCTCGCGGGCATGCCTCGGCGCCCCCTTCAACTGCTGCAGCTCCAGGCGGCCTTACTGGCAGGCCTCGCAGGTCGGATCGTCGATGGCGCAGAACTTCGGCGGCTCGGGTTCCGCCGCGATGTACGCGGGACGCGCCGCCATGCTGCCGGTGCCCGTCGCCGCGATGCCGCCGGTGTGCGGGACGGCATTGAGCTCGCCGCCCTGGCCCGTCGACTTCTCGGCCTGGGTGGCGGCCAGCGTGCGCAGGTAGTAGGTGGTCTTGAGCCCGCGCAGCCAGGCGAGCTTGTAGGTGTCGTCGAGCTTCTTGCCCGACGCGCCGGCCATGTAGATGTTGAGGCTCTGCGCCTGGTCGATCCACTTCTGCCGCCGGGCGCCGGCCTCGACGATCCAGCGCGTCTCGACTTCGAACGCGGTGGCGTAGAGGGTGCGCAGCGCGACCGGGACGCGGTCGATCCGGGCGAGCGAGCCGTCGAAGTACTTGAGGTCGGCGACCATCACCTCGTCCCAGAGGCCGAGCTTCTTCAGCTCCGCCACCAGGTGCTCGTTGATCACCGTGAACTCGCCGGACAGGTTCGACTTCACGTAGAGGTTCTGGTACTCGGGCTCGATCGACGCGGCGACGCCGATGATGTTGGAGATCGTCGCCGTCGGCGCGATCGCCACGCAGTTCGAATTGCGCATCCCGTGTTCACTGATCCGCGCGCGCAGCGCGTCCCAGGGCATCGCCGACGACTCGTCGATCTCGACGTAGCCGCCGCGCTCCTCGCGCAGCATCGCCAGCGTGTCCTGCGGCAGGATGCCGCGGTCCCACAGGCTGCCGCGGTACGACGAGTAGCGGCCGCGTTCCTCGGCCAGCCGGCTCGAGGCGTCGTACGCGTAGTAGCAGACGGCCTCCATCGAGCGGTCGGCGAATTCCAGCGCGGCGTCGGACGCATAGGGCGTGTGCAGCAGGTGCAGGCAGTCCTGGAAGCCCATGATGCCGAGGCCCACCGGGCGGTGCTTGAGGTTCGAGTTGCGCGCCTTCGCCACCGCGTAGTAGTTGATGTCGATCACGTTGTCCAGCATCCGCATCGCGATGCCGATCGTGCGCTTCAGCTTCTCGTGGTCGAGCTCGTAGGTGTCGCCCCTGGGCTTCATGTGCGCGAGCAGGTTCACCGAGCCCAGGTTGCAGACGGCGATCTCGGTGTCGCTGGTGTTGAGCGTGATCTCGGTGCAGAGGTTCGAGCTGTGCACGGTGCCCATGTGCTGCTGCGGCGAGCGCACGTTGCAGGCATCCTTGAACGTGATCCACGGGTGGCCCGTCTCGAACAGCATCGACAGCATCTTGCGCCAGAGCTGCACCGCCGGGATCTTCTTGAAGAGCTTCAGCTCGCCGCGCGCCGCACGGTCCTCGTAGCGGACGTAGGCCTCGGCGAAGGCCTGGCCCCACTTGTCGTGCAGGTCGGGCACGTCGGCGGGGGAGAACAGCGTCCAGTCGCCGCCCTCGACGACGCGCTTCATGAACAGGTCGGGGATCCAGTTCGCCGTGTTCATGTCGTGCGTGCGGCGGCGGTCGTCGCCGGTGTTCTTGCGCAGCTCGAGGAACTCCTCGACGTCGAGGTGCCAGGTCTCGAGGTACGCGCACACGGCGCCCTTGCGCTTGCCGCCCTGGTTGACGGCGACGGCGGTGTCGTTGACTACCTTGAGGAACGGGACGACGCCCTGCGACTTGCCGTTGGTGCCCTTGATGTGCGAGCCCATCGCGCGGACGTTGGTCCAGTCGTTGCCCAATCCGCCTGCGAACTTCGAAAGGAGCGCGTTTTCCTTGATTGCCTCGTAGATGCCGTCGAGGTCGTCGGCGACCGTCGTGAGGTAGCACGACGACAGCTGCGAGCGGTGGGTTCCGGAGTTGAACAGCGTCGGCGTCGAGCTCATGAAGTCGAAGGTCGACAGCACGTCGTAGAACTCGATCGCCCGCGCCTCGCGGTCGACCTCGTTCAGCGCGAGGCCCATCGCCACGCGCATGAAGAAGCACTGCGGCAGCTCGAAGCGGCGGCCGGAGCCGGCGAAGTTCGCGTGCTGGTCGATCAGGAAGTAGCGGTCGTAGAGCGTCTGGATGCCGAGGTAGCCGAACTGCATGTCGCGCTCGGGCTTCAGCGCCGCGCCCAGCTTCTTCATGTCGTACTGCGCCAGCGCCTCGTTGAGGAGGCCGATGTTGATGCCGTGCTTGACGTAGCGCGGGAAGTACTCGGCGTAGCGGGTCGCCATGTCGGCCTGCGTCGCGTCCTCGCCCAGCGCCTCGTAGCGGATGGCGTCGAGGAGCAGGCGGGCGGTGACGAAGCTGTAGGCGGGGTCCTTCTCGATCAGCGTGCGCGCGGCCAGCACGACGCACTTCCGGACTTCGTCCATCGGGACGCCGTTGTAGAGGTCCTTCAGCGTCGCCTTCAGGATGCGCTCGGGCTCGACGTCGGCGAGTCCGGCGCAGGACTCGGCGACGAGCCCGGTGAGTCGCTCCAGGTCGAGCGGCCGCTCGACGCCGTTGTCGACGACGGTGATCGTCGCGATGCCTGCCGGCGGGCCTTTCTTCGCCTTCTCGGTGGCGCGCTCCTGCGAGCGCCGCTCGCGGTACAGCACGTAGGCGCGCGCGACTTCGTGCTCGCCGCCGCGCATCAGCGCGAGCTCGACCTGGTCCTGGATCTCCTCGATGTGGATCGCGCCGCCTTCGGGCTTGCGCTTCATCAGCGCGCCGACGACACCTTCGGTCAGCCTGGCGACTTCCTCCCGCACCCGTGCCGACGCCGCGCCCTGGCCGCCATTGATGGCGAGGAAGGCCTTGGTCATGGCGATCGAGATCTTCGCCGGCTCGAACGTGACCACCGCGCCGTTGCGGCGGATCACCTTGTACTGCGCGAAGCGCGGGTCCGCGCTTGCGGGGGTGGCACTACCGGGCTCTCCAGCCATGTGGTCACGCGTCGGGGACGGCGTCGCGGCGGCGGAAGCGCTGGTGAGCTGCATGGGACGGTTCTCCTGTCGAATCTTGTCGTTGTCGTGGCGGCGTGATGCGCGTCGTACCGCATCCGCCTGCTGTGGGCCTGCCCTTCCCGGGGTCGGTTTTCCCGGCGATACGGGACCATTCCCGAAGCGCCGGATGTGGCGGCATGGCGTGCCGGTCCGGCCAGTCCTTCGGAAACTGCTTGAAAATCAAAATCTACTACATCTTGTGTTCAAGTGCAGGGTCAACACCAAGTCTAGTGAGCGATTGGCCGAATGGCAAGATTTTTTTCGCGCCCCCGGCGGGAGCGGGGAACGCGTCGAGCCGGTTGCGGGACGGCGCGATCCGCGTCTGTCGTCCAGAGACGATCCACCGGCAATCCACCGGGTTGCCCACAGCCAACGGGCCGACGAACGGCGGCGGCGATGTTGCAGATTTGCGACAGGGCGGGGGGCCATGGGTCGTAGCCCGGGCTGAGCGACAGCGAAACCCGGGTGGGCATTGCAATGGCCACGGTCCACCCGGGTTTCGCCCGGCCACGCCAACGCCCACCGCCGACCCGGGTTTCGCTTGCTCAACCCGGGCGACGGACGAGTGCGGGCAGCACGAACAGCCGCGTGCCGGTGGTCGCGACGCGCTGTTCGCCCGGCGCCGGGGCGACCATCGCGAGCCCGGTGAAGCGGCCGAACGCAGGCAGCAGTGCGTGGCGGCGCCCGAGGATGAAGCACGACAGGCGCACCGCGTCGCCACCGGGTTCGCCAAGGCGCACGCCGGGGTGCACGTGCCCGCACAGCGCGTAGCCGGTCGGCGGCTCGTGCGGTTCGTGGCAGCAGAGGAAGGGCGCCTCCGGATGCGGCGCCGCGACGGTGCGCACGCCCCAGTGCGGCGGCGGGTCGCCGGCCCGGCTGTCGTGGTTGCCGCGGACGAGCAGCAGGTCGAGCGCGGCGTGCGCGTCGCGCCAGGCGACGAACGCGGCGTCGAGCGCTTCGACGCGGCCGGCGGCCGCATGCAGGAAATCGCCGAGCACCACGATCCGCGCGGCGCCCGTGGCCGCGACCAGCGCCGAGAGCCGGGCGAGGTCCCCGCCCGTGGTGCCGCGCGGCACCGGCACGCCGCCGGCGCGGAAGGCCGCCGCCTTGCCCAGGTGGACGTCGGCGACGAACAGCGTCCGCGCCCGCGGCCAGGACAGCGCGCGGTCGGCGTGCAGCACCACGGGCTCGCCCGCCAGCGTCGCCGCCAGCGTCGCGGCGCCGGCCGGAGCCCCCGTCACCGCGGCGCGGCTACAGCGCGACGCTCATGCCGCCGTCCATCACCAGCATCTGGCCGGTCATGTAGTTGGCGGCCGGCGAGGCGAGGAACACGGCGAGGCCCGCGATCTCGTCGGGCTCGCCCCAGCGCCCGGCGGGGGTGCGCTTGCACACCCACGCGTTGAACTCGGGGTTGTCGATCAGCGCGCGGTTCATCTCGGTGGCGAAATAGCCGGGCGCGATGGCGTTGACCTGGACGTTGTGCGGCGCCATTTCGATCGCCATGCCGCGCGTCAGCTGGCGCACGCCGCCTTTCGCGGCGGTGTAGGGCACCACGGTCGGCCGGGCGAGCTCGCTCATCAGCGACGCGATGTGGATGATCTTGCCTGCCTTGCGCGCGATCATGCCGGGCAGGACCGCCTGCGACACGAGGAACGGCGCCGTGAGGTTGGTGGCGATCACGTCGTCCCAGTCCTTCTGCGTGAACTCGACGAACGGCGCGCGGCGCTGGATGCCGGCATTGTTGACGAGGATGTCGATGCGGCCGTGCTTCGCCTCGGCCGCGGCGACGGCGGCGCGCACGGCGTCGCCGTCGGTGACGTCGAAGACGCTGGCATCCGCGCGGAGCCCTGCGGAGGCGAGCGCCTCGACGGCCTTCGCCAGCAGGTCGGGCTTGCGGCCGTTGAGGATCACGGTGGCGCCGGCCTCGGCCATGCCTTTCGCCATGGCGAAGCCGAGGCCGCGGTACGCGCCGGTGACGAGCGCGATGCGGCCGGTAAGGGCGAAGGGGGACGGGGTCATGCGCGATCTCCAGGTCGGTGGGTGCGCGCACGCGGCGCGTGCGGCGGGATGGCTATCTTAGCGCCCCGGCGGGAGGGCCACCAACGGCGGCGTCGGCGACGGCCTCCAGTTCGGCCACGATCCGCGCGACGCGGACGTCGAGCGCCTCCGTGGACAGCTCCTCGCGGAACATCTCGACGAAAAGCGGGAACGCGAACGGCGTCAGGCGGGCAGGGCGAACGAGCAGTGCCCGGCAGCCGCGCAGCCGCGCCAGCGCGGCGTTGATCCGCGTCGCTTCGAGCCGGCGCTCCAGCACCTCGCGCACCGCCTGCAGCAGCAGCAGGTTGCCGGCGTCGTATTCGGCGAACACTTCGTAGAGCAGCGCCGACGACGCCTGCAGGTGGCGCGCCGGATTGGGCTCGCCGGGGTAGCCCTGGAAGATGAGGCCCGCGACGCGGGCGATCTCGCGGAACTGCCGGCGCCCCAGCTCGGCGGCGTTGAGGCCGGCGAGGATGTCCGCCTCCACGCCGGGGGCGGCCAGCAGGCGGCCCAGGTCGCCCAGCGACAGCGGCACGGGGACTTTCGACAGGAGGCCGAAGCCGTAGTCGTTGGCGGTGAGGCTGAACGTGCCCGGTGTCGCGCGCGACAACCGGTACGAAAACAGCGTCGCGAGCCCGAGGTGGGCGAGGCGGCCCTCGAACGGATAGAAGAAGAGCCCGTGCCCTTCGGGCGTGGCGATCGCCTCGACCAGCCACTCGCGGTCCCCGGGCAGCGCCGACCACCGCGCCTGCAGTTCGAGCAGCGGCCGCACCAATTGCATCTCGGGTGTCGTGTAGTCGCCGCGGCGGGCGGCGGCGATCCGGGCGCGCGTGGCGGCGGCCAGCTGCGACGACAGCGCCATCTGGCCGCCGGCCCAGCGCGGGACCCGCGTCGACTTCTTCGCCGCGGGCTTCACCCAGGCGGTCAGTTCGCGCACGCGGACGAACTCGACGACGCGCCCGGCGAACACGAACGCGTCGCCGGGGACGAGCCGCGCGATGAAGCTCTCCTCGACGTGGCCCAGCTTCATGCCGTTGCGAAAGCGCACGCTGATCGACGCGTCGCTGACGATCGTGCCGATGCCGAGCCGGTGCCGGCGCGCGATCCGCGCGTCGGGAACGCGCGCGATCCCGTCGTCGCCGATGACGACGCGCCGGTACTCGGGGTACGCGTTGAGGCTCGCGCCCCCGTGCACGACGAAGTCCAGCGCCCACTGCCAGTCGGCGTCGGTCAGCTCCGCGTAGGCGTGCGTCGCGCGGATTTCCGCCAGCAGCGCCGCCGGCTCGAAGCCGCCGCCCAGCGCGCAGGTGACGAGATGCTGGACCAGGACGTCGAGCGGGGCGCTCATCGGCACCCGCGCCTCGATCGCGCGCAAGGCGGCGGCGTCGCGCGCGGCGGCGGCCTCGACGAACTCCAGCGCCTGCGTGGGGATCACGGTGACCCGCGACGTGGCGCCCGGTTGGTGGCCGCTGCGGCCCGCGCGCTGCAGCAGGCGGGCAACTCCCTTCGGGCTGCCGATCTGGAGCACCTGGTCGACCGGCGTGAAGTCGACGCCGAGATCGAGGCTCGACGTGCAGACGACGGCGCGCAGCCGGCCGTCGCGCAGCCCGGCCTCGACCCAGTCGCGCACCTCGCGCTCGAGCGAGCCGTGATGCAGCGCGATCGTGCCGGCCCAGTCCGGCCGCGCATTGAGCAGCGCCTGGTACCACAGCTCGGTCTGCGAGCGGACGTTGGTGAAGACCAGCGTCGACTTCGCCTGCGCGATCGCGCGGACGACTTCGGGCAGGAGCTTCAGGCCGATGTGCCCCGCCCACGGAAAGCGCTCGATCGTCTTCGGCAGCGCGCAGTCGATGACGATCGCCTTGCCGGCCATGCCCTCGACGATCCGGGCCGGCCGCCTACCGCCAGCGCCGGCGAGGCAGGACAGCGCAGCATCGAGGTTGGACAGCGTCGCCGACAGTCCCCACGTCGGCAAGTCCGGGCGTGCGCCTCGCAGCCGGGCCATTGCGAGTTCCACCTGTACGCCCCGCTTCGTCGACAGGAGCTCGTGCCATTCGTCGACGACCACCGCGGCGAGCGCGCCGAAGCGCTCGCGCCAGTCGGCGCGGGCGAGCAGCAGCGTCAGGCTCTCGGGCGTGGTGACGAGCGCGGTGGGCAGCCGCTTTGCCTGGCGCGCGCGCTCCGCGCTACCCGTGTCGCCGGTGCGCACGTCGACCGTCCAATGCGGCTGCAGCGCCGCGGCCGCGCGCGCGAGGGCGAGGCCGGTGTCGGCGGCGAGCGCCCGCAGCGGGGTGATCCAGACGAGGGTGAGCGGCGGTGGCGCGCCGGGTGCGCCGCGGGGACCGAGGGCGAGCGGCGGGATGGCGGCGGCGAGCGTCTTGCCCATCCCGGTCGGCGCGTGCACGAGGCCGCTGTCGCCGGCCGCGCAGGCCGCCCATACGTTCTCCTGGAACGCAAACGGCGCGTAGCCCTGCGCGGCGAACCACGCGCGGGCGGGGGCGTAGGGGTCGGAAGGCGCGGCGGGTGCCGGGGATGCGGGCACGGGCGTGGCGTCATCCGCGTGCCGGCCCGGGGCACCGTCGGTCTCCGGCCCCGGACTTCGCGTCGCTCAATCCGGGCTACGCCACCGCTGGATCATGCGGCGACGCGGATTTCGATCTTGCGCTGCGGCGGCACCGGCGCGCGAAATTGCGCCAGCAGCTCGGCTTCCTTCGCCTTGGCCGCTGCGATGTGCTGCGCCCTTACGTGACCATAGCCACGGATGTGCTCGGGGATTTCGGCGAGCGCCACGGCGAGCGCGTGATTCCCGGGCGCCAGCGCCGACAGCAGCTCGTCCAGCAGCGCCTCGTACTCGCCGATCAGCGCGCGCTCCCTCCGGCGCTCGGGCATCCGCGCGAAGACGTCGAGCGCGGTGCCGCGGAAGCGCCGCAGCTTCGCCAGCACGCCGAAGGCTTTCAGCATCCACGGGCCGTACGACGTCTTGCGCACCTGCCCGGTCACCGGGTCGGGCTTCGAGAGCAGCGGCGGGGCGAGGTGGAAGGTGAACCTGTAGTCGCCTTCGAACTGCTCCGCGACCCGTGCGGCGAAGTCGCTCTCCGCGTAGAGGCGCGCAACCTCGAACTCGTCCTTGATCGCGAGCAGCTTGAAGTAGTAGCGCGCGACGGCCGCCGCGAGGCTCGTGGTCCCGGGGATCTTCGTCTCCTCGGCGGTTCGCACGCGCGCGACGAGGTCGGTGTAGCGCTTCGCGTAGGCGGCGTCCTGGTAGTCGGTGAGAAAGGCCGTGCGGCGCGCGATCGTCTCGTCGAGCGAGCCGGACAGGCGCTGCGATTCGGGCTTCGCCGCCGGCAGCGCCAGCGCCGCCACGCGCGCCGGGTCGACCGCGGCCAGCCGGCCCCAGTTGAAGCTCTGCGTGTTCGAGTCGACGGCCGCGCCGTTCAGCTCGATCGCGCGCAGGATGGCCGCGGCGCCCACCGGCAGCAGGCCGCGCTGGTAGGCGAAGCCCACCATGAACAGGTTGGTCGCGATCGAATCGCCCATCAGGCCGGTGGCGAGGCGCGTGGCGTCGAGAAACTCGGCGGCGCCCGGGCCGACGGCATCCTCGATCTCGCGCTCCATCGAGCCGACCGGGAACGCGAGGTCGGGGTTGCGCGTGAAGCCCGCCGGCATCACCAGCGCCGTGTTGACCAGCGCGCGGGTGACGCCGCGCTGCATCTTGGCGAGCTGCTCGTAGCCGATGCCGGTCAGGATGTCGCAGGCGAGGATCAGCTTGGCGTCGCCGGCCGCGATCCGTGTCGCGTGGATGGCGTCCGGCGTGTCGGCGATCCGCACGTGCGAGACGACGGCGCCGTTCTTCTGCGCGAGGCCCGTCATGTCGAGCACCGTGCAGCCCTTGCCTTCGAGATGCGCGGCCATGCCGAGCAGCGCGCCGATGGTGACGACGCCGGTGCCGCCGATGCCGGTGACCACGATCCCGTAGGGCTCTGGCGTGGCCGCGAGCACGGGTTCGGGCAGGTCGGGGAACGCGCCGCCTTCCGCCTTCTTCGGTTTCCTCGGCTGGCCGCCCTCGATCGTGACGAAGCTGGGGCAGAAGCCGTTGACGCAGGAGAAGTCCTTGTTGCAGGAGCTCTGGTCTATCGTCCGCTTGCGGCCGAACTCGGTTTCGAGCGGCGCCACCGACACGCAGTTCGACTTGACGCCGCAGTCGCCGCAGCCTTCGCAGACGAGTTCGTTGATGACGACGCGCTTGGCCGGATCGGGATACTTGCCGCGCTTCCTGCGCCGGCGCTTCTCGGCGGCGCAGGTCTGGTCGTAGAGCAGGATCGTGCAGCCTTCGGTGTCGCGCAGCGTCCGCTGGACGGCGTCGAGCTCGTCGCGATGGCTGATGCGCACGTCGCCGCCGAAGTAGCCGGCCGGATACTTGTCCGGCTCGTCGCTGACGACGACGATCTTCGTCACGCCTTCGGCCGCGCAGATCTGCGCGATCTCGGCCGGCGAGATCGGGCCGTCGACCGGTTGCCCGCCGGTCATCGCCACGGCGTCGTTGTAGAGGATCTTGTAGGTGATGTTGACCTTCGCCGCCACCGCCGCGCGGATCGCGAGGCTGCCGCTGTGGTACCACGTGCCGTCGCCCAGGTTGGCGAACACGTGCTTCTCGTCGGTGAACGGCGCCTGCCCGATCCACGGCACGCCTTCGCCGCCCATGTGCGTGAACGTCGACGTCCGCCGGTCCATCCAGATCGCCATCACGTGGCAGCCGATGCCGGCGGTGGCGCGGCTGCCTTCGGGCACGTTGGTCGACGTGTTGTGCGGGCAGCCCGAGCAGAAGTACGGGATGCGCTCCAGCGCCACCTTCGGCGTCGCCAGCGCGGCTTCCTTGGCGTTGATCCAGTCGACGCGCGCGTTGAGCTTCTCGACCGCGCGCGGATGCAGTTCGAGGCGCCGAATCCGCTGCGCGATCACGCGGGCGATCATCGCCGGCGTCAGTTCCGACGCGGCGGGCAGCAGCCAGTCACCGTGCGGCCGCATCCATTCGCCCTTCTCGTCGAACTTGCCGATCACGCGCGGGCGCACGTCGTCGCGCCAGTTGTAGAGCTGCTCCTTCAGCTGGTACTCGACGACCTGGCGTTTTTCCTCGATGACGAGGATCTCCTCGAGGCCTTCGGCGAATTCGCGCACGCCCTCGGGCTCCAGCGGCCAGGGCATCGCCACCTTGAACACGCGGATGCCGATCTCTGCGGCGTCGGCGTCGGTGATGCCGAGGTCGTCCAGCGCCTGCTGGACGTCGAGGTAGCTCTTGCCGCTGGTGATGATGCCGAGGCGCGGCTTTGGCGAGTCGATGACGATCCGGTTGAGCCTGTTGACGCGGCAGTAGTGGAGCGCCGCGTAGATCTTGAAGTTCTGCATCCGCGCTTCGGTCTGCAGGAAGCCGTCGGGCCAGCGGATCGACACGCCGTCGGGCGGCAGCGGGAAGTCGTCGGGGATGATGATTTGCGTGCGCGCCGGATCGATCGACACCGACGCCGAGCTCTCGACGGTATCGGCGACGCACTTGAAGCCGACCCACACGCCCGAATAGCGCGACATCGCCCAGCCGTGCAGGCCGAGATCGAGGATCTCCTGGACGCTCGACGGGTAGAGCACCGGCATCATCGCCGCCGAGAACATGTGGTCCGACTGGTGCGGCAGCGTCGACGACTTGGCGCCGTGGTCGTCGCCGGCCAGCGCCAGCACGCCGCCGAACTTCGACGTGCCGGCGTGGTTCGCGTGCTTGAAGACGTCGCCGCAGCGGTCCACGCCCGGGCCCTTGCCGTACCACATCGAGAACACGCCGTCGTACTTCGCGCCCGGGTACAGGTTGACCTGCTGCGTGCCCCAGATCGACGTTGCCGCGAGGTCCTCGTTCAATCCCGGCTGGAACCTGATGTGCGCGCTGTCGAGGAACTTGCGCGCCTTCCACAGCGACTGGTCGAGCGCGCCGAGCGGGGAGCCGCGGTAGCCGGAGACGAAGCCGGCGGTGTTGAGGCCGGCCAGTTCATCGCGCTGCCGCTGCAGGATGAGCAGGCGCACGAGCGCCTGCGTGCCGGTGAGGAAGACGCGGCCCGTGTCGAGCGCGTACTTGTCGTCGAGGCTGACGTCGCGCAGGGCGAGGGGGGCGGTGGCTGCAGCAGGGACCACGGGAGACTCCGCAAAAGGGGTGCGATTGGGCGAGCGCCGACAGTGGAACGACTTGTGGCCGATGGCGTGCACGACGTTCGATCTCGAGCGGCCATTCTACCTTTTACGGTCGGACGCGCGTATCGCGCGGCACCCGTAGCGCCCCGACCGGCGCGGGCGAACCGGGGGACCGGCCCCGGGCGGGGCAAGCCCCGCCGGCTGGGCTAGAATGGCGCGCCTTCCCTCCACGCGCGCAGACCCCTCATGGCCACCGACCTTCTCCCCTGCATCGAGCTCGAAACCGGCAAGCACCCCGATGCCGCCGTCATCTGGCTGCACGGCCTCGGCGCCGACGGCAACGACTTCGTGCCGATCGTCAACGAAATGCGGCTGCCGGCCGACCTGCCGATCCGCTTCGTCTTCCCGCACGCGCCGGTGCGCCCGGTCACGCTGAACAACGGCCTGCCGATGCGCGCGTGGTACGACATCTATGCCGCCAACCTGGCCGACCGCGCCGACATCGCCGGCGTCCGCGCGTCGCAGGCGCAGCTGGAGACGCTGATCGCGCGCGAGGTCGCCCGCGGCGTCCCGGCGCGGCGCATCGTGCTGGCCGGCTTCTCGCAGGGCGGCGCGGTCGTGTTGTACGCGGGACCGAGGCACGCCGAGCGGCTGGCGGGGATCGTCGCGCTGTCGACGTACCTGATTCGGCCGGGCGACCTTGCGGCCGACGCGAATCCGGCCAATCGCGACGTCCCGATCTTCATGGCGCACGGCACGCAGGACCCGATGGTCCGGCTCGACTGGGGGCAGGCGTCGAAGGAGGCGCTGGTCGAGGCCGGCTACAAGGTCGAGTGGCACACGTACCCGATGCCGCACTCGGTGGTCTGGGAAGAGGTCGCGGCGATCCGCGACTTCCTCGTCCGCGTCCTCGCAAAAGCGCCGGCCCGCAACCCGGGTTGAACGCGAGCGAAACCCGGGGCGCCGCGGCGACCGGCAAAAAACGGGCGGGCCGCGAACGACCCGCCCCAAGGCTACTGCGCCAAAGGTGTGCTGCGACAAGTCCTGCCGCGCGTGTCAGCCCATCGTCACCGGAATGAAGATCCGCGCGTCGTCGCGCTGAACGAGGAGCGCGATCGACTTGCCGGCCTTGCCGACCAGCTCGCGCAGCTGCTCGGGGCTCTTCACCGCCGTGTTGTTGAGTGCCAGGATCACGTCGCCCGTGCGGACGCCGGCCTTCGCCGCCGCGCCTGCGACCTGCTCGACGACCACGCCGTTCGGAACCTCGGCCGACTTCTTTTCCTCGGGCGACAACGGCCGCACGGCCACACCCAGCTTGCCCTTCGCGGCCGAGTCCTTGGCCGAGGCCAGCGTCGTCTTGTCCTCGAACGAGCCGACGGTCGCCGTCAGCTGCTTCGCCTTGCCGTCGCGCCAGATCTCGAGCGCGATCTCGGTGCCGGGCTTCAGGTTGGCTACGAGCGGCGGCAGGTCGGACGAGCGGCTGATCTCCTTGCCGTTGGCCTTCAGGATCACGTCGCCCGGCTCGATGCCGGCGCGGGCCGCGGCCCCGCCTTTCTGCAGCGAGCCGACCAGCGCGCCCTGCGACTTCGGCAGCCCGAAGTTCTCGGCCAGCGCCGGGGTCACTTCCTGGATCGTCACGCCGAGGCGGCCGTGCTCGACCTTGCCGGTCTGCTGGATCTGGTCCTTGACGTTGATCGCCACGTCGATCGGGATGGCGAACGCGAGGCCCTGGAACCCGCCGCTGCGGCTGAAGATCTGCGAGTTGATGCCGATCACCTCGCCGTTCATGTTGAACAGCGGGCCGCCCGAGTTGCCGGGATTGACCGCGGCGTCGGTCTGGATGAAGGGTACGGCCGTGTCGCCGGGCAGCGCGCGCGACTTGGCGCTGACGATGCCGGAGGTCACGGTGTTGTCGAGCCCGTAGGGGGCGCCGATCGCGACCACCCATTCGCCGACGCGGGTCGCGTCCGGGTTGCCGATCTTCACGGTCGGCAGCGACTTGGCGTCGATCTTGAGCACCGCGACGTCGGTCATCTTGTCGCTGCCCAGCACCTTGGCCTTGAACTCGCGCTTGTCGGTCAGCCGGACCGTCACCTCGTCGGCATTGGCGACGACGTGGGCGTTGGTCAGGATCACGCCGTCGGCGCTGACGATGAAGCCCGAGCCGGTGCCCTGCACCGGACCCTCGTCGGGCGCTTCCTCGCGCGGCATGCCGCGGAAGCCCGGGGGCAGCATGCCCTCGAGGCCGGGCGGGACGCCGCCGCGGCCGCGCGCCGCGACCTTCTCGGCATCCTGCGAGACGCTGATCTGGACGACCGCCGGGCCGTGCTTCGCCACGAGGTCGGCAAAGCCGGGCAGGGCGACCATCGGCGCGGCGGCGGGCGCGGTCGCGGTCGCGGCAGCGGTCACCACCGGGCCGGCGGCCGCGCTCGCGGACCTGAACCCGACGCGGTCGGCGAGGATGGCACCGGTCGCGAACGCGCCGGCGATGGCCAGCACGAGGGCACTGCGCTTGAACTGTTTCGCTTGCATCGCTGTCTCCTGTCTTGGGAATCGGCGCCGGCGACACTCCCCACCGGCTCCACCCCAAGATAGCGACGCAGACTTAAGCGGGACTTAAGGCATCAAGACGATGTGGCGGCCGGGAACCGGACGGTGACGGCGAGGCCCGGCCCGGTGCCGCCCGTGAGGCCGGGCGCGAGGGCGATCGTCGCGCCGTGCCGGTCCGCGATGCGCTTGACGATCGCAAGTCCCAGGCCGCTGCCGGGCACGCCGGCGGCGCCGGGCGCGCGGTAGAACCGGTCGAAGACGCGCGTCGCCTCCGCGGGCGGGATGCCGGGGCCGGAATCGCGCACCGACACCTCGACCGCCTTGCCCGTTGCGTCGGTGCCTGCCGCGACGTCGATGCGCCCGCCGTCCGGCACGTAGCGGATCGCGTTGTCGACGAGGTTCGACAGCAGCGTGCGCAGGCTCGCGGCGTCGCCGTCGACCAGGGCAGCGGCGGCAGCGGCCGCGCCGGCGGGCGGCGCGAGCCCGAGGTCGATGCCGCGGGCCGCCGCCTGCGCGCTGCAGTCGGCGACGACCGCGCGCGCCAGCGCCGCGAGATCAACGCGGGCCAGCGGCCGGCCGGTGACGTCGGGCTCCTCGCGCGCGAGCGTCAGCAACTGCGCAACGAGATGCGTGGCGCGATCGAGCCCGGACTTCAACTCGGCGAGCGCGGCGTGGCGTTCGGCGTCGTCGCCCGCGCGCTCGACCAGCTGGGCCTGCAGGTGGACGGCGGTGAGCGGGGTGCGCAGCTCGTGCGCCGCGTCGGCGATGAACGCGCGCTGCGCGTCGAGCGTCGTGTCGAGGCGCGCCAGGAGGCCGTTGAGCGCCTGGACCAGCGGCTGCACCTCCGACGGCAATCCGGCGTCGGACAGCGGCGCCAGCGTCGTCGGCGTGCGCTGGCCGACGGCTGCCGCCAGCCGCTCGAGCGGCCGCAGGCTCCGCGCGATCCCGAACCACACGAACACGGCGAGGAACGGCACCACGGCGATCAGCGGCAGGATCGTGCGCAGCGCCATGCTGGCGGCGAGCTCGCGGCGCACCTGCATCGGCTGCGCCACCTGCACCACCTGGTCGCCGGCCTGCGTGCTGAACACGCGCCACTCGCCGGCCTCGGTGGCGACGGTCCGGAATCCCCGGCGATCGTCGTGCGGCAACCCGGTGCGGGGCTGCGACACGTACACGTCGACGCCGTCGCGGTTGCGGATCTCGACGACCAGCGCGCTGGCGTTGGGCGGCGCGCCGGGCGGGGCGCCCGCGGCGAGCGGCATGCCCGTCACCGACGAGGCCATCTGCGTCAGCTGGTAGTCGAAGAGGTCGTTGGCCTCGTCGCGGGCGCGCAGGTACGTCGCGACCGCGGCGATCACGATGGCGGCGATCAGGCCGACGGCAAGGCGGCCGATCAGGTCGCGCCGGATCGAGGGGCTGTTCGTCATCGGAGGCGTGGAAAGGGCAGGCGAGGGGTCACGCTGTGGCGCCGCCTTCCGGCGCCTTCGTCATGGTCCAGCCGACGCCGCGGATGTTGCGGATCGCGTCGTTGCCGAGCTTGCGGCGCAGGCCGTGCAGGTGCACCTCGACCGCGTTGCTCTCGACTTCCGCGTTCCAGCCGTAGAGCTTCTCTTCCAGCTGGGCGCGGGACAGCACGGCGCCGGGCCGCGCGAGCAGCGCCTCCAGCAGCGCGAACTCGCGTGCGGACAGCGCGACGGGCGCGCCGCGCAGGCGCACTTCGCGGGTGGCGGGACGGAGCTCCAGGTCGCCCCACACGACGACCGGCTCGGCGCGGCCGGCGTGGCGGCGCAGCAGCGCCCGGATGCGTGCGGCGAGTTCGTCCAGCTCGAACGGCTTGACGAGATAATCGTCGGCGCCCGCGTCGAGGCCCGCCACGCGGTCGGCGACGGCGTCGCGCGCGGTCAGCACCAGCACCGGACGGGCGTCGCCGCGGCGGCGCATCGCGGCGAGCACGAGGAGCCCGTCGCGGCGCGGCAGGCCGAGGTCGAGCAGCAGCAGGTCGTGCACGTTCTCGGCAAGCGCCAGTTCGGCCTCGCGGCCGTCGCGCACCCAGTCCACGGCGAACCCGTCCTGCTTCAGTCCGCGCATGACGCCGGCGCCGATCATCGGATCGTCCTCGGCCAGCAGGAGGCGCATCGGCGCGCTTCGCGTTCCGTCGCCGCGGCTACTTCTTGGGCTCGAACTTGAGCACGGCCGAGTTGATGCAGTAGCGCTGCCCCGTGGGCGCAGGCCCGTCCTCGAACACGTGGCCGAGGTGCGCGTCGCAGTGCGAGCACACGACCTCGGTCCGGCGCATGAACATGCTGTTGTCGTCGTGGGTGGCGACGGCGGCGGGTTCGACCGGCGCGGTGAAGCTGGGCCAGCCGCAGCCGGAATCGAACTTGGTTGCGCCGTCGAACAGCGTGTTGCCGCAGCACACGCAGTAGTAGGTGCCGTCGGCGTGGTTGTTCCACAGCTTGCCGGTGAAGGCGCGCTCGGTGCCCTTCTTCCGCGCGATCTGGAACTGCTCCGCGGTGAGCTGCGCGCGCCATTCGGCATCGGACTTGACGATCTTGTCGGCCATGGGTGTCTCTCCTTCGGGTGGCGTCGGGGCAGGGTCGCGGGAAGGCGCGGCGACCCGGTTTGCGGATGCAGTATAGTCGAGCCTTCCGCGGCCGCCCCGCGTCCGTCGCCGCCCTCGCGGCGGGCCCGCTTTCCGGATACTCCCCGCCTTGAATCCCGCGTCCGACTCCACGCTTCGCCACGACGCCAGGGTCATGGGACTCGTCGGTTTCGCGCACGCCGTGTCCCATTTCTTCCAGCTTGTGCTGCCGCCGCTGTTTCCGCTGCTGAAGGCGGAGTTCGGCGTCTCCTATGCGGCGCTCGGCATGCTGGTCGCCGTATTCTACGTCGTCAGCGGTGTCACGCAATTCACCGCGGGCTTCGTCGTCGACCGCGCCGGCGCCCGGCCGGTGCTGCTGTGCGGCGTGGCGCTGATGGCGGGCGGCGCCGTCCTCGCGGGGCTCGCCCCGGGGTACGGGTGGCTGTTTCCCGTCGTCGCGATGATGGGGATGGGCAACGGCGTCTTCCATCCGTCCGACTTCGCGATCCTGAACGGCAGGGTGGCGCCGCGCCGGCTGGGCCATGCGTACAGCTCGCACGGCGTGCTCGGGAACCTCGGGTACGCGCTGGCGCCGATCGTCAGTTTTTCGCTCGGCGCCGCGTTCGGCTGGCGGCCGGCGATGATGATGATGGGCGCGGGCGGCCTCGTCGTGCTGGGCGCTCTCGCGACGCAGCGCGCGCTGCTCGACTGCCGCCGCACGGGAGGTACCGTCCACCACACGCTGGCGGGCAGCCTGCCGCTCTTCCGCCAGTTGCCGATCCTGATGTGCTTCGCCTATTTCTGCATCTACACGGTCGGCACCATCGGGCTGCAGACGTTCGCGCCGTCGATCCTCAACGGCGCGTTCGACATTCCCCTCACCGTGGGTGCCTCGACGCTGTCGGCGTTCCTGCTGGGCGGCACCGCGGGAATCGTCGCCGGCGGCATCTTCGCGACGTGGTCGCCGCGGCACGACCGCATCGCGAGCGCGGGGCTCCTCGCCGGTGCGCTCCTTGTGGTGCTGCTCGCGACGTGGCCGCCGGCGCGCACTGCGCTGATCCCGCTGTTCGCGCTGACGGGTTTCGCGATCGGCTGCACCGGCCCGTCGCGCGACCTGATCGTGCGCGCCGCGACGCCGCCGGGCGCGTCGGGCCGCGTCTACGGCTTCGTCTATTCGGGCCTCGACATCGGCGGCACGGTGGGGCCGATCTGGTTCGGCTTCATGCTCGACCACGCAATGGCCCGCGATGCGCTGTTCGCTGTCGCCGGCTGCTTTTTCGTAGCGATCGCCACCGTGCTGAAGGCGCGCAGCGCGATCGCGGACCGCGGCGCCGCCACGGCGCACTGACAGAGGGGTACGGCAATGGATCTCGGTATCGCGGGCAGGCGCGCACTCGTCTGCGCGGCAAGCAAGGGCCTGGGTCGCGGTTGTGCGCAGGCGCTCGCCGACGCCGGCGTCGACGTCACGATCGTCGCGCGCACCGAAGCCGAAGTCCGCCGTGCGGCGGAGGAGATCGGCGCGAAGGCCGGGCGCGTTGTGCACTGGCTGGCGGCCGACATCACCACCGTCGAGGGCCGCGCGGCGGCGCTCGGTGCCTGTCCCGATCCCGACATCCTGGTCAACAACGCCGGCGGCCCGCCGCCCGGCGATTTCCGCGACTGGGACCGGGCGGCGTGGCTGCGCGCGATCGACGCCAACATGCTGACGCCGATCGAGCTGATCAAGGCGAGCGTCGACCCGATGATCGCGCGGCGCTTCGGCCGCATCGTCAACATCACCTCGTCGTCGGTGAAGGCGCCGATCGACATCCTGGGCCTGTCCAACGGCGCGCGCAGCGGCCTGACCGGATTCGTCGCCGGCCTCGCGCGCAAGGTTGCGCACGCCAACGTCACGATCAACAACCTGCTGCCCGGGTCTTTCGCGACCGACCGGCTTCAGGTCGCGCTGTCGACGCGCGCGAAGGCGTCCGGGGCGACGATCGACGCGATGTACGAGGCGGGTCGCGCGGCGATTCCCGCGGGGCGCTACGGCACGGCAGAGGAATTCGGCGCCGCGTGCGCGTTCCTGTGCAGCGCGCAGGCCGGCTTCATCGTCGGGCAGAACCTGCTGCTCGACGGCGGCGCCTTTCCCGGCACCTTCTGATGCGCCCGCACGGCTTGCGCGCCATCCCCCGGAGACGCCGATGATCGACCTCTACTACTGGACCACGCCGAACGGGCACAAGGTCACGATCCTGCTCGAGGAGACGGGTCTGCCCTACACGATCAAGCCGATCGACATCGGCCGCGGCGAGCAGTTCGCGCCCGCGTTCCTCGCGATCGCGCCGAACAACCGCATTCCCGCGATCGTCGACCACGCGCCCGCCGACGGCGGCGCGCCCCTGGCGCTGTTCGAATCGGGCGCGATCCTCGAGTACCTCGCCGAAAAGACCGGGCGCTTCATTCCCGCCGACCTGCGCGGCCGCGTCGAGTGCCTGCAGTGGCTTTACTGGCAGATGGCGGGGCTGGGGCCCATGGCGGGCCAGAACCACCACTTCCGCAACTATGCGCCGGAGAAGATCCCGTACGCGATCGACCGCTACGTGCGGGAGACGGGGCGCCTCTACGGCGTGCTCAACAAGCGGCTCGCGGACCGCGAGTTCGTCGCCGGCGAGTACGGGATCGCCGACATGGCGTCGTACCCGTGGATCAGCCCGGAAAAGCAGGGGCAGGACCTCGACCTCTTCCCGCACCTCAAGCGCTGGAAGGCGACGATCGCGGCGCGCCCCGCGGTCGAGCGCGCCTACGCGGTGGGAAGGGCGGTGAACGCCCAGCCCTCGGTGCCCGACGAGGAGGCACGCCGGATCCTGTTCGGGCAGAGCGCCGCCACCGTCAGGTAGTCTTCGGCACGCGGGCGGCTTCGCGTCGCGTCATTGCCTCGGCCGGATCATCACGATGCCGGCGCCGGCCGCGGCGTCGGTCGCGCGCTCCAGCGCCGAGTCGACGTCGAACCCGATGTCGCCGTCGGGCTCCGGCTTGCCGGTCGCCTGCACCGCCGCGAAGTCGAACAGCGCGCGGTCCATCAGGTGCGACGGCACGACCGTGCCGAGCGCGTTGCAGATCGACTCGATGCGGCCGGGATGGTTCCGTTCCCAGTCGCGCAGCATTGCGCCGACCTGCCGGCGCTGCAGGTGCTCCTGCGACCCGCACAGGTTGCAGGGGATGATCGGGAACTGCATCACGTCCGCGTAGCGCGCGAGATCGCGTTCGCGGACGTAGGCGAGCGGCCGGATCACCACGTTCCGGCCGTCGTCGGAGACGAGCTTGGGCGGCATCGTCTTCAGCTTGCCGCCGAAGAAGAGGTTGAGGAAGAACGTCGCGAGGATGTCGTCGCGATGATGGCCGAGCGCGATCTTGGTCGCGCCGAGCTCGCCCGCGACGCGATAGAGCACGCCCCGCCGCAGCCGCGAGCACAGCGAGCACAGCGTGGCGCCCTCGGGCAGCACCCGCCTGACCACGCTGTAGGTGTCCTGCTCGGCGATCCGGTAGGGGATGCCGAGGCCGTCGAGATAGCGCGGGAGCACGTCGGCCGGGAACCCGGGCTGCTTCTGGTCCAGGTTGACGGCGATGATCTCGAACGGCGCCGGGGACCGGGCCTGCAGAGAGCGGAGGATGTCGAGCAGGCCGTAGCTGTCCTTGCCGCCGGACAGGCACACCATCACGCGGTCGCCGGCTTCGATCAGGCCGTAGTCGCCGATCGCCTCGCCGACCTGCCGGCGGAGCCGCTTCTTCAGCTTGTTGGCCTCGAATTCGGCCTTCCGCGGGTCGCGCGCGCGCGGGGTTTCCGGGGTGCCGGCGGCACCCTGGGGCGAACGGCCGGTCGGGACGTCATCCATCGTGGATCCTGGGGGCCGGGGGTGAAAAGCGAGGCGCGGATGGTAGCATAACGACGGCAGGCAGCCGGGCGCCCTCGACCCGTGCCGCCGGGAGGCAGGACCGATGCAGACGATACTCGTCGCCAACCCGAAAGGCGGCAGCGGCAAGACCACGCTGGCCACCAACATCGCGGGCTGGCTCGCCGGCAAGCGGCAGCGCGTGGTGCTCGCCGACCGCGACCCGCAGCGCTCGTCTTCCGAGTGGCTCACCCGGCGGCCGCCGTTGTTTCCGCCGATCATCGGCTCCGACCCCGGGGCGAAGAAGGGCGACCTCAAGGGCTACGACCCGCAGTGGATGGTGGTCGACAGCCCGGCCGGGCTGTCCGGCGACGACCTGCGCGACGCGGTGCGCGCGGCGGACGTGATGCTGGTCCCGGTGTCGCCGTCGGCGTTCGACATCGAGGCGACGCGCCGCTTCCTGGCCGCGGTCGCCGACTACAAGCAGGTAAGGAAAGGCGCGCTGCCGGTCGGGCTCGTCGCGATGCGCGTGGACATCCGCACCAAGAGCGCCGGCGAGCTCGACGCGTTCCTCGGCACCTCGGCGCACACGCTGGTCACGCACCTGCGCGACACGCAGGTGTACGTGCATTGCGCACGCGACGGCGCCACGGTGTTCGACCTGCCGCGTTCGCGCGCCGAGCAGGACTGGGACCAGTGGCGGCCGCTGACGCGGTGGATCGCGCGCCACGCCTCGGGCTGACGCGAAACCGTAGCCCGGGTTGAGCGACAGCGAAACCCGGGGGGGATCGTGCCCCGTGTCGCGCGTATCCGCCCGTTGCCGCGCCCGCCCGGGTTTCGCGTCCGCTCAACCCGGGCTGCGTGACGGCGCAACGGCGCGCCGCGCTAGCGGAGCACTTCCTTCCACGTGATCCGCTTCAGCTTGGTCGAGAACGAGATCGGCAGGCGGGTGACGCTGAGCGAATTGTCGGAGCCGTGGGTCAGCGCCTCGAGGGTGCCGTTGGGCAGCAGCGCGATCACCGGCTGCTCGGAGAACGTCGATCCGAGTTCCTTGCCGGTCCATGGCGTTTCGCCGGGGAGGAAACCGGCCGAGGCCAGCTGCCCGCCGTGCGTGACGTCGACGACGTAGATGTAGCTCTTCGCGTTGCAGGCGGTCGGCGACGGCTGGTTGGTCGCGAACACGACGGCGCCGAACACCGCGCTGAGGTTGTCGGAGAGCCGTTCGCCGCTGCCCGGCAGGTCGAAGTACCATCCTTTCCAGGTCGCCAGGTCGACCCTCGTGGACGGGATGTTGCGCACGCCGCCGGTGCCGACCGTGACCGTCTTGTGGTACAGCGCGGTGCGCGGCGTGGCGATCGTCGGCGCGCTCGTGAGGTCGTCCACCAGCGCATAGATCGACTGGACCTGGGTCGTGGCCACGTCGCTCTGGCCGACGAGCAGGCCCGTGCCGACGATCAGCATCCGCTTGTACTGCGCAACGACGAGCTCGGGTGCGGTGCTGACCGGCTGCGCCACGCCCGACGGGTCGACCAGCGTCGCGATCTTCTTCACGTTCCAGGCGCTCGACGCGCCGGTGAGGTCGAAGCGCCAGACATTGCCCATCAGGTCGCCGCCGTAGACGTAGTCGATCGTCGCGTCGGTCTGCGGGGTGGCGGCGAAGGCGGAAATCTGGCCGAGGTTCGATGGCGTGCCGCCGGCGCCGCCGGTTCCGGCTGTGGTCACGAGGTCCTTTATCAGCGCACCGGTCCCGGCGTCCAGGACGTACAGGTGGCCCTTGCCGTCGCCCGCCGTGTTGTTGTAGCCGGACGTGACGAGCACCACCCACTTGCTGCCGGACGCGACCTTGGCGATGACCGGCTTGCCGAAGCTCAGGCCCATGTTGTTCCGGTCGGTCGCGCCGGTCGCGGAATTCGGGAACTCCCACATCACCTTCGACGCGATGTCGACCTCGGGATTCACGATGGCCGGCGTCGGATTCGTGATGTCGAGCGCGTAGTAGCCGCTGCCGCCGGCGTTGAAACCGCCGACCAGCATCGTCCGCCATGTGCTGTTCGTGTAGACGTCGCCCACGACCGGCGTGCCGTCGACCATGAATTGGTGAGAATAGGCGGTGCTGGTGAGTGCGTTGAGCGAGCCGGCGAGGAGCCCGGGAATATAGGCCCAAAGCTCCGCCCCGTTGCCGTTGTTGCTGCCGCCACCCGCGTCGAACACGTGCAGCGTCCCGTCGTTGGAGGCCGCATAGACGGCGCGCTTCCTGCTGACGATCGACTCGGCGAACGCAGCGTAGCCGGTGTCGTCGTAGGTTGAAATCGCGCCGTTGACGACGGTGGGCTGCGCGCTGACGATGTCGCCCAGCAGCGACGACCGTTGCCGGTACGTCGTGCTCTCGCCGGTGCGATCGCCGCGCAGGTAGGCGACGACCGCTGCGTTGTCGACGGGCGTCACGTTCGGCGTGTTGAGCTTGGTGAGGTAGGTGGACGACAGTCTTGCCACCTGGAATGGCACGCCGACCGTGCCGTCGTAGGTGACGATGTTGCGGCTGGCGGGCGTGCGGGCCGTGAGCTGGTCGCGGGCTTCCCAGATCTGCGTCGCGGTGCTCATCAGCACCTGGCCGGTCGTGAGGTCGATCGGGTAGGCGGCGAGCTCGCCGCTCCAGAACTGCCCGTTGTAGCTCGACACGTAGACGGTGTTGTCGCCGTTGCGCACGTTGACGTTGGACACCGCCACGGACGAATCGGAGCCGGAGCGCAGCAGCATCGAGGACACGATCTGGCGCAGCGTGGCCACGAGGGTCGTCGAGTCGCGGACGGTGAACATCGAGCCGCGGCCATTGATCGTCGCGTGCCACAGGTCGTCGACGGCGCTCGGGTCGTAGTTGTTCGACTGCGTGGGCCACGTCGGGTAGTTGAGGTACGGGTTGGTGGCCGTCGGCGTGCCGGTGCCGTAGATCGTGCCCAGCGCCCCCAGCGTCAGCGCGTAGGTGTTGACGTGCAGGTTCGGGTTCTTGTCGGCGGCCGGGGAGGGGTCGGTCGGGTCGATCGACAGCATGCCCGTGGTGAGGTCCGGCCGCGGATTGCGCGTGTAGTACGCGGCGGCGATGTCGGCCAGCGTGCCCGCCGTGGTGGTCGTGAACGGCCGGGCGGTGATCCACGTGCTCTGGCTGTACGAGAGAGGTGTCGTGCTGCCGGTGTTCGCGTAGCCGTCGGTCACGATGAACGCGTTGTTGCGCTGGCATGCGTACTGGATGACGCCGGCGCGCGTGAACTCCTGCCCGATGTAGTCGAGCGTCACCCGCATCGGGGTGCCGCCGGTCGACGGGTTCGAGTAGAAGTTGCCGAGCATCGTCCGCACGTTCGCGCTGTCGGACGTCGCGCCGAGGTCGTACATCGTGACGCGCTGGTTGTTGTTGAAGAACACGGTGCCGCCGCGCAGGCCCTTGATCTGCGGGAACACCTGGCCCGCTGCGGACGACAGCATCAGGTCGCGCTTCCGGTAATACGCGTACCAGTTCGCGAAGTTCTGCATTTCCGCGGTGTACGTGCGGCCCGAAGGGTAGCTGGCGGTCGCCGCCTTGATCTCGTACCGGCGCAGTTTCTTGCCGTCCGGTGCCGTGGCGCAGGTGAGCCCGGTGGCGGTGCAGGTGGCGTCGACGACGTAGAACGTCGCCGGGTAGTAAGGGACCGCCACGTCGTAGTAGCTGTCGCCCGAGACGATCAGGTAGTCGGTGGTGGTGCCGGCCGAGAACGAGCCGGCGCCGCTCTTCTTGCGCGTGATCCCCGCAATCGTGTTGGTTCCCGGAATGGTCATGCCCGGGAACATCCGGAACGTCCAGTTCGCCGTCGCGTTGGTCAGCGTCGTCGTGAGGTCCATCGTCGTCGCCGAGCCGGTGGTCGGGAACCAGGGGTGGCTGCGGGCCGCGGTCGTCGACGATGCGGCGAAGGTGCGCGTCGCGCTGCTGATGTAGGCCGGCACCCACGGCGTGTACGTCACCGTCGAGTTGTAGTAGATCGGGTTGTACGCCGAGCTGCGCAGCGCGGCGTAGGCCGGGATGGGCGGGATGGCGAAGTGGTCGTTGGTGCCGTCGGTGAGCTGCCTCGCGTCGGACGCGCTGCCGTTGGGAAAGAGATAGGTGTATTTGATCCAGCTCGAGCTGGAGCCGCTGCCGATGTTGGCGTTGAAGACGCCGGTGGCGCTCCAGAACCGCTTGTTGGTCGTGTCCCACCACAGCGCGCCGTCGGTCGACGGCAGCAGGACCTCGAAGTCCATCGAGCCCGAATCGTCGATGCCGAGGATCATGTTCGGCGTCGCCGACTGCGCCTGCGACGACATCGGCAGCGTCGAGATGTCCGTCGCCGCGCCGCGGGCGGTCACGGCGACCATCTGCAGCGCCAGCAGGCACAGCGCCGCGCGTATCGGGAATGAGGTTTTCATGAGAGTTCCGGTCATTTGCTCACCACGGCCTGGATGAAGCTTTCGCTGCTTTTCGGCCCGACCACGCGGGCCGTCATCCGGTAGAAGACGGGTGTCTTGGGAACGTAAAGCGGTGCGCCGACGCGGAAGCTCGTCGACTCGCTCGCTGCCGGCGCCGTCGAGCACTGCACCGCGGCGTCGGTGACGGGCAGGGGGGCGTCGCAGAGGCGATCGATCAGGTACTGCACCTTGAAGTTGCCGACGACGGTCTCCGGTACGCCGGTCCAGCTGACCGTCAGCAGGCCGTTGCTGTCGACCGCCTGCTGCGTGGCGTAGTAAGCGCCGCTGATGTCGGTGTCGATCGCGGTCAGCGCGGAGAGCCGGACCGCCGCGGCCTGAAGCGCCGTGTCCGCGGCCTCGGCCGCGGCCTGCTTGCTCGCCGTGTTGGCCGCGATCGCGCTCGCGGTGCCGGTGGAGCGCAGCACCGACACGGCCGCGACCAGCAGGACCGCGAGCGCGATCAGCGTGATCATCAGGGCGCCGCCGCGCTGGTGCTGCGCACTCCGGCAATCACGCTCGGGGCGGCCCGGCGCGCTCATACGCCGCCTGCGCCGAAGAGCACGTTCTTGAGCGGCGCCACGATCGTGAACACGCGGTACCGGTAGCACTGCCAGCTCGTGTTGGCCGACAGGTCGAGCGTCGGTCCGTCGGCCCACGACGTCGGGGCGGTCGTCGTCGCGTCGCAACTGCCGCCGATCACCGACGGCTTTTCCGCAACCGGGGATCGGGCGACGATTGCCAGCCGGATGGCGCGGATCGCGGAAATATGCGTGGCGTCGAGCGGGCTCGCCCAGGCATTGGTGGCCGCAACCCATTGCTCGATCTGCTGGGCCGAGCCGTTGCTGGTGCCGTAATAGGCCTTAATCATGACGATGTCGTTGGCGATGACGTCCGCGGTGCTGGTGAGCAGGTTGAGGGCCTCGAGGTTGTTGCCGTTGATACGCCAGGTGGTCCAGTTGAGGCGCGGCGAGCCGTCGGCCAGCGGCGGGCCGAGGTCGAAAGCATCGGCACCGGCCATGTAGGTCGCGGGCGTGGTGAAGGCCGTACCCGGATTGGCCGGGTTCCAGGCACCCGCGGCGTGCGCCACGTCGAACCCGAAGCCGGCGGTGCTCTTGCCGGTCACCTGCATCAGTGTGCAGGGCAGCGTCGTGCTGGCGTCGCCGACGATCACGAAATCATTGACCGTGAAAGCCCGCGCGTTCCCGACGGTTATGGCGTCGACCGCGGAGGACATGCCGGAGGTCAGTTCGATGGCGTTATTGGCCAGCACCCAGTCGCTGTAGGCCACGGTGATCTGGTCGGACACCGAGGCGCTGGAACCCGGGGTGATGACCACCGGCGCCAGCGACGTTCCGTTTGCGATCGTGCCGCTGTGGTAGATGTTGATCGATGAGCATATCGTCTGGCCGTTTGCCCAGACCCCGATACCTGCCGACTTGATGTCGTGCTGGATCGCGTAGACGGCCGCCATCCCCGATTCCATCGCCCCGTTCCCGCTGACGCTCGTCCGCCGCTGCGCGCCGACGACCGAGGCGGTGCCGTAGACGGCAAGCGACACCAGCAGGCCGACGAAAAGCCCGACCATCAGGTCGATCATCGAAAAGCCGCGCTGCTGGCGCATTGCACGCATTTCAGTTGCCCGGGTACAGGTTGGTCGTCGACACGTAGTTGTGCTGCATCGTTTCCTGCGGCCTCTGCCACAGCAGCGTGACCGTGAACGTGCCGTCCGTCGCGTACGAGACCACCGGCGGCGTCGACGACGCGCCGGGCAGCGCCGCCATCGTCCGCGTGCGCCACTCGCTGACGGCCGCGGTGGCGACCGCGTTGCTGCAGGTCGTGGGGCCCGTCGACGTCATCCTGTAGCAGTCGACGTTGATCGTGTCGGCGGTGGCAAGGCCGATGATCTCCTCCGCGAGGAAGCTCGCCTGCGCGCGCAGCTGGGCGTGAGAGGACTGCTGCATCATCTGGGTCTTGAGCCCGGCGAGGCCCAGCATCCCGAACGAGAAGATCACGAGCGCGGCGAGGCCCTCGATCAGCGACGAGCCGCGTTGCCGGCGCGGCAGGGCGCGCGTCCGTTGCATTTGCATCCTGGGCATGAGAGTCGCTCCTAGCATCCTTCGGGCTTCGACGAGGCCTGTGCCGGATCGCACATCCGGACCTCGCCGCCCTTGAGGGCTTTTACGTTGAGGCAGCGGACGTTGCCGCCGGCGGCGACGCAGGTGCCGTCGGGCTGCGTCACCTGGATGGTGTAAACGTTCGACGGCACTGCGGTCGTGATCCGGCCGCTGCCGTTGAACGCGATGGGCGTGGTGGCCTGCGTCGTGTTCGGGGTCGCGGCGAACGCGCTTTCCGCGGCATAGGGCGTCCGCGTGACCAGCGTGACCGCCGCCGTGGCGCCGACCGCCGGCGCGACCACCGACCAGCCCGTGCCGTTGGGAACGAAGTTGATCGTCGTGTTGCGGCGGATCGCTTCCATCCGTGCCGTGTTGAGGCCGTCGCGCACCTGCTCCGCGACGCCGCGGATCTGGCTGTTGGCGCGCATCTCCGCGACCATCGGCGCGCCGGAGGCGAGCAGGAGTCCGGTGATGGCGATCACCACCATCATCTCGATCAGCGTGAAGCCGCGGGTGCGCATCAGCAGTCTCCGACCCGGGACCACCAGCAGGCGGCCGGCAGTCCGGTACCGCCCGGGTAGGCCGTGGTGGCATTGGCGCCGGCCGCGTCGGTCGTGAACGTGTACCCCGCCATCATGTTGACGCCCGTGGCGGTCGCGGTGAAGCCCTGGCCGGAGTTGGTCAGCGCGCAGGTGTACTGGAAGTACGTGCTGGTCGTGGGCGCCGTGATCGCGCAATTGGTCGCGCCGTAGTTGCCGCCGTCCTGGTAGGCCTGCTCCATCCGCATCCGATAGGTGCCGAGGCTCTCGAAGGCGGCGGAAAGCTGCGCCCGCCGCGTGTACGCGCTGTACTGCGGCAGCGCGATCGCGGCGAGTATGGTCAGCACGGCGATCGCGATCAGGATCTCGACCAGCGTGAAGCCGTGCGCGGCAGGCGCGAGGCTGCAGGCGAAGGGGGGGTGACGGCTAAGGCTGGCGGGTGCGGAGCGGCGATCACCGCAGCGAAAGCGCATGCCTGGCAACCCTGTGCGCGCTGTCGTACGGCCGGTCATCGCTCATCTCCTTGCGGAGCGCAACCTGCGAGAACCGTGGTGCCGCCAAGCGGGAACCTTGTGGCTCGTTCCCGGAAGATCAACCGGCTATGCGCCGATTGGCAACCCCGCTACCCGTCGCCGCATGGCGCTTGGGTCGGAGGCTTTGCGTCACCATCTCTCGATGGTTTTGCCCGAATCACACTGAACTACAAAAAACGAAACGAATCAGTAGGATGGGCCAGAAACTTAATCTTGTACACCCATCCGCTGCCCACTTCGGCATTGTAGCATCCAAGTCGCGGGACCCATGGTATCCGCCTGTCCACCCAGCGGTACCGTCCATCACCTCGTGGCCCGTGCCATGACGGCAGCATAGGGGGTGGCTGTTATGCCGTCAACATAATCCGGTCCGCGCCGACCGGGCGATCGCCGAGGCGTGGGGGGCGATCCGTTGCGTTTTCGACGCTCCGCATCGGAGCGCCGTCACTTCTTCGCGGCATCCTTCGTCGCATCGACCGCCTTGGCGGCGGCTTCGTTGGTGGCGTCCATGGCCTGCGTGGCGGCCTCCTTGGTTGCGGTCGCGGCGTCCTTCGCGCCCTGGCTTTCCGCTGTGCGGCGGCCCCCTGGCTCACGACCGCCGCCGCCGTTCCTGCAGCGCGAGCAGGATCCCGCTGGCGACGATCACCCCGATGCCGATCGCCGACCAGCCGTCGGGAACCTGCCGGAACACGATGTAGCCGTAGGCGGTCGCCCAGACTATTTGCAGGTACATGTACGGCGTCAGCATCGACGCGGGTGCCGCCGAGTAGGCGCCGATCACGCACCAGTGGCCGAGCCCCGCGAGCAGCCCGAGCAGGACGAACAGTCCGCCTTCGCGCAGCGTGATCGTCTCGCCGACGAAGCCCCAGGGCAGCGCTGCCGTCGTCACCACGGTGCCGACCACGGCGCTGTAGAACAGCGTCGTGCGCGGATCCTCGGCGGCGAGCTTGCGGGTCAGGATCTGGTACAGCCCGTTGCACAGCGCGGTCCCGATCATCAGCAGCACGGCCGGGTGGAACACCGCGGACCCCGGTCGCAGCATCACCAGCGTGCCGAGGAAGCCCACCAGGCACGCCGCCCAGCGCGCCTTCGTCGGGCGCTCGCCCAGCAGGGGGCCCGACAGGATGACGATGAAGACGGGCGCCAGGAAGGTGATGGCCGAGCCTTCGGCGAGCGGCAGGTAGCGCAACCCGGCGAAGAAGCCGACGGTCGCCGCCATCAGCAGTGCAGAGCGGGTGAGCTGCGCGACGGGGCGGCGGGTGCGCCAGAAGCCCGGCCCGGCGCGGTGCCAGGCCCACGGCGTGACGATCGCCATCTGGCCCACGTAGCGCGCCCAGACGACCAGGAACAGCGCATGGTCGCGCACCAGGTACTTGGCGGTGGTGTCGAGCGACGTCAGGCAGAACCCGGCGAGCAGGAACAGCGGCAACCCGCGGCGCAGCGGGTGGCTGTCGGGCGGCACTCAGGCCCGCCCGTCGCCCGGGACGGTCATGCCGCCTGCGAGACGAGTTCCCGCAGCACGAACGGCAGGATGCCGCCGTTGAGGTAGTAGTCGACCTCGATCGGAGTGTCGATCCGCAGCAGCACCGGCACCTTCTGCGCGGTGCCGTCCTTGCGGTGGATCGTCAGCAGCACGTCCATCTGCGGCTTGATGCCTCCCTCGACGCCCGTGACCTCGAACGTCTCGTCGCCGGTGATGCCGAGCGACTGCGCGCTGTCGCTGCCCTTGAACTGGCAGGGGAGCACGCCCATGCCGACGAGGTTGGAGCGGTGGATGCGCTCGAAGCTGCGCGCCACGACGGCCTTCACGCCGAGGAGCTGGGTTCCCTTCGCGGCCCAGTCGCGGGACGACCCGGTGCCGTACTCCTCGCCGGCGAAGATCACCGTCGGCGTGCCCTGCGCGATGTACTTCATCGCGGCGTCGTAGATGTACATCTTCTCGCCGCCGGGCTGGAACAGCGTGACGCCGCCTTCCTCGCGGGCACCGTCGGCACCGAGCGGAAGCATCAGGTTCTTGATCCGCACGTTGGCGAACGTGCCGCGCATCATGATCTCGTGGTTGCCGCGCCGCGCGCCGTAGCTGTTGAAATCGGACTTCTTCACGTTGTTCGCGACGAGCCACTTGCCCGCGGGCGAGGCTTCCTTGATCGAGCCGGCCGGCGAGATGTGGTCGGTCGTGACCGAGTCGCCGAAGATGCCCAGCGCGCGCGCGCCGCGGATCTCGGCGATCGCGCCGAAGGTCATCTTGAACGCGTCGAAGAACGGCGGCCGCGCGATGTACGTCGACGCCGGCCACGTGTAGACCTGGCCGGTGACGCCGTTGATCGTCTTCCACAGCGGATTCGCGTTGGCGAGGTCGCCGTAGAGCGTGCGGAAGACCTCCGGATCGCGCGCGAACGGCGCCACGGCGGCGACCTCGTGCGACGACGGCCAGATGTCTTTCAGGTAGACCGGGCCGTCCTTGCCCATGCCGAGCGGCTCGGTGGTGAGGTCCTTCAGCACCGAGCCGGCGATCGCGTAGGCGACCACCAGCGGCGGCGACGCGAGGAAGTTCGCCTTCAGGTTCGGGTGGATCCGGGCCTCGAAGTTGCGATTGCCGGAAAGCACTGCCGCGCAGACGAGGTCGTTCTTGACGATCGCGTCGTTGAATTCCTGCGTGAGGTCGCCCGCGTTGCCGATGCACGTGGTGCAGCCGTACGCGGTGACGCCGAAGCCCAGCTGCTCGAGGTACGGCAGCAGGCCGGCCTTCGTCAGGTACTCGGTCACGACGCGCGAGCCGGGGGCGAGCGAGGTCTTGATCGAGGCCTTGACCGTGAGGCCCTTCTCGACCGCCTTCTTCGCGAGCAGGCCGGCGGCGAGCAGCACGCCGGGGTTCGACGTGTTGGTGCACGAGGTGATCGCCGCGATCAGCACGTCGCCGTTGCCGATGTCGGTGCTGCCGCCGGCGACGAACCGCTTGCCGAGGTCGGCCGCGGGCAGCGCGAACCCGTTCTCGGCGATTGGCTTGCTGTAGAGGTCGGTGAACTTCGACTTGAGGCTGCCGAGCTCGATGCGGTCCTGCGGACGCTTCGGGCCGGCGACGGACGGCCTGATCGTCGCGAGGTCGAGCGACAGCGACTTCGTGTAGTCGATGTCGCCGGCGCGCGGGATGCCGTACAGGCCCTGCGCCTTGAAGTACGCGGTGAACGCGTCGATCTCGGCGGCGGTGCGGCCGGTGGCCTTGAGGTAGTCGACCGTCGCGTCGTCGACGGGGAAGAAGCCCATCGTCGCGCCGTACTCGGGCGCCATGTTGGCGATCGTCGCGCGGTCGGGCACGGCCAGCGTGGCGGTGCCCTCGCCGAAGAACTCGACGAACTTGCCGACGACCTTCTCCTTGCGCAGCATCTCGGTGACGGTCAGCACGAGGTCGGTCGCGGTCACGCCCTCGGGCAGCTTGCCCTTCAGCTCGACGCCGACGACGTCGGGGGTGAGGAAATACACGGGCTGGCCCAGCATGCCGGCCTCGGCCTCGATGCCGCCCACGCCCCAGCCGACGACGCCGATGCCGTTGATCATCGTGGTGTGGCTGTCGGTGCCGACGAGCGAGTCGGGATAGTAGACGCCGCCCTTGCTGTGCACGCCGCGGGCGAGGTACTCGAGGTTGACCTGGTGGACGATGCCGATGCCGGGCGGCACGACCTTGAACGTGTTGAACGCCTGCATGCCCCACTTCATGAACTCGTAGCGCTCGCCGTTGCGCTCGAACTCGAGCTTCATGTTGAGGTCGAGCGCGTCCGGGCGGCGGAAGTAGTCGATCATCACCGAGTGGTCGACGACCAGGTCGACGGGCACCAGCGGCTCGATGATCTTCGGGTCCTTGCCGAGGCCGGCGGCGACGTTGCGCATCGCGGCCAGGTCGGCGAGCAGCGGCACGCCGGTGAAGTCCTGCAGCACGACGCGGGCGACGACGAACGGGATCTCGTCGGTGCGCGTCGCGGTGGGGCCCCAGTTCGCGAGCTGCCGGACGTGCTCCTCACTGACCTTCTTGCCGTCGCAGTTGCGCAGCACGGATTCCAGCACGATGCGGATCGACACCGGCAGCCGCGACACCTTGCCGACGCCGGCGGCCTCGAGCGCCGGCAGCGAGTAGTACTTGCCGGTGGCGCCCGACGCCAGCTTGAATTCCTGCAGGGAGTTGTAGAGGTTGTGACTCATGCGATTCCTTTCGCGGTTGGCGTTCGGGGGAGGCGGGCGGGCCGGCGCCGGGGTGCCCGGATCACTTGCCCTTCGGTGCGGCTGCGGGCGCGCCCGGCGCTGCCGGCGCGCCCGCGGGCGGCGCCGCCTGGGCAGCGCGCTGCTGGATCTGGTTCAGGTTGATCTTCTGGCCCTGGGGCGTGATCATGTCGCCCGGCTGCATGCCGTTGCCGCAGGCGCCGATGTACTTGCCTTCGATGACGTTCTTCGTTTCCTTCATCTCCTTCATGAACGGCGGATCGAACGTCGCGCTGGTCTCGGTGCGGTACGCGGTGTCGGAGAGCATCGTCATCACGCCGTGCGACTTGATCACCGAATTGCCGATCTTGCATTCGGCGTCGGTGATGAACTTCGCGCCGTCCTTCTTCATGTCCATCCGGCTGCACATTTCCTTCTGCATCCCGGCGCCCATGTCGATCATCATCTTCTGGGTGGCGGCGTCGAGGCAGATCGTCGACTTCTGCGGCGCGGCCCCGGGGGCGGACGAGGTGGTGGTCATCTCCCACTGGCCGTTCTTCAGCGTCGGGTACTCGACGGCGCCGGCACCCGTCGCGGCGGCGAGCGCCACGGCGGCGGTGGCGAGCAGGGGCACGTGCTTGCGGCGGGTCGTCATGGACGTCTCCGGGGGGCGCGGGGGGGAAGGCGGCAGGATCGGGTTCAGATCGTCATCAGGTCGACGAACTCGTGCACCGGTATCGCTTCGAGCGCCTTGGCGTCGAGCGCGACGTCGAGGATCCGCTGCTGCTGCCTGGCCGGGAAGCGCCGCGCGAGGTTGGTGCGGAACTTCTCGATCAGCACCGGGATGCCTTCCTTGCGGCGGCGGCGGTGGCCGATCGGGTACTCGACGACGATTTCCTTCGTCTTGCTGCCGTCCTTGAACTCGACGGTGATGGCGTTGGCGATCGACCGCTTGTCCGGGTCGTGGTAGTCCTTCGAGAACTTCTTGTCCTCGACGCATTCCATCTTGGCGCGCAGCGCGTCGATCCGCGGGTCGGAGGCGACGTTGTCCTCGTAGTCGGCGGCGGTCAGCCGGCCGTGGATCAGCGGCACCGCGACCATGTACTGGATGCAGTGGTCGCGGTCGGCCGGGTTCGCCAGCGGGCCCTTCTTGTCGATGATGCGGATCGCCGACTCGTGGGTGCGGATGGTGATCTTCCTGATGTCGGCGATGCGGTCGCGGACCAGCGGGTGCAGCGTCATCGCGCACTCCGCCGCGGTCTGCGCGTGGAATTCGGCGGGGAAGCTGATCTTGAACAGGATCTGCTCCATCACGTAGCTGCCGTAGGGGCGCTGGAACTTGAACGGCTGGCCCTTGAACAGGACGTCGTAGAAGCCCCAGGTCTTGGCCGTCAGCACCGACGGGTAGCCCATCTCGCCGGTCTTCGTCATCAGCGCGAGGCGCACCGCGCGCGACGTCGCGTCGCCGGCGGCCCAGCTCTTGCGCGAGCCGGTATTAGGCGAGTGGCGGTAGGTGCGCAGCGACTGGCCGTCCACCCACGCGAGCGACACGGCGTCGATGATCTCGTCGCGGGAGAGCCCCAGCATCGCGGCGACCACGGCGGTCGACGCCACCTTGACCAGCACGACGTGGTCGAGGCCGACGCGGTTGAAGCTGTTCTCGAGCGCGATGACGCCCTGGATCTCGTGCGCCTTGATCATCGCCGTCAGCACGTCCTTCATCGTCAGCGGCTTCTTGCCGGCGGCCACGGCGTTGCGCGACAGCCAGTCGGCGGTGGCGAGGATCCCGCCCAGGTTGTCCGACGGGTGGCCCCACTCGGCGGCGAGCCAGGTGTCGTTGAAGTCGAGCCAGCGGATCATCGCGCCGATGTTGAATGCGGCCTGCACCGGGTCGAGCTGGAACGACGTGCCCGGCACCCTGGCGCCGTTCGGGACGACGGTGCCCGGGACGATCGGCCCCATCAGCTTGGTGCACGCGGGGTAGGACAGCGCCTCGAAGCCGCAGCCCAGCGTGTCGAGCAGGCAGTTCCGGGCCGTCTCGTAGGCTTCCTTGCTGGTGATCTTGTACTTGGCGACGTAGTCGGCGATGTCGACCAGGACCTGGTCGGGCTTGGGGCGGACGTTGCTGATGGGGGCTGACATGGCGGTCGGGAGTCTGGGTGGTCTGGATGAGGGTGGTGGCTAGCCGCGCTTGGCGATGGGGACGAACGCCTGGTCGTCGGGGCCGATGTAGTTGGCCGAGGGCCGGATGATCTTGCCGTCGATGCGCTGCTCGATCACGTGCGCGGCCCAGCCCGAAGTCCGCGAGATCACGAACAGCGGGGTGAACATGGCGGTGGGCACGCCCATCATGTGGTAGCTCACCGCGCTGAACCAGTCGAGGTTGGCGAACATCTTCTTCGCCGACCACATCACGTCCTCGATGCGGGCCGCGATGTCGAACATCTTCAGGCTGCCGGCGTCCTGCGACAGCTGGCGCGCGACTTCCTTGATGATCTTGTTGCGCGGGTCGCCGATCGTGTAGACCGGGTGCCCGAAGCCGATGACGACTTCCTTTGCCTCGATCCGGCGGCGGATGTCGGCCTCGGCCTCGTCCGGCGTGACGTAGCGCTTCTGGATCTCGAACGCCACCTCGTTGGCGCCGCCGTGCTTCGGCCCGCGCAGCGCGCCGATGCCGCCGGTGATCGCCGAGTACATGTCGGCGCCGGTGCCGGCGACCACGCGCGCGGCGAACGTCGACGCGTTGAACTCGTGCTCGGCGTAGAGGTTGAGCGACGTGTGCATCGCGCGCACCATCAGCGGCGACGGCGCCTTGCCGTGCAGCAGCCGGAGGAAGTTGCCGCCGATCGAGTCGTCGTCGGTCTCGACGTCGATCCGGCGGCCGTTGTGGCTCCAGTGGTACCAGTACAGCAGCGCCGGGCCGAGCGAGGCCATCAGCCGGTCGGCGATGTCGCGCGCGCCGGGCGCGTTGTGGTCGTCCTTCTCGGGCAGCACGGCGCCCAGCGTCGACACCGCGGTCCGCTGCACGTCCATCGGGTGCGCCGACGCCGGCAGCTGCTCCAGCACGGCCTTGAGCGGGGCGGGGAGCCCGCGCAAGGCGGCGAGCTTCGCCTTGTACGCGCGGAGCTCGGCGGCCGTCGGCAGCGTGCCGTGGACGAGCAGGTGGGCGATTTCCTCGAACTCGCTGGTCGTCGCGATGTCGAGGATGTCGTAGCCGCGGTAGGCGAGGTCGTTGCCGCTCCTCCCCACCGTGCACAGCGCGGTGTTGCCGGCGGGAACGCCGGACAGGGCGACGGACTTCTTGGGCTTGGGCGTGACGGCGGGGGCTTCGGTGGTCATCGACTGGCTCCTGTCAGGCGGCGCGCCGAACGGCGTGCCGGGAAAGTGGGGCGCGCCGCGCGCGGCCGGCCCGCCGGGGCGGGGCCCGGCGGGCGTCCACGGCTGCGGCGTCCGGGGTCATTTCGCCTTGGCGAACAGCGCGTCGAGGTGTTCCTCGTAGGCGTGGTAGCCGAGGAAATCGTAGAGCTCGACGCGGGTCTGCATCGTCTCGACGGCGGCCTTCTGGGTGCCGTCGCGCCGCAGCGTCCGGTACACGTTGAGCGCCGCCTTGTTCATCGCGCGGAACGCCGACAGCGGGTACAGCGCGATCGCGACGTCGGCGCCGCGCAGTTCGTCCAGCGTGAACAGAGGCGTGGCGCCGAACTCGGTGATGTTGGCGAGGATCGGCACCTTCACCGCGGCCGCGAACTGCCGGTACATCGCGAGATCCGTGATCGCCTCGGGGAAGATCATGTCGGCGCCGGCCTCGACGCAGGCGCAGGCGCGGTCGATCGCCGCCTGCAGCCCCTCGACGGCCAGCGCGTCGGTGCGCGCCATGACGACGAAGTCGGCGTCGGTCTTGGCGTCGACGGCCGCCCTGATGCGGTCGACCATCTCCGCCTGCGACACGAGTTCCTTGTTGGGGCGGTGCCCGCAGCGCTTGGCGCCGACCTGGTCCTCGATGTGCATGGCGCCGGCGCCCGCCTTGATCAGCGAGCGGACGGTGCGCGCGACGTTGAACGCCGACGAGCCGAAGCCCGTGTCGACGTCGACGAGAAGCGGCAGCGACGACACGTCGGTGATGCGGCGGACGTCGGTCAGCACGTCGTCGAGGTTGCTGATGCCGAGGTCGGGGATGCCGAGCGACCCGGCGGCGACCCCGCCGCCCGACAGGTAGATCGCCTTGTAGCCGGATTTCTCGGCCAGGAGGGCGTGGTAGGCGCAGATCGCGCCGGGTACCTGCAGCGGCCGCTCGGCGGCGATGGCGGCGCGGAACTTCGCGCCGGCGGACTGGGTGGTCATGGGCTGCTGCCCTCCGTCTGGTTCAGTGCGTCGGGTTCGGTGCGTCGGGTTCACTGCGTCGGGTTCACTGCGTCGGGTTCGGTGCGTCGGGTTCGGTGCGTTGTGGCCGTGCAATGCCGCGCCGCGGTGCCGGGTGCTCCGGTCAGCCGAGCAGCGAGGCGACGCCGGCGCGCTCTTCCTCGAGTTCCTTCAGCGTGACCGCCATCCGCTCGCGCGAAAACTCGTCGATGGCCAGGCCCTGCACGATCGCGTACTCGCCGTTGGCGCAGGTGACGGGGTAGCCGTACATGACGTCCTGCGGGATGCCGTAGCTGCCGTCGGATGCGATTCCCATCGTGACCCAGCGGCCGTTGGTGCCGGCGACCCAGTCGCGGACGTGGTCGATCGCCGCGTTGGCGGCGGAGGCGGCCGACGACAGGCCGCGCGCCTCGATGATCGCCGCGCCGCGCTTGCCGACGGTGGGCAGGAACACGGTGCGGTTCCAGTTCTCGTCGTTGATCATCGTGGCCACCGAGGCGCCGTCGACGGTGGCGAAGCGGTAGTCCGGGTACATCGTCGGCGAGTGGTTGCCCCACACGGCGAGCTTCTCGATCGCGCCGACCGGCTTGCCGGACTTCGCCGCAAGCTGCGTCAGCGCGCGGTTGTGGTCGAGCCGCATCATCGACGTGAAGTTCTTCTTCGGCAGGCCGGGCGCGGACTTCATCGCGATGTACGCGTTGGTGTTCGCCGGGTTGCCGACGACCAGCACCTTGATGCCGCGGCTCGCCACGGCGTCGATCGCCTTGCCCTGCGCCGTGAAGATCTTGGCGTTCTCCAGCAGCAGGTCCTTGCGCTCCATACCGGGGCCGCGCGGCCGCGCGCCGACCAGCATCGCGATGTCGGCGTCCTTGAACGCGACGGCGGGGTCGGCGGTGCCGACCATGTCCGCCACCAGCGGGAATGCGCAGTCCTCGATTTCCATCATCACGCCGCGCAGCGCCGCCTGCGCCTTGTCGACGGGCAGTTCGAGCATCTGCAGGATGACAGGCTGGTCGCGGCCCAGCATTTCACCGGCGGCGATCCGGAACAGGAGGCTGTAGCCGATCTGGCCGGCTGCACCGGTGACGGCAACGCGTACGGGCTTTTTCATCGAAGAGACTCCTCGCGGTAGAGGGGGGCGGTGGGGGGAAGGGGCGTCTGGCGGGGCAAGCGGTCGTGCGCCGGCGGGATTTCCGTCGCCCCCGTCCGCGCCGGTTCGGCGCGGGCTTCGGGGCGGCCGGAAGCGTCTCGCAGGACTATACGACCACAGCGGCGGCAATGTCAACCAACTCTTCTATCTTATACAAGACATAAGATAGAATATAGACAGCCCGCCGCAATGGGCGAATAATTGGCCCGGGGGGAGGGCGCGCGGCGTCCCCGGCCCGCCGCCAACCCGCCATGTCGAACCCGTCGCCCTCCTTCCGGCCGCTCTACCTCCAGATCAAGGCGCTGCTCGAGCGCAGCCTCGACGAGGGGCAGTGGGGTCCCGGGGCGGCCATCCCCAGCGAGATCGAGCTCGCGGGTCGGTTCGGCGTGTCGCAGGGCACCGTGAGGAAGGCGATCGACGCGCTCGCCGCCGACAACCTGGTCGTGCGGCGGCAGGGCAAGGGCACCTTCGTCGCCACGCACACCGAGGAAAAGACGTCGAACTTCCGGTTCCTGCGCCTGCGCCGCAACGACGGCCGCGACGAGTACCCGGTGAGCCGACTCCTCGACGTGCGCCGGGCGCGCGCGGGCAGCGAAGCCGCGCGCATGCTCGAATTGAAGCCCGGCGACTCGGTCGTCGTGCTGCGCCGGATCCTCGAATACGGCGGCCGGCCGGTGGTGCTGGACGAGATGACGCTGCCCGCGGCGCTGTTCAAGGGCCTGACGAAGGCGAGGCTCGACGCCTACCACGGCTCGATGTACGGCTTCTTCGAGACGCAGTTCGGCGTGCGCATGGTGCGGGCGGAGGAGCGGCTCACCGCGATCGCGGCGGACGCGCCGGCCGCGGCGCTGCTCGAGGTCGATCCCGGCGCGCCGCTGCTGTCGGTCGAGCGCGTGGCCTTCACCTACGGCGACCGGCCGGTGGAGTGGCGGCGAGGGCTCTGCAGCACCCGCGACCTCCACTACCGCAACGACCTGGGCTGACGCGCGGCGCCCGCGATGACATCCGGCAGGCGACACCTCCCGATCACGCGCGGCTGCGCCGGTATTCCGGCGCGGTCGCGGGCGGCCGGCATTCGCCGCCACCACGAATCGCGTTATAATTTATCGCCGCGCGCAGCCGCCTCCGGATGATTGCGCGCGTACCCGGCGCCGAACCGGTCGTCGCATGACCTTGCCGACAGCGCCGCAGCCCCTTAGCGGAATCCGAACGATGCTCCTTTGCCGCATCACGACCCGCGCCGCGTCCTTCGCGGCCGCACGCGCGGACACCTCGCGCGCTCACTGGACTACCTTCGTGCTTCGCACTCCGGTGTTCGCCCTCGGGACGGCCCTTCGGGCTCATGCCGCCGCCGGTCCCCGGGGCATCGCACCCGCCGCATCCCATCCTTTCGTCGAGGGCAATGATGTCCGCGCCTGATCGCCCCGTGGTCAAACCCCGGCCGGTCTATCTCGACCTGCCCAGGATCCGCCTGCCGCTGCCGGGGATCGTCTCGTTCCTGCACCGCGTCAGCGGTGCCAGCCTTTTCCTGTTCGGCATCCCGCTGCTGCTGTTCACGGTCGGCTGGAGCCTCGGTTCGCCGGAAGCGTTCGCCGCGATGAAATCCTTCCTCGCGCACCCGCTCGCGAAGCTGGTCGCGATCGGCCTCGCGTGGGCCTACCTGCACCATTTCTGCGCCGGCATCCGGTTCCTGCTGCTCGACCTGCATGTGAACGACGACCTCGCGCCCGCCCGGCGCTCGAGCGTCGTCGTGCTGGTCGTCAGCATCGCGCTGACGCTCGTCGTCGCGGCGAGGCTCTGGTGAGCCGGCCGCTGCGGCAGGCCGTCGGCGCGCACTACGGCTGGCGCGACTGGCTGGTGCAACGCCTTTCCGCCGTCGTCATGGCGGCCTACACGCTGCTGTTCCTCGCCGTCCTGCTGTGGAGCGGGGGCTTCGACCATGCGTCGTGGAAGGCGCTTTTCGCCAACGGCGCGTGGCAGCTCGCCACCTTCGTGTTCATGCTGGCGCTGTGCTGGCACGCGTGGATCGGCGTGCGCGACATCTGGATGGACTACATCAAGCCGGTCGGCCTGCGGCTCGGCCTCGAGGCGCTGACGTTGATCGCGCTCGTCGCCTACGTCGGCTGGACGATCCAGATCCTGTGGGGTAGCCGCTGATGGGAATCGAGATGGGAACTCTGCCGGTGCGCAAGTTCGACGCGCTGGTCGTCGGCGCCGGCGGCGCCGGCATGCGCGCGTCGCTGCAGTTGGCCGAGGCCGGGCTGTCGGTCGCCGTGCTGTCCAAGGTGTTTCCGACGCGCTCGCACACGGTCGCCGCGCAGGGCGGCATCGGCGCCTCGCTCGGCAACATGTCCGAGGACAACTGGCTCTGGCACATGTACGACACGATCAAGGGCTCCGACTGGCTCGGCGACCAGGACGCGATCGAATACATGTGCCAGATGGCGCCGCAGGTCGTCTACGAGCTCGAGCATTTCGGGATGCCGTTCGACCGCAACGCCGACGGCACCATCTACCAGCGTCCGTTCGGCGGCCACTCGGCCAACTTCGGCGAGAAGCCCGTGCAGCGCGCCTGCGCGGCGGCCGACCGCACCGGCCACGCGATGCTGCACACGCTCTACCAGCGCAACGTGCGCGCGCGGACGCAGTTCTTCGTCGAGTGGATGGCGCTCGACCTGATCCGCGACGCGGACGGCGACGTGCTGGGCGTGGTCGCGCTCGAGATCGAGACGGGCACCGTGATGATCCTGCAGGCCAAGGCGACGATGTTCGCGACCGGCGGCGCCGGTCGCATCTTCGCGGCCTCGACCAACGCGTTCATCAACACCGGCGACGGCCTCGGCATGACCGCGCGCGCCGGGATGCCGCTCGAGGACATGGAGTTCTGGCAGTTCCACCCCACCGGCGTCCACGGCGCCGGCGTGCTGATCACCGAAGGCGTGCGCGGCGAGGGCGGCATCCTGCTCAACTGCAACGGCGAGCGCTTCATGGAGCGCTACGCGCCGAACCTGAAGGACCTCGCGTCGCGCGACATCGTCAGCCGGTCGATGGACCAGGAAATCAAGGAAGGCCGCGGCTGCGGCCCGAACAAGGACCACGTGCTGCTGAAGCTCGACCACCTCGGCCCCGAGGTGATCATGAAGCGGCTGCCGTCGATCCTCGAGATCGCGCACAAGTTCGCCAACGTCGACGCCACCAAGGAGCCGATCCCGGTGGTGCCGACGATCCACTACCAGATGGGCGGCATCCCGACCAACATCCACGGCCAGGTCGTGGCACCGAAGGACGGCAACCCGAACGCCGTCGTCAACGGCTTCTACGCGGTGGGCGAGTGCTCGTGCGTCTCGGTCCACGGCGCCAACCGCCTCGGGACCAACTCGTTGCTCGACCTCCTCGTGTTCGGCCGCGCGGCGGGCAACTTCATCGTCGGCGAGGGCCTGAAGGGCCGCGCCCACAAGCCGCTGCCGAAGGACGCCGGCGACCGCGCGCGCGGCCGCCTCGCCGCGCTCGACGCGCGCGCCACCGGCGAGTCGGTGCCCGAGGTCGCCAACGCGCTGCGCCAGGCGATGCAGGCGCACTGCGGCGTGTTCCGCAACCAGGAGCTGCTCTCCGAAGGCGTGCGCAAGGTGATGGAGATCGAGGAGCGCGTGAAGCACGTCGCGATCAAGGACCGCAGCGCCGTGTTCAACACCGCGCGGGTCGAGGCGCTCGAGCTCGACAACCTGATCGAGACCGCGAAGGCGACCGTCGTCTCGGCCGAGGCGCGGGCCGAGTCGCGCGGCGCGCAGGCGAGGAGCGACTACCCGAACCGCGACGACGTCAACTGGCTGAAGCACACGCTTTGGTACAGCGAAGGCAACCGGCTCGACTACAAGCCCGTCAACCTGAAGCCTGCCTCGGTCGACGCCTTCCCGCCGAAGACGCGCACCTACTGACCGGCGCGCTGCACGCCGCCACGGAGCCACGATGAAATTCCGCGTTTACCGCTACGACCCCGAGACGGACGAGAAGCCCTACGTCAAGGACTACGACGTCGCGCTCGACCCGCACGACCGGATGCTGCTCGACGCGCTGATTCGCCTCAAGGCCGTCGACGACACGCTGTCGTTCCGCCGCAGTTGCCGCGAGGGCGTGTGCGGCTCGGACGCGATGAACATCAACGGCAAGAACGGGCTCGCCTGCATCACGAACCTGAAGGAGCTGAAGGAGCCGGTCGAGCTGCGGCCGCTGCCGGGCCTGCCCGTGATCCGCGACCTGATCGTGGACATGAGCCAGTTCTTCAAGCAGTACCACTCGATCACGCCGTACCTGCAGAACGACACCGCGCCGCCGGAAAAGGAGCGCCTGCAGGCGCCGTCCGATCGCGAGGAGCTGGACGGCCTCTACGAATGCATCCTCTGCGCGTGCTGCTCGACCGCCTGCCCGTCGTTCTGGTGGAACCCGGACAAGTTCGTCGGCCCGGCCGGGCTGCTGGCCGCGTACCGGTTCATCGCCGACACCCGCGACCAGGCCACCGCGTCGCGGCTGGACGACCTCGAGGACCCGTACCGGCTGTTCCGCTGCCACACGATCATGAACTGCGTCGACGTCTGCCCGAAGGGGCTCAATCCCACGCGCGCGATCGGCAAGATCCGCGAGATCATGGTGAAGAGGGCGGTCTAGCATTGGACGGGGCAGAGCGCAGCGCATCCCCTTCCGCCGCGACGGCGCAGGCCGCAGGCGCGGCCGGCATCGACGCGCGGTCGCTCGGGCGGCTGCGCTGGCGCTGCCGCCGCGGGATGCTCGAGAACGACCTGATCCTCGCGCGCTTCCTCGACGCGCGCGGCGATTCGATCACCGGCGACGAGGTCGCCGCGCTCGACCGGCTGCTCGACCTCGCCGACAACGATTTGTGGGACCTGCTTTCGGGCCGCACCGCGACGCAGGACGTTCTGCTGTCGCCGCTGGTGCAGTCGCTGCGGACGGCCTGAATGACGGACCGCAGGCCATGTATTGCGTCGCGCCAAGGCGTGGCGGAACGAGACGGGCAAGGCTGTAGGAGAGCATTGCGGCGACGCGTCGACGAGAACACCGGCGTGCCGCCGCCTGACCAACCGCGCATGGAGCTGACCAAATGACCGACCGCACCGCCACGCTGACTTTTTCCGACGGCTCACCGCCGGTCTCGTTTCCCGTCCTGAAGGGCTCGGTGGGACCCGACGTCGTCGACATCCGGACGCTCTACGGCAAGACCGGCAAGTTCACGTACGACCCGGCGTTCCTGTCCACCGCGGCCTGCAGCTCGGCGATCACCTACATCGACGGCGACAAGGGCGAGCTGCTCTATCGCGGCTACCCGATCGAGGACCTTGCGGTCAAGTGCGACTACCTCGAGATCTGCCACCTGCTGCTCAACGGCGAGCTGCCGACCGTCGCGCAGCGCGCCGACTTCACCGGCCGCGTGATCAAGCATACGATGGTCAACGAGCAGATGCAGTTCTTCCTGCGCGGGTTCCGCCGCGACGCGCACCCGATGGCGGTGATGACCGGCCTCGTCGGCGCGATGTCGGCGTTCTACCCGGACTCGATGAACCTGCACGACACGCACCAGCGCGAGATCTCCGCGATCCGCCTGATCGCCAAGATGCCCACGCTGGTGGCGATGGCCTACAAGTATTCGGTCGGCCAGCCGTTCGTGTACCCGCGCAACGACCTGTCGTACGCCGCCAACTTCATGCGGATGATGTTCGCGACGCCGTGCGAGGACTACAAGGTCAACGAGGTGCTGGTCCGCGCGCTCGACCGCATCTTCATCCTGCACGCCGACCACGAGCAGAACGCGTCGACGTCGACGGTGCGCCTGTGCGCGTCGTCGGGCACCAACCCGTTCGCGGCGATCGCCGCCGGCGTCGCCTGCCTCTGGGGTCCCGCGCACGGAGGCGCCAACGAGGCCTGCCTCAACATGCTCTACGACATCCAGGCGCAGGGCGGGTCGGCCAAGATCGGCGAGTTCATCGCCAAGGTCAAGGACAAGAACTCGGGCGTCAAGCTGATGGGCTTCGGGCACCGCGTCTACAAGAACTACGACCCGCGCGCGAAGCTGATGCGCGAGACCTGCTACGAGGTGCTGAGCGAGACCGGCCTGTCCGACGACCCGCTGTTCAAGCTGTCGATGGACCTCGAGAAGATCGCGCTCGAGGACGACTACTTCGTGTCGCGCAAGCTGTACCCGAACGTCGACTTCTACTCGGGCATCGTGCAGAAGGCTATCGGCATCCCGGTGCCGCTGTTCACCGCCGTGTTCGCGCTCGCGCGCACCGTCGGCTGGATCGCGCAGCTGAACGAGATGATCGCCGACCCCGAGTACAAGATCGGCCGGCCGCGGCAGCTGTTCACCGGCGCGACAAAGCGCTCGATCGTCCCGGCGGCGCAGCGCTGACCGGCGGCAGGCAACGGCGAGGCCTTTCCATGAGCACGATGCACGAGTACGAGTCCAGCAGCACGCTGTTCGGCGGCAACGCGCCGTTCATCGAGGAGCAGTACGAGAACTACCTCGCCAATCCCGGCTCGGTGCCGGCCGACTGGCGCGCGTACTTCGATTCGCTGCGCGGCGGCGCCGCCGACGTCGCGCACGCGCCGGTGATCGAGTCGTTCATCCGGCTCGGGAAGAGCCGCAAGGTCGCCGGCGCGATGGTCGACGCCGACACGATGCACAAGCAGGTGCAGGTGCTGCAGATGATCGGCCGCTTCCGCACGCTGGGGATGTTCCAGGCCGACCTCGACCCGCTGCAGCGCCACGAGAAGCCGTACCTCGCCGACCTCGACATCGCCGCCTACGGCTTCACCGAGGTCGACCTCGACACCGAGTTCGACACCGGGTCCTTCCGCGGCGGCAAGGACCGCATGCGTCTGCGCGACCTCATCGCGGCGCTGAAGGACACCTACTGCCGGACGCTGGGCGCCGAGTACATGTACATCAACGACACCGCGACCAAGCGGTTCGTGCAGGAGCGCCTGGAGCCGATCCACTCGCGCCCGAGCTACACGCCCGAGCAGCAGCGCCATATCCTCGAGCGGCTCACGGCGGCCGAGACGCTCGAGCGCTACCTGCACACCAAGTACGTCGGCCAGAAGCGCTTCTCGGGCGAGGGCGGCGACACGATGACGCCGATGCTCGACTACCTGATCCAGCGCGCAGGCGCCGACGGCGTCCAGGAGCTGGTGATCGGCATGGCGCACCGCGGCCGGCTCAACGTGCTGGTCAACACGCTGGGCAAGATGCCGTCGGACCTCTTCTCCGAGTTCGAGGGCAGGCACGACGAGGATCTCTCCGCCGGCGACGTCAAGTACCACCAGGGGTTCTCGTCGGACGTGATCACGCCCGGCGGGCCGATGCACCTGACGCTCGCGTTCAACCCGTCGCACCTCGAGGCCGTCAACCCGGTGGTCGAGGGCTCGGTGCGCGCTCGGCAGCACCGCCGCGGCGACGAGAAGGGCGACCAGGTGATGCCGGTCCTGATCCACGGCGACGCCGCGGTGGCGGGGCAGGGCGTGATCCAGGAAACGCTGAACATGGCGCAGACCCGCGGCTACTACACGGGCGGCACCATCCACATCGTGATCAACAACCAGATCGGGTTCACCACGTCCGATCCGCGCGATACCCGCGGCACGATCTACTGCACCGACATCGCGAAGATGGCCGAGGCGCCGATCTTCCACGTCAACGCCGACGATCCCGAGGTGTGCCTGCTCGCGATCGAGCTGGCGCTCGACTACCGGCGCGAGTTCCACCGCGACGTCTTCATCGATCTCGTCTGCTTTCGCCGGCTCGGCCACAACGAGGCCGACGAGCCGATGGTGACGCAGCCGCTGATGTACAAGAAGATCGCCCAGCACCCCGGCACGCGCAAGCTCTACGCCGATCGCCTTGTCGCCGCCGGCGTGATCACGCCGGCCGACGCCGACGCGATGATCGCCACCTATCGCAACGCGATGGACAAGGGACTGCACACCAACACCACGGTCCTGTCGAACTACAAGCCGCAGTTCTCGGTCGACTGGGCGCCGTACAAGCACCGCGACTGGACGACGCCCTGCGACACGACCGTGCCGATGAAGGCGCTGAAGGCGCTCGGCCGCAAGGTGTCCGAGATCCCCGAGGGCCTGAAGCTGCATTCCCGCGCCGAGCGCGTGATGGCCGATCGCCGCGCGATGGCCGAGGGCAAGCTGCTGCTCGACTGGGGCATGGGCGAGACGCTCGCCTACGCGACGCTGCTCTCCGACGGCTACAGCGTGCGCCTGTCGGGCGAGGATTCCGGGCGCGGCACGTTCTCGCACCGGCACGCGGTGCTGCACGACCAGAACCGCGAGAAGTGGGATTCCGGCAACTGGGTGCCGCTCAAGCACCTGAAGCCGAAGCAGCCCGAGTTCGAGGTGATCGACTCGGTGCTGTCCGAATACGCGGTCCTGGGCTTCGAGTACGGCTACGCGACGTCCGACCCGGAGCGGCTCGTCATCTGGGAGGCGCAGTTCGGGGACTTCGCCAACGGCGCGCAGGTGGTCATCGACCAGTTCATCGCGTCCGGCGAGGTGAAGTGGGGCCGCATCTGCGGGCTCACGATGCTGCTGCCACACGGCTACGAGGGCCAGGGCCCGGAGCATTCGTCGGCCCGCCCGGAGCGCTACCTGCAACTGTGCGCCGAGCACAACATGCAGGTCTGCGTGCCGACGACGCCGGCCCAGATCTACCACCTGCTCAGGCGGCAGATGCTGCGTCCGTTCCGCCGGCCGCTGATCGTGATGAGCCCGAAGAGCCTGCTGCGCCACAAGGAGGCGGTGTCGTCGCTGGAGGAACTCGCGGAGGGCCGCTTCCAGGCGGTGATCGGCGAGGTCGAGAAGGTCGTCGCGAAGAACGTGCGGCGCGTGATCGTGTGCAGCGGCAAGGTGTACTACGAGCTCGCCGCCCACCGGCGCGAGCACAAGATCGCGGACGTCGCGATCATCCGCTTCGAGCAGCTCTACCCGTTCCCGCACGACGACTTCAAGGCCGCGCTGGCGCGCTTCCCGAACGCGAAGGAGGTCGTCTGGTGCCAGGAGGAGCCGCAGAACCAGGGCGCCTGGTACCGGCTCCGCGCCTATTTCCGCAACGACATCTCGCAGCAGCAGGTGCTGGCTTACGCGGGGCGGCCCGTTGCCGCCACCACCGCGGTGGGTTACATGTCGAAGCACCTCGCGCGCCAGAAGCAACTCGTCGATGACGCGTTCGCGGCGAAGCTTTCCCAGGGCGAGATGCTCGCCTGGACCTGACAGGAAGATCATTCATGCAAGTCGAAGTCAAGGTACCGCAGCTGCCCGAGTCCGTGGCCGAGGCCACGCTCGTCAGCTGGCACAAGAAGGTCGGCGATGCCGTCGCCCGGGACGAGAACCTCGTCGACGTCGAGACCGACAAGGTGGTGCTGGAACTGCCCGCGCCGCGCGCCGGCGTGCTGGTGGAAATCCGCAAGGGCGACGGCTCGACGGTCGCCGGCAGCGAGATCGTCGCGATCATCGACAGCGACGCCCAGCCGTCGGCGGCCGCGGCCGCGCCCGCCGCCGCGGCGACCCCCGCGACGGCGCCCGCCTCGGCGGCAGCGCCGGCGACGGCCACGACGCTGCCGGCGGCGCGCAAGATGCTGGCCGAGAAGGGCATCGCGGCGGCCGACGTCGAAGGCACGGGCCGCGGCGGTCGCATCACCAAGGGCGACGTGGCGGCAGCGGCCGACGCGAAGGCGGCGGCGCCGGCGCCCCCGGCCGCACCGGCCGCCAGGCAGCCCTCGGCGCACGGCAACCGGCCGGAGCAGCGCGTTCCGATGTCGCGGCTGCGCGCGCGGGTCGCCGAGCGGCTGGTGCAGTCGCAGTCGACGGCCGCGATCCTCACGACGTTCAACGAAGTGAACATGCAGCCGGTCATCGACCTGCGCAACCGCTACAAGGACCGCTTCGAGAAGGAGCACGGCGTCAAGCTCGGGTTCATGAGCTTCTTCGTCAAGGCGGCCGTCCACGCGCTGAAGAAGTTCCCGATCGTCAACGCGTCGATCGACGGCGGCGACATCGTCTACCACGGCTACTTCGACATCGGCATCGCCGTCGGCAGCCCGCGCGGCCTCGTGGTCCCGATCCTGCGCGACTGCGACCTCATGTCGATCGCCGAGATCGAGAAGCAGATCGCCGAATTCGGCAAGCGGGCGCAGGACGGCAAGCTGTCGGTGGAGGACCTCACCGGCGGCACGTACACGATCAGCAACGGCGGCACGTTCGGCTCGATGCTGTCGACGCCGATCATCAACCCGCCGCAGTCGGCCATCCTCGGCGTGCACGCCACCAAGGAGCGCGCCGTCGTCGAGAACGGCCAGGTCGTCGTGCGGCCGATGAACTACCTCGCGCAGTCCTACGATCACCGGATCATCGACGGCCGCGAGGCGGTGCTGTCGCTGGTCGCGATCAAGGAAGCGCTCGAGGACCCCGCGCGCATGCTGCTGGATCTCTGACCGATGGCCGACCAATTCGACGTCGTCGTCATCGGGGGCGGTCCCGGCGGCTACACCGCCGCGATCCGCGCGGCGCAACTCGGCTTCACCACCGCCTGCATCGACGACTGGACCCGCGCCGGCGGCAAGCCGGCGCCCGGAGGCACCTGCACCAACGTCGGCTGCATTCCGTCGAAGGCGCTGTTGCAGTCGTCGGAGCACTACGACCACGCCGGGCATGCGTTCGCGGCGCACGGCATCGTGGTGAAGGGCCTGTCCCTCGACCTCGCGACGATGCTGGCCCGGAAGGACAAGGTCGTCGGCCAGAACAACGACGGCATCCTGTACCTGTTCAAGAAGAACAAGATCGCTTTCTTCCACGGCACCGGCAGTCTCGCCGGCGGCAGCGCGGAAGCCGGGTGGAACGTGCAGGTAGCGGGCGCCGCGCCCGCCGCGCTGGTCGCGAAGCACGTGATCGTGGCGACGGGTTCGACGCCCCGGCCGCTCGCGGTCGGCGGCAAGGCGATCCCCGTCGACAACACGCGCATCCTCGACAACGCGGGCGCGCTGGCGATGGCCGAGGTGCCGAAACGCCTGGGCGTGATCGGCGCCGGCGTCATCGGCCTCGAGATGGGCAGCGTCTGGCGACGCCTCGGTTCGGCCGTGACGGTGCTGGAAGCGCTGCCGGCGTTCCTCGGCGCCGTCGACGACGCCGTGGCGAAGGAAGCGCGCAAGCTCTTCGCGAAGCAGGGACTCGCGATCCACACCGGCGTCGCGATCACCCGCGTCGCGGTCGGCAAGAAGGACGTCGCCGTCGACTGGACCGACGCCGACGGCAAGCCGCAGTCGGCGGCCTTCGACCGGCTGATCGTGTCGATCGGCCGCGTCCCGCGCACCGCGGGCCTCGGCGCCGATACGGCCGGCCTGAAGCTCGACGCGCGCGGGTTCGTCGCGGTCGACGCCGACTGCCGCACGAACCTCGCCGGTGTCTGGGCGGTGGGCGACGTCGTCCGCGGCCCGATGCTCGCGCACAAGGCGGAGGACGAAGGCGTCGCGGTGGCCGAGCGCATCGCGGGCCAGCACGGCCACGTCGACTTCAACACGATCCCGTGGGTCATCTACACGTCGCCCGAGATCGCATGGGTCGGCGAGACCGAGCAGCAGCTGAAGACGCGCGGCGCCGCGTATCGCGCCGGGACGTTCCCGTTCCTCGCCAACGGCCGCGCGCGGGCGCTGGGCGACACCAACGGCTTCGTGAAGATCCTCGCCGACGCGACAACCGACCGGGTGCTCGGCATGCACGTGATCGGGCCGCAGGCCTCCGAGCTGATCGCGGAAGGCGTGATGGCGATGGAGTTCGGCGCCTCGGCCGAGGACATCGCGCGGATCTGCCACGCGCATCCCACCCTGTCGGAAGCGACGCGCGAAGCGGCGCTTGCAGTCGCGGGGCGCACCCTCAACCTCTGACCGCTGCCCGCCCGCCAGTGCGCAACGCCGCCTTATCCGCGACCGGCAATCCCATCCCGGCGCCGGACGCAATGGATGAAGCGCTGGACACGGGCGCGGTCCGGGCCCGCGGCGGCAGCCTGTTCGCCGCCATCGACCCCGTCCTCGCGGCGCGCGGCACGACGCTCGACGATGCCCAGGTGGCGGCGCTCGCGCGGCTGCAGCAGCTGGCCGACGAGCTCGCCGCCTTCCGCGACGCCCGAAAGTCGACGCTGAAGCGCCTGTTCGCCTCGCCCGAGGTGCCACGCGGCATCTACCTCTGGGGCGGCGTCGGCCGGGGCAAGAGCTTCCTGATGGACAGCTTCTTCGGCACCGTGCCCATCCGGCGCAAGCTGCGCGTGCATTTCCACGCGTTCATGCGCGGCGTGCACGACGAGCTCGGCACCCTGAAGCACGAGAGCGATCCGCTGGCCACGGTCGCCGACCGGCTGGCCCGAAAATGGCGGCTCGTCTGCTTCGACGAGTTCCACGTCGCGGACATCGCCGACGCGATGATCCTGGGCCGCCTCTTCACCGCGCTGTTCGACCGCGGCGTGGTGTTCGTGCTGACGTCGAACTACCCGCCGGAGGGCCTCTATCCCGACGGCCTCCAGCGGCAGAACTTCGTGCCGACGATACGCCTGCTGCGCGACCGCCTCGACGTGGTCGAGGTCGACGCCGGGATCGACTACCGGCTGCGGGTGCTCGAGCGCGTGGCGACCTACCACACGCCGCTCGATGCCGCCGCGGAAGGCGCGCTCGCCGAGGCCTTCGGCCAGATGCACGGCGGCCCCGACGAGGACCCGCGGCTCGTGATCGACGGCCGCACGATCACCGCCCGGCGCCGTGCCGGCAGCGGCGTCTGGTTCGACTTCGCGGCGCTGTGCGACGGCCCGCGCTCGCAGCGCGACTACCTGGAGCTCGCCCGCCGCTTCGCGGTGGTGTACCTGTCGGGGGTGCCGCGGATGACGGCGGCGATGAGCGACCGCGCCCGCCGCTTCACGTGGCTGGTCGACATCCTGTACGACCACCGCGTGAAGCTTCTCGTTTCGGCCGCCGCGCCGCCGGCCGAGCTGTACGTCGAGGGCACCAACAGCCGCGAGTTCCCGCGCACGGCGAGCCGGCTCGCCGAGATGCAGACGCACGACTACATGGCGCTGCCCCACCTCGCCGGGCCGGCGCAAAGCGGCTGACCGCCGGCCCTGCAAGGCCCGGAACGGGTCGCGTTGGAGATACACTTTGACCACGACCACAACAGCAGTGCAGCCCACCTGAAGGAGACTCCCGTGCATGCATTCAAAGCCTATCGCACGTTCGAAGACGACAAGGTCGTCAGCAGCCGCTTCGTCGAGATGAGCCTCGACGCGCTCGACCCCGGCGAGGTCGTCGTCAAGACCAAGTACTCGACGATCAACTACAAGGATGCCCTGTCGTACAACGGCGCCGGCAAGATCATGCGCAAGTACCCGACCAACGGCGGCATCGACATGGCCGGCACCGTCGAGTCGTCGGGCGACCCGCGCTGGAAGCGCGGCGACAAGGTCATCGTCCACGGCTACGACCTGGGCGTCGCCCACGACGGCGGCTATTCGGAGTACGTCCGCGTGCCGGCGGCGTGGGTGGCGCGGCGCCCCGAGAGCATGACGGCGTTCGACGCGATGACGCTCGGGACGGCCGGCTTCACCGCGGCGCAGGCGATCATGCTGATGGAGCACAACGGGCTCGCCCCGGGCAATGGTCCGGTCGCTGTCACGGGCGCCACCGGGGGCGTCGGCTCGGTCGCCGTCGAGATCCTCGCGAAGTCGGGCTACCACGTCGTCGCGATCACCGGCAAGGAGGAGGAGGCCGACTACCTGAAGGGGCTGGGGGCGAAGGAAGTGCTGGCCCGGCAGTCGATCGACCTCACGAAGATCCGGCCGCTGGAGAAGGCGCAGTGGGCGGGCGCCGTCGACAACCTGGGCGGCGGCATCCTGGCGTGGCTGCTCGCCACCACGCGCATCGGCGGCAGCGTCGGCTCGGTGGGCCTCGCCGCCGGCATGAAGCTCGAGACGACCGTGGCGCCGTTCATCCTGCGCGGCGTCGCCCTGCTGGGCGCGGACAGCGTCAACTGCCCGATGCCGCTGCGGCAGAAGATCTGGAACAAGCTCGCCGTCGAATGGCGGCCGGACCAGGTCCACGACCAGGTGCGCACGATCGACTTCGACGAACTGCCGACGCACTTCGACGCGTACATCAAGGGGCTGGTCCGCGGCCGGACGGTGGTCAAGATCGCCGCGGACCCCGTCGGGCTCTGAGCCCGTCGTCCTGCCGCCCCCGGGATCGCGCCGGCTTGATCTGGCGCATATTCCGGGCGCGCGGCAGGTCGTAGGATCACCGCTGGCAGCGCGACGCGGGCAAACCGCGACCGCCTGCATCCAAGGGGGAGCAATCATGGCAACGTACCGGGAATTCCATCGCCGCTCGATCGCCGAGCGGGAATCGTTCTGGCGCGACGAGGCGGCGCTGATCGACTGGGAGACGCCGTTCGCGACGGTGCTCGACTACTCGAAGCCGCCGTTCGCCCGGTGGTTCGTCGGCGGGCGCACCAACCTGTGCCACAACGCCATCGACCGCCACCTCGCCGCCCGCGGCGATGCCACGGCGCTGGTCTACATCTCGTCCGAGACGGGCATCGAGGCCCGCTACACGTTCCGCCAGCTTTCGGCCGAGGTCAACGCGTTCGCCGCGATGCTCCAGGCGCAGGGCGTGGGCCGCGGCGACCGCGTCCTGGTCTACATGCCGATGGTGGCCGAGGCGATGTTCGCGATGCTCGCCTGCGTCCGGATCGGCGCCGTCCATTCGGTCGTGTTCGGCGGCTTCGCCGCGGCGAGCCTCGCGCTGCGCATCGACGACGCGCAGCCGAAGGTGATGGTGACCGCCGACGCCGGAATGCGCGGCGGCAAGCCGGTCCCGTACAAGCACCTGGTCGACGAGGCGATCCGCCTCGCGCAGACACCCCCGGCGAAGGTGATCATCGTCAACCGGGGCCTCGACCCCGCAATGGCGGTCGTCGCCGGCCGCGACCTCGACTATGCGACGCTGCGTGCCGCGCACGACGGCGCGCAAGTCCCCTGCACCTGGCTCGAATCCTCCGAGCCGTCGTACATCCTGTACACGTCGGGCACCACCGGCAAGCCCAAGGGCGTGCAGCGCGACACCGGCGGCTACGCCGTCGCGCTCGCGTCGTCGATGCGCCGCATCTTCTGTGTCGAGCCGGGCGAGACGATGTTCACCACCAGCGACATCGGCTGGGTCGTCGGCCATTCGTACATCATCTACGGCCCGCTCCTCAACGGCAGCGCGACGATCATGTACGAAGGCCTCCCCATCCGCCCCGACCCGGGCATCTGGTGGAAGATCGTCGCGGAAAACAAGGTCCGGACGATGTTCAGCTCGCCCACCGCGATCCGGGTGCTGAAGAAGCAGGACACGTCGTACATGCGCGCGCACGACCTGTCGTCGCTCAAGTACCTGTTCCTCGCCGGCGAGCCGCTCGACGAGCCCACGGCGCGCTGGGCCGCGGAGGCGCTCGACGTCGCGATCATCGACAACTACTGGCAGACCGAGAGCGGCTGGCCGATCCTGTCGGCGCAATTGGGCGTCGAGGAGACGCCGCGCAAGTTCGGCAGCCCGTCCTTCCCGGTCTACGGCTACGACGTCCGGCTGCTCGACGAGGCGACCGGCGCCGAGGTCGGCGCCGGCCAGAAGGGCGTGCTGGCGATCGCGCCGCCGCTGCCGCCGGGCTGCATGTCGACCGTCTGGGGCGACGACGCCCGGTTCGTCAAGACCTATTTCTCCGACTTCCACACGCAACTCGCCTATTCGACGTTCGACTGGGCGACGCGTGACGCGGACGGCTACTACTTCGTCCTCGGCCGCACCGACGACGTCATCAACGTCGCCGGGCACCGGCTCGGCACCCGCGAGATCGAGGAGGCCGTGCAGGCGCATCCGGGGGTCGCGGAGGTCGCGGTCGTCGGCGTCGCCGACGCGCTGAAGGGCCAGCTGCCGGTGGCCTTCGTCGTGGTCAAGGACCCGGCGAGCGTCGGGACGCCCGCGCTGGTGGCATCGATGCGCAAGGAGGTGCTGGACACCGTCGACCGGCAGCTGGGCGCGATCGGCCGGCCCGGCGCCGTCCACTTCGTGACGCTCTTGCCGAAGACGCGGTCCGGCAAGCTGCTGCGGCGCTCGCTGCAGGCGCTGGCCGAGGGGCGCGACCCCGGCGACCTCACGACCATCGAGGATCCGGCGGCGCTGGACCAGATCCGGAGCGCACTCGCCGCCGCCGCCCGGGGGTAGGGCGCCGGCGGGGGCATCGCGGGGGGCCGGCGGCGCATCACGGGCCCGTCGCGGCGAGCCCCGCGGTACCGCAGCTGTCGGCCGTCCCGCAGGCCGGTTCGCGTGGCGCGTCCCGGGCCGGCGCTGCCGCATTCGCGTTCGATCGCGCGGCAGGCGATAATGCGCGGCCTGCCACGAACCGTCCCTCCATGCCTGCTGTGCCTGCCGCTCCCGTCGCATTCCCCGCCGACCGCCATCGCGCGCCGCCCCACGCCCCGCTGGCGATCGTCACGCGCGGCGACGCCATCGACAGCGTCCACTACGGCTCGGTGGCGGTGGTCGATGCGCGGGGCGTGTTGCTGCACGGCGCGGGCGACCCCCAATTCCTCACGATGACCCGCAGCGCGCTGAAGCCGCTGCAGGCGATGCCGTTCGTCGCCGCCGGCGGCGTCGACCGCTTCGGCTTTTCGCAGGCCCAGACCGCGCTGCTGTGCGCCAGCCACTCGGGCGAGCCGCGGCACGTGGCCGCGGTCGGCGACATGCTGGCGCGCTGCGGCTGCGCGGCCGGCGACCTGCAGTGCGGCACGCAGGTGCCGGGCCTCTACGAGGTGCGCGGCGAGATCCCGCCGCCGCCGCCTTACACGCCGCTCGCGCACAACTGCTCGGGCAAGCACAGCGGGATGCTTGCCCACTGCGTCGCCTGCGGACTGCCGAAGGACAGCTACCTCGCGTTCGATCACCCGCTGCAGGCGGCGATTCGCCGCTCGGTCGCGCATTTCACCGGGACGCCCGAGAGCGAACTGGTCGCCGGCATCGACGGCTGCTCGGCGCCCAACTACGCGGTGCCGCTCGCCGGCCTCGCCACGGCCTTCGCGCGGCTTGCCACGGTCCGCGACGATGCGCTGTTCGGCCGCGCGCCGGCGACGCTGGCGGCCGCGATGACGGCCCACCCGGAAATGGTGTCGGGGGAGGGCCGCAACGATCTCGCCTACATGCGTGCCGGCCGCGGCGACTGGGTGACCAAGATCGGCGCCGAGGGCGTCCAGGCGATCGGCGTGCGGAGCCGCGGCATCGGCATCGCGATCAAGGTCGCCGACGGCGCCAAGCGGGGCCTCTTTCCGGCCACGGTCGCGGTGCTCGACCTGCTGGGACTCCTCGACGCCGCCCAGCGCGCCCTGCTCGACGGCTGGCGCGAGCCGCCGATCCGCAACTTCCGCGGCATCGTCACCGGCGGCGTGCGTCCGGTGGTTGTCTTGGACAAGGCAGCGGCAGCCGAAGCGCCCGCCGATCCTTCGCGCCCCGGCGCGGTTGCCGCGTGAACTTCCCGCGCGCGCCACGGTCTGTGTTTGCAAGCGCGCGCCGCGCAACGGGGCGTCGCTCCGGTACGCCGGAGCCGGCCCGTTGCAGCATCGGTAGCCGCACCTGCCGCAAGGCGGGCAAAACACCGAATGTTTCAGGGAATACCCGTTAATGGGTGATCGGGAAGTCGATCAGGAGCTCGTGCTGCGGGCGCAGCGCGGCGACAAGCGAGCCTACGAGCTTCTGGTCATGAAGTACCAGCGGAAGCTCGGCCGCCTGCTGTCGCGCTGGGTGCGCGATCCGGCGGAGGTCGAGGACGTGACGCAGGAGGCGTTCATCAAGGCCTACCGTGCGCTGCCGAGCTTTCGCGGCGAGAGTGCGTTCTACACGTGGCTGTACCGGATCGCCATCAACACGGCGAAGAACTACCTGGTGGCACTCGGGCGCAGGGCGCCGACGACCACCGGCTTCGACAACGAGGAGGCGGAAGGCTTCGAGGACGCAGAGCAGCTGCGCGACTCGAACACGCCGGAGACGGAACTGGAAGGCAAGCAGGTCGCCGCCGTGGTGAACAAGGCGATGGATGCGCTGCCGGAGGACTTGCGGACCGCGATCACGCTGCGCGAGATCGAGGGCCTGAGCTACGAAGAGATTGCCAGCGTGATGAACTGTCCGATTGGCACGGTGCGCTCCCGGATCTTCCGGGCGCGGGAAGCGATCGCAACGGAATTGCGGCCGTTGCTGGGGACTGAAGAAAACCGGAGATGGTGATGGGTGAGGATATTTCGCGGCTGATGGACGGCGAGCTCGAGGACATGGACGTCGACCGGGTGTGCGGCCAGCTGAAGGCCCCCGCCGGGGTGGCGGACTGGCAGTGCTACCACCTGATCGGCGACACGCTGCGCGGCACGGTGGGCCCGGCGCCCGGGTTCTCCCGACGATTTTCCCAGCGCCTCGCGGCCGAGCCCACGGTGCTCTCGCCGCGCGCCGTGCCGCCCCGCCCCGCCACCTACGCCTGGGCTGCCGCCGCGGGCGTTGCCGCCGTGGCGCTGGTCGGCTGGGTCGCCTTCGGCACGATGCAGGTCGAGCCCGCGGCACTTGCGCGCGCCGGCCAGGCCCGCACCGTGCGCGCCCCGGAGGTCCGTCCCAACGTCGTCCCTGCCGACTATCTGGTGGCCCACCAGGAGTACTCGCCGACGACCGAGATTCAGGGTGCCGGGTTGCGCAGCGTCGCGGCGCCCGGCCCGGGCGGACGGCCCTGACCCCATGAGAATGGCCCTGACAGCGCCGCGGCGCGGGGTGGCGCTGCGCGTGCCGGTGCGTCGCATGCGCAGGTTCGTGCCCGCCGCCGCCCTGGCGGTGGGCGCTTTCGCGCTGGGCACGGCGGCCTCCGCCGGGGACGCCGGGGCCTGGCTCAGCCGGGCCACGGCCGCGGCACAGGACTACAACTACACGGGAACGATCGTGTTTCAGCACGGCAGCCGGGTCGAGACCTCGCGCTTGTACCACCTGCGCGACGCCACCGGCGAGCACGAGAAACTCCAGAGCCAGGACGGCCCGGCGCGCGAGGTGATCCGCAGCCAGGCCGACGTCCGCACCTATTACCCCGATTCGAAACTGCTGCGGATCGAGCCGCGCTCGTTTCGCAACGCGTTCCCGTCACTGTCCACGGCGCAGCAGAAGGCCCTCGCCGAGTTCTACGATTTCCGGCCGGGACCCGCGGCGCGGGTCGCCGGGCTCGATGCCCAGTCGTGGGTGTTCGAGCCGAAGGACGGCCTGCGCTACGGGCACCGGTTCTGGTCGGATGCCTCGACCGGGCTCCTGCTCAAGGCCCAGATCGTCAACGAGCGCAACGAGGTCGTCGAGCAGTTCGCCTTCACCGACGTGTCGATCGGCCTCAAGCTCGACCGCGAGCTGACCCGGCCCACGTGGAACGCCGCGCCGCCCGAGTGGCAGGTGCTGCAGAGCGTCATGGGCGAGTCCGACGGCCAGGAAACGGGCTGGACCGTCGGCCGGCCGCCGCCGGGCTTCACGAAGATCGCCGAGGGTCATCGCGTGCTGCGCGGCCGGCGCGAGCCGGTGTCGCACCTCGTCTACTCCGACGGGCTGGTCGCGGTGTCGGTGTTCATCGAAGCCGTGGGCGCGACGCCGCGCTCGCTCGGCCACTCGCAACAGGGCGGCATCAACGTCTACGTGCGGCCGGTCGACGACCAGGTCGTCACCGTGCTGGGCGAGGTGCCGGGCGCCACGGTCCGCCAGATGGCCAATTCGGTGGCCCGGCGCTGACGTTTGGCGGTGGCCGGCCGCCCCCGGCCCGGTGCGTTGTCCTGCCGCATCCCGTTCGTGTTTTCCGTACGTGTTTCCCGTTTGCCATCACGCTGAGAGACAAGCCCAACATGATGCTTCGCCGCCAATCCTCCCCCGCCGTGTTCCTGTTTGCGCTGTTTGCCGCGGCGTCCGCGTTCGCGCTGCCTGCCGCGGCGCAGGTCCGCCTGACGGGCCTGCCCGACTTCACCGAGCTCTACGAGAAGCAGAGCCCGGCCGTGGTCAGCATCGACGTCACGCAGAAGTCCAAGCGGAGCCGCTTTCCCGACGTCGCCGAGGACGACCCGTTCTACGAGTTCTTCCGCCGGTTCGGCCAGGTGCCGCGCCAGCGCGGCGCGCCGGAGCGCGAGCCCGAGGCGCAGTCGGTGGGGTCGGGCTTCCTGATCTCGTCCGACGGCTATCTCGTCACCAATGCCCACGTCGTCGACGGCGCCGACGAAGTCAAGGTCAACCTCGCCGACAAGCGCGAGTTCAAGGCCAAGGTCGTCGGCGCGGACAAGCGCACCGACATCGCGCTGCTGAAGATCGAAGGGAAGGACCTGCCCAAGGTGTCGATCGGAGATCCGGACAAGCTCAAGGTCGGCGAATGGGTCGTCGCGATCGGCAAGCCGTTCGGCCTCGACAACACGATGACCGCCGGCATCGTCAGCGCCAAGGGGCGCGACCTGCCGCAGGAGAACCTCGTCCCCTACATCCAGACCGACGTCGCGATCAACCCGGGCAACTCGGGCGGGCCGCTCTTCAACCTGAAGGGCGAGGTCGTCGGCGTCAATTCGCTGATCTTCTCGCGCTCGGGCGGCTACATGGGGCTCGCGTTCGCCATTCCCATCGACGTCGCGATGGCGACCGCGAACCAGCTGAGGGACAAGGGCCGGGTCACCCGCGGCCGGATCGGCGTGCAGATCCAGGAAGTCACCAAGGAGCTGGCCGATGCCTTCGGGCTGCCGAAGCCCGCCGGCGCGCTCGTCAACTCGGTGGAGAAGGGCGGCCCCGCCGACAAGGCCGGCGTCGAGTCCGAGGACATCATCCTCAAGGTCGACGGGCGCGACGTGCGCTCGTCGAACGAACTGCCGCGGATCATCACGATGGTGAAGCCGGGCACCAAGGTCACGCTGGGCGTCTGGCGCAAGGGCACGGCGAAGGACATCGTGGTCACCGTCGCGGAGATTCCCGACGACGGCGCGGCGGCGCAGCCCAAGCGCGGCGCGGCACCGAAGGAAAAAGCCAAGCCGAACCGGATGGGCCTGTCGCTCGCCGACCTCACCGACGAGCAGAAGAAGGAGCTGGACCTGAAGTCCGGCGTTCTGATCGAGGACGTCGCGCCGACGGTGCGCGGCAACGTGCAGCCGGGCGACGTGATCGTCGCGATCATCAGCCGCGGCACGGCCACCGACGCGAAGAGCGCCGAGCAGGTCAACGGCCTTCTCTCGAAGCTGGAGAAGGGCGCCTCGGTCGCGATGCGGCTGCGCCGCGGCGAGCAGCAGTTCATCGCCACGATCCGCCTCAACAACGGGGAGTGAGTGCGCCGATCGTCCGCTGCGCCCCCCCGGCGCCGGGATCGCCCGTGCCGACGCTGACGCTGCTCTCGCGCGCCTACTGCAGCCTCTGCGACGAGATGCGCGACGCGCTGGCGCCGGTCGCGGCGGCCGCCGGCTGCGCGGTGGCGGTGGTCGACGTCGACGCCGACGCCGCGCTGGAGGAGGCCTGGGGCGACCTGGTGCCGGTGCTGTTCCTGGGGCCGCCCGGCGCCGGCAACGAGCTCTGCCACTACCGGCTCGACGCGATGCGCGTGAAAGATGCGCTGGAAGCCGCCCGCCGCCCCTGAAAAGCGGCTATAATTCAACATGATCCGTGCAATCCCAGGGCACTCCTCCGGTGCCCTTTTGTTTGCCGGCAACGCCGACCACGACCCGCGGTCAGCCCCAACAGGCCGCAGCTGACCCAATGCAGCATATCCGCAACTTTTCCATCATTGCCCACATCGACCACGGCAAGTCGACGCTCGCCGACCGGTTCATCCAGCGCTGCGGCGGCTTGGCCGACCGCGAGATGGAGGCGCAGGTGCTCGACTCGATGGACCTCGAGCGCGAGCGCGGGATCACCATCAAGGCCCAGACCGCCGCGCTCACCTACACGGCGCGCGACGGGCAGCGCTACCAGCTGAACCTGATCGACACGCCCGGGCACGTCGACTTCGCCTACGAGGTGTCGCGCTCGCTGGCCGCGTGCGAGGGCGCGCTGCTGGTCGTCGACGCCTCGCAGGGCGTCGAGGCGCAGACGGTCGCCAACTGCTACACGGCGATCGAGCAGGGCGTGACCGTGGTGCCGGTGCTGAACAAGATCGACCTGCCCTCGGCCGAGCCCGACCGCGTGATCGCCGAGATCGAGGACATCATCGGCATCGACGCGCAGGATGCGCTGCGCGCCAGCGCCAAGACCGGCGTGGGCATCGACGACATCCTCGAGGCCGTCATCGTCCGCATCCCGCCGCCGAAGGGCGACCCCGACGCGCCGCTGCAGGCGCTGATCATCGACTCCTGGTTCGACAACTACGTCGGCGTCGTGATGCTGGTGCGCGTGATGCAGGGCCGGCTGAAGCCGAAGGACAAGATCCTGCTGATGGCCAACCGCTCGGTGTTCAACTGCGAGCAGGTCGGCGTGTTCACGCCGAAAGCCGTCGGGCGCGACGAGCTCTCGGCCGGCGGCGTGGGCTTCATCATCGCCGGGATCAAGGAGATCCACGCGGCCAAGGTCGGCGACACCGTGACGCTGGCCACGCGCCCGGCGACGGAGGCGCTGCCCGGCTTCAAGGACGTGAAGCCGCAGGTGTTCGCCGGCCTCTACCCGGTCGAGTCGAACCAGTACGAGGCGCTGCGCGACGCGCTCGACAAGCTGAAGCTGAACGACGCGTCGCTGCACTACGAGCCCGAAGTCTCGCAGGCGCTGGGCTTCGGCTTCCGCTGCGGCTTCCTCGGCCTGCTGCACATGGACATCGTCCAGGAGCGGCTCGAGCGCGAGTACGACATGGACCTGATAACGACGGCGCCGACCGTCATCTACCAGGTGCTGATGCGCGACGGGACCGTGCTGGAGATCGAGAACCCCTCGAAGCTGCCCGACCTGTCCAAGGTCGAGGAGATCCGCGAGCCGATCATCACCGCGACGATCCTGATGCCGCACGAGTACGTCGGGCCGGTGCTCACGCTCTGCACCGAGAAGCGGGGCGTCCAGAAGAACATGCAGTACCTCGGCCGGCAGGTGATGCTGACCTACGAGCTGCCGCTCGCCGAGGTGGTGATGGATTTCTTCGACAAGCTGAAGTCGGTGTCGCGCGGCTACGCGTCGCTCGACTACGAGTTCAAGGAGTTCCGCTCCGCCGACGTCGTCAAGCTCGACATCCTGATCAACGGCGACCGCGTCGACGCGCTGTCGGTGATGGTCCACCGCTCGGTCGCGATCTACCGCGGCCGCGAGGTCGCGGAGAAGATGCGCAAGCTGATCCCGCGGCAGATGTTCGACGTCGCGGTGCAGGCCTCCATCGGCGCCAACATCATCGCCCGCGAATCGATCAAGGCGATGCGCAAGAACGTGCTCGCCAAGTGCTACGGCGGCGACATCTCCCGCAAGAAGAAGCTCCTCGAGAAGCAGAAGGCGGGCAAGAAGCGGATGAAGGCGGTGGGCAACGTCGAGATTCCGCAGGAAGCCTTCCTCGCGATCCTTCGGGTCGGCGACAAGTAGCCCGCCCCCCCCGATCCAACACGACATTCGCCGACGACGACCATGAACTTCGCCCTCATCCTGTTCCTCGCCACGCTGGTCACCGGCGCGGTCGCGCTCGCCGACCGGCTGGTGTTCGCGAAGCGGCGCGCGCAAGGGCAGCCCGAGCCGTGGTGGATCGAGTACCCGAAGAGCTTCTTCCCGGTGCTTCTCATCGTGTTCCTGCTGCGGTCGTTCGTCGCCGAGCCGTTCAAGATCCCGTCGTCGTCGATGCGCCCCACGCTGTCCGTCGGCGATTTCATCCTCGTCAACAAGTTCGCGTACGGCGTCCGGCTGCCGATCATCGAGCAGAAGATCATCCGGCTCTCCGACCCGAAGCGCGGCGACGTCGTCGTCTTCCGGTATCCCGTCAACCCGTCGCAGGACTTCATCAAGCGCGTGGTGGGCGTCGGCGGCGACGAGGTCGTCTACCGCGACAAGAAGCTGATCGTGAACGGCCGGCCGCTGCCGCAGGTGCCGGACGGCACGTACAGCTACGTCGAGGGGCTGCGCTTCGAGACGCTGGAGCGGTCGCTGGAGACGGCCGACACCGGCGCCGGCACCAAGACGTACACGATCGCGCAGAACCCGCAGGCGCAGCCGGTCTACCCGCAGAACGTGCGGCCTTTCCCCGACCGCGGGAACTGCGACTACAATGATCGCGGGTTCATCTGCCGGGTGCCGCAGGGCCAGTATTTCATGATGGGCGACAACCGCGACAACAGCGACGACAGCCGCTACTGGGGCTTCGTGCCGGACGACCATCTGCGCGGCAGGGCGTTCTTCATCTGGTTCAACTGGGACGACATCAGCAGCTTCGCCTTCAAGCGGATCGGCAGCGGCATTCAATAGCGGCAGACGCCAGGGATTCCACCATGCTTAGCGCACGCAAGCAGTCCGGGTTGTCGATGATCGGATTCCTGTTCGTGGTCGTGGTCGCGCTGGTCGTCACCGTCGTCGGCTTCCGCGTGATGCCGGCCTACATCGAGTACTTCTCGGTCAAGAGCGCGCTCGACCTGGCCATGCGCGACACCCGCGAATTCAACTCGGCGGCCGAGCTTCGCCGCGCCTTCCAGCGGCGCGCCGACGCCGGCTACATCGAATCGGTCGGCGGCCGCGACATCGAGCTCAGCAAGGACCGCAACCAGTACATCGCCACCATCGCGTGGACGCGCAAGCTCCCGCTCGTCAGCAACGTGAGCCTGCTGATCGAGTTCGAAGTCACGGCGACGCACTGATTCCGCGCCTCATTTCCCTTTGTCCATTCCTCCAGACTTTTCGCCCGACCGCATTGCCGCGCGCCTCGGCCACGCTTTCCGCGACCGCCAGCTGCTCGAGCGGGCGCTGACGCACCGCAGCCACGGGGTGCAGAACAACGAGCGGCTCGAATTCATCGGGGACGCGGTCCTCGGCTGCGTGATCGCGGCGATCCTCTACGAGCGCTACCCCGACGTGTCCGAGGGGGAGCTCCACCGGATGCGCGCCCACCTCGTCAACCGCGAAACGCTGGCGACGCTCGGCGGCGCGATGGACCTCGGCGCGACGCTGAGGTTCGGCGCCAGCGACGTCAAGACCGGCGCCACCGGTCGGCCCCTGATCGTCGCCGACGCGCTGGAGGCGCTGTTCGGCGCGGTGTTCGTCGACGGCGGGTACGACGCTGCCCGCCGCGCGATCACCGCGGCCTACGGCGCTGCGCTGGACGCCAACAATCCGGCGATGCAGGGCAAGGACCCGAAGACGCAGCTCCAGGAATCGCTGGCGGCGCGGAAGCTGCCCGCGCCCGGGTACGCGGTGACCGCCACCGACGGCGAGCCCCACCGGCGCGAATTCACCGTCGAGTGCCGGATTCCCGCGCTCGGCATCGTGACGACCGGGTCGGGCGCGAGCCGCCGCTCGGCCGAGCAGGCGGCGGCCGCGGAGGCGCAGGTGCAGGTGGACGCCGTTGCCGGCGCGCGGCGGCGTCATGGCTGACGCGAGCGCCAGCGGCGCCTTCCGCTGCGGTCACGTCGCGATCGTCGGGCGGCCGAACGTCGGCAAGTCGACGCTGCTCAACCACCTCATCGGCCAGAAGGTCAGCATCACGTCGAAGAAGGCGCAGACGACGCGCCATCGCGTGAACGGCATCCTGACCGTCGCCGACGCGCAGTTCATCTTCGTCGACACGCCGGGCTTCCAGAAGAAGCACCGGTCCCGGCTCAACGACCGGATGAACAAGTCGGTGACGCAGAGCCTCTCCGACGTCGATGTCGTCGCCGTCGTGCTCGAGGCCGGCCGGATCACCGACGCCGATCGCGCGGTGATCGCGCTGCTGCCGCGCAACGTCCCCGTGGTCGCCGTGCTGAACAAGGTGGACCGGCTGACGCACCGCGACGCGCTGCTGCCCAACATGGCGGAGCTCGCTCCGCTCTTTCCGTTCGCGGCCATCGTCCCGGTCAGCGCCGAGAAGGACCGCGGCCTCGACGAGCTGCAGGGCGCGCTGCGCGCGCTGCTGCCCGAGGCGCCGGCGATGTACGGCGAGGACGAAATCACCGACCGCGACGAGCGCTTCCTCGCCGCAGAGTTCATCCGCGAGAAGATCTTCCGGCTGCTGGGCGAGGAGGTCCCGTATGCGGCCACCGTCGCGATCGACCAGTTCATCGAGGACGGTCCGCTGCGGCGCATCCACGCCACCGTGTACGTCGAGCGCGAGAACCAGAAGGCGATCCTGCTGGGCGCCGGCGGCGCGCAGATGAAGGAGATCGCGTCGCGGGCGCGCGTCGACATGGAGCGGCTGTTCGGCGGGCCGGTCTTCCTCGAGGTCTGGGTGCGCGTCAAGCAGGGCTGGGCGGACGACGACAGGATGCTCCAGCGGTTCGGGTACTGATGACCGGGCACGCGAGATGACCGCGCGCGCCCAGCCGCAGCGGCGCGACGACGAGCCGGCGTACGTGCTGCACGCCTACCCGTACCGCGAGACCAGCCTGATCGTCGAGGCGTTCACCGCCGGCTACGGCCGCGTCGCGATGGTGGCGCGCGGCGCCAAGCGGCCGCGATCCGAGTTGCGCGGGCTGCTGCAGGGCTTCCAGCCGCTCCTGCTCGGCTGGTCGGGCGCCAACGAGCTGAAGACGCTGCAGAAGGCCGAGTGGCGAGGCGGGCTGCCGCTCGTCGGCGGCTCGGCGCTGCTGTGCGGCTTCTACCTGAACGAGCTGCTGCTGAAGCTGCTGCCACGCGAGGATGCGCATCCGGCCCTCTACGCGACCTACGAGACCGCGCTGGCGGAACTCGCGGCCGGCGCCGCGCAGGCGCCGGTGCTGCGCCGGTTCGAGCTCACGCTGCTGGCCGAGCTGGGGTATGCGCTGCCGCTGACGCACGACGCCGACACCGGCGCCGCGATCGATCCGGCGGCACGCTACCATTACGTCTTCGACCGCGGCCCGCGCCGCGCGCCGGCGCATGCCGTGGCCGAACCGGGCCGGGGCGCGCCGCTGGTGCAGGGCGCCACGCTGCTCGCGCTGGCGGAGCGCCGGTTCGCGGCGGGAGAGACCGCGGCCGAGGCGAAGCGCCTGATGCGCGAGGTGCTCGACCATTATCTCGAGCAGCGTGGAATCGAAAGCCGCCGCATGGTGCAGGACCTGCAGGCACTGGTCGGCGAACGGAGCGACAAGGCATGATCGAACTCGGCGTCAACATCGACCACGTGGCAACCCTGCGGCAGGCGCGGCGCACCTACGAGCCCGACCCCGTCTGGGCGGCGGTCGAGGCCCACTTGGGCGGCGCCGACGGCATCACCGTGCACCTGCGCGAGGACCGGCGCCACATCCAGGACGAGGACGTGCGCCGGCTGCGCGAGCTCGTCCACATCAAGCTGAACCTCGAGATGGCCGCCACCGACGAGATGATCGGGATCGCCTGCCGGCTGAAGCCGGAGATGGCGATGCTCGTTCCCGAAGGCCGCCACGAGATCACCACCGAAGGCGGACTCGACGTCGCGGGGCAGGAGGCCAAGCTCGCCGCCGGCATCGCGCGGATGGCCGACGCCGGCATCGTCAGCAGCGTGTTCATCGACGCCGACGTGGCGCAGGTCGAGGCGTCGGCGCGCGTCGGGGCCAGGGTCTGCGAGATCCACACCGGCCCGTACGCGCACGCGTTCCACGCCAAGGGCCGCGATCCGGAAAGCGCCGCCGTCGTCACCGAGCTCGCGCGCATCCGCGAAGCCGGCGCCGCGGTGCGCGCGCTCGGCATGCGGTTCAACGCGGGCCACGCGCTCAACTACTTCAACGTGCAGCCGGTCGCGGCGCTGCCCGGCATCCGCGAGCTCCACATCGGCCACGCGATCGTCGCGCGGTCCGTGTTCGTCGGCCTGCGCGAGGCCGTGCGGCAGATGAAGGCGCTGCTGCGCGAGGCCGCCGCGCGGGCGGTGACCCGATGATCACGCTGCCGCGCGGGCCCGTGATGGTCGACGTCGCCGGGCTGTCGCTCACGGCGGAGGAGCGCCTGCGCCTGCTGCACCCGCTGACGGGCGCGGTGATCCTGTTCTCCCGCAACTACGAATCGCCGGCGCAGCTCGACGCGCTGGTCGAGTCGATCCGCGTGCTGCGTTCGCCGCACCTGCTGGTGGCGGTCGATCACGAAGGCGGCCGCGTCCAGCGCTTCCGCGAGGGCTTCACGGCGATCCCGCCGATGCGCACGCTGGGCGAGCGCTGGGACGGCGACGTCGCCGCCGCCGCGCGCGAGGCGACGCGCCTCGGCTGGACGCTCGCCGCCGAATTGCGCGGGCACGGCGTCGACTTCAGCTTCACGCCGGTGCTCGACCTCGATTTCGGGACCAGCGCCGTGATCGGCAACCGCGCGCTGCACGGCAACGCCAATGCCGTCGCGCATCTCGCGGGCGCTTTGCGCGCCGGGCTCGCCGCCGGCGGCATGGCGGCCGTGGGCAAGCATTTTCCCGGGCACGGCCACGTCGCCGCGGACTCGCACACGGAGGTCCCCGTCGACGAGCGGAGCTTCGACGCCATCGCGAACGCCGACCTGATCCCGTTCGCAACGCTGATCCGCGACGGGCTCGAGGCGATGATGCCGGCGCACGTGATCTACCCGGCGGTCGATGCGCGTCCCGCCGGCTACTCGCGGGTCTGGCTGCAGGAGATACTGCGCGGCCGCCTCGGCTTCGACGGCATGATCTTCTCGGACGACCTCGGCATGGCCGGGGCGCGCGGTGCCGGCGACATGGTCGCCCGCGCCGACGCCGCGGTCGCCGCCGGCTGCGACATGGTGCTGGTGTGCAACGACCCCGCCGGTGCCGACCTGGTGCTCGATCGCTGGCAGCCCGCGCACGCGCCCGACCTCGCGCGCCGCGCGGCCGCGATGGCGGGCCGTCCCCCGGGCGACTGCCCGGCCTGACTCCGTTGATACCGTTGGTACCGGATTCAATAGGGGTGCGGCCACCGGCCGCCGAGCTTGCGCGTAAGTTCTTCGCCGGTGTGGGCGACCACCGGGCCCAGCTGCCGGATCCGGTCGTCCGGCAGCCGCGAGGCCGGGCCGGCGAGCGAGATCGCACCCAGCGGCTCCGCGTGCTCGTCGTAGATCGTCGCCGCGACGCAACGGGTGCCGGGCGCGTGCTCCTCGTCGTCGAACGACCAGCCGCGGTGGCGGATCATCTTGATCGCCGCCCACATCGTCTCGGGCGCCGTGATCGAGTGCTCGGTGATGCGCGGCAGCCCCTTGACCTTGATGATCGCGTCGATCTGCTCGTCGGGCAGCGCCGCGAAGATCGCCTTGCCGACGCCCGACGCGTGCAGCGGCACGCGGCTGCCCAGCTTGACCACGATGCGCATCATCTCGAGGCACTGCACCTGCGCGATGAACACGGCCTCGGTGCCGTCGAGGATGGCGAGGTTCGCCGTCTCGCCCGACTGCTCCATCAGCCGCCGCATCGGGATGTGGCTGGAGCCGACGAAATCGCGGCTCGCGAGAAAGCTGGATCCGACAGCGAAGGTCTGCAGGCCGACGTACCAGAGGCCGAGCGCGCCTTCCTGGTACACGTAGTCCATCTGTTCCAGCGTGGCGAGGAGCCGGTGGGTCGTCGACGGCGGCAGCGCGACGCGGCGCGCGACGTCGGTCAGCGTGAGCCCGCCCTCGGCGCTGCCCAGCGCTTCGAGGATCTGCAGCCCGCGGGTGAGGCTCTGCACCTGGCCTGGAACGGCGCCGGGCTTGGACGGGGTGCGGCCGCGGCGGGGCGGCGGGGCGAGGCGATGCGGCATGGGGTCGGGAAGCCGGGAGTCGATAGAGGATCATCAAACCACAGCCGGAGCGATCCGCAAAGGGGCGGCGGTTGCCGCAGTCGCGCTTGCCCCGGGTTTCGCTGCGCTCAACGCCGGGCTACGGATGGCGGCCAAGGCCCGGGGGGTTGCACGCCACCGCCGCGATCCGCGCTGCACCCTGCCGTCACCCGAGCTTCAGGTGCGCGGTCACCGGGTAATGGACGCCCGCGATGTCGACCTCGTAGCGGGCGGCCAGGAGGGCGGCGTCGGTCAGGGGGGTCGAGGCACGGGCGTAGCCCATCGCCACGGCGCGCCCGTGCCTGCGGCTGTAGCCGGCGGACGTGATCTCGCCGACATTGCTGCCGTCCATCAGGATCGGCTCGCCGCCCCACGGGAACGCCGTCGGGTCGTCGAACGTGAACAGCACGAGCCGCTTGGTGCACAGCGCGGCCGGCTTCGCTTGAAGCGCGTCCCGGCCGGTGAACGCCGCCGGCTTGTCCAGCCTGACGGCGTAACCCAGCCCGGCTTCCCACGGCGTTTCGTCGGGCCCGAGTTCGGCGCCCCAGGCGCGGCGGCCGGCCTCGACGCGCAGCGCGTCGATCGTGTAGTAGCCGGCATCCGTCAGCCCGTAGCCCGAACCGACGCTCCACAGCGCGTCGTACAGCGTCAGGCACTGGTCGGTCGTGACGTAGAGTTCGTAGCCGGGGCCGCCGACGTAGCTCATCCGGGCCGCGCGGACGCGCGCGTAGCCGACGTCGATCTCCCTCGTCGCCGAGAACGGCAGCGCGGCCTTCGACAGGTCGTCGGGCGAAAGCCGGGCGAGCAGCGCCTCGGCATTGGGGCCCATCACCGACAGCACCGAATAGCCGGACGAGACGTCGACCAGCGCGGCGTGGTCGTCCGCGCCGATGCCGCGCGCGATCCACGCGGCGTCGCGCGTGGTCTGCGCCGATCCGGTGACGATGAAGAACTCGTCGGCGGCGATCCGGATGATCGTGAGGTCGCTCTCGAAGCCGCCCTTCGCGTTGAGCATCGCCGTGTACACCATCCGCCCGGGCGCGACGTCGATCTCGTTCGCGCACAGCCGCTGCAGCACGGCCAGCGCGTCGCGGCCCTTCAGCACGAATTTCGAGAACGACGTCTGGTCGAAGACGACGACGGCCTCGCGGCAGGCGCGCTGCTCCTCCAGCACCAGCGGCAGCCATTCCGGCGTGCCGAGCGTCGGCGGCGGCTGGTTGACGCCGGCCGGCAGGAAATAGTTGGCGCGCTCCCAGCCCATCTTGCTGCCGAACACCGCGCCCTTGTCGCGCAGCCGGTCGTAGAGCGGCGAGCGGCGCAGCGGCCGCACGGTCGTGAGCTCCTCGCGCGGCCAGCGCATCGCATAGTGCAGGCCGAGGCTCTCGACGGTGCGGTCGGCGAGGTGCCGGCGGTTGGCGTGGAACGGCGCGAAGCGGCGGATGTCGACGTCCCACAGGTCGAGCGGCGGGTTGCCGTTGACGATCCACTCCGCCACCAGCTTGCCGGCGCCGCCGGAGTTGGCGATGCCGGCCGAGTTGAAGCCGGCGCAGACGAAGTAGCCGGCGAGCTCGGGCGCCTCGCCGAGGATGAAGTTGCCGTCGCCGGTGAAGCTCTCGGGGCCGTTCAGCAGCAGCTTCACTTCCGCCGTCTCGAGGCAGGGCGTCCGGTGGATCGCGTTGGTCATCAGGATTTCGAAGTGGTCCCAGTCCTCGGGCAGCAACTGGAACTCGAAGCCGTCGGGAATGGGCTCGGGCGTCCACGGCTTCGCCGCGGGCTCGAAGCCACCCATCACCAGGCCGCCCACTTCCTCCTTGTAGTAGAGGAAGCCGTCGGGGTCGCGGATCACGGGCAGGTCGGGCGTCACGCCTTCGATCTGCTTGGTCACGAGATAGAAGTGCTCGGCCGAGTACAGCGGCACGTTGACGCCGGCCAGGCGGCCGAACGCGCGCGCCCACTGGCCGCCGCAGTTGACGATGGACTCGCAGGTGATCGTGCCTTCGTCGTCGGCCGTCTTCCATTGCACGCCGGCGACCCGGCCGTTCGCCGTGGTCACGCCGGTGACCTTCACGCCCTCGGCAATCCGCGCGCCGCGGTTGCGCGCGCCCTTGGCGAGCGACTGGGTGAGGTCGGTCGGGTTGGCCTTGCCGTCGCCCGGAATCCACACCGCGCCGGCCAGGTCGTCGGTGCGCAGGATCGGCGCGATCCGGCCGGCTTCGGCGGGGGAGATGAACTCGAACTCGATGCCGAAGCTCTTCGCCCGCGCCATCTGCCGCTTCATCAGCGTCAGGCGATCCTGGGTCTTGGCGACGTTGAGGCTGCCGCATTGCTTCCATCCGGTGGCGAGCCCGGTTTCCTTTTCCAGCGACGCGTAGAGGCCGATCCCGTACTGGCTCATCCGCGTGGCGTTGCGCGTGGCCCGGGTCTGGCCGACGAGGCCTGCCGCGTGCCAAGTGGTGCCGCAGGTGAGCTTGCCCTGTTCCAGCAGCACGACGTCGCGGACGCCAAGCTGCGTGAGGTGGTAGGCCGTGGAGACGCCGGCGATGCCGCCACCGACGATCACGACCTGCGCATGGGTGGGAAGGGGAGGGGTCACGGGGTTCCTCGTAGGCGATGGGTCCGGCGGTCGTAGCCCGGCGTTGAGCGGAGCGAAACCCGGGTGGTTGCGCAACCGGGCACGATTGCCCCGGGTTTCGCTCCGCT
>CALQLA020000016.1 GCA_943331295.2 Bordetella parapertussis | reverse complement strand
TCGCCCCCCAGCGCAGCTCCTCGCGGATGCGCTCGTTGATCAGCACGTTGGCGTCGATCGCCATGCCCAGCGTCAGCGCGATGGCGGCGATGCCGGGCAGCGTCAGCGTCGCCTGCAGCATCGACAGCAGCGCGACCAGCAGCAGCAGGTTGATCGTCAGCGCGATGGTCGAGATGAGGCCCATCAGCCGGTAGTAGACGCACATGAAGATCGCCATCACGATGAAGCCGTAGGTGACCGAGTTGAAGCCCTTGTCGATGTTCTCCTTGCCCAGCGACGGGCCGACGGTGCGCTCCTCGACGATCTCCATCGGCGCCGCCAGCGCGCCGGCGCGCATCAGCAGCGCGATGTCGTTGGCTTCGCGCGTGGACATGCGGCCCGTGATCTGGACGCGCCCGCCGCCGATCTCCTCGCGGATCACCGGCGCGGTGACGACCTCGGTGCGGCCCTTCTCGACCAGCACGATCGCCATCCGCTTGCCGACGTTCTCGCGGGTGATCTCCTTGAACAGCCGCGCGCCGGTGCCGTCGAGGTTGACGTGCACCGCCGGCTCGTTGTTGCGCTGGTCGAAGCCGGGTTGGGCGTCGTTGATGCGGTCGCCGGTCAGCACGACCTGGCGCTTGACGACGACGGGCGCGCCGCTGCGGTCGACGAAGAGGTCGCTGCCGAACGGCACCTGGCCCGCCTGGGCCTGCTCGAGCACGCCCGGATCCTCGTTGACCATCCGGATCTCGAGCGATGCCGTGCGGCCCAGGATGTCCTTGGCCCGCGCGGTGTCCTGCACCCCGGGGAGCTGGACGACGACGCGCTCCAGACCCTGCTGCTGGATGATCGGCTCGGCCACGCCGAGCTCGTTGACGCGGTTGCGCAGGATCTGGATGTTCTGCTGGACCGCGCCTTCCTGGATCTTCTTCTGCGCCTCGGGCTTCAGCGTCGCCACGAGGCGGAGTTCGCCGGGCGTGGGCTCGGTCTCGCGCAGCGCGAGGTCCGGGAACGCCGCCGTGATTTCAGTCCGCGCCTTCGCCCGCTCGGCGCCGTCGCGCAGGCGGACGACCACGGCCGAGCCCTCGCGCGCGACGCCCGCGTACTGGACCTTCTTCTCGCGGAGCAGCGAGCGGATATCGGTCGTGTAGCGGTCCGCGGCCTTGTCGAGCGCCGCCTTCATGTCGACCTGCAGCAGGAAGTGGACGCCGCCGCGGAGGTCGAGGCCGAGGTACATCGGCAGCGCGCCGAGCGTCGTCAGCCATTGCGGCGACGACGACAGCAGGTTGAGCGCCACGATGTAGTTGGGGCCGAGCTTCTCCTGCAGCACGTCCTTGGCCTTCAGCTGCGTGTCGGGATCGGCGAACCGCACCTTGATGCCGACGGCGTCGATGCCGTCGCCGCGGAAGGCGATGCCGGCGTCCTTCAAGGCCGACTCGACCTGCAGCAGCAGCCCGCTATCGACCTTCACTCCGGGCTTGCTCGACGACACTTGCACCGCGGGCGACTCCGGGAAGAAGTTCGGCAGCGTGTAGAGGAGGCCGATTGCCAGCGCGATCGCGATGACGATGTATTTCCAGAGCGGATAGCGGTTCATGGCGCAGTCGTAGGAGTGGGATGCGGCGGGCGCGCGACGGGCCGGAGTGTGGCTCGGACGCGCGACCGGCGGATGTCACGGGGCATGGCGCGGCGGCCGGTGGAGCCTGCCGCCGCTGTCACGCTAGAGCGCCTTGATCGTGCCCTTCGGCAGCAATTGCGCCACCGCCTGCCGCTGGACGATGATTTCGGTGTTCGGCGCGACTTCGATCGTCGCGTACTGCTCGGTGAGCTTCGCGACGCGGCCCAGCAGGCCGCCGGCCGTCACGACCTCGTCGCCTTTCTGCAGCGCCTGGAGCATCGCCTTCGCTTCCTTGGCTTTCTTCTGCTGCGGGCGGATCAGCAGGAAATAGAAGACCACGAAGATCGCGATCATCGGCAGGAAGGTCATCAGGTCGCCGCCGCTGGGAACGGCCCCCTGCGCGTAAGCGGGAGAGATCAGGTCGAATGCCACGTTGCCGCCTCCAATTGGAAATGCAGGTCCGCCGGTCGAATGGCCCGGGTCGAAAAATAAGCCCGCTATTCTAACACGGCTGCCCGATCGGCCTCGAACTGCGCCCGCCAGGCCGGCAGGCGGTCGGCCGTGATGGCCGCCCGCAGTTCCGCGGCGAGCTGCAGGTAGTAGTACAGGTTGTGGATCGTGTTGAGCCGGGCGCCCAGGATCTCCTTGACCTTCTGCAGGTGGTGCAGGTAGCCGCGGCTGAAGTTGCGGCAGGTGTAGCAGCCGCAGGTCGGGTCGAGCGGCCGGGTGTCGGACCGGTGGCGCGCGTTGCGGATCTTGACGTCGCCGAAGCGGGTGAACAGCCAGCCGTTGCGCGCATTGCGGGTGGGCATCACGCAGTCGAACATGTCGACCCCGGCGACGACCCCGGCGACGATGTCCTCCGGCGTGCCCACGCCCATCAGGTAGCGGGGCCGCTCGACCGGCAGCCGGGGGGCCACGTGGTCGAGGAGGCGCAGCATCTCCTCCTTCGGCTCGCCGACCGACAGGCCGCCGATCGCGTAGCCGTCGAAGCCGATCTCGGCGAGCCCGGCGAGCGACTCGTCGCGCAGGTCCTCGTGCATGCCGCCCTGCACGATGCCGAACAGCGCGTTGCGGTTGCCGCCCGCGTTGAACTCGGTGCGGGACCGGCGCGCCCAGCGCAGCGACAGCGCCATCGAGCGCGCGGCCTCGTCGCGCGTGGCCGGGTACGGCGTGCACTCGTCGAACACCATCACGACGTCCGAATCGAGGGTGCGCTGGATCTGCATCGAGACCTCGGGCGTCAGCAGCAGCTTGTCGCCGTTGACGGGCGAGGCGAACGTGACGCCTTCCTCGTGCACCTTGCGCATGGCGCCCAGGCTGAAGACCTGGAAGCCGCCCGAGTCGGTGAGCAGCGGCCGCTTCCAGCCCATGAACCGGTGCAGGCCGTCGTGCGCGGCGATCACTTCCATGCCGGGGCGCAGCCACAGGTGAAAGGTGTTCCCGAGGACGATCTCGGCGCCGATCTCCTCGAGTTCGTCCGGCGCCATCGCCTTGACGGTGCCGTACGTGCCGACCGGCATGAAGATGGGCGTCTCCACCGTGCCGTGGGCGAGGTGCAGCCGGCCGCGACGGGCCCTGCCCGACGTGCCGAGGATGTCGAATTTCATGGGAATGGGGGAGAGGAGGTCGGGGTGGAGGGTAACCCATTCGGGTCGAGCAGCATCGCGTCGCCGTAGCTGAAGAACCGGTAGCGCTCGCGGATCGCGTGCGCGTAGGCCGCGCGGATCGCGTCGGCGCCCGCGAACGCCGACACCAGCACCAGCAGCGTGGATTTCGGCAGGTGGAAGTTGGTGAGCAGCCGGTCGACGACGCGGAACGCGTAGCCCGGCACGATGAAGAGCGACGTCTCGGCATCCCCGGCGGCGAGGGTGCCGTCCCCGCCCGCGGCCGATTCGAGGGCGCGCAGGCTCGTGGTGCCGACGGCGACGACCCGGCCGCCGCGCGCGCGCGCGGCCGCGACTGCCGCCACGGTCGCCGCGGGAATCCGGTAGCGCTCGCTGTGCATCCGGTGCTGCGCGAGATCCTCGACCTGGATCGGCTGGAAGGTCCCGGCCCCGACGTGCAGCGTGACATAAGCGGTGGCGATGCCGGCGGCTTCCAGTGCCGCCAGCATCGGCGTGTCGAAATGCAGGCCCGCGGTCGGCGCGGCGACCGCGCCGGCATGCCGCGCGTACACGGTCTGGTACCGCAGCTCGTCGTCGGCCGCCGCGGCGCGCGCGATGTAGGGCGGCAACGGAACCTCGCCGTGGCGCTCGAGGTAGTCGACGAGCGGCATGTCGCCGGCGAGGGCGAGGTGAAAGAAGCGATCGCTGCGGCCGACGACGCTCGCGCGGGCACCGCCGGGCAGGTCCAGGGCACCGCCGGCGCGCGGCGGGTGGCTCGCGCGCAACTGGAACAGCCCCTCCTGCGGGCCGAGGATTCGCTCCAGCAGGAGCTCGACCCGGCCGCCCGTCGGCTTGGTCGCGAACAGGCGCGACTTGATCACCCGCGTGTCGTTGAAAACCAGGAGGTCGCCCGGCGCGAGGAGTCCCGGCAGGGCGGCGAACGCGCGGTCGTCGAGGCGGCCGGGCGCGACGTGCAGCAGGCGGCTCGCCGTGCGCGTCGCCGCCGGCGCCTGCGCGATCAGTTCCGGGGGCAGCGCGTAGTCGAACTCGGACAGCGGGGGCGCGGTCACGGGATCGCCCGGGTCAGGGATGCCGCGGCCGCGGCCCTGGCGCCGGTGCGTCGACCGCGGCGGCGCGAAATGCGAAAATGCGCGGCGGCGCTCGCGCCGGCCGGTCGGAACGCCCGACGTCGGTGCGGGGAGCGGGCGTACACTGCCGCATCAGGCGGATACCGGGAGATCGATGTATGCATTTCGACAGGGAACTGGACGCCAAGGGGCTGTCATGCCCGTTGCCGATCCTCAAGACCAAGAAAGCGTTGAATACGATGGACTCGGGCCAGGTGCTGAAGATCGTCGCCACCGATCCCGGGTCGGTCAAGGACATGCAGGCGTTCTCGCGGCAGACCGGCAATGCGCTGTTGTCGTCCGTCGAGGATGCCGACGCGTTCGTGTTCATGCTGCAGAAGAAGTAATGACGCGACCGGCGCGGCGTGGCGACGATCCCGCCGGCGTCCCGCACCCTGCCGGCCGCGAGCGGATTATAGGCGTTCCCGCGCGCCCGGCGCGGCGCGGCTGATCCCGGAACCCGTGCGCGCCTGCCCGGCAACGCGCTGGCCCGTTCGCTGCAGAGCGACATCCTGCGCTGGACGGTGGCCGCACTCGCGGTGCTGGTCTTCGTCGTCTGGGTGTCGGCCCGGTTCACCCACCCGATTCCGCCGGCCAGGATCGTGCTGGCCTCCGGGGCGCCGCACAGCCTGTACGTGGACTTCGCGCAGCGGTACAAGGCCATACTCGCGCGGCACGGCGTGACGGTAGAGGAGCGCCGGACGGACGGCGCCGCGGAGAACCTGCAACTGCTGATCGACCGGAACTCCGGCGTCGACGTCGCCTTCATGCAGGGCGGTGTCGCCACGCTGCCGGCGGCCGCGGGGATCGTGATGCTGGCGAGCCTCTATTACGAGCCGCTGTGGATCTTCTACCGCGCGCCCGCGCCGTTGACGCACCTCAAGGAGCTGCGGGGCAAGCGGATCGCCGTGGGCCTCCCGCAGAGCGGCACGCGGGCGATGGTCGAGGCGCTGCTGGCCGCGGAAGCCTACACGCTGCGCACGCACGTCGAGATGGTGCGCCGGCGGCTCGAGTCCTCGCCACCGCACGTCGCGGGCTGATCCGCGGCGAGGACGGACGCCGGCCTGCGCCCGCGGGCCGCGGCGTGCCCCCGGGCCGCTAGTCCCTGGTCAGCGACGCACCGCGGCAGTCCCACGGCACGATCGCGCCTACCCGCACGATGCGCGTGCCCTACGCCATGTCGAACCCGGTCTCGAGCTTCGTCGCCCCGGTGCCGGCGCCGCTGCAGCGCGCCGGCGGCCGCAGAACGTGACGTCGAAGCCCGAGAACGCGGTGCCGGCGGGATTGCCGTTACAATAGTTGCGACGCCGTCCCGGGTTTCGCGTTCGCTCAACACCGGGCTGCGCGATCGCTTGCAGGCCCCAACCCCCGGAATGATCATGGACCCGATCACCCTCGTTCCCGGTGCCGCCGCGTTGTCCGATTGGCGCGCCATTTATCGTGGTACGGGCATCGAGCTCGATGCCGGCTGCCGGCCCGGCATCGCCGCCAGTGCCGTGTCCGTCGCCCGCATCGTCGCCCGCGGCGATCCGGTCTACGGCGTCAACACGGGCTTCGGCAAGCTCGCCTCGGTGCGCATCGACGCTGTCGATCTCGAGCGGCTGCAGCGCAACATCGTGCTGTCGCACGCGGCCGGCGTCGGCGCGCCGCTGCCGGTCGCGATCACGCGCCTGATGATGGCGTTGAAGATCGCGAGTCTCGCGCAGGGCGCGTCGGGTGTGCGGCCGGCGACGCTGCTGCTGCTGGAGGCAATGCTCGCGTGCGGCGTCATCCCCGTCATCCCGGCGCAGGGCTCGGTCGGCGCGTCGGGTGACCTGGCGCCGCTCGCGCACATGGCGGCGGTGATGACGGGCGTCGGCGATGCAATGACTCCCGACGGACTCCTGCCGGCGCGCGACGCGCTCGCCCGGGCCGGGCTCGCACCGGTCGTGCTGGGGGCGAAGGAGGGCCTCGCCCTGCTCAACGGCACCCAGTTCTCGTCCGCCAACGCGCTCGCCGGCCTGTTCGAGGCCGAGGTGCTCTACCGCGCCGCGCTGGTCACCGGCGCGCTCGCGACCGATGCCGCACGCGGGTCGGACGCGCCGTTTGATCCGCGCATCCACCGGCTGCGCCGCCACCGCGGCCAGATCGACACGGCCGACGCCCTGCGCGGGCTTCTCGCCGGCAGCGCCATCCGCGAATCGCACCGCACCGGCGACGCGCGCGTGCAGGACCCGTACTGCCTGCGCTGCCAGCCGCAGGTGATGGGCGCCTGCCTCGACGTGCTGCGGCAGGCGGGGAGCGTGCTCGGGATCGAGGCGAACGGCGTCTCCGACAATCCGCTGATCTTTCCGGAGTCGGACGAAGCGTTGTCGGGCGGCAACTTCCACGCCGAGCCGGTGGCCTTCGCGGCCGACATGATTGCGCTGGCGCTGTGCGAGATCGGTTCGCTCGCCGAGCGACGGATCGCGATGCTGGTGGATCCGGCGCTGTCCGGCCTGCCCGCGTTCCTGACGCCGCGGCCGGGGCTCAACTCCGGGTTCATGATCCCGCAGGTGACCGCGGCGGCGCTCGTCTCCGAGAACAAGCAGCGCGCGCATCCGGCGAGCGTCGACTCGATCCCCACGTCCGCCAACCAGGAAGACCACGTGTCGATGGCGGCGCATGGCGCGCGCCGGCTGCTGCCGATGGCGGAGAACGCGACGGCCATCGTCGGCATCGAACTGCTGGCGGCCGCGCAGGGCTGCGACTTCCACGCGCCGCTCGCCAGCAGCGCGCCGCTCCAGGCCGTGCGCGCGCTGCTGCGCGAGCGCGTCCCGCACCTCGACGACGACCGCTACCTCGCGCCCGACATCGAGGCGGCCGTGGCGATGGTGCGGAGCGGCGCCGTGGCGCACGCGGCGGCATCCGTTGCCTTGCCTGGCGTCGCCGACGACGGCCTCCGTAGCCCGGGGTGAGCGCGAGCGAAACCCGGGGGGTAGGCGCAAACGGGCACGGTCCGCCCGGGTTTCGCGTTGCTCAACCCGGGCTACACGTTCGCGGGAATGCGGGACGGGTGGCCCGCATGCAAGGCGTAACATTTCACCAAACCTGCCGCCAGGAGCGTGCCGAATGAACATGATTTCCCGCACCGAGAGCAGCCGCATGATCCGCGCCGACCGCGGCACCATCCTGTCCGCGAAGAGCTGGCTCACCGAGGCGCCGCTGCGGATGCTGATGAACAACCTCGACCCCGAGGTCGCGGAGCGGCCCGGCGACCTCGTCGTCTACGGCGGCATCGGCCGCGCCGCGCGCGACTGGAAGTCGTACGACCAGATCGTGGCGGCCTTGCGCCGGCTCGAGGCCGACGAGACGCTGCTGATCCAGTCGGGCAAGCCGGTGGGCGTGTTCCGCACCCACGCCGACGCGCCGCGCGTGCTCCTCGCCAATTCGAACCTCGTGCCGAAATGGGCGACGTGGGAGCACTTCAACGAGCTCGACCGCAAGGGGCTCATGATGTACGGTCAGATGACCGCGGGGTCGTGGATCTACATCGGCAGCCAGGGCATCGTGCAGGGCACGTACGAGACCTTCGTCGAGGCGGGCCGGCAGCATTTCGGCGGCGACCTCGGGGGCCGCTGGATACTCACCGCGGGACTGGGCGGCATGGGCGGCGCGCAGCCGCTGGCGGCGAGCTTCGCCGGCGCGTCGTCGCTCAACATCGAGTGCCAGCAGTCGCGGATCGACTTCCGCCTGCGCTCGCGCTACCTGGACGAGCAGGCGAACGGCATCGACGACGCGCTCGTCCGCCTCGCGCGCTACCGGGACGAAAGGAAGGCCGTGTCGATCGGCCTCCTCGGCAACGCGGCGGAGATCCTGCCGGAACTCGTGCGCCGGGCGCGGGCCGGCGGGCTCGCACCCGATCTCGTCACCGACCAGACGTCGGCGCACGACCTCGTCAACGGGTACCTGCCGGCGGGCTGGACCGTCGGCCAATGGCAGTCGGCGCAGGCCGATGCCGGCCGGCACGCCGCGCTGCGCGACGCCGCCGCGAAGAGCTGCGCCGTGCACGTGCAGGCGATGCTCGACTTCCAGGCGATGGGCATTCCCACCGTCGACTACGGCAACAACATCCGCCAGGTCGCCTTCGACGCCGGTGTGAAGAACGCATTCGACTTTCCCGGTTTCGTGCCCGCTTACATCCGGCCGCTGTTCTGCCGCGGCAAGGGACCGTTCCGGTGGGTGGCGCTGTCGGGCGACCCGGAGGACATCCACCGGACCGACGCGAAGATGAAGGAACTCTTCCCGGAGGACGCGCACCTGCACCGCTGGCTCGACATGGCGCAGGCGCGGATCGCATTCCAGGGCCTGCCGGCGCGCATCTGCTGGATCGGCCTCGGCGAGCGGCACCGCGCCGGCCTCGCGTTCAACGCGATGGTGAAGACCGGCGAGTTGAAGGCGCCGGTGGTCATCGGCCGCGACCACCTCGACAGCGGCTCGGTGGCGAGTCCCAACCGCGAGACCGAGGCGATGGCCGACGGCAGCGACGCGGTGTCCGACTGGCCGCTGCTCAACGCGCTGCTCAATACCGCGAGCGGCGCCACGTGGGTGTCGCTGCACCACGGCGGCGGGGTGGGGATGGGGTACTCGCAGCACGCGGGGATGGTGATCGTCTGCGACGGCACCGACGCCGCCGCGAAGCGGATCGCGCGCGTGCTGTGGAACGACCCGGCGACGGGCGTGATGCGCCACGCCGACGCGGGCTACGCCGACGCCATCGCCTGCGCCCGCGAACAGCGCCTCGACCTGCCGGGCATCCTGGCCTGAGGGCGCGCCGGGCGAGCGCCCGAGCGCGCCGTTAGTTGCCGACGGCGGTGTTGGTCATGGCTTTCCGGATCTTGCGCACGCCCAGCGCGACGGCGACGGCGACGACCGGGATGCTGATCGCCATCACCAGGTCGGGATTCCAGTCCGAGCCGGCCGCCTTCGCGCCCTTGGCCACGTAGCCGACGAGCCCGACGACGTAGTAGGTCACGGCCGCCACCGACAGGCCCTCGACCGTTTCCTGCAGCCGCAGCTGCATCTTCGCCCGCCGGTTCGTCGACTCCAGCACCGCCTGGTTCTGCCGCTCGCGCGTGACGTCGACGCGCGTCGACAAGAGCTGCGTGGCGCGCGCGACCCGCTGCGACAGCGACTCCATCCGCTCCGCCACCGTGCGGCAGGTGTTCATCGCCGGCGCGAGCCGCCGCTCGGTGAACTCGCCGAAGGTCTGCAGGCCGGGAATGCGCTCCTCGCGCAGCTCGACGGTGCGGCGGGCGACGAGCTCGTAATAGGCGGCGGCCGCGCTGAAACGGGAGTGGTTCTCCGCCGCGCGGCTGTCGATCTCGGCCTCGAGCCGCGTCAGGCGGTCGAGCAGCACCGGCTCGTCGGCCTCGCCCGACGCGGCGAGTACCGTCGTGATCTGCGCGAGCTCGCGCTCGCTCCTGTCGAGGAACGGCGACAGCGATCGCGCGACCGGCAGCGCAAGCAGCGCCAGGATCCGGTAGGTGTCCATCTCGACCAGCCGCCGCACCATGCGGCCGGACTGCCGCGGCGTCATGCCGCGGTCGAGCACCAGCAGCCGGCTGAACTGGTCCGGCGCGATCCGGAAGTCGGTCAGCGCGACCGCGGCGCCGCCCGCGATCGCCGCGCCGACGAGCGCGTTGCCGCCGAACCACCGGGCCGCGATCGCGTCGTGGTCGACGGCCCCGCCGGGGTCCTTCACCAGCGTGATGTGGGCGGCGACCAGCAGCTGGCCGGGCAGGGCTTCGATCCAGTCGGCGGGCGCTGCGGCGATGGCCGGCGGCGCGAACGGACCGTCGCCCGCTCCCGTGACGATGAACTTGTAGCGGCTGTACTCGCTGTGGCGCTCCCAATTGATCCGGAACGCGCCGCAGTCCGCGCTGTAGTGGTTGGCGCCCGCGGCCGGCGGCGGCGCATCGAAGCGGCGCGCGAGTTCGGCGACGTGCGCCCATTGGCGCGCATGCGCGTCCGGCCCGGAAAAGAGCGCGAGGAACGACACGGCGAGCGGCGCGGCGAGCGCCTCGGGCGGCCGCGCATGGACCTCGTCGTTGAGTTGGATGCGCAGCGGGTGGTTGTGGGGAAGCATCGGATTCCTTCAGGCTTTCGATTCGGGCACGGCGACATTCTGCCGCAGTGGCGCCCCTCTTTGAGGAAAAGGGCCGCCGGCCGACCCCCCCCGTCGGCTATGGGGTTGACACTCATTGATAATAATGTCAATGTCATGACAAGTCGACATTTGCGTGCCCGGCCGGGTCCGGCGGCGCGTCGCGAATCGCGGCAACGACCGGGGCGAGCCGGAGACGGCGCTTCTACAGCGAGGAGGAACAACAGTGATCGCACTGAATGTGAATGGCAAGTCCTACAGCGTCAACGTGGACGGGGCGACTCCGCTCCTCTGGGTGCTGCGCGACGTGCTGGGACTGACCGGCACCAAGTACGGTTGCGGCATCGAGGTGTGCGGCGCCTGCACGGTGATGATCGACGGCCAGCGCGAGCACTCGTGCGTGTTCGACACGTCGTCGGCGGCAGGCAAGAAGATCGTCACGATCGAGGGCCTGTCGCCGGACCGCAGCCATCCGGCGCAGAAGGCCTGGATCGCCAACCAGGTGCCCCAGTGCGGCTACTGCCAGCCGGGGATGATCATGTCCTGCGCCGCGGCGATGCAGGCCGGCCACCACGGCACCGAGATCCTCGCCGAAATGGGCAACGTCTGCATCTGCGGCACGTATCAGCGGGTCAAGGCCGCGGTGGCGGGATTATGAGCGCGAGGACGACACCGATGAATTCGCCGATCGGAGTTCCGGCCTCCGCGCTGCCGCAGATGGACCGCCGCGGCTTCCTCACCCTCGCCGCCAAGGGCCTCGCCCTCGCATTCGTCGTGCCGCTCGCCGGGCGCATGGGAAGCGTCGAGGCCGCCACCGCGACGCCGGGCCAGCTGGCCAATGCCTACATCCACATCGACCCGAGCGGCACCATCACGCTGGCCTTCGGCGGCGCCGAGATGGGCCAGGGCGCGATGAGCGGCCTGTCGCAGATCCTCGCCGAGGAACTGATGGCCGACTGGAACCAGGTCACGGTCGTCCAGTCGCTCGTCGACCCGGTCGTGTCCTATTTCACCGGCGGCAGCAGCGCCGTCAGCGGCCGCTACGCGACGCTGCGCAACGCCGGCGCCGCCGCGCGCGAGATGCTGATCGCCGCGGCAATGGCCGCCAAGGGCGACGGCAGCCGCGACAACTTCACCGCCGCCAGCGCGATCGTGAAGCACGTTCCCACCGGCACGACTTGGACGTACGGCAGCCTCGCCGTCGCCGCGGCGGCGCAACCGGTCCCCGCCGACCTGCGGCTCACCGCGCCCGCCAACTTCCGGCTGATCGGCAAGCGCGTGCCCCGCGTCGACATCCCGGCCAAGGTGGACGGCAGCGCGAAGTACGGCATCGACGTCTGGTTCCCCAACATGGTGTTCGCGGCGGTCCGCCACTGCCCGACGATCGGCGGTACGCTGGCGAAGACGCCGTCGCTGCCCTCCGGCGCGATCGCGATCGTTCCCTGCACCGCGTCGGATTCGCGCGGCAAAGTGACGGCCGGCTCGGTCAACGCCTTTGCCGTCGTCGCGAGCAACACGTGGCTCGCAATGCGCCTTGCCAATGCGGCGTCCGCGACGTGGACGCTGCCCGCATCCACCACCGACGTGGACAGCGCACAGATCGCCGCCAGGGCCGCGACGCTGATGACCGGCGGCGCCGCGCTCGTCGCCGAGCCCGCGCCGCCGACCGGCTACACGCCCGCGACGTACGCGCCGGTGGCCGAGGTGCAGGTGGCCGGCGCGCTCGGCACGCCGACCGTCAGCGCGACCTACACGCTGCCCTACCTCGCGCATGCGACGATGGAGGTGCTGAACTGCACCGTCAGCATCGTCTTTTCCGGCACCGTGCCGGTGAGTTGCGAGATCTGGGCGCCGACGCAGGGCGCCTCGGCGGTGGCGGCGCTGGCCGGCACGATCACCAAGCTGCCCGCCGCGAGCATCACCGTGCACACGACGCTGCTGGGCGGCGGCCTCGGCCGCAAGTTCGAGATGGACTACGTGCGCCAGGCGCTCGAGGTCGGCATGGCGGTCAAGCGGCCGGTGAAGCTCACCTGGAAGCGCGAGGAGGACTTCGCGCACGACCAGTACCGGCCCTATGCGCAGGTCAACCTCAAGGCGACGCTGGCCAGCGGCCTGATCAAGGCGTGGTCGTGCCGCAACGTCTCGCAGGCGATCCTGGGCCAGCGCGGCTGGCTGCCGCCCGGCGCCGTCGATTCGCAGGCGGTCGAGGGCGCGGTGCGCTTGCCGTACGCGCTCGGGACGAGCCTCGTCGAGTGGGTGCCGCTGCCGGCGGGCATCCCGGTGGGCTTCTGGCGCTCGGTCGGCGCATCGATCAACGGCTTCGCGGTGGAAAGCATGATCGACGAGCTGGCGATCGCAGCCAAGGTCGATCCGTTCACGTTCCGCTACAACCACCTCGCCAACAGCCCGCGCGTGCAGGCTGTGCTGTGGGCGGCGGACCTCGCCACGCAGGCGTGGCGCAATACGCTCGCGGCCGGGCATGCCTGGGGTGTTGCGATCGTCGAGTCGTTCGGCACGATCGTCTGCGAGGTCGTCGAGATCTCGCAGCCGGCGGCGGGCACGATGAAGGTGCACCGGGTCCACTGCGTCATCGACTGCGGCACCGTGATCAACCCCGATTCGGTCGAGGCGCAGATGCAGGGCGGCATCGTGCATGCGCTGAACGCCGCGCTGTGGGGCCAGTCGACGTTCAGCGCCGGCAAGGCGGTGCAGCAGAACTTCCGCAACTACCGCGTGATGCGGATGAGCGAGATGCCGCAGGTCACCGTGCAGATCGTCGCCAGCGCCAATCCGCCGAGCGGCGTCGGCGAGCCTGGCGTGCCGCCGCTCGCCCCGGCGCTCGCCAGCGCCTACGCGCGGCTCACCGGCAATCGCGTGCGCACGCTGCCGTTCTTCCCGACCGCGACGATGGGCGGCCTGTAGCAAGCCTCTCCCGCGGCGCCGCCGGCGGTCCCCCGCCCGCCCGCGTCCTACGCGGCGGGTGCGTCGTCGAAGCTGACGGCGTTTGCGATCCACGGCATCGTCGCGCCGAACGCGGACCGGATGCGCTCGGACAGGTGTTCCGTGACCAGCGCACGGATGCACTCGACGCTCGCCTCGAATTCGCCGCGGCGGTGGACGATCACGAGCTGCCGCCGCGCCGTGGCGCCGGGCAGCGGCACGATGCGGAAGTCATCGGCGGCGTAGCGGCTTTGCGCGATGCAGATCGGCGTCGTGATCGCCCAGCCAAGGCCGGCGGCCACCGTCGTCAGCAACGACAGCGAGGTATCGAACTCGAAGCGGTCGGGCGGCTCGAGGCCGCGCTGGCGCAGGATGCGCTCGACCGCGCCCGCGATCGCCGAGCGCGCCGTGTAGCGGACGAAGGCGAGGCCGCGCGTCGCGGCCTCGATGCGGGCCCACGTGGCGGCCGCCGGGGCGCTGCGCGGGAGGACGGCGACAAACGGCTCGGTGGCGATGCGGACGCTGTCGAGTCCCGCCGGGTCGGCGGCCGGGCTGCTCGTCACGACGATGTCGAGGTCGCGCGCGAGCAGCGCGCGCACGAGATCCGGCGTGAGGCCGGAGCGGACCTCGAGCTCGCCCGCCATCGGCTGCAGCCGGCGGATCAGCGCGCTGCCGAACGGCGTGACGAAGCCGATCCGCAGTCGCGCCGTCCTGCCCGTCGCGGCGCCCGCGACGGCCGAGCGCAGCTCCGCGACGTCCGCGACGAGTTGCGCGGCGCGGTGATAGAGGGCGAGGCCGGCATGCGTGGCACGCAGCGGGCGCACCGTGCGATCGAGCAGCACGGTGCCGAGCGCGTCCTCGAGCTCGCGCAGCGCCATCGAGACCGCGGGTTGGCTGGTTCCGAGCCGTTTCGCCGCGAGCGTGATGCTGCCGGTCTCGACGATCGCGACCAGCGTCCCGATCGCGCGCAGGTTGAGCGAAGGCGGCCCGGGCGGGCCGCGCAGCGCGCGCCTTGCCACCCGCGGGCGGTTGATGGATTCCATCAGAACTGTTTATACCGGATGACGCGCCCGGGCAAGACGGTCCCAATGCGGCGTGCGCGGGAGCCGGTACGTCGCCGGTTGCGCCGGGAGGAGGAGCCATGGAGCATTTCCGTTCGCGCCGACGCATGATGCGGTGGCTGGTCGCCCTGGTGGCGGGTGTCGTGGCGCCGGCGTGGGCGGCCGACCCCTATCCGGCACGGTCCGTGCGCCTCGTCGTGCCGTACTCGGCCGGCGGCGGCACCGACGTGCTGACGCGGCCTCTCGCGCAGCGCCTGGCCGAGATCACCGGGCAGTCCTTCGTCGTCGACAACAAGCCGGGTGCCGACGCGTCGATCGGCGCCGCGCTGGTCGCCAAGGCGCCGCCCGACGGCTACACGCTGGTCGCGGTCTCCGGCGTCCCGTTCGTGCTGAACCAGTCGGCGTACAAGGACCTGCCGTACGACACGATGCGCGACCTGGTCCCGGTCGCGGTGTTCTCGTCGCTGCCGATGGTGATCGTCAGCGCGCCGGGGCTCAAGGTCGACAGCGCGAAGGACCTCGTCGCCTACGCGAAGGCGAACCCGAAGAAGCTCAACTACGCCGGTACCGACCAGATGACCTACCTCGGGATGGAGATGCTCGCCAAGGGCACGGGCACGGAGATGACGTACATCCCGTACAAGGGCGCGGGGCCGGCGCTGACCGACCTCCTGGGCAACCACATCTCGCTGATGCTGGCCAGCGTGAGTTCGGCGATCCCCTACATCAAGGAGGGCCGGCTGAACGCGCTGGCCGTGGCGAGCGAGAAGCGGGCCAAGGCGCTGCCCGAGATCCCGACGGTCGCCGAGACGATCCTTCCCGGCTACGAGCTGACGGCGTGGTTCGGCATCTTCGCGCCGGCCGGCACGCCGCCGGCAGTCGTCGACAAGCTCGCCGCGGACATCGCGGCGGCGCTCGCGACGCCGGCGCTGCGCGAGCGGCTGGAGGCGCTGGGTGCCGACACCACGTTCATCGGCCCGGCCGCGTTCCGCGGCTTCCTGGACAAGGAGTACGCGCGCTGGACGCGCGCGTTCAAGGACTCCGGGCTGAAGCCGCAGTAGCGCGACGCATGGTGCATCGCCTCATGGCGGGAAGTACGGGCAGGTGCCCGTGAGGGGGCGCGTCGAGTCGCCGGGCGAGGGCATCACCGACGCGCTCGCCCGGCGCGCGAGCGGGATCGATTTCGCGACCCTGCCGCAGGCGGCCGTCGAGGCGGCCCGGGACCTTGTCGTGGATCACCTCGGCGTTTCGCTGCGCGGGTGGGCGCTGCCGTGGACGGAGATCGTCCGCGAGACAGTGCTCGCGGAGGCGGCCGCGCCGCAGGCGACGCTGTACGGCGGCGGCCGCACGTCGGCACGCAACGCGGCGCTCGTCAACGGCACGGCCGGGCATGCGCTGGAGCTCGACGACACGCACGACCGCTCGCTCTCGCATCCGGGAGCCGTCGTGATCCCGGCCGCGCTCGCCGTCGGCGAGGCGCTTGCGGCGGAAGGCCCGCGCGTCATCGCCGCGATCGTCGCGGGCTACGAAGTGCAGTGCCGGCTCGGGATGGTGCTGGGGCAGGCGCTGATCGAGCGCGGAATGCACCCGACCGCGACGCTGGGCGTGTTCGGCGCGGCGGCGGCGGCCGGCCGGCTGCTGGCGCTCGACGGGGACGGCATGCGCCGCGCGTTCGGCATTGCCGCGTCGATGAGCAGCGGCCTGATGCAGTTCTCGCAGGATCCGGCGGGCACGATGGTGAAGCGGCTGTACGGCGGCCTGCCGGCGGAGCGCGGCGTGCTCGCCGCGCAGCTCGCCGCGCGCGGGCTCACCGGGCCGCGGGAAGCCATCGAGGGCCGGTTCGGCATCGCGCGGATGCTCGCCGGGACGCCGGGCCCGGACGCCTGGCCGCCCATCCCGGACGAGGCGTTCGAGATCTCCCGCGTCAGCATCAAGCTCTATCCCTGCTGCAAGAATTTCCATGCGCTGGTGGAGGCCGCCCTGCGGTGCCGCGAGCGGCGGCCGTTCACGCCGGCCGACGTCGCGCGCGTCGACGTGTACGGGCCGCGCGCGATGGTCGAGCACCACCTGGAGCGCCGGCCGCGATCGACGATGGCCGCGCAGTACAGCCTGCCCTACGTGACCGCGGTCGCGCTGCTCGACGACCCGGCGGCGCCCGAGCTCTTCGAGGCGGGTCCGCGCGACCGGTCCGACCTGCTGGCACTCGCCGATCGCGTGCACGCGCACGTCGATCCCGCGCTGCAGGCGGCCTTTCCCGAGCACTTCGCCGGAGCCATCCGCATCGGCTTCGCGGACGGCAGCGCGTGCGAGGAGCAGGTTCAGGATTCGCTCGGCACGCCGGCGCGGCCGATCGATCGCGCGGGCATCCGCGCCAAGTTCGTCGCGATGACGCGCCACCGGATGAGCGCCGCCGCGCAGCGCGCGGTGTTCGCGGCGATCGACGGGCTGGATCGCACCGGGCCGATCGCGGCACTGCTCGCCGCGGTGACGGCGGGTGCCGACGCCTGACGCACGGCCGCTGCGGCGACTTTCTTCGCGCGCGTGGCGCTAGCTGTAGCTGATCGAGTCGAGCAGCCAGGCGTTGGGCCCCCGCAGCCGCTGTGCGAGGAGGTCGCGCACGAGCGCACTGACGATGTCGCGGATGCGGTCGCAGGTGCCGGGGAGCTCGTTCTGGCGCGCGATCACGTACAGGCTGCGCATCAGCGCCGCGCCGTCGAGCGGGCGGAGCGCAACCGATTCGAGGTTGACGCCGCTCTGCACGAGGCACAGCGGCGTCGTCATCGCCCAGCCCAGTCCTGCCGCCACCATCTCGACGATCGACGACGACGAGTCGAACTCCAGGCGGTGCGGCGGCTCGATGCGACGGCGGCGCAGGTAGCGCTCCTGGACCGTGCCGATGTTCGACCGGCTCGTGTAGCGGATGAGAGGCAGCGCGTCGCAGAGCGCGGGCAGCGTGATGCCCTTGCGCGTCGCGGCGAAATCCCGCGGGATGGCGAGCATGAACGGCTCGTGGAGCACCGGCTTGCGCTCGAGATCCGGCAGATCGTCCAGCGCCTCGCTGGTGATGAGCACGTCGAGCTCGCGGTCGCGCAGCGCCGCCGTCAGGTGCGGCGTCAGCGTCGACCAGATCCGCAGTTCCTCCGCGAGCGACTGCAGCGCGAGGATCAGCGGCGCGCCGAGCGCCGTGACCGACGCGACGAGTCCGATCCGGATGTTCGGGAGCGCGCGCCCGCCGGCGGTGCTGACCGCGCCCCGCAGCGACTCGACGTCCGACAGGATCCGCCTGGCGCGGCGGTGCAGCACGACGCCGGCGGCGGTCGGCCGCAGCGGGCGCGTCGTCCGGTCGAGCAGCGTGGTGCCGAGCGTCGCCTCGAGGTGCTGGATCGCGAACGACACCGCGGGCTGCGTGATGCAAAGCTGGCGCGCCGCGCCCGTCATGCCCCGGGCCTCGATGACGCTGACGAAGATCTCGAGCGCGCGCACGTCGAGGCTCGACGCGAGGCGAGGCGACTTGGCGGCGCGGGTCACGGGCAGGTGCCCGGCGCCCATGTTGGGCATAGCCGGGTTGGACGGATGAACATAAGAATCATTTATACCGCTTAGGCGGCCCGGATGCCAGCGGTAGGCTTCGTCGATCGAATTCATCGGGCTCGCGGCCACGCACGGCTGGCCGCGGCGCGCACCGCCTGCGTCAGGGCGGAGGCTTCGCCGATCTCACCAAGGAGAAGCGACATGGCGCTGCAGGAACTGGTCTCCCAGAGCATTCACGACATGGACTGGCAGGAAACGCGGTTCGACGACAACTGGATCAAGGTGCTGAGCTTCCGCGACGGCGTCAACTTCGAGTTGCAGAAATTCGCGCCGGACTCGGGAACCTTCCCGCACGGCCACCAGTTCCGCCAGCTGCGCTACATCCTCGAGGGCGAGTTCATCGTCAACGGCAGGAAGTACGGCCCGGGGACGCTGATCGACTTTCCCGAGAAGGTCGCCTACGAAGTGCGCGCGCCCCAGGGCGGCACCTGGATCGTCGTGCAGATGCCGGGTGCGACCACCGGCGAGGCGCCGACCGATCCCACCGGCCTCTCGTACGGCAAGGTGAAGAGCAGCAAGCCCGCGTCCCCCGCCGCCTGACCCGCCGAACGGAGCAACCCATGCGCAGGATACTCAGCATCGCCGTCGCGGCGATGGCGGTGACCGCCGCTGCCGGCGCGCTCGCCGCCGATCCCATCACGCTGCGGATCGCGGACTCGTTCCCGAAGGGGCACGTGATCTACGACACGGTGCAGAACGTGTTCATCCCCGCGCTCGAGGAGGGCGGCAAGATCAAGGTCAAGTATTTCCCGGCCAACCAGCTGGGCCGCATGGAGGACGTCATCGAGTCGGTCAAGGGCGGCGTCGCCGACATCGCCTACGTCGCGCCGGGCATCATCCCGGGCAAGATGCCGCTGACCAACCTGCTGTCGCTGCCGGGGCAGTTCGACTCCGGCGAGCAACTCGCCAAGGTGTTTCTGGTGATGGCGGACGGCAGCCTGAAGCCCGAGTACGACCGCCTGGCCATCAAGGTGGTCGCCGCGTCGGGCACGCCGCCGTACCAGATCTTCACCCGCAGCAAGGTCGTCCGGGTGCCGGAGGACGCCAAGGGCCTCAAGCTCCGCGGCGGCGGCGGCGACGCCGACGACTTCATGCGCGACCTCGGCATCGCCGTCACCAACATGCCGGCCTCCGACATGTACGACGCGCTGCAGAAGGGCGTGCTGGACGGCGTGGCCTACCTGCAGGCGACGGCCGCCAGCAATCACCTGCAGGAGGTCACCAAGCACGCCACGGAAGGTGCGCCGCTGATGAGCCTGCTCGCCATCTACTTCGTCGACAAGAAGCGCTGGGACGCGTTCCCGCCCGACATCCAGGACACCATCCGGCGTGCCGGCGAGAAGATGTCGATCGCGATGGGCAAGGAATACGACCGCCGCAACGTCGAGCAGAAGAAGACGTTCACCGACGCCGGCGGCACCGTCTACGCGCTGACCGCGGCCGACAAGGCGAAGTGGCAGGAGTCGTACAAGGACGCGCCGGCGAAGATGATCAAGAAGATGGAAGGCCGGGGCTTCAACAACGCCAAGCCCGTCTACGACGACCTCCAGGCGCAGAAGGCGAAGCTGCGCTAGCCGCGCCGCCGCCCGCCCGGACATGGAACAGATCACAAGCGAGCCCCGGCGCGCGCGCGGGGCGATCGACCGCGCCTGCGATCGCGTCGAGCGGATTCTCGTCCGCATCGCCGCGTTCGCGCTGGTTGCGATGGTCGCGCTGACCACCGGCGACGCGTTGAGTCGCTACTTCTTGAATTCGCCGATCACCGGCGCGATGGAGCTCAACAACGAGTTCCTGATGCCGGCGTTGGTGTTCTTCATGGTCTCGTACGTGTACCGGATGGGAGGGCACGTGCGCGTCACGCTGCTGAGCGATCACTTCCCGCCCCGGTTGCAGCGCGCATCGCTCGTGCTGTTCGACGGGCTGACGACGCTGCTGTTCGCCGCGGTGACCTGGGGCGTCGTCGTGCGGGCCGTCGAAAGCTACGGGATGCGCGAGTACTCGTCCAGTCCGCTCGGCTACCTGCTGGCGCCGTCGTTCGCGATCGTCGCCGTCGGCGCGGCGCTGATGACGGTGCGGGCGCTGGTCGCGACGGTGACGGCCCGCCATCCCGGGATCTCCGACGTGTCGGAACTCGAGAGCTACTGACCCCGGAACCCCAGCGATGTTCGCCACCGCCATCATCCTGCTGCTGCTCGTCTGCATCTTCGCCGGGATGCCGATCGCCTTCGCGCTCGCGCTCTGCGGCTCGATCGGCATCGGCGCCACCATCGGCTTCGACGGCATGGTCAGCAAGCTCTCCACCACGGCCTATCGCTCGGTCGCCGACAGCACGCTGGCGTCGATCCCGCTCTTCATCCTGATGGCGGAGCTGATGAACAAGGGAGGCATGGCGCGCGACGTCTTCGGGGCCGCCAACCGCATCGTCGGGTTCCTGCCCGGCGGCGTCGCGATGGCCTCGGTGCTGGCGAGCGCCGGCTTCGCCGCCGTGTCCGGGTCGAGCACCGCGGCATCGGGCACGCTGGCCGCCATCAGCCTCCCGGAGTTCAGGAAGCTGGGCTACTCGCTGCCGATGGCCACCGGCGTGGTCGCGGTCGCCGGAACGCTCGCCGTGATGATCCCGCCCAGCATCGCGATGATCATCTACGGGATCATGACCCAGACCTCGATCGGCAAGCTGCTGATCGCCGGCGTCGTCCCCGGCGTCATGACGGCCGCGATCTACATCGTCGCGATCTACGCCTACGCGAAGCTGCGGCCCGCGCTGCTGCCCCGCGGCGAGGCGACGACCTGGCGGGAGAAGGCGGCTGCGCTGAAGGAGGTCCGCGGCTTCCTGGTCATCGTCGGCGCGGTGTTCTTCACGCTGTACGCGGGTGTCGCGACGACCACCGAGACCGCCGCCGTGGCGGCCGGGATCACCTGGCTCTACCTCGTGCTGTCGCGGCGCCTCACCAAGGCCTCGACCATGTCGGCGCTGGTCAACACGCTGCGCATCTCGTCGATGATGCTGACCATCGTGTTCGGCGCGCTGGTGTTCGGCTACTTCCTCACGATCAACCGCGTCGCACCCGAGCTGGTCGAGGCGATGCGCGACGCGCAGCTGTCGCGGTGGACGGTGATGGCGCTCGTGATCGTCGTGTACCTGATCCTCGGCATGCTGATGGACCAGGTGGCGATCCTGCTGATCACGCTGCCGGTGACGTTCCCGCTGGTGACGTCGCTCGGCTTCGATCCGATCTGGTTCGGCGTGATCGTCGTCAAGCTGGTGGAGATCGGCCTCATCACGCCGCCGGTGGGCATGAACGTGTTCGTCGTGAGCGGGGCCACCGGCGTCCCCGTCGGCACCGTATTCCGCGGCACGGCGTACCTGCTCGCCTGGGAGTTCATCACGCTCGCGCTGCTGCTGGCGTTCCCGCTCATCTCCACGTGGCTGCCTTCGTACATGGTGCGCTGACCCCGTCGTCGCGCCGCCCCCTTTACGAACCTGCCGTCCATCGTCCCCGGAGTCCCCTTGCAGCCCCTTGCCGACGTCCGCGTCCTCGACCTTACCCGCCACCTGCCCGGGCCATGGTGCACGATGACGCTGGCCGACCTCGGCGCCTCCGTGCTGAAGATCGAGCGTCCCGGCACCGGCGACACGGTGCGCGAGGCCGCGCCGCGGTACGAGGCGGGGGGGCGCAGCGAAAGCGTCTACTTCTGCAACGTCAACCGCAACAAGGGGAGCCTTGCGCTCGACTTGAAGAGCGGGACGGATCGCGCGGAGCTGCTGCGGCGGGTCGCCGACGTCGACGTGGTCGTCGAGAGCTTCCGACCCGGCACCGCCGATCGGCTGGGGATCGGCTACGACGCGCTGCGCGCGGTCAACCCGCGAATCGTCTATTGCGCGATCACCGGGTACGGCCAGACCGGCGACCTTGCCGGCGTCGCCGGACACGACCTCAACATCGCGGGCATGAGCGGCATGCTGCAGATGCACGAAGGCCAGGTTCCGCAGATGCCGAACGTGCTGATGGCGGATTACGCCGGCAGCACCGCCGCGATCGCGGCCATCCTTGCCGGGATCATCGCCGCGCGCGCGACCGGAACGGGCTCGTTCGTCGACGTGTCGATGCTGGACGCGTTGTCGTCGTGGTCGAGCGTCCACATGACGCAGGTGTTCGCCGCGCGCGGGAGCGGCGACGCCGGGCGGGTTGAAGGCTGGGGCGGCAACCCGCGCTACAACATCTACCGGGCGCGCGACGGCCGCTACCTCACCGTCTCGCTGCTGGAGCGCGACCTGTGGGCGCGCTGCTGCCGCGCGTTCGGGCGCGAGGACCTCGTCAACCCGGCGGAGACCGAGGCGGACCGGCTGACGGCGCACGGCACGCGCAGCGACGACTATCGCCGCTTCCTCGCCGAACTGATCGCAAGCGACGACCGGGACCGCTGGGCCGAGCGCTTCCGCGACCTGGGGCTCCCGATCTGTCCCGTCTACACGCCCGAGGAATGGTTCGCATCGAAACAGGCGGCGCAGCGGGACTGCTTCCAGACGCAGCCGCTGCCCGCGCTCGGCATCGAGATCCCGCAGCTCGGTTTTCCCTTCCACATGCGGATGGCCGACGGATCCAACGCCTTCGCGCTGCGGGCGTCGCCGCCGCTGCTCGACAGCGCCCGGGTCGGCGGCGCGCCGATCCCCGACGCGCCATGAGTCCACCGGGCCGGTTCGCCGGGCACGCGGTGCTCGAACTCGCGACGGGGTTCGGGTCCGCCACGCTCGCGGCGAAGCTGCTGGCGGACGTCGGCTGCCCCGTCTACAAGCTGGAGCCGCCCTCCGGCGACCCGCTGCGTGCCGGCGCCGCGCCATCCGGCACCGGGATGGATCTCTTCCACCTCGTCAGCGGCAGCAAGCAATCGGCCTGCTGCGACCTCGGCCATCCGGCGGCGCGGGCCGTGCTCGACGCGATCCTCGCCCGCGTCGAGATCGTCGTCGCCGACCGCGACGGGATGGCCGCGCTCGCGCGGCTGTATCCCGATGGCAGCCTCGCCGAGAAGTTCCCCCGCGTGACGCTCGCCGCGTGCACGCCGTTCGGCACCGGCGGCGCGCAGGCGGACTGGAAGGCCGGCGAGGAAGGCCTGCAGGCGATGTCCGGGATCATGTCGACGACCGGGCATCCGGGACGGCCGCCGGTGCGGGTGGCCGGGGCGATCGTGACGCACGTCGCGGCGATGTACGCCGCGACGTCGATCCTCGCCGACCTGCGCGCGAAGGAGTCCTCCGGCCGCGGCGGACATCTCGACCTCGCGATGTTCGACGCGGCGATCAGCCTGCTGACGTCGGCGTTCCCTGCATACTTCCTGTCGGGACGTTCGCCGGAGGGCCTCGGCAACCGCCACCTGATGGCGGCGCCGTGGAACACCTATCCGTGCAGCGACGGCTGGGTGGTGATCTGCGCGGGCAACGAGCCGACGTGGCAGCGCCTGGTGACGGCGATCGGGCGGGCCGATCTCGCGCGCGATCCGCAGTACGCGACGCAGGAGGCGCGCGTCCGCAACGTCGCCGCGCTGGATGCGGAGATCGGCCGCTGGACGGCGGTGCGCACCGCGCATGAAGTCGAAGCGGAACTCGACGCGCAGGGCATTCCTTCCGGGCCGATCCTTGCGCTTGCCGACGTGCTCGCGCATCCGCAGTTCGTCGCGCGCGGCCTGCTGCGCCGCGACGACGGGGTGGCGATCACCGGCGGCGTATTTCATCGCGACGGCAGGCCGCTGGCGATACGCGCCGGCGCCGCGTCGCTCGGCGCCGCGACGCGCCGCCTGGTCGTCGACCATGCGGGCATCGAACCGGCGCAGTACGAGCGCTGGCTGCGCGACGCCGTGCTGCGCGAGGACACGGAGGCCGCGCATGCCGCTGCCGCTTGACGGGATCCGCGTGCTCGACCTCGGCATCAGCACCGCGGGGCCCTATGCCGCGCGCTTCCTCGCCGACCTGGGCGCCGAGGTCATCAAGGTCGAACCGCTCGACGGCGAGAATTCCCGCAGCCTGGGCCTGCGCTACGGTGACGCCGGCTACCTCTTCCACGTCAACAACTACAACAAGCGCAGCCTCGCGCTGCGGGTCCAGGATCCCGAAGGCCGGCGCATCTTTCTCGCGCTGGTCGGCCACGCCGACGTCGTCATCGAGAACTTCGCGGCCGGCACGATGGACAACTGGGGCATCGGGTACGAGGCCTGCCGGGCCGCCAATCCGTCGATCGTCTACTGCTCGGCGAAGGGCTTCGGCGAGTCGGGGCCGCTGCGCGGCAAGCGCGCCTTCGACACCGTGGTGCAGGGGCTGGCCGGGATCATGGATGCGACCGGGGAGCCTGCCGACCCGCCGTTGAAGGGCGGGCCGTCGGTCTGCGACCTGCTGACGGCCGGCGCCTCCGCGCTGGCGGTCGTGAGCGCGGTCGTGAGCCGCGTCCCCGGCGAGAGCGCCTTCCTCGACACGGCGCTGTTCGACATGGGCGCGTGGTCGCTCGCGTGGCTGTGGCCGACCGTCGATGCGGACGCGGGCGGCGCCTCGGGTGCCGGGTCGCGGATCGGCAACGCCCACCCGGAGGCCGCGCCGTTCGGCGTGTTCGCCTGCCGCGACGGCGACCTGTTCGTCGCGGGTGCCGACGACGCTGCCTGGCCGGCGCTGGCCGCGATGCTCGACTGCGATCCCGGCCACGATGCGGCGATGCGCAAGCGCGAGGCGCCGGCCATCGAGCGGCGGCTGCGCGCATGGCTGGCGGAACGGCCGCGCTGGGACGCCGCGGATGCGCTGCAGCGGGTCGGCGTGGCGGCGACACCCGTGCTGAATCTCGCCGATGTCGCTGCGCTGCCGCTGATGGGAGAGCGCGAACTCGTCACCACGCTGGCCCATCCCCGCTTCGGCGAGGTCCCGCTGCTGCGCTCGCCGCTCGCGGTGGCCGGGTACCGCCGTCCGCCGATCCGCGAACTGCAGCCGACCCTCGGCGAGGACAACGACGACGTGATCGGGCGCCTGCTCGGGCGCGCCGCCGAGCTGCCGGCGCTGCGCCGCGCGCGCGTGGTGGCGCCATGAGCGGCGGTGACGATCGCGGCAACCCTGCCGTGCCCGCGCTCGCGGCCTTCGCGGCGCGTGCCGAGGCGACGATGAACGGCGTGCCGCCGGATGCGCTCCACGCCGCGCGGCGCTGCCTCGTCGACTGGCTGGGCGTGGCCTGCGCCGGCATGGACGAGCCGCCGCTGCGGATCGTCGCCGCGGCGCTCGGTGCCGCGCGCGGCCCGGCGTCCCGGCTGGGGGATCCGGCGCTGCCGGCGCCTGCCGATGCGCTGTTGATGGGAACCGCGGGTCACGTCCACGACTACGACGACACCGACTACGTCAATCTCGTGCACGTCAGCGCGTCGGTGGTGCCGGCGCTGGTGGCGGTCGCCCGCCGGCACCCGGTCACCGGCGAGGCGTTCCTGCGCGCGCTCGTGGCCGGCTACGAAATGGAGGCGGCGCTCGGGCACTTCCTCGGCCGCCCGCTGACGGCGCGCGGATGGCATGTTTCCGGCGTGCTGGGTCACGCCGGTGCCGCGCTGGCGGCGGCGCTCGGCATGCGGCTGCCATCCGCGCAGGCAGCCCATGCGATGGCGGTGGCGATGACCGGTGGCGCCGGTTTCATCGGTGCGTTCGGCACGATGTCGAAGTCGCTGCAGCTGGGGCGGACTGCCGCGGGCGGCGTGCTTGCCGCCCGGCTCGCCGCCGGAGGCTTCACCGGGCCGGTGGGGCTGCTCGACGCCGAGGTCGGCTATGCGGATACGCTGGTCGGCGCGCACCTGACAGGCTGGCGCGACGTCGCCGCGCGCTGGGGCGCGCCGTACGCGATCATGGCGAACTCGTTCAAGCCGCACGCCTCGTGCATGATCACGCACGCCGCGGTCGACGCCGCGATCGCGATCCACGCCGCGCTCGCGCGCGCCGGCGCCGGCTGGCGCGACGTCGCGGCGATCGCCTGCCGCGTGAACGTCCTCGCGCCGAAGGTCGCCGGCATCGCGGTCCCGGCCACGGGCCTGCAGGGGAAGTTCAGCGTCGCGTACTGCGTCGCAGCAGGACTCCTCGACGGGCACGCGACGCCGGCGGCATTCGCCGACGCCGCCGTCGCCCGCGAGAGCGTCCGGCACCTGCTCGCGCGGACGCAGGTGTCCGTCGACGCGTCGGTCGGCGAGCAGCAGGCCGACGTCACGGTGACCACCGCCGACGGACGCGCATGGCACCAGCGGACGGCGATCGCGCGGGGCAATCCGGCCAATCCGATGACCGACGAGGATCTCGGCCGCAAGTTCGCCGCGCTGGTGCCCGCGAACGCGGCGGCGATGCTCGCCGACCTGTGGCGCTTCGACCGCATTCCCGACGCGGGCGCATGGCTGCGCGCGCATTTCGACTGACCACGGCAACGACCAGGACGATGGATTTCTCGATCACTCCGGAACAGGAAGCACTGCTCGACGTGGCGCGCGCGTTCGCGCGGAACGAGGTCGCGCCGCACGCCGCCGCCTTCGACCGCGACGAGCACTATCCGCGCGCGCTGGCGGAGAAGATGGGCGCGCTCGGGCTCGTCGGCGGCGTGATCCCGGAGGAGTACGGCGGCGTCGGGCTCGACTACGTCACGCTGTCGCTGCTGCTCGAGGAACTGGCGCGCGTCGACGTGATGACCGCGGTGATCGCCGGCTGGCCGAGCTGCTCGCTCGGGCGGCCGATCCTGCTCTACGGCTCCGAGGCACTGAAGCGGAAGTACCTGACGCCGCTGTGCCAGGGCAGGATCTTCGGCGCCACCGGCGTCACCGAGCCCCATTCGGGCACCGACATCGTGCGCAAGATGGAAACCACGGTCCGGCGCGACGGCGACAGCTACGTGCTGGACGGCAACAAGACGTGGATCAGCAATGCGCGCAACGCCGACTTCTTCCTGACCTACGGGACGATCGACCGGAGCCGCGGGATGCGCGGCATCTGCGCGTTCATCGTCGACGCGGACCTGCCCGGCATCTCGATCACGCCGATCAACAACAAGGCCGGCGCCCGCTCGCAGGGCACGGCGCAGGTGTTCTTCGACAACGTCCGCGTGCCCGCGGGCAACCGGCTGCTCGAGGAAGGCGAGGGCTACAAGTCGCTGATGTGCGGGACCGAGATCGGGCGCCTCGCGTGCGCGGCCCGCGCCGTCGGGCAGATCCGCGCCTGCCTCGACGCCTCCGTCGCGTATGCGCGCGAAAGGCAGGTCTTCGACCAGCCGATCGGCCGTTACCAGCTGATCCAGGCCAAGATCGCCGACATACGCGTCGGGCTCGACGCCGCGACGCTGCTCACGCGGCGCCTCGCGTGGCTGCTCGACTCCGGCGTCGAGCGCTGCCAGGAGGAGGCGTCGATCGCGAAGCTCTACGCGACCAATGCGCTGATGCAGGCGGCCGAGCACGCGTACCAGATCCACGGCGCGTACGGCGTCGCGGAGGAATACGGCGTCGGGCGGATCTTCCGCGACGCGAAGGTCGCGCAGATCTACGACGGCACGAACGAGATCCACCAGACCATCATCGGCGAGTGGGAACTGGGATACCGCGGCAAGGCGGCGTGAACCGGGACGAACGGAGGCAGGGCATGGGCGGTCAACTGGCGGTGCGGACGGTAATCATGCGCGGCGGCTCGAGCAAGGCCGTGTTCATCGCGACGCGCGACGTGCCCGCGGAGCCCGCGGCGCGCGAGCGCTTCCTCCTCGCGCTGTTCGGCAGCCCGGACAAGCGGCAGATCGACGGCCTCGGCGGCTCGCACTACCTGACGAGCAAGTGCGCGATCATCGGCCCGCCGACGATCGCCGGCGCCGACGTCGACTACACGATCGCGCAGGTCAGCGTCGAGCACCCCGTCGTGAGCTTCGATACCAACTGCGGCAACATCTCGGCCGCCGTCGGGCCGTATGCGATCGAGGAGGGGATGGTCCCGGCCGTCGCGCCGTGGACGGTCGTCCGCGTGCACAACACCAACACGGGAAAGATCCTCCGCATCAAGGTGCAGGTGCAGGACGGCCGGCCGGTCACCGAGGGCGACTTCGCGATCGACGGGGTGCCCGGCACCGCCGCGGAGGTGCAGCTCGACTTCTCGCTGACGGGAGGCGCCGCGACGGGACGGCTGCTGCCCACGGGCAGGCCCCGCGATGCCATCGAGCTCGCCGGCTTCGCCGCGCCGGTGGAGGTGTCGGTCGTCGATATCGCCAACCCCTGCGTGTTCGTCCGCGCGCCCGACATCGGCCTCACCGGCTACGAGGCCCCCGGGACGCTGTCGACGGCACAACTCGCCACGCTGGAGGAAATCCGCGTGAAGAGCGGCCGGCTTGCCGGCATCGCCAGCTACCTGCTGCCGTTCCAGGTGACGGTGGCGAAGCCTGCCGATTTCACCGAGTACCTGACCGGCCGGAAGATTGCCGCGGCCGACATCGATCTCGCGGCGCGCCTCTACGTCGAGTCGATCATGCACCAGGCCTACGCCGGCACCGGCGCCACGTGCCTGGGCGTCGCGGCGCGGATCGCGGGGACCGTGGTCCACGACGTCTGCCGCCCGCGGCCGCGGCGCGAGCCGATCCGCATCGGGCATCCCAGCGGCGTGCTCGGCATCGTCGCCGACGTCGAGGCCGACGGCGACGGATGGAAGGTCAACGAAGTGCTATTCTCGCGCACGGCGCGCCGGCTGCTCGAGGGCACTGCGTTCGTGTCGCGCTCCCGCCTTTAGCAACGATGGAGGACATCGCGATGAATCCGCACGCCACGCTCCCCGCGACCCGCGGCGCCGAAACTGGCGCGGGTTCGATGCAGGTCACGCCGCTGCTCCCGACGTTCGCCGCCGAGATCCGCGGGATCGACCTCTCGCAGCCGATCGCGCCGGCGCTGGCCGCCGCGCTGCGGGCCGCGATCCTGCGCTATCACGTGATCGTCATCCGCGACCAGGATCTCACCGCAGACCAGCAGGAAGCCTTCTCGCAGTGCTTCGGCGAGGTGCAGGAGCACGTCGGCCGCCTGAAGGACGGATCGCGGCTGCCGCCGGTGCACGAGATCTCGAACGTCGACGAGAACGGCAATCCGACAGACAAGCCGTACCTGCACGCGACCGCGTACTGGCACACCGACGGTGCCCATTTCGCCGTCCCCCCGTCGTACACGATACTGCACGCGGTCGCGCTGCCGCCCACGGGCGGTGACACCCAGTTCGCGAACCTGATCGACGCGTTCGCCGCGCTGCCCCCGGAGCGGCAGCGGGAACTGGAGCGGTTGCAGGTGGTGCACAGCTATGGCGAGAAGCACCTCAACATCGGCGGCCCGCCGGGCAAGGAGGCCGAGATCCGCGACGCGCCGCCGGTCACCCACGCGCTTGTCCGCACCGACCCGGCTTCCGGCGCCAGGTCGCTCTACATCGGCATGTATGCGGTGCGAATCGATGGCATGGAGGACGAGGCGGCCCGCGCGCTGCTGCGCGGGCTTCTCGACCATGCCACCGAGCCACGCTTCGTCTTCACGCAGCAGTGGCGGCCCGGGGACGTGCTGATGTGGGACAACCGCTGCCTGCTCCATCGCGCCATCCGGAACTTCGACATGGGCCGGCACAAGCGGATCATGCGGCGCACCGTGGTCAAGGGCGTCGCGCCGGCCTGACCGCGGGCGCGCGCCGGCGGCGACCCCATCCACACTTCGGCCGCGATTGCGCGTCGCAGCCAACACAGCGAAGGAGGCGAACATGGACGAGAGCATTGCCCGGAAGCCGATGCGGTTCGTCGTCAGCCACAGCAACGGCGACGGCGATTTCAAGGCCGGCTTCCGGCCGAACAGCCTCTATCGCGACCTCGGCATCGAGGCGGCGACCGATGGCATGGCGCTCGCCCACGTCGTCCGTGCTGCCCACCCGTTCCCGGCGGAAGGCGTCGGCGGCCCGCACCGCCACGCCGTGCAGTTCCAGTTCTGCTACATGCTGAAGGGGTGGCAGACGATGCGCGTCGACGGTCACGACGGAATCGTCACGGCGCGCGAAGGCACGGCGTGGATCCAGCCGCCGGGGATCGTCCACGAGGTGCTCGGGTTTTCCGACGATCGCGAGATTCTCGAGATCATCCTTCCCGCGAAGTACGAGACCACGGACGCCCGGTACACGATGCCTCCGCCCGCCGACCCCGGGCGGGGAGCGGCGAAATGATGCGCGCGCCGACGCCGGGCGGCGCCGCGGCAGGCGGGTGCCGTCGCGCCTTCGTGGCACTGTTGGCGCTCTGCAGTCTGCTGCCCGCCGCCAGCGACGCGGCCGCGGCGGACCCGTGGCCGACGCGTCCCGTGCGACTGGTGATCGGGCTCGCGGCGGGCGGCGGCACCGACGTCACGGCGCGCGTGGTCGCGGCGGCGCTGAAGGACCGGCTGGGTCAGAATGTGGTCGTCGACAACGTGACGGGCGCCGGCGGCACGATCGCGTCCGGAATGGTGGCGCGCGCCGCGCCGGACGGGTACACGTTCGAGGTGAAGACGATCTCGGCCGCGGTCATCAATTCGTTCGTCTACCAGAACCTTTCCTACAACCCCGTCACCGACTTCAAGGCGGTCACGCTGGTCGGCCGCGCGCCGCTGGTGGCGGTGATCCCGAACGACCTGCCGGCGCGCAACCTCGCCGAGTTCCTGGCGCTGCTGAAGGCGAATCCGGGCAAGTACTCGTACGGATCCTCGGGCGTCGGCACGATCCCGCATTTCGCGGGCGAGCTGTTCAACCGGCTGGCCGGCGTGGAAATGGTGCACGTGCCGTATCGCGGCAACAGCCCGGCGCTGGCGGGGCTGCTCGCGAGCGACGTCGCGCTGGTGTTCGACACCGTGGGCTCGACGCGGCAGTACATCCAGGCCGGCAGAATCCGCAGCGTCGGGGTGACGACCGCGGAGCGCACCGAGTTCATGCCCGATGCGCCGCCGATCGCGACGCTGGTGCCGGGTTTCTCGATCGACACGTGGTTCGGCATCTACGCGCCCGCCGCGACGCCGAAGGAAATCGTCGACCGGATGGCGGCCGAGGTCGCGGCGGTGCTGCGCCAGCCGGCCGTCGCCGCGAAGGTGAGGGACCTGGGCTACGAGCCCGTCGGCTCCACGCCGGAGGAATTCGATCGCTTCTGGCGTGAGCAGCTCGAGCGATTCGGGCCGCTGGTCAGGAAGATGGACATCAAGCCGAACTGAGCGCCGTGCAGCGCATCGGCTTCATCGGCGTCGGCGCGATGGGTGCGCCCATCGCGGAGCGGCTCGCGCGTGCGGGCTTCCCGCTGACGGTCTGCGACGCGAATCCGGCCGCGGTCGCCGCGTTCGCGCAATCCGGCGCGCGACTCGCCGGACGTCCCGCGGATTGCGCGCGCGAGGACGTCGTCTTCGTCCTCGTCGCCACCGACGACCAGGTCGACGTCGCGGTTCGCGGGGCGGACGGGCTCCTGGCCGCGATCGACCCGGCGCAGGCGCCGATCGTGGTGGTGATGAGCACGGTGCTGCCGGAGACCGTTCGGGCGCTGGCGGCGCCGCTCGCGGCACGGGGTGCGCGCCTGCTCGACGCGCCGGTCAGCGGCGGCATCGACGGGGCGCGGCGGGGGACGCTTTCCGTGCTGGTCGGCGGCGCTGCCGCCGATCTGGCGGAAGTCCGGCCTGCGCTCGACGTCGTCGGCGACCAGTTGTCGCATTGCGGCGCGCTCGGCGCCGGGATGACGACGAAGATTCTCAACAACCTGATCGGCGTCGCCAACTGGCTGCTGATGGCGGAGGCCATGGCGCTGGGCAAGCGCATCGGCATGGATCTGGACGCGCTTGCCGCCGCGATGGACCGTGGCTCGGGGCGCAACATCGCGACGCGCAACTGGCCGTCGCGCGAGGCGCTGTACGCGACCTATTCGACGAACGGCCCGCTGCTGGCGTCGAACAACGACATCTGCCGCAAGGACCTCTCGCTGGTGCTCGAGCTCGCGGCGCGCGCCGGAATCGGTCTTCCGGTCACGGCGGGGCTCGCCTCGGCGATCGACCGCATCCCATGGACTGAGCTGCAGCCGGTCTGGTCGGAGATCGGGCGCAAATGAGGGCGCCGCGGGGCGGTCGCGCCGCCGCGATCTGCGCTACTCCGCCTTCAGCCCGGCGGCCTTGACGACGGGGCCGTTGCGCTCGAGTTCGCGCTTGATCTCCTCGTGGAAGGCTTCGGGCGTGCCCGGCGTAACTCGGATCCCGAGACCGGCCAGCTTCTCGCGCAGCTCGGGGGAGGCGAGCGCCGCGTTGAGGTCGGCGTTGAGGCGCGCGACGACCGGCTTCGGCGTCTTGCCCGGGGCGATGAGGCCGATCCACGACATCACGACGAAATCGGGAATGCCGCTTTCGATGAACGTCGGCACGTCGGGCAGCGACGGCGAGCGTTCCGCGCTCGACACGGCGATCGCCTTCAGCTTGCCGGCCTTGACGTGCTGCGCGCCGCCGGCGACCGACGTGATCGCGATCGGGATGTGGCCGGCGATCGCATCGACCAGCACCGGGCCCGCACCCTTGTAGGGGACGTGGGTCAGGTTGGCGCCGGTGCGCTGGACGAGCAGCGTGGCGAGCAGGTGCTCGTTGCTGCCGGGTCCCGAGGTTCCGAAGTCGAGCCCGTTCGGGCGCGACTTCGACAGCGCGACGACATCCTGCACCGTCTTCACGTCGACCGACGGATGGACCGCCATCAGGCTGGGGTAGTCGCCGATCTTGCCGACGGGCGCCAGGTCCTTGACGGTGTCGAACGGCATCTTCGCGATGACGTACGGGTTGATCGTCAGGAGGCCGTTGTAGGCCAGCAGGATCGTGTAGCCGTCGGGATCCGCCTGCGCGACGAACGCGCCGGCCAGGTTGCCCGACGCTCCCGGGCGGTTTTCCACGACGACCTGCTGCCCGAGCCGGCGTCCGAGCTCCTCGGCGACCATCCGCGCGCTTGCGTCGGAGACGCCCCCCGGCGGGAACGGCACGATCAGGCGCACCGACCTGGTCGGATAGGCGCCCTGCGCAAGGGCGGGCAGCGGCGCGAGGCCGGCTGCGACCGCGGCGAAAGCAATCGCGGACAGCAGCGTGCGGCGAACGGCGTTGACGATCATGGTGCGGTTCCTCCCCTTTGTGACCTGCGGAACAATGGACTGCCTTCGTGCTTCGCACTTCGGTATTCGCCCTCGGGGCGGCCCGTAGGGCTCATGCGTCCCGCGGCAGTTCCTGCCCGGACTCCTTCGTTGTCGTGCGCCGCAGGTCGCGGGCCTGGTCGGCGGGATAGCGCAGCCCGCGATGCATCGTGACGCGGTTGTCCCACATCACGAGATCGTGCGGGCGCCACGCGTGCGAATAGACGTGCTCGCGCCGGGTCGCGTGCTCGGTCAGCTCGCGCAGCAGCGCGCGGCCTTCGGGCAGCGGCCAGCCGACCAGCGCGCCGCCGTGCGACGAGAGATAGAGCGACAGGCGGCCGGTCGCCGGATGGCGGCGGACGAGCGGGTGCGGGACCGGCGCGAACTTCTTCTCCTCCTCGGCGCTGAATTCGAAGCCCAGCTCGCGCCGCGAATAGAGGCGACTGTGCTCGCAGACGGCATCGCGCACCAGCGCCTGCGTCGCGGCGTCTAGCGTCTCCCAGGCGGCGCGCATGTCCGCGAACTGCGTGTTGCCGCCGCGGTCGGGGATCGCGCGCGCCGCAAGCAGCGAGAACTGCGCCGGAACCGTCTTGTACGAGCTGTCGGCGTGCCACAGGAGGTTGCCGAGCTGGTAGAGGCGGTGGCGGTTCTCGCGCGGGATGACCGCGTTGTTGCGGTCGAGGTTGGAGACGTCGTTGATCTCCGCGCGCACCCGGCCTGCCTGCACGCTGTCGCCCGGGACGAAGTATGGGTCCTCGAGCGGGCCGAGCTGCCGCGTGAACGCGACCTGCTGGTCGTCGGTGATGTCCTGGTTGCGGAAGACGAGCACGCCGTAGCGGTTGATGCCGGCCTCGATCCGTGCGACGTCGTCGGGGCTTGCGGGCACGGCGAGGTCGATGCCCTCGACCCGGCCGGCGAAGTCCGGCCGCGCGGGATCGATCGGCGCGATGGTGGCGGTCATTTCAGCTCCTCCTGCTGGCGGTTCGGGTGCGTGCCGGGTTTGAAGTGCGGCCTGGCCGCAGTCCGGTCACCGGGCCGTTCGGCGCGGCCTCGCGAAGTGCGCGCGAGCCGGCGCTCGCCCGGGCCGACCCGCGGAGTATAAGTTATCAGCGTATAAGTTATACATGGCGCCGCGTGCAGCGCAGCCCGCCGCAGCGTGCCGCGACGCGCTTCGGAATCGCAAATGCGCCGGCGAGGAGCGATGCGAGCAGCAGCGCGACCACGACGCTGCAGGCGGCCTGCACCGCGATCAGCGGTTGCAGCGACCCGGTGCCCAATGCGAGGAAGCGCAGCAGGTAGCCGTAGAGGAACGAGCGGTCGGGCGGAATCCAGCCGATCGTGGCCGTGGCCAGGTAGCTCTCGGAGTTCCCGAGAAACAGCATCGGCGTGTGGTCGGCGAGGAACCAGGCGAGCTTGACCGCGGCCAGCACCGCCGCGAGGGCGAGCCATTGGCGGGACGGGATGGCATCGTGGCCGGCGGCGGACGGGGGCAGTGAGGTGGGCAAGGTCTGGCCGGTGCGGCGGAGGGAAGGCGCGGGTGCCCGCGTCAAGAGTGAATACGATTACGATCCGAGCGTCAAGCGAACCGGGTGGATCAGGTGCGGGCCGTTGCGCTCTCCAGGAACGCCTCGAGTGCCCGCACCGGCGCGGTATCGTCGAACAGGGTCGCACGGCGTTCGCGCAGCCGCGTGCGGACTTGCTGCATGAAGGCGCCGTCCCGGCACAGCCTCAGCACGAGGTCGATGTACTCCCGCTCGTCGGCGGCGACCAGTTCGGGCATCCCCATTTGCCTCAGTATGCCGGCGGCGAGGCGCCCGCGCATGAACCGGCCCTCGCAGGTGACGACCGGGAGGGCGCATTCGACCGCCTGCATCGCCGTGTTGAAGCCGGAAAAGCCGAAGGTGTCGAGGTAGACGTCGCTTTGCCGCATCAGTTCGAAGAAGGCCGGCCGCGCGTGGCGCGGAACGAAGCGGACGAACCGCTGCGCGTCCAGGCCCGCGCGGGCGAATGCCTGCTGCAGGCGCTGTTCGAGTTGCCGCGAAAGGCCGGCGGCGACGTCGCGGAAGAAGACGAACTGGCATTGCCCCAGGCGCCGCGCAATCTCGACCAGGACCCGATCGTGGTCGGGGAGGTACTTGTACGGTGTTGCCGCGCAGACCAGGACGGGCTGGCCGCGATCGACGCCCAGCGCAGCCCAATCGACCGCCGCCGGCGCCGGGTCGAGCGCTTCGTAGCAGACGCCGATGCCCGGCAACGCGACCAGGGTCTCGCGATAGTTTCGCCGTGCCTCGGGGGGTTCGAATGCCGCGGCGGAAAGGTAGTAGTCGATCGTCGGCAATCCGGTCGTCTCCGGATGCCCCCACGCGGCAGCCTGGACGGGGGCAAGGCGCAGGCTCGCCAGCTTCGCGCTCATTCGATCCATGCCGATTTCGGGATACAGGATCACGTCGAGGCGGTGCTCGCCGATCAAGCGGACCCAATCGGCGAGTCCCGGCAGCCCGGAGTGGAAACTCTCGGCGTAGCTTCTGGCCCGCGCGGTTTCTGCGTCGTCGAGCATCCCGGTGGACATCATGTGCAGCTCGAAACGTCCGCGGTCGAGATGCGCGCACCAGCCCCGCACGATCGCCGTCCAGACGGACTGGTCGCAGAAGAAGCCCGACACGATGCCGATGCGACGCTGCGGACCCCTGCTGCGCCCGGGCGGTCGGGCCGGCAGGGTCGACGCCCAGCTCCCCATCAGGCGCGAACAGAGGTCGCCGTAGCGGCACAATAGGCCGACGTTCGGGACGTCGTGGAATGCGAGGTAGAACGGCTGCTGGTTGCCGACGGCGCGGTGTCCGATCGCTTCGCGACCTTGGTCGAACCAGCGATCGAGCGCGTCGAGCGAATCCGAGAAGCCGGTCCTGAACCGGGCAGGCAGTTCTCCGTCCGCATAACCCATCGGCAGTTCCGACATCGTGCGCGCCCACCGTGCCTCGACGCATTCCGGATCGCGGGACAGTGCGGCATCGAAGGCGGCCATCGCGTCCGTGCGTCGACCCTGCCGGTAGAGCGCGTAGCCCAGCCGGTACAGAACGTTGGCGCCCGGCGCGGACGAGGCGAGCGCGGCGCGATAGCGCGCCTCGGCCTCCTCGTACCGGCTGGCCAGCATGAACAGTTCCGCAAGGTTGACCGAAGCGTCGGCGAATGCCGGATCGAGCATCAGTGCCTGCTCGTAGCAGCGCTGCGCTTCGACGTACCGGCGGCCCGCACCGAGAACGGTCCCGAGGTTGTTCTGGGCGGCCGCGGATTCCGGCAGGAGACGCGCCACGCTGCCGAACACCGTGGCGGCCTCGTCCATCCGCGCGTCAGCGTACAGGAGGCGGCCGAGGTTTTCCTGCGCCTGCACGAATTCGGGATTGAGCGCGATGGCCTGGCGGAAGCTCGCCTCCGCCCGCGCCTTCTGTCCCGCGGCCTGCAGCGCGAGGCCGAGGCTGTCATATGCAGGGTAGGCGGACGGATGCAGGCGGACGGCGGTCTCGAACCGGTCGGTCGCACGCGCCAGGTCGCCCTTTGCCAGCGCGATCAGTCCGGAGAGGTGGAGCGCATCGAAATAGTCAGGCAGGACGGCAAGAATGCGGTCGTATTTCGCGACCGCGTCGTCCAAGCGCCCGGCGCGATGGTCCTCGATCGCGTCCTGGAGCCACGTCGCGGCATCGGCGGGGTCGGGTTGCCTGCTCTCCACGGCCGATCGACGGGGCTCGTTTGGTGCCGGGAGGGGAAGTCGAATCCCCACGATATTGCTATCGGCGGATTTTGAGTCCGCTGCGTCTACCAGTTCCGCCATCCCGGCGATGGACGCGGGGCGAGGCGCAAACGCGCGTTGCCCGGCGGAGGTAAAGGCGGCATTATCCCGGAAACACACGCCGCCGGACAGTGCCAGCCTCTTCAAGTTGGCACGGGAGGCTGAAGGCCGTCCCGCGATTCCAGCGGGAAATGAGCGTGGTGATCGGACTGTTGCCGCAAGTTGTACCATTGCGTGGTCGCCGCCCGCGGGCTCGACGCCACCTCCACCCGGTTCGAGGCCAATGCCATCGCGCCGACGCCGGGGACGAACCCTCCGCTGATCGGCCGTCTGCCGGATGGCGAATCATTTTCGTCATTTTCGTTACAATGCCCACGCGCCTGATGACACCTGCCCCGCAAACACAACGCTTCCCGGTGCCGCCGGGACGAAGCTCGGAGATTCAAGGAGAAGCCCCAGATGAATCTGAATCGTCGTAATTTTTCATTTCTCGCAGCGTCGGGTTTGGTTGCTGCGGCCGGATCCGCAGAAGCGCAGATGGTCCGCCGATTCCATGGCGGCGAATTCTTCGCCAGCGGCACCGGAACGAATCTTGTAACCACGGACGGCTTCGATGCCGCCGGGATTCCTTCGGGCATGCTGTGGTCTGCTACCACCACAGGCGAAAGCAGGCTTTCGTTCCACCGGGGCGGGTCGGGAGTCAGCCGGGTCCGGGCGCTTTCGAGAATCGTCGCGCTCCTGGCCCCGCAGTTGCAGGGGCGAGCGGACCTGTTCCGGGTCGAGGTTGCGACGTTTTCGTACCGGTTCGAATGGGACGTCACCCCGCATAACCGGATCGTGATGATCGCGAAACCCGGAACCTGGCATGGGTCGGTCATCGAGGGTCCCCGCGCGGGACATGCCTACGAGGTGGACGTCAACGCCGACGACCGGCAGCGTCCGCTCATGCACGGTTCGCTTTCGCCCGACGGTTCAGCCCTCGTCATGGCCTCGCCGGAGTCGGTCATGGTGAAAGAGAGCGGCACGGGTGGCTACTACGGCCGGAAGGAATTCGCCATCACGGCGGTCGCCGCGGCGGCGGCGTAGTTCGGGCCTTCTCCTGGCAAGTCGCTGTGCGGCTCACCCCGCCCACTCCGGCTCGATGCGTTGCTCTTGCTGCGCATCGGGCCGCTGGCAAGGAAAGCGAAGGGGTGGCGTCGCGGGGGCACCGGCGCGGGAAGGCGCCGTACGCCGCGCTTTGCGGTCCGTGGCCTTGGCCTGAATCGGGTCACCGACGGGCAACCCTTCCGGCGGCGTCGCGGTGGACTCCCGGTGCGGCAGCGCATTGCACGCCGGCGCAACCGTCGTCACCCTGCGCGCGCAATCCGGACTCGTGACCGATAACGAAGCCGCGGCCGCCCTGTCCGCCGAGAGTTAGAAACCCTTCCAATCCATCAACCGTCGACCTCGCGCCGCCGCCTGAAATCCTGCAGGCACCTTTCCCCATTGGGAGAATCCTGCGCCGTGGCGGCGACCGTGTCCCGCGCTTGCCGCCCGCCGGCCATACCAGCCGAAACCTCGATGCGCTCCATCCGCAACGTCCTGTTCATCATGTGCGACCAGCTGCGCCGCGACGCGCTGTCGTGCTACGACGGTCGCGCGGACACGCCGAACCTCGACGCGCTCGCGGCGGACGGCGTCCGCTTCGACGACGCGCACGTGCAGTCGGGCGTCTGCGGCCCGTCGCGGATGTCGTACTACACCGGGCGCTACGTCGCCTCGCACGGCGCCACCTGGAACAACGTGCCGCTTTCGGTCGCCGAGCACACGCTGGGCGACTACCTGCGCGCCGGCGGGCGCGAGGCCACGCTGGCCGGCAAGACGCACGTGCTGCCCGACGCTGCCGGCCTCGCGCGCCTCGGGGTCGACGCCGAGTCCGAGCGCGGCGCGTTGCTGCGCCAGGGCGGCTTCGCGTCGATCGAGCGCTACGACGGGCACCTGCCGCCGGATGCCGGATCGGGCTACGCCGATTTCCTGCGCGCGCACGGCTATGCGGGCGCCGACCCGTGGAGCGACTACGTGATCGCCGCCGACGACGGCGGCCGCATCGTGTCCGGCTGGAACCTGCGCCACGCGCACCTGCCGTCGCGGGTGCAGGAGGCGCATTCGGAGACGGCTTACCTCACCGACCGCGCGCTCGACTGGATCGGGGCGCAGGGTGAAACGCCGTGGGTGCTGCACCTGTCCTACGTGAAGCCGCACTGGCCCTACCTCGCGCCGGCGCCGTACCACGCGCTGTACCGCGACCGCGACTGCGGCGCGATCCGCCGCGGGCCGCAGGACGGCACCGCCGACGAGCACCCGGTGGTGCGCGCCTATCGCGGGCACGACGAGTCGCTGGCCTTCGGGCGCGAGGACGTCGCGCGGCACGTGCGCCCGACGTACCTCGGGCTGGTGGCGCAGGTCGACCATCATCTCGGTCGCGTGTTCGCTGCACTGAAGGCTTCGGGGCGGTGGGACGACACGCTGATCGTGTTCACGTCCGACCACGGCGAGTTCCTGGGCGACCGCGGCCTCGGGGAGAAAGAGCTCTTCTACGACGAGATCCTGCGCGTGCCGCTGCTGGTGCGCGACCCGGACCCGCGCGCCGACGCCACGCGCGGCAGCGCCGATCCGCGCCTGGTCGAGGCGATCGACGTGCTGCCCACGATCCTCGGCGCGCTTGGCCTGCCGGCGGCACCGCATCGCATCGAGGGCCGTTCGCTGCTGCCGCTCTTGCGCGGCGAAGCCGGCGCCGGCGCCGGCGTGCGCGACGCGGTGTTCGCCGAGCTCGACTACGCGTTCCGCCGCGCGCGGTTGGCGCTGGGGCGGGGTCCTGGCGAGTGCGGCGCGATGATGGTCCGCACCCGCGACTGGAAGTACGTGCACTGGCAGGGATTCCGGCCGCAGCTCTTCGACCTCTCGGCCGATCCCGGCGAGCTCTTCGATCTCGGGGCGGACCCGCGGCTCGACGCCGAGCGCGCGAAGCTTCGCGAGCGGCTGTTCGACTGGCTGTCTACGCGCCGGCGGCGGACGACGGTCAGCGACGAGTTCGTCCTGGGATGCACGGACACGCACCGCTCGCGCGGCGTGCACATCGGCATCTGGTGACGCGCCCTCTCGTCAGACGTGCAGCCCCGCGAGTACGCCGAGGCAGATCGCCACGCCGGCGGCGCCGAAGGCGGCATACATCAGGGGCCGGTTGCGCGTCAGGATCGTGATCGCCGCGAGCGCGATCGCGATCTGGATCAGCGTCATTGCCTGCGCCCACCGGTGGTGGACGTGCATCGACAGCTCGCTCTGCTTCTCCGCTTCCTTGCCCGCAGCCTCGAGCTTCTCCGCCTGCGCCTTGATGCCTTCCTTCTCCTTCTTGTACCGCTCGACCTCGGCCGTGAACTTCGCCGCTGCCTCGCCGGTGGTCAGCACCGCGCCCAGCTCGGCGAGGTTCTGCTTGCTGCTCTTCGCCTGGTAGAAGTTCCACTGGTCCGAGGCTTCTGTCTTCTTGATCGCCGCGTCGTTCTTGAACAGCAGCGCAGCGTTCTGGGTCGCGCCGCCCATGTAGCCGAACAGCGCGCCGATCGTCGCGAAAATGGCCGTCATGACGGCGACGCGACCGGCGAAAGCGTCGCCGTGCTGCGCCTCGTGCTCGACCGCGTGGTCGTGGGGCCCGTGGACGTGGAATCCTTCTGCGGACATGTGTCGTTTCCTTTGGCTCGTTGGCTGCGGCGCCGGCCGGAGTCCGGCGCCGGGATGCGGGCGGCCATGGTAGGCAATGTCGGGGCGGTCGTCCACCCGCGCGCTGTCGGGGCCGCCGACTACGGGTTGGGTGACTACGGGCCGGGTTTTTCCAGCGTGACGAAGCGATACCCGAACCCGTCCGGCCCGTCGCCCGCCCGGGACTCGGTGGCCGTCACCGTCCAGGCGGCGCGGTCGAACGGCGGGAACCGCGCGTCGCCCGCGAACTCGCGGTCGATCTGGGTGAGGTGCAGCGTCGTCGCCATGGGCAGCGCCACCCGGTAGATCTCGGCGCCGCCGATGCAGAACGCGGGCGCCGGCATCCGGACGAGCGCGAGCGCCGCCTCGAGCGATGGCGCGGTCTGGGCGCCGGCGGCGACGTAGCCCGGGTTGCGAGTGATCACGATGTTCTGGCGGCCGGGCAGGGCGCCGGGAAGCGACTCCCACGTCTTGCGCCCCATCAGGATGGCGTGACCGGTGGTCAGCGCGCGAAAGCGGCGCAGGTCTTCCGGCAGGCGCCAGGGCAGGCGGTTGCCGTCGCCGATCACGCCGTTGGCGGCGACGGCGGCGATGAGGGCCAGCGGAATGGCTGCCGGCGTGCCGGTCGGTGTTGGTGAATTTCGCATCGTTCCCGTTCGCCGCGGCTCCCGCCGGTGTCATAATTGCCGCGGATTATAGCGGCCACCCTCGTGTATTACCCCCGTTCATTCCTCAAATTCATCCTGCTGGGCTTCCTGTTGGTGAGCCTGCCGCTCGTCTATGCGCTGGCCGAGCTGATCTTTTCGCTCGAGCGCCTGCAGGCGCAGGGGCAGCAGGCGGTGCAACAGGCGGCGCAGGCGGGGCGTGCCAGCCGGCAGCTGTTCGAGCAGGCCTCGACGCTCGAGCGCATCGTCCGCCAGCACCTGATCCTCGACGACAATGCGCTGCTCGACGACTACGGCCGCGTGCGCCAGGAGTTCCGGCAGACCGCACGCCAGCTGGCGCTGCTGCCGTTTGACGCCCGCCAGCTCGCCGCGCTCGACACGCTGGCCGACAACGAGAGCCGGCTGCACAAGCTGCTGGCTTCGCCCCAGCGCAGCGCGCAAACGCAGACCGAGCTCGCCGACGGCTATGCGCGGCTCACGGACGGCGCGCAGGCGACGCTGGCGGCGAGCAACCAGCTGACCGAGCGCGCGATCGACCGCCTGCAGGAAACGGCCACGCAGGGCCGCCAGAAGTGGCTCTACCTGGTGCTCGCCACGGCAGCGATCGCGCTGGCGCTGGCCATCACTTTCGCCGTGCTGATCGCGCGGCCGATCCGGCAGCTCGACCAGGCGATCCGGCAGATGGGCACTGCCGACTTCACCCATGCGATCGAGGTCAACGGCCCGCAGGACCTGCGCTATCTCGGCCAGCGCCTCGAATGGCTGCGCTCCCGACTGCACGAGCTGGAGGAGCAGCAGAACCGGTTCCTGCGCCATGTGTCCCACGAGCTGAAGACCCCGCTCACCGCCGTGCGCGAAGGCGCCGAGCTGCTCCGCGACCGCGTCGCCGGCGACCTCACGCCGGGGCAATGGGAGATCGTCCGCATCGTCCGCGAGAACACGCTGCAGCTGCAGAAGCTGATCGAGGACCTCCTGACCTACCACCAGACGCGCGCGCTCGAGCCGCGGACGCTGGAGCCCGTCGAGCTTCCCGACATCGTGCGGCGCGTGATCCGCGAGCAGAAGCTCGCCGCGTTCGCGCGGATGATCACCTTCGACGCATCGCTCGCGCCGACGCAGGTGGTCGGCGATGCCGACCGCATCCGGACCATCGTGGACAACCTGGTCTCCAACGCGATCAAGTACTCGCCCCGGTCCGGCGTGATCACCGTCGCGCTCGCGAGCGCCGACGGCTATGCGGTGCTTGACGTCCAGGACGAGGGGCACGGCGTCGATCCGGACGAGCGGGAGCGCATCTTCGACTCGTTCTACCAGGGCAAGCCACCGGTCGACGGCCGCGTGAAGGGCTCGGGGCTCGGGCTCGCGATCACGCGCGAGTACGCGCTGGCGCAGGGCGGGCGCATCGAGGTGCTGGACCGCGACGACGGCAGGCGCGGGGCCGATTTCCGCCTCCGGCTGCCGCTCGCGGCCGGCGCGCAATCCGCGGTCGAGGCGCCCGCGGCGCCGCCGACGGCGCACGACGGCAGCGCGTCGGTCACGATGTCGGAGGGCCGGTGAGAATTCCGCGCGCCCTCGTTCCCTGCGCGCTGGCGCTGCTCGTCGCCGCCTGCGCGTCGACGCCGATGCCGCCGTCGCCGCCGTACGAGGACGACGAGCCGTACGTGGCGACGCCGCCGCCGGCGCCGATGGTCGAGTACCCGCCGATCGAGCCGGTGGAGCCGCCCGAGCCTGCGCCCGTGCCGGCGCCGGCCGCCGCACCGGCGGCGCCGCCGGCGTCGCCGGCCACGGCTTCGCCGCCGGCAGCGGCGCCGGCGGAGGCCGCAGTCGCGACGCCGTCACCGCCGCCACCCGCCGAGCCCTCCGTCGAGGAAGTGCTGATGACCGCGCTGCTCGCCGATCTCCAGCGGTATGCGTCGCTGCCCGCCGAGGACCTCAAGCGCGAGCTCGGCGTGGTGACGCAGACGCTGGCCCGGCAGCGCACCGACGCCAACCGCGTCCGGCTGGCGATCCTCTACACGCTCTCCCACGGCAATTCGCAGGACGACCAGCGGGCGCTGCAACTGCTCGACAACGTCGCCAAGAGCGGTCCGGGCTCGCCGGGCGTGAAGCACCTTGCCGTCGTGCTGCAGGTGCAGATCAGCGACCGCGTGCGCGCGGTGCGGGACGAGCAGCAGAAGGCCGACGCCGCGATCCAGAAACTCGAGGCGCTGCGCGCGATGGAACGCAGCCTGCTGCGCGACCGCGTCCGCGGCGGCGGATCGGGCGGCGGCGGCGGCGGTTCGAGCGGCGGCGGTGGCGGCGGCAGCGCCGGCGGGAATTGACGGCAGGACACGGGCGAACATGACGACGCATTCCGGCGACATCCTCCTGGTCGACGACGACCCGGACCTGCTCAAGTTGATCGGCCTGCGGCTCACCTCGGCCGGCTATCGGGTGCGCACCGCGGACAGCGGCGAGGCCGCACTCGCGTCGCTCGCCGTGGAGCGGCCGTCGGTGGTGATCACCGACCTGCGCATGCCCGGCATCGACGGCCTGCAGCTCTTCGACGCGATCCACCGGCAGCATCCGGCGATGCCGGTGATCGTGCTGACGGCGCACGGGACGATCCCCGATGCGGTCTCGGCGACGCAGCGCGGCGTCTTCGGCTTCCTGACCAAGCCCTTCGACAGCAAGGACCTGCTGCAGAAGGTCGCGGCGGCCGTCGAGGTCGCCGGCGACTCGCCGATGTCCGGGCAGGAGATCTCCACCGGGTGGCGCTCGGGCATCATCACCCGCAGCCCGAAGATGGAGGACCTGCTTCGCCAGGCCCGACTGGTCGCGGATTCCGACGCAAGCGTGCTGATCTACGGCGAATCGGGGACCGGCAAGGAGCTGCTCGCGCGCGCGATCCACCGCGCCAGCCCGCGCCGCGACAAGCCCTTCGTCGGCGTCAACTGCGGCGCGATTCCCGAGCCGCTGCTTGAATCCGAGCTGTTCGGCCATGCGCGGGGCGCGTTCAGCGGCGCCGTGCAGGCGTACAAGGGCCTGTTCCAGGCCGCGGACGGCGGCACGATCTTCTTAGACGAGATCGGCGACATGCCGCTGGCGCTCCAGGTGAAGCTGCTGCGCGTGCTGCAGGAAGGCGAGGTTCGTCCGGTCGGCGCGACGCAGGCGATACCGATCGACGTGCGGGTCATCTCGGCGACCCACCGCGACCTCGACGCGCACATGGCCACCGGCCAGTTCCGCGAGGACCTCTACTACCGGCTGAACGTGGTGTCGCTGAAGCTGCCGGCGCTCGCCGACCGGCGCGAGGACATCCCGCTGCTCGCCACGCATTTCCTGCGCAAGCTCGCGGAGCGCTACAAGAAGCCCGTGCCGTCGCTGGCGCCCGACGCCATGGCGATGCTGATCGCCGCGCCTTGGCCCGGCAACGTCCGGCAACTGCTCAACCTGGTCGAGCAGGCGCTGGCGCTCGCCACGACCAGCGTCATCCCGGCGTCGCTGGTGCAAAGCGCGCTGCGCGAGGACGCGAGCGCGCTGGTGCCGTTCGAGGAGGCGAGGAAGCAGTTCGAGCGCGATTACCTCGTGCGGCTTCTCAAGATCACCGGCGGCAACGTGACGCAGGCGGCGCTGCTCGCCAAGCGCAACCGGACGGAGTTCTACAAGCTGCTGCAGCGCCACCGGCTCGAGCCGGCAATGTTCAAGGAAGCGAAATCCTCCTGATTCGGGGGCCGGACTGCGATCTGGCCAGGCTCGATGGCAGGCGGCAGCACGGTGAACGACGGCGGCGCGGGAAGCGGCGGGTGGCTCCAGGCTGCCGCAGGCGGCGCATCGGATGATCAGGCTGTCGGGCAATGGCGACAAGAATATTCTTTGATATTCAGCATCTTGGTTCAACACCCCCGCATTGTGTCGGCCCCCTGCGACACTTTGGTGGCCAAAGCAGCCTGCCGCCGGTGCCGGGCGTGGGTGCAGCACCCCGGGCACCGATCGACCGGTTCGACGCGCGCGGGGCGTAGGCGCTGTTCCGGGCCGGCAAATGAAGGTTCTGGCACACCGATTGCTTTAGGTGGTTACGTAAGCAAACGGACCCCGGATCATGGAAACCTTCTCGCCCGAATTCGCACAATACTGGCTCGCCGGCCAAGCCGATGGCGCGGGCGACGGCACGACGACGGTCCGCGGCGACGATTCGTCGCCGGCAGCGCAACGGGAAGCCTTCGAGGCACTCGCCGACCGCGTAACCGCGGCGCGCAGCGTGCTCTAGGCGGACTTGACCCGGCGAACCCGACAGGACCCGTTATCGCGATCACGTACACCTGACCGAAGCGCGCCACACGCCCCGCTTCGCGATCCATCCCCGACCGGCACCCATGCCGGCGGGGCGACCGAATCCCCCTTGCCCGCTAAATTCCTCCCGGCGGGCTTTTTTTTGTGCAATCGGATGCGACGCCCGGGTTGAGCGAAGCGAAACCCGGGTGGACCGTGCCCGTTCGCGCCTCCCCCCGGGTTTCGCTTGCGCTCAACCCGGGCTACGAAGGGCGTCGGGAGGCGACGCCTACACCGCGATCGGCGCCTTGATCGACGGGTGGCACTGGTAGTCGCGGATCTCGAAGTCCTCGTACCGGTAGTCGAACAGCGACGCCGGCTTGCGGTGGATCAGCAGCGTGGGCAGCGGAAACGGCGTCCGCGCCAGCTGCAGGTCGACCTGCGCCTCGTGGTTGCTGTACAGATGACAATCGCCGCCCGTCCAGATCAGGTCCCCGGGCAGCAGGCCGGCCTGCTGCGCCACCATGTGCGTCAGCAGCGCGTAGCCCGCCCAGTTGAACGGCGTGCCGAGGAACACGTCCTGGCTGCGGCAGTAGAGCAGGCAGGAGAGCCGGCCGGCGGCGACGTGGAACTGGAAGAACGCGTGGCAGGGGGCGAGAGCCATCTTCCCGTTGGCGACATTGGCCACCGGCGACAGCGATTCGTCGGGAAAGTCGGCGATGTTCATCGCCGTCACCATGATCCGCCGCGAATGCGGCCGCGTGGCGAGCTGCGTCATCACGTGCGCGATCTGGTCGACGTGGCGGCCGTCCGGCGTCGGCCAATGGCGCCACTGGTAGCCGTAGACCGGCCCCAGCTCGCCGCGCTCGTCGGCCCATTCGTCCCAGATGGTGACGCCGTTCTCCTTCAGGTACCGCGTGTTCGTCTCGCCGCGCAGGAACCACAGGAGCTCGTGGATGACGCTCTTGACGTGGATCTTCTTGGTGGTCAGCAGCGGAAAGCCGCGCGCGAGATCGAAGCGGATCTGGCGCCCGAACACGCTGGTGGTGCCCGTTCCGGTACGATCGGCCTTGGCGTCGCCGTTGGCGCGGATATCCTTGAGGAGATCGAGATAGGCTTGCACTGGGGCGTCCTGCGCGAATTGGGCGGGTCGCCGGATTTTACAGGGGAATGCCGGCACGGCCCGTCCGCCGCCACCACGCCGGCGGCGGCGACCGCCGGCACCGATCCCGAATGTGGCACCAGGAGGCGGCCAGGCCGCCAGGAGACGTGATGCACCCGCCGAACCAGTTCGACCTGCTGAAGGAGCGCCGCTTCGCGCCGTTCTTCTGGACCCAGTTCCTTTCGGCCGGCAACGACAACGTATTCAAGAACGCGCTGATCATCTTCGCGGCGTTCCACGCGGCGAGCATGACCTCGCTCGACGCGGGCATGCTGGTCAACCTGGCCGGCGCGGTCTTCATCGCGCCGTTCATGCTGCTCTCCGCCACCGCGGGCCAGATCGCCGACAAGTACGAGAAGTCGCGGCTGATCCGCTGGATCAAGCTGTTCGAGATCGCGATCATGGCGATCGGCCTGCTCGGCTTCTGGCGCCGCGACCTCGTGCTGCTGATGTCCGCGCTCGCGCTGATGGGCGTGCATTCGACGCTGTTCGGGCCGGTCAAGTACGCGATCCTCCCGCAGCACCTGAAGCCCGACGAGCTCATCGGCGGCAACGGCCTGGTGGAGATGGGGACGTTCGTCGCGATCCTGCTCGGCACCATCGCCGGCGGCCTCGTCGTCGCGATCGAGCCCGCCGGCCCGGTGCTGGCCGGCGCCGTCGCCGTGGGCGTCGCGGTCGCCGGCTACCTCGTGAGCCGCGGGATACCGCACACGCCGGCCGTGGCGCCGGAGCTCACGCTCAACTGGAACCCGTTCACCGAGACGTGGAAGAACCTGCGCTTCGCCCAGGGCAACCGCGTCGTCTGGCTGTCGATGCTGGGCATCTCGTGGTTCTGGTACTACGGCGCGATCTGCCTCGCGCAGTTCCCGGCGTTCAGCCGCGACATCCTGGGCGGCGACGAGCACGTCGTGACGCTGCTGCTCGCGATCTTCTCGGTCGGCATCGGGATCGGGTCGCTGCTGTGCGAGCGGCTGTCCGGGCGCCGGGTGGAGCTGGGCCTCGTGCCGTTCGGCTCGATCGGGCTGTCGCTGTTCGCGTTCGACCTCTGGCTCGCGAGCCGCGGCCTGCGCGCGACGGGCGTCGCCGGCCTGGGCGCGTTCGCCGCCAACCCGGCGCACTGGCGGGTGGCGGCCGACCTCGCGCTGATCGGCCTCTTCGGCGGCTTCTACATCGTGCCGCTGTACGCGCTGATCCAGGAGCGCTCGGACCCGGCGTACCGGTCGCGGATCATCGCGGCCAACAACATCCTCAACGCGCTGTTCATGGTCGCGTCGGCGGGTGTCGCGATCGGCCTCCTGAAGGCCGGCGTGTCGATTCCCGAGCTGTTCCTGGTCACCGGCCTCATGAACGCCGTCGTCGCGCTGTTCATCTACGGGCTGGTGCCCGAGTTCCTGATGCGTTTCCTGGCCTGGCTGCTGATCCACACGATGTATCGCGTGCGGAAGGGCGGACTCGAGCACATTCCGGACGAAGGCGCCTGCATCGTCGTCTGCAACCACGTGAGCTACGTCGACGCGATGGTGATCGCCGCGTCGGTGCGGCGCCCGATCCGCTTCGTGATGGACCACCGCATCTTCGCGATCCCGGTGCTGTCGTTCGTGTTCCGCGCGATGCGGACGATCCCGATCGCGCCGGCGAAGGAGGATCCCACGATGAAGGACCGCGCGTTCGCCGACGCCGCGGCGGCGCTCGCCGCCGGCGAGGTGGTCGGCATCTTCCCCGAGGGCAGGCTGACCGAAAGCGGCGAGATGGCGGCGTTCCGCCCGGGCGTGCAGCAGATGCTCGCGACGACGCCGGTGCCGGTGATCCCGCTCGCGCTGTCCGGCCTGTGGGGCAGCTTCTTCAGCCGCTCGCACGGGGGCAAGGCGATGCGCCGGCTGCGCGGCGTGTTCTCTCGCATCGCGCTTACGGCCGGCCCCGCGGTGCCCGCCGCCGAAGCGACGCCGGAGCACCTCCACGCCGTCGTGCTGGCATTGCGCGGCGATCGCCGTTGATGCGCCGCGCCGCGGAGCTTCCTGCATGATGGCGCTGCTCGGCCTCGCGGCCGGCGCAGTGCTCGGTCACGCGCTGGCGCCGACCTGGGGCGCGATCGTCGGCGGCCTCGCCGGCTTCCTCGCCGGCGCGATGTTCGCCGGCAGCCGGCAGCGGGCCGCGCATCGCAAGCCCGACGCCGCGGCGACTGCTGCCGCGACGTCCGAGCGCGCGCTGCGCGCGGAGGTCGTGGCGCTCCGGCAGCGCGTCGCGATGCTGGAGACCGCGCTGCGCGAGGGCCGCGGGCCGGAGGTGTTGCTCATTGCCGGCATCGCGGCCGCGCCGGATGCGCCGGTGGCCACGGCGCCGGCAGTCGGCGAAGCAGCATCCCCCAGGGTGATCGCGGCGGATGGCGCCGCGCCGGCGGAAGCGCGGCCGGTCGAGGCACCCCCCGCGCTGCCTTGCGCGCCCGGCGGCCCCGAGCCGTTCGCGCCTCAACCGCCGGCCACCGTTCCTGCCCCCGCCGCGAAGGCCGACGCGTCGGCGCGCCCCGGCTGGCTGTACGGCGGCAACCTGCTGACGCGCGTCGGCGTGGTGGTGCTGTTCGTCGGCGTCGCCTTCCTGCTCCGGTACTTTTCCGAGCACTTCGACTTCTCGATCGAGTGGAAGCTCGGCGCGGTCGCCGTCGGCGCACTGGGGCTCATCGGGATGGGCATGCGGTCGGCGCGCTCGCGCCCCGGCTACGGCGTATCGCTGCAGGGCGGCGGCGCGGGGATCCTCTACCTGACCGCGTGGGCGGCGTACCGGCTCTACGAACTGCTGCCGGGCGAGGCGGCGCTCGCGGTGCTGCTCGCGATCGCGGCGCTCACGATCGTCCTGGCGCTGCGCGCGGATTCGCAGCCGCTGGCGGCGCTGGCGATCGCCGGCGGTTTCCTCGGCCCTCTGCTCACCACCGGCGACGGCGCGCCGCTGCCGCTGTTCGGCTTTCTCGTCGCGCTGGACGGCGCGATCTTCTTCATTGCGCTCTCCCGCGCATGGCGCGGCCTCAACGTCCTCGGGCTCGTCGGCACCGTCGTCTCGGCGCTGGCGTGGGGCTGGCGCTTCTACGCGCCGGCGCATTACGCGCTCGTCCAGCCGAGCCTGCTGCTGCTCTTCGCGTTTTACGTCACCGTCGCCGTACTGGAGGCCCGGCGCAGCGCGCTCGATCCGCGCCAGCCCCTGGACAGCCTCCTCGTGTTCGGCACGCCGCTGGCGGGATTCGCGCTGCAGATGGTGCTGATGCGCGGCAGCGAGCACGGCGCTGCGATCAGCGCGCTCGTCGTTGCGGCGATCTATGCCCTGCTGTTCGTCGCGTTGGCCAGGCGCGGCACGCCGGCGTTCGTGCCGCTTGCCAGGGCGTTCCTGGGACTCGCGGTGTTCTTCACGACGCTCGCCGTGCCGCTCGGCTTCGACCTGCAGGCCACGTCGGCGCTGTGGGCGATCGAGGCGGCGGGCGTGTACTGGCTGGGCATCGGGCAGCGGTCGCCGCTCGCGCGCTCGTTCGCGCTGCTGCTCCTCGCTTGCGCGGGTGCCGCATTCCTGGCCGAGGCGCGCCCCGAGGCGACGGTGCCGCTGTACGCGGATGCGCGGATGGGCGGCGCGCTGCTGCTCGCGGTGTCGGGTCTCTTGATGGCGTATCTCGCCGGCCGCGCGAAGGACGGCCTCGCGCCGCGGGAGCGCGCGCTTGCCTTGCTGGCTTTCGCGTGGGGCGCCGGCTGGTGGCAGTTCGGCGGCGCGCTCGCGTTCATCGCGCATGTCGACTCCGACCTGCAGAACCACGCGGTGCTGGCCTGGGTGCTTGCCGGCACCGCGCTGGCGTTGGCACTCTCCCGCGCGCTGGCGTGGCCCCGGTTGGCGGCGATGGGACTCGCGCTGCTGCCCGCGATGGCGTACGTCGCGGCGCACGACATCCCGGTGGTCGGCACGACGCTGCAGCAATTCGGGTGGCTGCTCTGGCCCGTCGCGTGGGCATTGCTGTGGCGGGTGCTGTTCGTCGTCGATCGCGCTGCGTCGGCCACCGCCGGCGGCGAGCCGGGACCGCCGGGGGCCGCCGGGCTGCTGCGGCTTGCGCACAGCCTCGCCGCCGTCGCGCTGACGGCACAGGTGTCGTGGGAAGCGAGCGAGTGGGTGGGCCGGTCGACGCCCGCGCACACGGTGTGGGTCGCCTGCGCCGTGGCGCTGCCGGCCATCGCCGCACTCGCGTTCCTCGCGCGCTGCCGCGACGTCATGCGCTGGCCGTTCGCCACGCACGGCGAGCTCTACGCGACCGGGGCTGGGACGCCGATCGCCGCGTTCGTGATGCTCTGGTTCTTCGCCGTCAACATCCTGTCGCCCGGCGATTCATCGCCGCTGCCGTACGTGCCGCTCGCCAATCCGCTCGACGCCACGCTCGCGCTGGCGGTCGTCGTGGTCTTCGGCTGGGCGCGGCGCGCGTCGCGCCTGCCCGCCGACGTGCACTACGGCTGGCTCGGCGCCGGCATCTTCGTGGCGGTCAACGGCATGGTGCTGCGCACGGCGCACCACTGGGGCGGCATCGCCTGGCGGCCCGGTGCGCTGCTCGCCTCGCGCCCGCTGCAGGCCGGGCTCACGCTGGCCTGGACGCTGACGGCGGTCGCGCTGATGGTCGTCGCTACGCGCCGTCGCGTGCGTCCGCTGTGGATGGTCGGCGCGGTGCTGCTGGCGGCGGTCGCGGCAAAGCTCTTCCTGCTCGACCTGACGGGGCTCGCCGGCCTCACGCGCATCGTCGCCTTCCTCGGCGTCGGCGTGCTGCTGCTGGCGATCGGCTGGTGGTCGCCGCTGCCGCCGGTCGTCGCCGTTTCCGCCGCGCCGGTGGCGCCGCCGCCCGCGCGCTGACGGCGGCCGCAGCCCGGGGCGAGGGGGGCAGGCGGTCGCGACCGCCATGCTAAACTCGATTCGATCGCCTTCCTCGCGCCCTCGCGGCGCCGCTCCCATGTCCGGCAACACCCTCGGCACGCTCTATTGCGTCACGTCGTTCGGCGAATCGCACGGCCCGGCGATCGGCTGCGTCGTCGACGGTTGCCCGCCCGGCCTCGCGCTGTGCGCGGCCGACATCCAGGGCGAACTCGACCGGCGCAAGCCCGGCACCTCGCGCCACGTCACGCAGCGGCGCGAGAGCGACACCGTCGAGATCCTGTCCGGCGTGTTCGAGGGCGTGACCACCGGGACGCCGATCGCGCTCCTGATCCGCAACGAGGACCAGCGCAGCAAGGACTACGCGAACATCGCGGAGACATTCCGGCCGGGGCACGCCGACTACGCGTACTGGCAGAAATACGGCGTGCGCGACTATCGCGGCGGCGGGCGCTCGTCGGCGCGCGAGACCGCCGTGCGCGTTGCTGCCGGCGCGATCGCGAAGAAGTGGCTCGCCGCGCGCTATGGCGTCGCGATCCGCGGGCATCTGGTGCAGATCGGGCCCAACGTGGTGCCGTTCGAGGGCTGGGCGCACGTCGGCGCGAATCCGTTCTTCGTCGCCAACGCGACCATGGTGCCGGAACTCGAGGCGTTCATGGACCGGCTGCGCAAGTCCGGCGACTCATGCGGCGCCAAGATCACCGTGGTCGCCGAGGGCGTGCCGGTGGGGTGGGGCGAGCCGGTGTACGGCCGCCTCGACGCCGACCTCGCGCAGGCGATGATGGGCATCAATGCGGTCAAGGGCGTGGAGATCGGCGCCGGGTTCGCGAGCGTCGCGCAGCGCGGCACCGAGCACTCCGACGAGATGACGCCGGCGGGCTTCACGTCGAACAACGCCGGGGGCATCCTGGGCGGCATCGCGACCGGGCAGGACATCGTCGTGTCGATCGCCATCAAGCCGACGTCGTCGGTGCGCCTCGACCGCCACTCGATCGACAAGGCGGGCAACCCCGTCGTCGTCAACACGCACGGCCGCCACGACCCCTGCGTCGGCATCCGCGCCACGCCGATCGCCGAGGCGATGATGGCGATCGTGCTGATGGACCACGCGCTGCGGCACCGCGCGCAGAACGCCGACGTGACGACCGCGACCCCGCGGATCGCCGCGCAGGCCCCGGCCGACGCCATCGCGCAGCTGCGGCGCGCCGCGCCGGTGGACGACCCCGAGCCCGACGAGGCGTAACGCCTGGCTACGGGTCCTGTTCCTGCACCCGCTCGATCCTCGCGTCGGCGCGTCCGCGCGCGAACGACAGCGCGACGGTGTCGCCGGGGGCGAGGCGCGACGCATCCTGCACCACGGTGCCGTCCGCGGTCGTGACGATCGCGTAGCCGCGCTCCAGCACCGATTGCGGGTTGAGGTGGGCAAGGTTGCGGCCGAGCGTCGCGAGCCGCACATCGAGCGTTGCCAGCCGCGCGGGAAGCGCCGCGCGCAATGCGTCCCCGGCGGCGGCGACGCGGGCGACCTGCGGCAGCGGCTGGCGGAACTGCCACGCGAGCCGGCGCGTGGGCCCTTCCAGCGCGTGGCGGCTGCCGTCGATCCGGTAGCGCATCGCCTGGACGAGGCGCTGCCCCTGGGCCGCCAGTTCGCGCGCCTGCTGCGCGAGCCGGGCCGCGGGGTGGACGAGGCGCCGCGCGAGGCCGTCGACCTGCTGCATCCGCGCTTCCAGCGCGCGGCGCTGCGCCTGCTGCCAGCGCATCCGCAGGCCGGCGACGTCGCGCAGCACGGCGCGTTGGTCGGGGGCCACCAGCTCGGCCGCGGCGGTCGGCGTCGGCGCCCGCACGTCGGCGACGAAATCGCAGATCGTGAAATCCGTCTCGTGCCCGACCGCCGACACCACGGGCAGCGCCGATTCGTGGACCGCCTCGGCCACCGCTTCCTCGTTGAAGGCCCACAGGTCCTCGATCGAGCCGCCGCCGCGGCCGACGATCAGCACGTCGACTTCGGCGCGCGCATTGGCCGTGCGGATCGCCTGCGCGATCTCGGCGGCCGCGCCTTCGCCCTGCACGGCGGTCGGGTAGACGATGACGCGAAGCGCCGGCCAGCGCCGCGCGAGCGTGGTCAGGAGGTCCGACAGCGCGGCGGCGCGGGTGGAGGTGACGAGCCCCACCGCCCGCGGAAACGCCGGCAGCGGCCGCTTCCGCTCGGCGGCGAACCAGCCGGCGGCGTCGAGCCGCGCCTTCAGCCGGGCGAAGCGCTCATAGAGCGCGCCCAGGCCCGCCTGCCGCAGCGTCTCGACGTTGAGCTGGAACTCGCCGCGGGCCTCGTAGATCGAAGCGGTGGCGCGCACCTCGACCTGCAGGCCGTCGCGCAGCGGAAATCCCACGTACTGCGCCTTGTGCCGGAAGAACACGCAACGTACCTGCGCCTGCGCGTCCTTCAGGTTGAAATAGCAGTGGCCGGACGCGGCGCGCGTGAAATTGGAGATCTCTCCGGCGACCCAGACCAGCCCGAGGTGGCGCTCGAGCAGCAGCCGGGCCGAACTCACCAGCAGCGAAACCGGCAGCACTGCCGGCCCGCGGAGGCGGGCGGCGGCGGCGTCGCCCGCGGCCGCCGGCGGGGGCGAAATCTCGCCATCCGGCGTGGGTGCAGTGCCAGAACCGCGGGGAGGCTTCATTCGGGTGAAGGGTGGTGGCGGGCTATGGACAATAGCCCAATTCGATGGCGTTTGTCGTGGACAAATTGGATGCCGTTTGGCTTAGGCTGCGCCCTGCTGCCTGTCACGCAGCGGCGGCGCAGGCGCCCGGGAAAGTCGTTCTAACAAATTGATTATAAATGATAAAAAGTCGGTGCTAAATTGGGCATTGCAACGCTTTTTGCGACAGGCGCACTACTTAGCGCTCGAATTTACAAGATATGCACAATTTTATCCACAGCATTTGTGGAAAACCCCTGTCCGCAAGGGTCGGCGACCGCCCGGAGAGCCTTATCTGGCGCGGGTTTGCGGGGTGCCCGAATGAGAATGCCGCGGCGGGGTCGATGACGGCGACCGAGGAGGCGGTTAGAATGCCGAACGATCCGAAATTGTTCATGAGTACGCGATGACTAATGCTGCAACGCCGCAAAACGGTACGCCGAAGAATCCGGCCGCACCGTCGCGGGGCGGCGCCCCGCGCCCGGGCCGTGCCCACGCTGCCGCCGCCGTCGCCCCACCCGCGTCCAACTTCCTGCGCGTCATCATCAACGAGGACAACCGGACCGGCAAATACGACGGCCGGGTGGTCACGCGCTTTCCGCCCGAGCCCAACGGCTACCTGCACTACGGCCACGCCAAGTCGATCTGCCTCAACTTCGGCCTTGCGGCCGAGAACGGCGGCGTCTGCCACCTGCGGTTCGACGACACGAACCCGGCCAAGGAGGACGTCGAGTTCGAGGATTCGATCGCCGACTCGGTCCGCTGGCTCGGCTTCGACTGGGGTGCTCGCCGCTACCACGCCTCCGACTACTACGACCAGCTCTACGCGTTCGCCGAATGGTTCGTCGAACACGGGCTCGCGTACGTCGACAGCCAGTCCGCCGCCGAAGTCCGCGCGACGCGCGGCACGCTGACGCAGCCGGGTGCCGCGTCCCCTTACCGCGAGCGCACGGTCGCCGAGAATCGCGACCTGCTGCGGCGGATGCGCGCCGGCGAGTTCCCGGACGGCGCCCACGTGCTGCGCCTCAAGATCGACATGGCGAGCCCCAACCTCAACATGCGCGACCCGGCGATCTACCGGATCCGCCACGAGTCGCATCACCGCACCGGCGACAAGTGGTGCATCTACCCGCTCTACGACTACACCCATGCGATCTCCGACGCGCTGGAGCGGATCACGCACTCCATCTGCACGCTCGAGTTCCAGGACCACCGGCCGCTCTATGACTGGGTGATCGAGAAGCTGGCCGGCGACGGCCAGCTCCTGCGGCCGCTGCCCCAGCAGTACGAGTTCGCACGGCTCAACCTCACCTACGTCGTGCTGTCGAAGCGCCGGCTGATCGAGCTCGTCAGCAACGGCCACGTCGACGGCTGGGACGATCCCCGGATGCCCACGCTGGTCGGCGCGCGGCGGCGCGGCTTCACGCCCGGCGGCTTCCGCCTTTTCGCCGAGCGCATCGGCGTGTCGAAATCCGATTCCTGGATCGACATGAGCGTGCTCGAGGACTGCATGCGCGAGGACCTCAACGCCAGCGCGCAGCGGCGCATCGCGGTGCTCGATCCGGTGCGGCTCGTGATCGACAACTATCCGGAGGGCGCGACCGAGGAGTGCTTCGCGCCGAACCACCCGCATCACGAGGAACTGGGCCGGCGCGCGCTGCCGTTCTCGCGCGAGCTGTGGATCGAGCGCGAGGACTACCAGGAAAACCCGCCGAAGGGCTACTTCCGGCTGGCGCCCGGGGCCGAGGCGCGGCTGCGCTACGGGTACATCATCCGGTGCGTCGGCGCCGACCGCGATGCCGACGGCAACGTGGTCGCGGTGCACTGCACGTACGACCCCGAAACCCGCAGCGGGACGCCAGGCGCCGACGCGCGCAAGGTCAAGGGCAACCTGCACTGGCTGTCGGCGGCACACGCGCAGCCCGCCGAAGTGCGGCTCTACGACCGGTTGTTCGCGGTCCCGTTCCCCGGTTCGCGCAATCCCTGGGGCGTGCCCGCGGAGGCCGCCGATGCGGCGACCGTCGCCGCCGCAAAGCTGGTCGTCGCCGGCGAGGAGGACGACGTGGTCGAGGAAGCGGAACGCAATTACCTCGACGACATCCATCCGGAGTCGAAGCGCGTGATCACAGCCTACGTCGAGCCCGCGCTGGTCGCCGCGGCCGCGGGCGATCAGTTCCAGTTCGAGCGGCACGGCTACTTCGTGGCCGACCTGAAGGACCACGCGGCGGGGCGGCCCGTATTCAACCGCTCCGTGACGCTGCGCGATTCCCGCGACCGCCAGGGCGGCGGTTGAGTTTTCCGCCGGCGGCCCCATCTGGGGTTTCGCCGCCGGCGCGCCGCCTGTCCGCGAGTCGCGTAAGATGGCGGCGCCTTCAGACCGACCCGGGGTTCCATTGCCATGAAACGCATCGTTCTCTTCCTCGTCACCAACATCGCCGTCCTGCTCGTGCTGTCGGTGGTCCTGCAGTTCCTGGGCCTCGGCAACGCCGGAAATTCGCAGGCGGGGCTGAACTACGGGCAGCTGCTCGCCTTCTCGGCCGTCGTCGGCTTCACCGGCTCGATCATCTCGCTGCTGATCTCGAAGACCGCCGCCAAATGGTCGACCGGCGCCCACGTGATCGAGCAGCCGGCCAACGCCCACGAGGCGTGGCTGGTCGACACCGTGCGCCGGCTGGCGGCGAAGGCCGGTATCGGGATGCCCGAAGTGGCCATCTACGAGGGCGAGCCCAACGCGTTCGCCACCGGGGCATTCAAGAACTCGGCGCTGGTGGCCGTTTCCACCGGTCTCCTGCAGTCGATGAACAAGGAGGAGGTCGAGGCGGTGCTGGCCCACGAGGTGGCGCACGTCGCGAACGGCGACATGGTCACGCTCACGCTCATCCAGGGCGTCGTCAACACCTTCGTCGTGTTCTTCGCGCGCATCGTCGGCAGCATCGTCGACCGCACGGTGTTCCGCAGCGAGCGCGGCACGGGGCCCGGCTACTTCATCACCGTGATGGTCTGCCAGATCGTGTTCGGCATCCTGGCGTCGATCATCGTCGCGTGGTTCTCGCGCCAGCGCGAGTTCCGCGCCGATGCCGGCTCGGCGCGCTACATGGGCTCGCCGACGCCGATGGTGAACGCGCTGGCGCGGCTGGGGGGCCTCGCCCCCGGCGAGCTGCCGAAAACGCTGTCCGGCTTTGGCATCACCGACAAGGGCGGCGTGATGGCGCTGTTCGCGACGCACCCGCCGATCGAAGAGCGGATCGCCGCGCTGCGGGCCGCGAAGTGACGACGGCGCCGGGGAGCCGGCGCCATCGCAGGGGGAGACGATGATCGATTTCTACGCCTGGCAGACGTCCAACGCGCAGCGCGTCGGCATCATGCTGGAGGAGTGCGGGCTGCCGTACCGGCTGCACCGGATCAACCTGATGCAGGGCGACCAGCTGGCGCCGGCGTTCCTCGCGATCAATCCGGCGGGCGCGGTGCCGGCGATCGTCGATCCGGACGGGCCCGGCGGCGCCACGGTCACGCTGTCGCAGTCGGGCGCGATCGGCCTCTATCTCGCCGAGAAGACCGGCCGGTTCATGCCGCGCGACCCGGTGCGGCGCGCGCTGGCGCTGCAGTGGAGCATGCTGGCGTTGACCGACTGCGTCGGCGCGTCGATGTCGATGTTCCTGCTCGCCACGATGGCACCGGAAAAATCCCCGGCCGACGTCGCGTTCTTCGGCGAGCGGTTGCTCCGGTTCCTCAAGGTCGCCGACGACCGGCTCGCCGATCGCGCGTGGCTGGCCGACGAGCTGTCGTTCGCCGACTTCGCGCTCTACCCGCTCTGGGTGGCGCACAGGGCGCTGGCGGACACGGCCGGCGGGCTCCCGCACCTCGAGCGCTGGGGCGCCGCGCTGGCGGCCCGTCCGGCCGTCGCGAAGGCGATGCAGCCGCTGGCCTGAGGGGCCGGCGGCTGTTCCGCCGTCAGCGCAGGACCTCGCGGTACAGCCGGTACTCGCCGAAAGTGCCCTGGTGCGCGAGCTGCGCGCGCCGCTGCGCAGTGAGCTTGTCGAAGTCGACGTCGCGCGCGACGATGAAATCGGGGATCGGGTCGGCGAGGTAGGGCTCGAGCGCCGCCGCGTTGCGCACCTTGATGGCCTTGCCGCGCGAATAGAACTCCGCGGACACCGGCTGCTGCCCGAGGTACACGAGCCGCTGCGCGGGCTCCACCTGCAGCAGCGTGAACATCTTCAGCAGCGCCTTGTGCGAGTACTGGTTTTCCGCGCGATAGTCGAACGCCGCGATGGCGAACATGACCATGACCGGCAGCGCCAGCACGCCGGCGATCATCCACCGGACCGCGGCCCGCAGGCCCCGGCGATCGACGCCGGCCGGGCGCCAGAACTCGCACACCAGCAGCGCGAACGCCGGCATGCCGGGCAGCACGTAGGTGAGCAGCACGTTGCCGGACACGCTGAAGAACAGCATCGGCGTCACCGCCCACAGCAGCAGGTAGGCGAGCCAGCCGCCGCGCCTGAACCGTTGCACATCGGTGCGCCGGCGCGCCGCGCTCCGCGCGAACCACGCGGGCAGGAGCAGCGTCCACGGCAGCGCCGCGGCGATCCAGAACAGCCAGATCATTCCCCGTGGTCGCGCGTGCGCGGCGCCGTACAGGTCGCCGGTCCAGCCCGCCTCGACAAAGCGCTTCCAGTGCTCGCCGACGAGGAAATACTCGAGGAAGCCCGGCGACGCGCGCTCCGCCGCCCAGTACCACGGCACGACCATCAGCGCGGTCAGCAGCGCGCCGCGGAACCACGGCAGCGCCCGCCAGACGAGGCCCCACTCGCGCCGCCACAGCGTCCACGCGCCGAGCGGAACGAAGATCAGCACGGCGGCGACCGGGCCCTTGGCGAGCAGGCCGACCGCCAGGCCGGCGAAGAACCCGAGTCCGCTGACACCGCGCAACGACGCGGGCCCGCGCGCCGCGATCCAGAATCCCACCATCGCCATCGTCGTGCCGAACGCCAGCGCGGGGTCGGTCATGACCGCGCCGGCGGAGACGTAGACGATCGCGAGCGCACCGTAGGCCGCCACGGTCCAGAGCGCGCGGTCGCTCCCCCCGCGCAGCCGCGCGAGCCAGTGCACGAACACGGCGCTGCCCACGAACAGCAGGAACGACGGGAGGCGCGCGCCGAATTCGTTGGCGCCGAAGACCGCCATCGACGCCGCGGTGAGCCACATCGACAGCGGCGGCTTGCCCCAGAACGGGACCCCGTAGGCGAACTGCGGCACGAGCCAGTCGCCCGTCTCGAGCATCTTGCGCGCGATCTCGGCGTAGCGCGCCTCGGTCGTGTCCATCAGCGGATACGCGCCGAGCGTGACGAGGCGCACGGCCACCGCGGCCAGCACCGACAACGCGAGCCACTGCCGCTCGCGTCCGGTCAGCGCAAGGGCCATGCGCTGCCTGCCGTGCCGGCGGCGCCGGAGGGTGGCGGGCCGATCGGCTGCGCCGGGGGCAGGCTGTCGGCGACGAGGTAGAGCGGCCGTTCCTTGACCTCGATGAACATCCGCGCGAGGTACTCGCCGATGATGCCGAGCGCCATCAGCTGCAGCCCGCCGAAGAAGAGGATCAGCACGACGAGCGTCGGGTAGCCGGCGACCGGGTCGCCGTAGATCAGCGTCTTGCCGATCACGTACACGCCGCGCACGAACGCGGCGAGCGCGGCGACGAGGCCCATGTAGCTGGCGATCTTCAACGGCACCACCGAGAACGACGTGATGCCTTCCAGCGCGAAGTTCCACAGCCGCCAGTAGTTCCACTTCGTCTCGCCGGCGAAGCGCCCGTCGCGGTCGTAATCGATTTCCGCGGTCGGGAACCCGATCCACGCGAAGAGACCCTTCATGAACCGGCTGCGCTCGGGGAAGCGGCGCAGCGCGACGATGGCGCGCCGCGACAGCAGCCGGAAGTCGCCGACGTTCTCGGGGATCTCGATCGTGCCCATGCGGCCGATGGTGCGGTAGAACGCGCGCGCGGTGGCCTTCTTGAGCCAGCTTTCCTGCGCGCGGCTCCGGCGACGCATCAGCACGACGTCGTGCCCCTGGCGCCAGGCGGCGATCATCCCGGGGATGAGTTCCGGGGGATCCTGCAGGTCGGAGTCGATGACGACGACGGCATCGCCGCCGGCGTGATCGAGGCCGGCGGTCATCGCCACTTCCTTGCCGAAGTTGCGCGAGAGATTGATGACCGCGACGCGCTCGTCGGCGTCGCGCAGCGCGCGCAGCACGGCCAGCGTGCCGTCGCTGCTGCCGTCGTTGATGTAGATGATCTCCGCCGCGGCATCGACGCCGTCGAGCGTCGCGGCGAGCCGGCGATGGAACTCGGGCAGCACCTCCTCCTCGTTGTACGCAGGAACGACGACGGAGAGGGTGGGCCGGGTATCGCGGATGGGCGGGTTCTGCGCGTCGGTCGCGGTGTTCACTTCCATGCGCGACGCTCCTTGCAAAAAATCACGGCCGGCGGGTTGAGCCCGGCCGGCCGTGGCATCGTTCCGTTGAAGAACGGGAACGCGGTCGTGCCTACTTCAGGTGGTTCGACACCAGCTTGGTCATCTCGAACATCGACACCTGCTTCTTGCCGCCGAACACGGCCTTCAGCTTTTCGTCAGCGTTGATGAGGCGCTTGTTGATGGCGTCCTGCAGGTTGTTCTTCTTGATGTAGGCCCAGATCTTCTTCGTCACTTCCGTGCGCGGCAGGGGAACGGCGCCGACGACGGCCGAGAGCATCGCCGACGGAGTCATCGGCTTCATGAACGCGGCATTCGGCGTGCGCTTGGCGGCGGGTTTCTTCGCAGCAGCCTTCTTCGCCGGGGCCTTTTTCGCGGGGGCCTTCTTGGCGACCGCTTTCTTGGCAGCAGGCTTCTTCGCTGCGGGCTTCTTGGCGGCGGGCTTCTTGGCGGCGGGCTTCTTTGCAGCTTTCTTGGCAGTAGCCATAGTTCTCCTTCCTATGAGTAGATGCGCGACGTAACGCCGAACATACTGAAGCAGTCCCTCCTGTCAGGGGTGATTCCTGCTTCATCGCGAGAAACTATACCGCATTCCCAGAGGAAGGGAATGCCCGGGGAGGGGTTTTTTCATTGGGCGGGAGCCCGTGCGGCAACGCGCCGCGGACCGCTATCGGACGCGCGGCGGCGAACGGCGTAATATGGCCGATCGCGCGCTTGCCCCATTCGCCCGCGCCACCCTGATCTCGCGGCCGCAGTCGCGGTCGTGCCACCCGATACGCCAACGGACCGCCGGCCGGCATGCAGCCCCCCTCGAACCTCGCCGACCTGCGCACCGACTGCACGCTCGCCACGCTCGACGAAGGCGGGGTCGATCCCGACCCTTATGCGCAGTTCGGCCGCTGGCACGCCGATGCCCTGCGCGCTGCGATGCCCGAGCCCGACGCGATGACGCTGGCAACGATCGGCCGCGATGGCCGGCCCGCGGCGCGCATCGTGCTGCTCCGGGGCTTCGACCCGCAGGGGTTCGTCTTCTACACCAGCCACGGCGGTGGCAAGGCCGCCCAGCTCGCCGCGCATCCGCAGGCGGCGCTGGTGTTCCACTGGGCGGAATTGCACCGGCAGGTACGCATCGAGGGCGACGTCACGCCCGTCGACACCGCGCAGGCGGACGCGTTCTTCGCGACCCGTTCGCGGTCGTGGCGGCTCGCCGCATGGGCGTCGCCGCAGAGCCGGGCCATCGCCGGCGTTGCAGAGCTCGAAGCCCGGTTCGCCGCGGTGGAGGCGGAGTTCCGCGACGCCGGCGATGCGGTGCCGCGGCCTCCGCATTGGGGCGGCTACCGCCTCGCGCCGGTCGCACTCGAGTTCTGGCAGGGACGCCGCTCGCGGCGGCACGACCGCGTCCGCTACCGCCGCGGCGCGGCGGGCTGGATCATCGACCGGTTGGCACCGTGAGCCCGAACGACGGCGAACACCGGAGCGCGAAGCACGAAGGTAGTCCAGTCAGCTCGCGAGCAGGGGCCCCGCGGAGCGACGATGCGACCGGGGCGAATCGGTGCCGGAGGCAGATAGCGTTCGCGTCGCGTCGCGGACGATCGTCGAGTAGGCCGAGCCCTTGAAGAAGGCAGCTGCAGGCCAGATTCCGCGCGAGCTGGCGCTCCTCATCCCGCTCGGCATCGCCAATCACACGGCGCTCGCGGGGACCCGCATCATCGTCTCCCTCGAGGCGCTGAAGAATGGCGGGTCGCCGTTCACGGTCGGCGTGCTGATGGCGCTGTTCGCCCTGCTGCCGATGCTCTGTGCGATCGCGGCGGGGCGCCTGTCCGACCGCATCGGCGTGCGCGTCCCGATGCTGGCCGGGTCGTTCGGCCTCGCCGTCGGGTGCGCGATCCCGTTCTTCTGGCGCGGGTTGCCGGCGCTCTACCTTTCCGCCACCCTCGCCGGCGTGTCGTTCATGGTCTTCCAGCTCGCCACGCAGCGGGTGGCCGGCGAGATGGGCGAGGTCCGCGACCGCGTCCGCAACTTCGGGATACTGGCGCTCGGTTACTCGGTGTCGGGATTCATCGGGCCGCTGTTGGCCGGCTTCTCCATCGACCACTACGGCTATGCCGCGGCGTTCGCGGTGATGGCCGTGATCGCACTCCTGCCCGTTGCCGTGCTCGCCCTCAACCGGTTCGCGCTGCCGGGACCGCAGCGCGAGGCCGTCGCGCGCCAGGGCGGCGTCCGCGCGCTGTTCCGCCATCGCACGCTGCGGCAGGTGTTCATCGTCAACTCGCTCCTTTCCGCCGGCTGGGACCTGCACACCACGTTCGTGCCGATCTACGGCCAGCGGGTCGGGCTGACGGCCTCGCAGATCGGCATGGTGCTCGCGACGTTCGGCGCCGCCACCTTCGTCGTGCGGCTGCTGATGCCGTGGATCGCGCGCCGCTGGACCGAGCAGCAGGTGCTGACGGCGGCGCTGGTCGTCGGCGGCGCCGTATTCCTCGTGTTCCCGTTCTCGCACGATGCGCTGGTGCTCGCGGCGCTGTCGTTCGTGCTGGGCCTCGGCATGGGAGCGGGACAGCCGATGGTGATGTCGCTGCTGCACACGCACGCGCCGGCGGGACGCGTCGGCGAGGCCGTCGGCGTGCGGATGTCGCTCGTCCAGTCGACGTCGGTGGGCGTGCCGCTCCTGTTCGGCGCGGTCGGCTCGTCGCTCGGGCTGGGGCCGGTGTTCTGGTCCGTCGGCGCCTGCCTCGCCACGGGCGGCTGGATGATGCGGCGGGGCGTTCGGACGTAGTCCCGGCGCGTCAGGAGGCGATCGCCTTGCGCTTCACGCGCGCGGCGAAATGCTGCCGGAATTTCGCGACCTTGGGCGCGACGACCGCCTGGCAGTACGGCTGGCGGCCGTTCCTGGCGAAGTAGTCCTGGTGGTAGCCCTCGGCCTCGAAGAAGGGGGCCGCATCCGCGATCTCGGTGACGATCGGGCCCTTCCACAGGCCGGCCGCCGACAGCTCGGCGACGACGGCCTCCGCCGTCGCGCGCTGCGCGGCCGTCTGGCAGAAGATCACCGACCGGTACTGCGTGCCGACGTCGTTGCCCTGCCGGTTGCGGGTGGTCGGGTCGTGGATCGTGAAGAACACGGTCAGGAGGTCGCGGAACGCGAGCACGGCGGGGTCGAACGTGATGCGGATGACCTCCGCATGCCCGGTGCTGCCGCTGCATACGTCGTCGTACGTCGGGTTCGGGCGCGGGCCGCCCGCGTACCCCGACTCCACGGCGCGGACGCCCTCGAGGTCGTCGAACACCGCCTCGAGGCACCAGAAGCAGCCGCCGCCGAGGACGGCGGTTTCGACGTTGGGGACGGCTGCAGGGTTCATGGTCATCGAAGCGCTCCGGCAATGGGGGGACGGCGATCGGCGGCAGGGCGGCGAGCCCCTGTCTTGCGCACCGGGGTGGGGTGGCCGGCACTGTGGCCGCAAGCTTACACCGCCGGTGGCGCCGCTTTCATCGGGGACATCCGATGGACACGCGTGGCCGCCATTCGGTTCCCCCGCATCCCGCAATGCGATAATCGGGTGGCGAACGACTACAACGGACGGATGGACAATGGCGCTCCTGCCCCGCGAAGGGAAGTTCTTCGATTTTTTCAACGAGCACGCCGACCTCGCCGCGCAGGCGGCGCTGGAATTGCAGGCGCTGCTCGCCGACCTGTCGCAGCTCGAACGCCGCAGCCGCGCGATCGAGAAGTGCGAGAAGAAGGCCGACCAGGTCACGCACCAGACGATCCAGCTGCTGCACCGGACCTTCATCACGCCGCTCGACCGCGACGAGATCCACCAGCTGATCAACGCCATGGACGACATCCTCGACCTGATGGAGGACGTGGCGACCTGCCTGTTCCTCTACGACGTCAAGGCGGTGACGCCCGACGCGCAGAAGCTCGCCGAGATCTGCGTGTCCTGCACGGTCAAGGTCAAGGATGCGGTCGCCAAGCTCGAGTCGATGACCAACGCCGACGCGATCCTTCGCCTCTGCGGCGAGATCGACCGCCTCGAGAGCGAGGCAGACTTCGTGTTCCGCTCGGCGGTGGCGAAGCTCTTCCGCGAAGAGCCGGACGTGAAGCAGATCATCAAGCTGAAGGAGGTCTACCAGCTCCTCGAAGGCGTTACCGACAAGGCGGAGGACGTCGCCAACATCATCGAAGGCATCGTGCTGGAAAATTCATGAGCGGCGCCGGTACCATCGGCATCGAGATGATCGCGTTCCTGGTCGTCCTGGCGCTCGCGTTCGACTTCATGAACGGGTTCCACGACGCCGCGAACTCGATCGCGACGGTGGTTTCCACGCGCGTCCTGCGCCCGCAGTGGGCGGTGGCGTGGGCGGCGTTCTTCAACTTCATCGCGTTCGCCGTGTTCGGCCTGTCGGTGGCGAACACGATCGGCAAGGGCGTCATCGAGCCGTCGATCGTCGACGCCTACGTGATCATGGGCGCGCTCGTCGGGGCGATCGCGTGGAACGTGATCACCTGGTGGTACGGCCTGCCGTCGTCGTCGTCGCACGCGCTGATCGGCGGCCTTGGCGGCGCCGCGGTGGCCAAGGGCGGCGTGCACGCGCTGGTCGGCAGCGGCTTCCTCAAGATCAGCCTCGCCATCGTGCTGTCGCCCATGCTGGGCTTCGTGCTCGGGATGCTGCTGATGACAGGCGTCGCGTGGCTGTTCTTCCGCACGCGCCCGAACAAGGTCGACCGCTGGTTCCGCCGGCTGCAGCTCGTGTCGGCGTCGCTCTACAGCCTGGGCCACGGCGGCAACGACGCGCAGAAGACGATGGGCATCATCGCGATGCTGCTGTTCGCGGCGGGAATGACGGGGCCCGAGTTCAACGTGCCGTTCTGGGTGGTTCTCTCCTGTCAGGCGGCGATGGCGCTCGGCACGCTGTTCGGCGGCTGGCGGATCGTCAAGACCATGGGGATGCGCATCACGAAGCTGCGCCCGGTCGGCGGCTTCTGCGCGGAGACCGGCGGCGCGATCACGCTGTTCCTCGCCACCGGGCTCGGGATCCCGGTGTCGACGACGCACACGATCACCGGCGCGATCATCGGCGTCGGCGCGACGCACAAGCTGTCTGCCGTGCGCTGGGGCGTCGCCGAGCGGATCGTCTGGGCCTGGGTGCTGACGATTCCCTGCAGCGCGTTCATCTCGGCGATCGCGTGGTGGTGCGTCCATCGCATCCTCTGAGCCGGCAGCATGGCCCGGACCGATGTGGCTCGGAATCGCGTAGCCCGGGTTGAGCGGAGCGAAACCCGGGTGGTTGTCCGGATCGGCACGGTCGACCCGGGTTTCGCGTGCGCTCAACCCGGGCTACGCGATCGATGCGACCGACGCCGGCGCGGGGGGAACCGGTGACGCGCTCCCCTCTCTTCGCGGTCGCCGCCTTCGCGTGGCGGGTCGCGCAGCGCTTGCGCGCGATCGGCCTCGCCAAGACCGCCGGCAGCCTCGCCTTCACGACGCTGCTCGCGCTGGTGCCGCTCGGCACCGTCGCGTTGACGTTCGTCGCGCGCTTCCCGGTGTTCCAGCAGTGGCTCGACGCGCTGGAGGTGTTCCTGCTGCGGCATATGCTTCCCGCCAGCGCGGACACCGTCGTCCACCAGTACATCCGCGAGTTCACCGAGAAGGCGGCGAACCTGACGGGACTGTCGATCGTCCTCATCGGCGTCACGGCGACGCTCGCCGCGGCGACGGTCGAGCGCGAGATCAACCTGATCTGGGGCGTCCGGCGCCGGCGTCCGCTCGGGCGCCGGATCGTGGTCTACGCGCTGGGGCTCACGGCGGGGCCGGTGCTGCTGGGCGCCAGCCTGTCGATCACGACGTGGTTCATCACGCAGTCGCTGGCGGCGGTGCCGCTGCGCTGGCCGGTGGCCGAACTCCTGGCCAAGCCGCTGCCGCTCCTCTTCACCGCCGCGGCGCTGACGCTGATGTACGCGATCGTGCCCTGGCGGCCGGTCGCGTGGCGCCATGCGCTGGCGGGCGCCGCGCCCGCGGCGGTCGCGTTCGAAGTGGCGAAGCAGGGCTTCGCGTTCTACCTGACGCAGGTGCCGACCTACCAGTTGGTCTACGGTGCGCTCGCCGCGCTGCCCGTGTTCCTGGTCTGGATCTACCTCTGCTGGCTGATCGTGCTGGCCGGCGCCGCGATCACCGCGACGCTGGCCGATGCGTCGCACCCTTCCGCCGATCGCGATGCACCCCGCCGCCGCGCAGGGTCTTCGCTTGCCGAATCGGGGCCGCCACGCTACCCTTGAAGCCGTTTTCCCGCATCGGAGCATCCCCACGTGTGGTCCATCATTCAAGCGGCCGGCTGGCCGATCTGGCCGTTGATCTTTGCGTCGGTGGTCGCGCTCGCGCTCATCTTTGAGCGCCTGTGGTCGCTGCGCCAGTCGATCGTCGCCCCGACGGGGATGGTCGAGCGCGTGCTGGCCGAGTTCCGGCAGACCGGCGGCTCGCCCGAGCAGCTCGCGAAGATCGCCAACGAGGCGCCGCTGGGACGCATCCTCGCCGCGGGGCTCGGCAACGTGCGCGCGCCGCGGCCGGTGATGAAGGAGGCCATCGAGGAGACCGGCGGCATCGTCGCGCATGACCTCGGCCGCTTCCTGACGACGCTGGGCACGATCGCCGCGATGTCGCCGCTGCTGGGTCTTTTCGGCACCGTGGTCGGGATGATCGAGATCTTCGGCTCGACGACGGCGGCGGGGGCGAACCCCACCCAACTCGCGCACGGCATCTCGGTCGCGCTCTACAACACGGCGTTCGGCCTGATCGTCGCGATCCCCAGCATGATCTTCTATCGCCATTTCCGCTCGCGCGTCGACGACCTCGTGATCGAGATGGAACAGCAGGCGATCCGCCTCGTCGACTTCGCCCACGGCGAGCGCCACTGACGCCCGCGGGCGACCGGCAGCGATGAATTTCCGAGGCGCACGCGCGAAGGAAGACCCCGAGATCAACTTCATCCCGTTGATCGACGTGCTGCTCGTCATCCTCATCTTCCTGATGGTGACGACGACCTACCAGCGCGTCGCCGAGCTGCAGATCACGCTGCCGGAAGCCGACGCCGACCAGATGAAGCAGCGGCCGAAGGAGATCAACGTCGGCATCGACGCGCAGGGCCGCTACGTGATCGATCGCTCGGTGTTCGCGTTCACCACCGTCGCCGCGCTGGCCGAGCTGCTGAAGCGAGCCGGCGGCGACGCGAAGGACCCGGTCGTGATCATCAACGCCGACGCCAATGCCACGCACCAGTCGGTGATCCACGTGATGGAAGCGGCGCGCACGGCGGGGCTGATCCACATCACGTTCGCGACGCAGTCCGCCGCCAAGTGACGGCGCCGGCCGTTGCCGCGGCGCGAAGGATTCGCCCGCCATGCGCTTCGCCGACCGCCTCGTCGCTGCCTGGTATTCCCCGCATCTCACCGCGCTGACGGCGGCGCTCGCGCCGCTGTCGCCGCTGTACGCGGGCGTGGCCGCGACCCGCGCGATCCTCTACCGGCGGCAATGGCTGCACGCACAGCGGCTGCCAGTGCCGGTGGTCGTCATCGGCAACGTCACCGTGGGCGGTACCGGCAAGACGCCGCTCGTCGCGGCGCTGGCCGAGGCGCTGGCCGCGCGCGGATGGCGGCCGGGCATCGTGAGCCGCGGCTACGGGCGCGCCGCGGCGGCCGGCGCCGCGCCGCTGCTCGTGACCGCGACGACCGGCGCCGGGGTCGCCGGCGACGAGCCGCTGCTGCTCGCGCGCCGCGGCTTTCCCGTCGCGGTCGCCGTCGATCGCGTCGCGGCCGCGCGCGCGCTGCTGGCCGCGCATCCGGATCGCGACGTGCTGCTGGCCGACGACGGCCTGCAGCACCTGCGCCTTGCGCGCGACGTCGAGATCGCCGTGATCGACGGCGCGCGCGGGCTCGGCAACGGATGGCGGCTGCCTGCGGGCCCCCTGCGCGACGCGCCGGCGCGGCTCGCCACGGTCGATGCCGTTGTCGCGCTGGTCGACGCCGCGGGTGCGGCAGCGCCCGGCAAGGGGGGCGGATGGCCCGGCGCGTGGCCGATGACGCTCGAAGGCGCGACGTTCCACCGCGTGAACGCGCCGCAGCTCACCGCCGGCGCGGCGGCATTCGCCGGGGCCGGCGTGCATGCGCTGGCCGGCATCGGCAATCCGGGGCGCTTCTTCGCCCGGCTCGAGGCGCTCGGGATACGCGCCGTCGCGCACGCGTTCGCCGATCACCATCCGTACACCGCCGCCGATCTCGCGCTGCCCGGCGCGACCGCGATCCTGATGACCGAAAAGGATGCGGTAAAATGCGCTGGATTTGCCGACGATCGCAGCTGGTATCTGCCGGTGCGGGCAAGCATCGATCCGGCGTTCGTCGCGCTCGTCGAGGAGAAGATCCGTGGATCCCAAGCTGCTTGAAATCCTTGTCTGCCCCGTGACCAAGGGTCCGCTCACGTACAACCGGGAGAAGCAGGAGCTGGTCTCGAAGTCCGCGCGCCTCGCCTACCCCATCCGGGACGGCATCCCGGTGATGCTGGAGGACGAGGCCCGCCGCCTCGAGCCGGCAGAGTACGAGTGAGCGCGGCCGGCTTCACCGTCCTGATCCCCGCCCGCTACGCGTCGACCCGCTTCCCGGGCAAGCCGCTGGAGGAGATCGGGGGCGTCCCGATGATCGTCCGCGTCGCGCAGCGCGCGCAGGCGGCAGGCGCAGAGCGCGTCGTCGTCGCCACCGACGACGACCGGATCGCCGCCGCGGTGCGCGCGCACGGCTTCGTCGCCTGCATCACGCGCGCCGATCATCCGACCGGCACCGACCGCCTGGCCGAGGCCGCGGAGCAGCTCGGATTGCCCGACACGGCCATCGTCGTCAACGTCCAGGGCGACGAGCCGCTGCTCGAACCCGCGCTGATCGGCGACGTCGCGCGGCTCCTCGCCGCGCACGCGGATGCCGCGATGGCGACCGCCTGTCACCTGATCGCCGACCCCGACGAGGCCTTCAATCCGAACGTGGTCAAGGTCGTGCTGGACCGCGCGGGCTACGCGCTGTATTTCAGCCGCGCGACCATTCCCTGGGCACGCGACGATTTCGCCGCCGACCGCACCCGCATTCCGGCCGGGCTGCCGCTCTACCGGCACTACGGGCTGTATGCGTACCGGGTCGGTTTCCTGCGCGCGTTCCCCGCGCTTCCCCCCGCGCCGATCGAGCGCTTCGAGGCGCTGGAACAGCTCCGGGCGCTCTGGCACGGCCACCGCATCGTCGTCGCGATCACGACCGGCACGCCGGCACCGGGCGTCGACACGCCCGAGGATCTCGCGCGTGTCCGCGATGTCTATGCGAACTCGGTCGTCCCCGGCGCCGGCTGAATGACAGGGCCGGTCGATCCGGCGGGGCCGCCGCCGGTCCCGCCAGATTGACCGGCCCCGCGAATGCCGCCAGAATCGAAGCTCGAACCCGCGCCTTCAACGACGATCGCCGCCGCCAGGCGGCAACCCCGCCCGACGCGCGCGACGCCGACGCAGGAATACCCGATTCCGCCCCCCGCCATTGCGAGAACGACAATCATGCGACTGATTCTGCTTGGGCCGCCGGGTGCCGGCAAGGGCACGCAGGCCGGCTTCATCACCGAGGCGTACGGCATTCCGCAGATCTCGACCGGCGACATGCTGCGCGCCGCCGTGAAAGCCGGCGCGCCGCTCGGCATCGCCGCGAAGCAGGTGATGGACAGCGGCGGACTCGTCTCGGACAACATCATCATCGGCATCGTGCAGGAGCGGCTGAAGCAGCCCGACTGCGCGCGGGGCTACCTGTTCGACGGCTTCCCGCGGACGATCCCGCAGGCCGACGCGCTGAAGAACGCCGCGGTCGGCGTCGACTACGTGCTCGAGTTCGACGTTCCCGACGCGTCGATCATCGAGCGGATGAGCGGCCGTCGCGTCCATCCCGGGTCGGGCCGCACATACCACCTCAAGTACAACCCGCCGAAGGTCGAGGGCCGCGACGACGTCACCGGCGAGGCGCTGATCCAGCGCGCCGACGACAAGGAAGAGACGGTGAAGAACCGGCTCGCCGTCTATCACGCGCAGACCGAGCCGCTCGTCGCCTACTACGCGCAATGGGCTGCCACCGGCGACGCCGCCGCCCCGAAGTACCGCAAGGTGAACGGGCTGGGCACGGTCGAGGCCATCCGGGCCGCCGCGCGGGCCGCGCTCGCCGGCTGACCCAACCACCCTCGCAAGGCCGGATCCACGATGTCCGAGTCATCGCCGCAGAACGCCACGCCCCTCGTCTCCGTCATCGTCCGCAGCATGAACCGCCCGTCGCTGGCCGCGACGCTGGCGTCGATCGCCGCGCAGGACGCGGCGCCGGTCGAGGTCGTCGTCGTCGCGGCCTGCGGCCCGGGGCACCCGGCGCTGCCCGAGCGCTGCGGACCGCACGCGCTGCGGCTGGTGCAGTCCGCCACGCCGCTGTCGCGCCCGGCGGCGGCCAATGCCGGCCTCGACGCCGCGGCCGGCGACTGGATCACGTTCCTCGACGACGACGACGCGATGCTGGAGGGCCACCTGCGCGGCCTCGTCGCGGCCCGCGCGAGGGCGCCGTCGGCCGAGGTGATCCATTGCCGCGCGCGGGGGGTGTTCGCCGACGGCAGCATGCAGCGCTTCGGCAATCCGCTCAGCCTGCTCCAGTTGTACGAACGCAACTACCTGCACCTCTCCGCCGTCCTCTTCGCCCGGTCGCTGGTCGCGCGCGGCTGCCGCTTCGACCTGTCGCTGCCCATGCACGAGGACTGGGATTTCTTCATCCAGCTCGCGCAGCACACGACGTTCCACTTCATCCCGGACGACACGGTGCAGTGGAATGTCGAGGCCGGCACGTCGGGCGGCGGCGGCGGCATCAACCAGAACGACGCCGAGTTCGCCCGCTGCCGCGACCTGGTCTATGCCAGGTGGAGCGCGCAGCACGACGCCCTGTTCGAGCGCGTGGAGCCGATCCTGCGCGACGCCGCGACGCGCGCGCAGCGGGGCGACCTGCCCGGCGCCGCGCAGCGCTGCGCCGACGCGCTGGCCGTCAGCGGCAACGACCCGTGGGCGCTCAACCTGCTGGCGTCGGTGCAGCGGATGCAGGGGCGCGGCGAAGAGGCGCGGCGGTCGCAGGAGCTTGCCGTCGCGCTCCGGCCCTTCGACCCGGTGATGATCTACAACCTGGCGCTCCTGTACCGCGCGCAGGGTGACATCGAGCGCACGCGCCTGTGCTGCGACCGCGCGCTGGTGCTCGACCCCGAATTCGACCCGGCGAAGAAGCTGCGCGCCGCCGTCGCGGCCTGACCGGCTCGGGCCGCCCGCTGCCCGCCGCCTCTTCGCGCACGCTGCGCCGACCCCACGCCGCCTTCCCGCCGACCCCCCGTTTCCAACCACGCCGCTGCCGCGCCCCCAGCCATGACCCGACGCAATGCCTTCTACGCCCAGTCCGGCGGTGTCACCGCCGTCATCAACGCCAGCGCCGCCGGCGTCATCGAGACGGCACGGCTGCACAAGGACCGCATCGGCAAGGTCTACGCCGGCCGCAACGGCATCATCGGCGCGCTGACCGAGGACCTGATCGACACCAGCCGCGAACCGGCGCGCGCGATCGCCGCGCTGAAGCACACGCCGGCCGGCGCCTTCGGCTCGTGCCGCTACAAGCTGAAGGGCCTCGCCGAGAACCGCGCGCAGTACGAGCGGCTGATCGAGGTGTTCCGCGCGCACGACATCGGCTACTTCTTCTACAACGGCGGCAACGACTCCGCCGACACCTGCCTCAAGGTGTCGCAGTTGTCGGAGCAGCTGGGCTACCCGCTGGTGGCGGTGCACGTGCCGAAGACCGTCGACAACGACTTGGCCGTCACCGACAACTGCCCCGGCTTCGGGTCGGTGGCGAAATACGTCGCCGTGTCGATGCGCGAAGCCGCATTCGACGTCGCGTCGATGGCCAAGACGTCGACCAAGGTGTTCGTGCTCGAGGTGATGGGCCGGCATGCCGGCTGGATCACCGCGGCGGTCGGGATGGCCGAGGACGCCGGCACGCCGATCCCGCTGGTGCTGCTCTTTCCCGAGATCCCGTTCGACGAGGCGCGGTTCATGGCGGCCGTCGACGCCAAGGTCAAGGCCTTCGGCTACTGCTGCGTCGGCGTGTCCGAGGGGCTGCAGAATGCCGAAGGCGGACTGATGGCCGAGGCCGGCACCCGCGACGCGTTCGGCCATGCGCAGCTGGGCGGCGTGGGTCCGCTGATCGCCGGGCTCGTCAAGGACAAGCTGGGCTACAAGTACCACTGGGCCGTCGCCGATTACCTGCAGCGCTCGGCGCGGCACATCTCGTCGCTGACCGACGTCCAGCACGCCTATGCGGTGGGCAAGGCCGCGGTCGAGTTCGCCGTCGCCGGCCACAATGCGGTGATGCCGGCGATCCAGCGCACCTCCGACAAGCCGTACCGGTGGAAGATCGCCGTGGCGCCGCTGTCGAAGGTCGCCAACGTCGAGAAGATGCTGCCGCGCAACTTCATCACGAAGGACGGCTTCGGCATCACCGACAAGGCGCGCGCCTACCTCGCGCCGCTGATCCGCGGCGAGGACTTCCCCCCGTTCAAGGACGGCCTGCCGCAGTACGTGCGGCTGAAGAACGTGGCGGTCCCGAAGAAGCTCGCGCAGGACTTCAAGGTCTAGCCGCCCGCCCCGGGCGGGAGGCTTCGCGCGGGCATGCTGCGGCCGCGCCGGCGGGGCCGCGCGGGCGATCGCCCCGCCGGCGCCTCGACTTCTGGCACCGCAAACTGGCACAATAGCGAGTTTTCCGGATAGCGCCCGGCCTCGAGGCCGGCTGCGCAGGCCGGGAAAAGGAGAAAGGGCGCGGACGGACCCCGAGCGGTTCGCTGCGCCAGAGGGCCGGTAACAGGTCCAAGCCGTCGTTGCCACGCGGCATCTTGCCACTGTCAGTTTTCGGGAGAAAAGCAATGTCCTCAGGGATCATCTTCGCGCTTGTCTGCGCGGTTGCAGCGATCGTCTACGGCATCGTCTCGATCGGCTGGATCATGAAGAAGCCGGCGGGCAACGAGCGGATGCAGGAAATCGCCGCCGCCATCCAGGCCGGCGCGCAGGCCTACCTCAACCGCCAGTACGTGACGATCGGCATCGTCGGCGCCATCCTGTTCGTGATCATCTGGTGGGCGCTGGGCGGCTCGACGGCAGGCGGCTTCGCCGTCGGCGCGATCCTGTCCGGGCTTGCCGGCTACATCGGGATGAACGTCTCGGTGCGCTCCAACGTCCGCACCGCAGAAGCCGCGCGCACGGGCCTCAACGAAGCTCTCGCCGTCGCTTTCCGCGGCGGCGCGATCACCGGCATGCTGGTGGTCGGCCTCGGCATGCTGGGCGTTGCCGGGTTCTACCTGTTCCTGCTGGGCTCGGCCACGCCGGGCCCGAACCTGATGAAGGAAGGCCTGCACCACGTGATCCAGCCGCTCGTCGGCCTCGCGTTCGGCGGCTCGCTGATCTCCATCTTCGCGCGGCTGGGCGGCGGCATCTTCACCAAGGGCGCCGACGTCGGCGCCGACCTCGTCGGCAAGGTCGAGGCGGGCATCCCCGAGGACGACCCGCGCAACCCGGCGGTGATCGCCGACAACGTGGGCGACAACGTCGGCGACTGCGCCGGCATGGCCGCCGACCTGTTCGAGACCTACGCCGTGACGATCGTCGCGACGATGCTGCTGGGCGCGCTGCTGCTGCCGACCAACGCCGAGGCCGCGGTCACGTATCCGCTGGTGCTGGCCGGCTGGTCGATCATCGGGTCGATCATCGGCTGCTACTTCGTCAAGGCGCGGGACGGCGGCAAGATCATGAACGCGCTGTACCGCGGCCTGATCGTCGCCGGCCTGTTCTCCGCGGTCGGCTTCTGGTTCATCACCGACCGCTTCATGGGCGGCATCACGGCCACCAACCCCGAGCTCACGACGCTGCGGCTGTGGGGCGCCGGGATGGTCGGCCTCGCGCTGACCGCGGCGATGGTCGTCATCACCGAGTACTACACCGCCACCGAATACGCGCCGGTGCGCCACGTCGCGCAGGCGTCGACCACCGGGCACGCGACCAACATCATCGCCGGCATCGGCGTGTCGATGAAGTCCACCGCCTGGCCCGTGCTCGCGGTATGCGCCGCGATCTGGGTGTCGTTCGTGCTCGCCGGCCTCTACGGCATCGCGATCGCCGCGACCTCGATGCTGTCGATGGCCGGGATCATCGTCGCCCTCGACGCCTACGGCCCGATCACCGACAACGCCGGCGGCATCGCCGAAATGGCGAAGCTCCCGGATTCCGTCCGTGCCGTCACCGATCCGCTGGACGCCGTCGGCAACACGACCAAGGCGGTGACCAAGGGCTACGCGATCGGCTCCGCCGGCCTCGCCGCGCTGGTGCTGTTCGCCGACTACACGCACGCGCTCGACTCGGCGAACATCGGCGTTTCCTTCGACCTGTCGAACTACAAGGTCATCGTCGGCCTGTTCATCGGCGGCCTGATCCCCTACCTCTTCGGCGCGATGGCGATGGAGGCCGTGGGCCGCGCCGCCGGTGCCGTCGTTGTCGAGGTGCGCCGCCAGTTCAAGGAAATCAAGGGCATCATGGAAGGCACCGCCAAGCCGGAGTACGGCGTCGCGGTCGACATGCTGACCAAGGCCGCGATCAAGGAAATGATCGTGCCGTCGCTGCTGCCGGTGCTGGTGCCGGTGGTCGTCGGCCTCGTGCTCGGGCCGCAGGCGCTGGGCGGCCTGCTGATGGGCACGATCGTCACGGGCCTGTTCGTCGCCATCTCGATGACGACCGGCGGCGGCGCGTGGGACAACGCCAAGAAGTACATCGAGGACGGCCACCACGGCGGCAAGGGTTCCGACGCGCACAAGGCGGCGGTGACCGGCGACACCGTGGGCGACCCGTACAAGGACACCGCGGGCCCCGCCGTCAATCCGCTGATCAAGATCATCAACATCGTCGCGCTGATGATCGTGCCGCTGCTCGCGCTGAACGCACCCAAGGCGGCGGTGACGGCCCCGGCCGCGACGCCGGCCGCGATCAGTGTGCCCGCTACGCCGGCGCCGGCCGCTGCGGCCGCTCCGGCGGCAGCGCCTGCTCCCGCCGCTGACGCGAAGGCTGCGCCTGCCGCGCCGTCGCTGCCGGGCGTGTCGCCGGTGGCACCGTCGGCCGCGCCCGCCGCGCCGGCCGCCGATGCGGCCAAGGACGCGCCGAAGAAGTAACGCCGCATTCGCGGCGATCGACGCCGCGGCAAGCAAAAAGGCCAACCCGCGGGTTGGCCTTTTTGCTGCGCGCCCCGGTGTCGGCGGCCGCGGGGCCGGTCGGCGGCCGCGGCGACGGCCGGGGGTCGCCTCAGTCGGGCTTGATCCCGACGGTGCGGATCAGGGTGGCCCACTGCTCCGACTCGTGCGCGAGCCACGCCGCGAACTGCTCGGGCGAGCCCTCCATCCGGTCGATGCCCATCTGGGTCCAGCGCTCCTGCATCTCCGGCATCCGGATGATCGCGTTGACCTCGGCATTGAGTTTCGTGACGATCTCGCGCGGCGTCCCGGCGGGTGCGAACAGGCCCTGGCCGGCGATGGACTCGAAGCCGGGGTAGCCGGATTCGGCCACCGTCGGCACCTGCGGCAGCAGCGGGTTGCGCTTCGCCGACGTCACGGCGAGCGCCTTCACCTTGCCGCCGTCGATCAGCGGCTTCGACGCGGCGCCGCTGGCGAGCGTCAGGTCGACCTGGCCGCCGACGACGTCGTTCATCGCGGGGCCGGTGCCCTTGTACGGGATGTGGACCAGCTTCGTGCCGGCCATCGCGTTGAATTTCTCCAGCGTCAGGTGGTTCGACGAGCCGCTGCCGGGCGAGGCCATGTTGAGCTTGCCGGGCGACGCCTTGTCTGCGGCGACGACCTCGGCCAGCGTGTTGAACTTCGATTTCGCCGGCGCGATCAGGATCAGGCCGAACGTCGCGATGTTGGCCACCGGCGCGAGGTCCTTGGCGGCGTACGGCAGGGCGGGGTAGAGCGACGGGAACGTCATCACCACCGATGCATCGGCGAGCAGCAGCGTGTACCCGTCGGGCGCGGACTTCGCCACGAGGTCGGCGCCGATGGTGCCGCCCGCGCCGGGCTTGTTCTCGACGACGAAGGGCTGCTTGAGGCGCTCCGTCAGCTCCTTCGCGAGCAGGCGCGCGAGGATGTCCGACGCGCCGCCGGGCCCGAACGGCACGATGACGCGCACCGGCCGGGACGGCCACGGTGCCTGCGCGTCGGCGCTGCCGGGAGCGGCGCCGAAGAGCGCGAGCACGACGGCCGCGGTGGCGGCCAGCGCGGACCGGAACGGGCGGTGCGACGAGGGGTGCCGCGGATGTCGGGTGATGGGCATGGGATTCCTCCTTGGGTTTCGGCGCGTGCCGCGCGGATTGCCCGCGCACGGCTTGCCGCGTGCTCGAACTGCGTATACTAAACCCGCTCCCCGGGGCACGCGGGGTTATTGATACGACAATCAACAAAGGAGTGGGGCAGATGCGACCGAATCCGATGCGGGCCGGGCTGGAACGCGGCGAGCTGCAGCTCGGCACCTGGGTCAACCTGGTCCGCAACCCGGCGATCCTGCCGTTGCTGAAGGCGGCCGGGCTCGACTTCGCGCGCGTCGACATGGAGCACTCGTCGCCGTCGATGGAGACGATCGCCGACATGGCGCTCGTCGCCCGCGCGATCGACTTCCCGATCGCCGTGCGCCCGCCGAAGGCGAATCGGGAGTGGATCACGCGGCTCCTCGATGCCGGCGTCTGGAACATCCACTGCCCGCAGGTCGAGGATGCCGATCACGCGCGCGAGATCGTCGCGGCGTCGCGCTACGCGCCGCTTGGTCTGCGCGGCAACGGCGGACTCGGCCCGGCGACCGATTTCGAGACCGCCGGCACGGTCGCCGAGCGTCGCGCTTTCGCCAACCGGCAGGTGTTCGTCACCGTGATGTTCGAGACCGGCGCCGCGTTCGCGCATCTCGAAGAGATCGCCGCGATGGACGGCATCGACGCGCTGACGTTGGGCCCGGCGGACCTCGCGCAGGACCTCGGGGTGTTCGGCACGCCCGACCAGGCGCGCGCGCTCGACGAGAAGCGGGACCTCGTCCTCGCCGCCGCGCGGAAGCACGGCAAGACCTGCTCGATGCTGGTCTCGACGCCCGAGGAGGCGGCGCGGTGGAAGGAAGCGGGCGCACTGCTTCTCGTCTATCTCAGCGATGCCGAGATGCTGCACGGGGGCTTCAGCCGAGCGATGGCGGGTATCCGCGCCGGCTGATGGTCGCGCCCCGCGCGGAGCGCGCGCAGGCGCTACAATCGTTTCCATCCGACGACAGTCCGACACGGGGACGACGACCACCATGACCCACGCGACAGCAGCAGGCAGCGCCGGCGCGCTGCAGTACATGAGCGGGTTCGGCAACGAGTTCGCGACCGAGGCGGCTCCCGGCAGCCTGCCCCTGCACCGGAACAGCCCGCAGCGCGCGCCGCACGACCTCTACGCGGAGCAGCTCTCCGGCACCGCGTTCACCGTGCCCCGCGCGGCGAACCGGCGCGCGTGGATGTACCGGCGCCAGCCGTCGGTCGTGGTCGGCGCGTACCGGCCGTACGCGCAGCCGTCGTGGCTCACGGCACCATCCGCCGACGCGGCGCCGGCACCCGAGCCGCTGCGCTGGAGCCCGTTCCCCATTCCTGACGCCGCGACCGATTTCGTCGACGGCATGCGCACGATCGCCTGCTGCGGCAACGCCGACGCGCAGGCCGGCATCGCCGCGCACGTCTACCTCGCCAACCGCTCGATGACCCGCCGCGCCTGCGTCGACGCCGACGGCGAATTGCTGATCGTGCCGCAGCAGGGCCGCATCGTCGTCGTCACCGAACTGGGCATCCTGGACGCGGCGCCCGGCGAGGTGCTGCTCGTGCCGCGCGGGCTCGCGTTCAAGGTCGAGCTGCCCGACGGACCGTCGCGCGGCTATGTCTGCGAGAACTACGGCGCGATGTTCCGGCTGCCGGAACTGGGGCCGATTGGCGCCAACGGGCTCGCCAACGCCCGCGACTTCCTCGTGCCGGTGGCGGCGTTCGAGGACGGCGGCGGCGAGTACGAGCTGGTCAAGAAATACGGCGGCCGCTTCTGGTCGGCCACGCAGCCGGCGTCGCCGTTCAACGTCGTCGCGTGGCACGGCAACCTCGCGCCGTGGAAGTACGACACCGCGCACTTCATGACGCTGGGCTCGATCAGCTACGACCACCCGGACCCGTCGATCTTCACGATGGTGACGTCGCCGTCGGACACGCCCGGCACCGCGAACTGCGACTTCGTGCTGTTCCCGCCGCGCTGGATGGTGGCCGAGGGTACGTTCCGCCCGCCGTGGTACCACCGCAACCTGATGAGCGAGTTCATGGGGCTCGTGCACGGACAGTACGACGCCAAGCCCACGGGATTCAAGCCGGGCGGCGCGTCGCTGCACAACCTGATGGTCCCGCACGGCCCCGACGAGGAGGCCTTCACGCGCGCCAGCACCGTCGCGCTGGCGCCGCACAAGCTCGCCGGCACGCTCGCCTTCATGTTCGAGAGCCGCTGGCGCTTCGTGCCCAGCGCGTACGCGATGACCTGCGGCAAGCTCGACGCGGCGTATGCGCAGTCCTGGCAGGGGCTGGCCGACCGGTTCGCGCCGGCTCGGCAGCCGCGGTGACGACAGCCGCCGTCGGTCGCGCGTTACTCGCGCTGCTGGCCTGCCTCGCGTGGGCCTGCGCCGCGGCGCAGGACGGCGCGCCGCAGCCGCGGTCGCAGCAGCAACTCGCGGCGCCGCGCGCGCCGGTCACCGCCCGGCGTTTCATGGTCGCCGCCGCGCATCCGCTGGCGGTCGATGCCGGCTACCGGATCCTGCGCCAGGGCGGCACGGCGGTCGACGCGGCGATCGCCGTCCAGCTCGTGCTGAACCTCGTCGAGCCGCAGTCGTCGGGCATCGGCGGCGGCGCGTTCATGCTGGTCCACGACGGCCGGCAGCACAGGCTCTCGTCGTACGACGGGCGCGAGACGGCACCGGCCGCCGCCCGTCCGGACCGTTTTCTCGACGCCACTGGCAAGCCCGTCGATTTCTTCGACGCGGTCGTCGGCGGCCGCTCGGTGGGCGTTCCGGGTGTCGTGGCGATGCTGGGCGAGGCGCACCGGCGCCACGGCCGCCTGCCGTGGTCCACGCTGTTCGCCCCGGCGATCGCGCTGGCTGAAGACGGCTTCCCGGTGTCGGCGCGCCTCGCCGCCGCGCTGGCGGGCGAGCGCGACCGGATGAACCCGCGGGCGCGCGCCTATTTCTTCGATGCCGACGGGCGCCCGCCCGCCGCCGGCGCGACGCTCGTCAATCCCGCGTTCGCGGCGACCCTGCGCACGCTCGCGCGCGACGGACCGCGGGCCTTCTACACCGGCGCGATCGCGCGCGACATCGTCGACACCGCCAACGCCAGCGCGCGTAATCCGGGCGACCTCACGCTGGCCGACGTCGACGGCTATCGCGCGAAGCTGCGCGACCCGGTGTGCGGCGCCTACCGCGGCTACCGGATCTGCAGCGCGGCGCCGCCGTCGTCGGGCGGGATCACGGTGCTGCAGATGCTGGCGCTGCTCGAGCCCTACGACATCGCGGCGATGGGGCCGGTGTCGATGTGGAGCGTGCACTTCTTCAGCGAGGCCGGGCGCCTCGCGTTCGCCGATCGCAACCTGTACCTGGCCGATCCCGACTTCCGGTCGCCGCCCGCGGGACTGCTCGACCACGACTACCTCGCGCGCCGCTCGCGGGAGATCCGCACCGACCGCAGCCTCGGCGTCGCCCTGCCCGGCGTGCCGCCCGAACGCGCCGGTGCGATGAAGGCGGCGTGGGGCGCCCAGGCGGCGGTCGAGTTCCCGTCGACCTCGCACGTCTCGATCGTCGACGCCGACGGCAGCGCGGTCGCGTTCACGACCACCATCGAGAACGTGTTCGGCAGCCGGCTGATGACGGCTGGCGGCTTCCTGCTCAATAACCAGCTGACGGACTTCTCGTTCGCGCCGGTCGAGGAGGGCAAGCCGGTCGCCAATCGCGTCGAGGGCGGCAAGCGGCCGCGCTCGTCGATGGCGCCGACGATCGCCTACGACGCCGGCGGCCGCGTGTTCATGGTGACCGGCTCGACGTCCGGGCCGACGATCATCAACCAGGTCGCGAAGATGCTGATCGCCGTCATCGACTGGGGCCTCGATCCGCAGGCGGCCGTGGCGCTGCCCAACTTCGGCAGCCGCAACGGGCCCACCGAGCTGGAGCGCGGCACGGCGGCCGCGGCGCTGGCCCCGCGCCTCGCGGCGCTCGGGCACGAGATGATGCTGACGGGCAGCATCGGCGGCGCACAGACCATCGTGCGCACGAAGGCGGGATGGATCGGCGGCGCCGATCCTCGCCGCGACGGGGTCGTCCGTGGCGACTGACGGCATGCCCCTGCCGGCCGCCGCCACGCGCCCGGACGTGCGCCCCGACGCGATCGCGGCGCTCGCCAACCGCATCGCGAAGAACGCGCGGCACTGGGGCCGCTGGGCGCGGCGGCAGGGCCTCGGCGCGTATCGCGTCTACGACCGCGACATCCCCGAGTTCCCGCTGGCGATCGACTGCTACGTCGCCGAGGACGCGGTGCGCGGCCTGCGCGTGCACATGCAGGAAATCGACACCGGCTGGGAGCAGACCGAGGCCGAGCACGCGGCGTGGCTCGCGGCGGTCCGTGCCGCGACGGCGTCGGCGCTCGCCTTGCCGCCGTCGGCGATCGCGCTCAAGGAACGCAAGAAGCGGCACGGTCGCGAGCAGCACACCAAGACCGGCGTGGTGGGCACGCCCTTCGTCGTCTTCGAGTCCGGGCTGCGCTTCATCGTCAACCTCGAGGCCTACCTCGACACCGGGCTCTTCCTCGACCACCGCGCACTGCGCGCGATGGTCCGCGAGCGCGCCGCGGGCCGGCGCATGCTGAACCTGTTCGCCTACACCGGCAGCTTCACCGTCTACGCGGCGGCGGGCGGCGCGACGTCGACCGACACCGTCGACCTGTCGAACACCTACCTCGACTGGGCGGCGCGCAACTTCGCCGCCAACGCGATGGACCCGCAGCGCCACGCGCTGATCCGTGCCGACGTGCTCGAATGGCTTGGCCTCGCCCGCGCGGAGAGCCGGCGCTACGGCCTGATCGTGCTCGACCCGCCCGCGTTCTCGAACTCGAAGGCGATGACCGGCGCGCTCGACATCCAGCGCGACCACGCCGCGCTGGTCGACGCGGCGCGCGCGCTGCTCTCGCCTCGCGGCGAGCTGTACTTCTCGACCAACCTGCGGACCTTCGTGCTCGACCCGGCGCTCGCCGCTGACGCCGGATGCACCGACATCGGCGCCGCGACGCGGCCGCCGGACTTCCGCGACCGCCGCATCCACCACGCGTTCCGCTTCGCGGCACGCGCCTGAGATGCTCGCTGGCCTCACCTGGCTGCTCGTGTTCCAGTGCCTCGGCGAGGCGCTGGTGCGGGCACTCGACCTGCCCGTGCCCGGACCGGTGGCGGGCATGCTGCTGCTGTTCGTCACGCTGCGGGCGAGGGCCGCGGTGCCCGACGCCTTGGGCACCGCGGCCAACGGCCTGCTGCAGCACATGTCGCTCCTGTTCGTGCCGGCGGGTGTGGGCGTGATGCTGCACTTCGGCCGCATCGGCGACGAGTGGCTCGCGCTGCTCGTGGCGCTCGTCGGCAGCACAGTGCTGACGATCGGCATCACCGCGCTCGTGATGCAGGCGCTGGTGCGCCGGCGCGCGCGCGGCGCGCCGGATGCGGACGGCGCGGCGCCGGGAAACGTGCCGTGACGATCGAGCCGTTCGCCGAATTGTGGGTCTACCTCGCCACGTCGCCGCTGCTGGCGCTGACGATGACGCTCGTCGGCTACCAGGCCGGCTACTGGATCTACGCCCGCTCCGGCTACCGGCCGCTGTTCAACCCGGTGCTGCTGGCGGTCACGATGATCGTCGTGGCGCTGCTGCTGACAAGGACGCCGTACCGCACGTACTTCGAAGGTGCGCAGTTCGTGCACTTCCTGCTCGGCCCCGCGGTGGTGGCGCTCGCCGTGCCGCTCGCGCGCGAATGGGAGAGCGTGAAGCGGCTGGCGCTGCCGATCGCGGGTGCGCTGGTCGTGGGTTCGCTGGTGGCGCTGGCCTCCGCCGTCGGGCTGGCGTGGGCGCTGGGCGCGTCGCCATTGTCGCTGCTGTCGCTGGCGGCGAAATCCGTCACCGCGCCGATCGCGATGGGCATCGCGCAGAAGATCGGCGGGCTGCCGGCGCTGGCGGCGGTGTTCGCCGTGTGCACCGGCGTGATCGGGGCGTCGCTCGGCAAGTACGTGCTCGACGCGCTGAAGATCCGCGACTGGCGCGTGCGCGGCTTCGCACTGGGCGTGGGCGCCCACGGCATCGGCACCGCGCGCGCGTTCCAGGTCAACCCCGAGGCCGGCGCGTTCGCGGGGCTGGCGTTCGGCCTGCACGGCGCGCTGGCGGCGCTGATCTTCCCGGTGCTGTTCCACTTCGCGCGACAATGGCTGGGCGGATAGCCCGCCGCGCCTTCCCCAGGGACCCCGCATGCTGCCCGGCAACGACATCTTTTCGGCCGCGATCCTGCTGATCCTCGTGATCGACCCGTTCGGCAACGTGCCGCTGGTTGTCTCGGCGATGAAGAACGTCGCACCGGAACGACGTGCGCGGGTGGTGCTGCGCGAGTGCGTCGCCGCCTACGTGATCCTGCTCGCGTTCATGGTCGGCGGGCAGACGTTCCTGCGCTGGCTGCACCTGTCGGCGACGTCGCTGGAGATCGCGGGCGGCGTCATCCTGTTCATGATCGCGCTGCGGATGGTCTTTCCGCGGCCCGAAGGCATCTTCGGCGATCCGCCGGGCGCGGAGCCTTTCCTCGTGCCGCTTGCGATCCCGTCGATCGCCGGCCCGTCGGCGCTGGCGACGGTGATGCTGATGGCGACCCGCGACCCGGGACGCATCGGCACCTGGGCGCTCGCGCTGACGGCGGCGATGGTCGTCACCGCAGTCGTGCTGGTCGGCGCGCACCGGCTGCAGCAGTTGCTGGGCGAGCGCGTGGTGCTGGCGTTCGAGCGGCTGATGGGGCTGGTGCTGACCGCGCTGGCGGTCGAGATGCTGCTGGGCGGCCTGCGCACGTTCATGGCGCAGCTGCCGCGCTAGGCGTCGGCCGTCCCGTACCCCGGGTTGAGCGCGAGCGAAACCCGGGGCCGGGCTACACGGGCACGAGGTCGTCGCCGTGGCGGCGCACCGCGCCGGCGCGCTCCAGCTCCGCCACCAGCCACGCCGCGAAGTGCTCGTTCGACAGCCGGAAGAACTGCGCGTTGAAGTCGCGGTAGACGCCCACGCGCCCGAGGTAGGCCGGGATGTCCGCGATGCGCATGTGCTGCCGGTCGAGCAGCGCGAACGAGAACAGCGCCTTCATGAAGTGCCGCGCCATCCGCATCGGATCGGCCTCGAACGACGCGACGCGCTTAATCGCGCGCTCGATTGCCGCGTCGACGGCGGTGAACGGCTCGCCGTGGCCGGGGATAACGATGCCGATGTCGAGCGTGGCGAGCATCTCGACGGTGGCCCGCGTCGCGGGCAGCGCGGCGGCGTCGAGCGCCGGCGGCATCACGATCCCGAAGCCGTTCTCCCACAGCGCGTCGCCGGAGATGAGGATCCGGTGCGCGGCGTTGTAGAACACCAGCGCGCCCATGTCGTGGCCGGGGGCCGCCAGTGCCTGCCATTCGAGATCGCCCCAGACGTGGGTGCTGCCGGCCAGGACGCTCTCGTCCGGCGTGAAGCGGTCGGCGTGCTGGTCGGCGTAGTCGTACAGCAGCGCCTGCGTGTCCCACCGGTCGAACAGCGCGCGCTCGCCTTCGGGCACCAGTATCGGGCAGCCGTACTTGCGGGCGACGGCCGCGTTGCCGCCGATGTGGTCGGAGTGGCCGTGCGTGTTCACGATCCGCGCGAGCGGCCCGTCGCCGAGCCCGCGCGCGGTGGCGAGCAGCGCGAGCGTGAGCGGCACGTGCCGGGCGTAGCCGGTGTCGACGAGCGTGTTGCCGGCGTCGCTCCTCAGGACGATGTTGTTGGCGGAGAGCCAGTCGCGGACGAAGACGTGGACCTGGCGGGGAAGGAATTCGTGCATGGGGCAGTGCCGGGCGTGCGCCTAGGACGCCTGCAGCTTCGACAGGAAATCGCGCAGCATCGTCGTGCGCTCGGCGAGCGTCGGTGCCGCGCGCTCGATCCGGATGCGGTCGGGGCCGGCGAAGCGGATGCGCCCGTCCTTCTGCACCAGCAGGATCAGCGCGCCCGCATCGATCGGAGGGTCCTTGACGAACTGTATCGTCGCGCGCTCGGGGCCGGCGTCGATCTTGGCGACACCCAGCGGCCGCGCGACGACGCGCAGCCGGTGCGACGCCAGAAGCGCCTGCGCCGGGTCGGGCAGGCTGCCGAAGCGGTCGACCAGTTCCTCCTGCATCGTGTCGAGCTCGTCGTTGGTCTCGCAGTTCGCGAGCCGCTTGTAGAGGACGAGCCGCTCGTGCACGTCGGCACAGTAGGCCTCCGGCAGCCGCGCCGGCACGTGCAGGTTGATCTCGGTCGTGACCCCCAGCGGCGCGGCGAGGTCGGGTTCCTTGCCCTTGCGCAGCGACGACACGGCGGCGCGCAGCATGTCGGCGTAGAGCTGGAAGCCGATCTCCTGCATCTCGCCCGACTGCGAGTCGCCGAGCACCTCGCCCGCGCCGCGGATCTCGAGGTCGTGCATCGCAAGGTAGAAGCCGGCGCCCAGGTCCTCCATCATCTGGATCGCCTCCAGCCGCTTTTTCGCGAGCGTCGACAGCGCTTCTTCCGGCGGCGTCAGCAGGTACGCGTAGGCCTGGTGGTGCGAGCGGCCGACGCGTCCGCGCAGCTGGTGCAGCTGGGCCAGGCCAAAGCGGTCGGCGCGCTCGATGATGATGGTGTTCGCCGTCGGCACGTCGATGCCGGTCTCGATGATCGTCGAGCAGACGAGCAGGTTGAAGCGCTGCGCGTAGAAGTCGCGCATCACGTGCTCGAGATCGCGCTCGCCCATCTGGCCGTGCGCGATCGCGATGCGCGCCTCGGGCACGAGCTTCGCGAGGCGCTCGGCGGTGGAGCCGATCGTGTCGATGTCGTTGTGCAGGAAGTAGATCTGGCCGCCGCGCTTCAGCTCGCGCAGCGCCGCCTCGCGGACGATGCCCGGCGAGTGCGTCGCGACGAAGGTCTTGATCGCGAGCCGCCGCTGCGGCGCGGTGGCGATCACGGAGAAGTCGCGGATGCCCTCCAGCGACATCGCCAGCGTGCGCGGGATCGGCGTTGCGGTGAGCGTCAGCACGTCGACCTCGGCGCGCAGCCGCTTCAGCTGCTCCTTCTGCCGCACGCCGAAGCGGTGCTCCTCGTCGATGATCACGAGGCCCAGGCGCTTGAACGAGACGTCGGGCTGGATCAGCTTGTGGGTGCCGATCACGAGGTCGATGGTGCCGGCGGCGAGCCCTTCCAGCGCCGCCTTCACCTCCTTCGGCGAGCGAAAGCGCGAGAGCTCGGCGAGCTTCACCGGCAGGTCGGAGAAGCGGTCGGAGAACACCTGGAAGTGCTGCTCGGCGAGCAGCGTCGTCGGCACCAGCACCGCGACCTGCTTGCCGTCGGCCAGCGCCACGTAGGCCGCGCGCAGCGCGACCTCGGTCTTGCCGAAGCCGACGTCGCCGCAGACGAGCCGGTCCATCGGCTGGCCCGACGTCAGGTCCTTGATGACCGCCTCGATCGCGGCGGTCTGGTCCGGCGTCTCGTCGAACGGGAAGCCGGCCGCGAATGCGTCGTAGTCGTGGACGTTGAACTTGAACGCGTGGCCCTTGCGCAGCGCGCGCTGCGCGTAGAGGTTGAGGAGCTCGGCCGCGGTGTCGTGCGCAGCCCTCGCGGCGCGCCGCTTCGCCTTCTCCCACTGGCCGCCGCCCAGCTCGTGCAGCGGCGCCGCCTCGGGCGACGCGCCGCTGTAGCGGCCGATCAGGTGCAGGTTCGACACCGGCACGTACAGCTTGGCGTCGTTGGCGTAGACGAGCTGCAGGAACTCGGCTGCGCCTTCGCCCATGTCGAGCGTCACGAGGCCCAGGTAGCGGCCGATGCCGTGCTGCTCGTGGACGACGGGATCGCCGATGCGCACCTCGGACAGGTCGCGCAGCATCGTGTCGACGTTGGTGCGCCGGGCGGCATCGCGCCGGCCGCGGCGGACGACGCCCGCATAGAGCTCCGCCTCGGTGACGAACGCGAGCTTTGCGTCCGGCCACGCGAAGCCCGCGTGCAGCGGCGCGACGATGAGGCCGTTGCCCTTCGTCGCGGGGTCGGCCGCAGTCGTCGGCGACCAGCCGTCGACCAGCGGGATCGGCAGCCCGTACTCGGCGAAGTACTGCTGCATCGTCTCGCGGCGCCCCGCGCTTTCGGCGCAGATGAGCACGCGCGCGTCGGTGGCCGCGAGGAAGCGCTTCAGCGCGGCGATCGGGTCGGTCGCGCGCCGGTCGACCTGCACCGTCGGCAGAGGCGACGTGCGGCGCTTCTCGCCGGCCACGGGGTCCGGCAGCGGCAGCGCCAGTTCGCCCTGCGCCGGCACGGGGAACTCGACGCGGGCGAAGCCCTTGATCGCGCCGTTGAAGGTTTCCTGCGGCAGGAAGATGTCGGGGGGTGGCAGCAGCGGGCGCGCCTTGTCGCCACGCAGCAGCCGGTAGCGCGCATCGGTGTCCTGCCAGAAGCGCTCGACCGCGCCGGCGACGTCCCCCAGCAGCGCGAGCGTCGTCGTCGGCGGCAGGTAGTCGGCGATCGTCGCCGTCGATTCGAAAAACAGCGGCAGGTAGTACTCGATGCCGCCCGGCGCCACGCCGTTGCTGACGTCGCGGTAGAGCGGCGACTTCGACGCGTCGCCCTCGAACGCTTCCCGGTAGCGGCTGCGAAAGCGCGTGCGGCCGGCATCGTCGAGCGGGAACTCGCGCGCCGGCAGCATCCGGATCTCGGGCACCGGGTAGAGCGTGCGCTGCGTGTCGACGTCGAAGCTCTTGATGCTCTCGATGTCGTTGCCGAAGAGGTCGATCCGGTACGGCAGCACGCTGCCCATCGCGAACAGGTCGATCAGGCCGCCGCGGATGCTGAATTCGCCCGGCGACACGACCTGCGTGACGTGCTGGTAACCGGCGAGGCCCAACTGCGCGCGCAGCGCGTCGACGTCGAGGCGCTCGCCCTGCTTCAGGAAGAACGTGAATGCGGCGAGGTACGACGGTGGCGCCAGCCGGTAGAGCGCGGTCGTCGCGGCGACGATGAGCACGTCGCATTCGCCGCGCGACACGCGGTAGAGCGTGGCGAGCCGCTCGGACACGAGGTCCTGGTGCGGCGAGAAGTGGTCGTAGGGCAGCGTTTCCCAGTCGGGAAGCACCGCCACCCGCAGCGACGGCACGAACCAGGGGATCTCGTCGGCGAGCCGCTGTGCCGACAGCGCGTCGGCGGCAAAGATCGCCAGCAGGCGCTTGGCCTCGGCGCAGCGCAATGCCAGCTGGGCGAGCGCCAGCGCGTCGGCCGAGCCGTCGAGCGGCGTGGCCCGTGCCCGCTTCCCGGCGACCGGCGGATTCGGCGCGAGCGGGGGCAGCGCGGCGAGCACGATGGCATTCGCGGCGGGGTTCGGAAGGACGGAGTCGGGCGGGGCGGCGGGTCCTGCAACGGACGCCGGTTTCGCCGCAGCCGGCTTGCCGTCGGAGGGCTGGGTCGGCGACACGAGATGCTGCAAATCGAACGCGGATTATACGCGGCACGGTGACCGGGCCGGCATTGGCCGGCCGGGGCGGGCGCGAGCGGGCCGGCGGCGGCACGAAATCCATTCGCGAGGGCGGGCGCGCGTGCCATAATCGGACGCACCGAATGGCACAAAGACCGGCGGATCATGGACGATATCGGGAACGCGGATCGCGTCGCGCAGATGCAGCGACTGGCGCAGCTGAAGCAGGAGCACCGCGACCTCGACACCGCCATCGGTCGCCTCGCCGCGGCCCCCGATCACGACCAGCTGCAGGTCACGCGGCTGAAGCGGCGCAAGCTGCTGCTGAAGGACAACATCGCGCGCCTCGAGCGCGAGATCGACCCCGACATCCTCGCCTGATCGCACGGCGGGGTTGGGCAAGGGGGCGGCGTGCGCCGCGCGGCGGGATTCAGGCCGGAACGCGGCCGTAGATGTCGTCGAAGCGGACGATGTCGTCCTCGCCGAGGTAGTCGCCGCACTGCACCTCGATCATCACCAGCGGCTCGTCGCCGGTGTTGGCCAGCCGGTGGCGGGTCTCGATCGGGATGTACGTCGACTCGTTGGCGCCGATCCTGTACTCCGCGTCGCCGCGGGTGACGTTCGCGGTGCCGTGGACGACGATCCAGTGCTCGCTGCGCTGGTGGTGCAGCTGCAGCGACAGCGACGCGCCGGGCTTCACCTCGATGCGCTTGATCTTGAAGCTCGGGCCCTCCTGCAGCACCGTATACGTCCCCCAGGGCCGCGCGACCGTCCGGTGCAGCTTGTACGCGTCGTGCCCGCGGGCCTTCAGTTCGCCGACCACTTCCTTGACGCGCTGCAGGTGGTCGCGGTGGGCGACCAGCACGGCGTCGGGGGTATCGATGATCACGAGGTTCTCGACGCCGACGGTGGCGACGACGCGATCGCCGGAGTGGACGTAGGTGCCGAACGTCGCGATCGCCACCCGCTCGCCATGGCCGCGATTGCCCTGCGCGTCCGGCTCGGTCAGGTCCGACACCGCCTGCCACGAGCCGACGTCGCTCCAGTCGAAGGTGCCGCGGACGATGGCGACTTCGCCGGCCATCGCGGCCTTCTCCATCACCGCGTAGTCGATCGAGATGTCGGGCACCGCGCCGAACAGCGCGGCGTCGATTTCCTGCATTGCGCCGGGGTCCTTCGCGGCCAGCGCCGACCATACCGGCCGCACCGCATCGCGCACCGCCGGCGCGTGGCGGCCGAACGCGGCGAGGATGTTGGCCGCGGTGAAGCAGAACATCCCGGAGTTCCAGACGTAGTTGCCGGCCGCGAGGTACTCGCGCGCCTGGGCCAGCGGCGGCTTTTCGACGAAGCGACGGGCGCCGAAGGCCGGCGGCTCGCCTGCCGTCGTGCCGGCGACGGGATCGCCGCACTCGATGTAGCCGAAGCCGGTTTCCGGCAGCGCCGGGCTGATCCCGAACGTGACCAGCGGGTGCGTGCGCGCGAGGCGCGTTGCGCGTTGCACCGCCAAGGCGAACGCGGCCTGGTCGCGGATCAGGTGATCGGCGGGCAGCACCAGCATGATCGCGTCGCCGCCGTGCCGGGCCTCGACGTGGAACGCCGCCAGTGCGACGGCCGCCGCCGTGTTGCGGCCGAACGGTTCCAGCAGGAACGCCGTGCCCGACGCCGCGCAGTTGCCGAGCCCCTCGTAGACGCCCTTGGTGTGGTGGTAATAGTCGCGGTTGGTGACGGTGAGCAGCGACTTAACCCCGGGCAGCGCGAGGGCGCGCGCCGCGGTCTTCGCGAGCAGCGTCTCGCCGTCGGGCAGCGGCATGAACGGTTTCGGCGCCTGCTCGCGCGACAGCGGCCACAGCCGGGTGCCGGCGCCGCCGGACAGGATGACGGGAATGATCGTGGCGGTGGGCATCGTTTTTTCTTCGGACAATATCTTGAAAGTAACTGATTTTACTCCACATGTCGGAGTGAAGGCGGCGTGCGGGGAACTCTTGGCGCCGGGTGTTATCATAAGAAGGTGCAGCATTTCCGGCGACGGTCACGAACGACGATTGCGCCGGGCCACGACGATTACCGGGGGTGAACTGGTTTCGACGGGGGTAGTGAAGTAGATTGGGGCATGCCGAGGTGTTGGTCCTCGTTAAACTCTGACAATCGCAAATCTAACTGCGAACGACGAAACGTACGCTCTGGCGGCTTAATCCCGCCGGACCTCGCACCGGGCGGCGCTCAGCCCGGGTGACGTAACCCCGAAGGGCAACTTTCGAGGCGAAGCACAGCGGGGACATTTTGAGCGATCGCGCGCATCCGGGTCACTTGGGTGTTGCGTCAAATCAAGGTGACTGGTTCCGCCGCCGCCTGTCAGTCAGCGGTTGCGGGATGAGAGCACAATGACGCGACTAAGCATGTAGGCCCGACTATGGAGCGCTTCCGGACGCGAGTTCGATTCTCGCCACCTCCACCAACACGTACTACTAAGCCCGCCTCGCGCGGGCTTTTTCTTGCCTTTTTCATAGTGCACGGACGTTCGTTGACGGTCGCGAGCAACCGCGTCTACTGATGGTAACGGCGTGGGTACCTGCATTTCCACCGCGCGATGATGGTAACGGTACGGCGGGCGGGGGCGGGCATGGCACGGTACCAATTGAAGGACTTGCACCTAGTCGCGGCCAAGGCGAAGGCCAAGGTCTACCGGCTCGCGGACGGCTAAGGGCTGTATCTGCGGGTCAGTCCGCCCGGGGCGAAGTCGTGGGAGTACCGCTACCGTCACGACGGCAAGCAGCAGACCGCCAGCCTCGGCAAGCTCGAAGCCGTGCCGCTCGTGGAAGCGCGCAGGAAGGCGCAGGAGGCCCGCGAACTGGCAGCGAAGGGCGAACACCTGACGGTCGCCAAGAACGTCGCCAAGGCGCAGAAGGCTGCGGCGGCAGGCGGCACGTTCGTCAAGGTGGCGGCCGAATGGGTCGCCGATGAGGCCAAGCGGCAGCAATGGACGGACGATTATCGCGGCGAGGTCGAGGCGAGCCTGCGGAACCACCTTAACAAGCTGGATACGCTGCCAATCGCCCAGATCACGGCGGCGATCTGTTCCCCGATCGTGCGCCGGATCGACAAGGCTGCCCCGGACACGGCGAAGAAGGTCAGGCAGCGGCTGCGTGGAATCCTTGACCATGCCGTAGAGCACGGCCTGATTACCATCAACCCGTTACCAGCAGCGCGCCGAGGGCCAAAAATCGAACGCAAGCACCTGCCGGCTGTGCTGACGCATGACGGCATCGGCGCAATCCTCCGTGCCGCGCGGCAGGTGGACGCATCGCGCGGGGTGCAGCGGGCGCACCTTATCTGCGCGTTCACGGCACAGCGAATCGGCGAGATTGTCGGGGCGCAGTGGGCCGAGCTCGACCTAGTTGGCGGCACCTGGGCGATTCCACGCGACCGGATGAAGCGCAAGGACAAGGAACGCGGGGCGCATCTGGTGCCGCTGGCGCCGGGGCTGTTGGCGCTGCTTATCGATTGGCGCAAGGCGGACGGCGACGGCGCGGTGTGGGCCTGTCCTACCCCGCGTGCTGACGGCCCGGTCACGCGCGAGGCTGTCGAGAAGTTTTATACGCGCGCCTTGGGCCTCAGCGGAAAGCATGGCCCGCATGGCTGGCGCAGCGTGTTCTCGACGTGGAGCTACGAAGCCGGCGAGGATCGCGACACAATCGAGGCGCAGCTTGATCACGTGACCGGCAACAAGGTGCAAGCAGCGTATGACCGAGGCGCGCGGGTTGAACTGCGCCGGAAGCTAGTGGCGAAGCATGAGCAGCGATTGATTGCGGCGCGGGATGGGGCACAAATCGTGGAACTCTCGGAGCGGCGTGCCTAGCGCGCGGCACGCGAGTGCGCCGGATCTAGTTCGTGAGAATCTGCGAGCCGTGATAGGTGAGCCAGAACCGCATCCCGCTCTCCTCGTCCCGCTGCCGATACCACGGAATTGAGATAAGCGACGCGCGCAAGCGTCGAGCCGCCCGCAAGCACCTTGCGCGCTCCCGTCGTTCTGGCGAGTGCTTCGGAGTCCCTTCGTAGAACGGGCTTGGAAGAATGCGCGGCTTTGAATTCGTCATCTTTGAAATCATACTGGACAAGGGGGAGAGTGGTGCGATGACGACTGACGATGTGAGGGAGCGCACGCCGGGGTTGTGGTTGCTTGACGGAAGCAGCGGCGAACAACGGGTTGACGAAGCGATTACCCATCTCCGAGCATTGCTTTGCGATCCGTACTACTTCGAGGCCGTGCTACTCATGCGCAAGGAGTTGAGCGTGATTTGGCGACGCACGCCGCAGAAGCGCGGGGCGCTTGCCGCTGCACTGCAAAAGGGAGCGCCGGCGCCCGCTAGCAAGCGCGGC
>CALQLA020000015.1 GCA_943331295.2 Bordetella parapertussis | reverse complement strand
TCGTGACCACCGTCAATCCAAAACAGGCCCGTGCCATGGAACTGCTGCACGCCATCGCTTTGTAGCCAGCACAGCAACAGCTCAGATCCAGGTAAAGCTATGATGCTGAAGGATAAACGCGCATTCCTGAAAATGGAACTTCAGCCTAGTTGCAGACGACGCACCAGGTCGCACCGGACTCCTCGGTGCACGAGGCGATGCCGGTCGAGCATTGCTCGGTCCAGACCTGGATGCATGCGGCGACGGGGCCCTGCGGGATGCAGTAGTTCTGGACGCTGCCCACGATCGGGCACTGCGGGTCCGACGTCACGCGGGTGCCGTTCGTGCAGGACTGCGCCGGGAAATTCTGCGGTTGCCGCGAGCAGCCGAGGGTCATCGTGATGCTGTCCTTGTGCAACGACCAGTGCGTGACGGTTGCGTCGAGTTTGTTTCCTACCGAACGGACTTCCCTTCACTGCCCGTCCAGGCTGAGGCAGGTGCTCGACCCCGTCTCCGTACATGGCGCGTTGCCGGAACGCGCGGCGCCCGTCCGTCAACAGGAGCTGCAAAGATGCTGCGATCCATCAAGGAACTGGAAAACTACGCCATCGGCGCGACCGACGGCACCATCGGCCATGTGAAGGACTTCTATTTCGACGACGGCAGGTGGGTGATTCGCTATCTCGTCGTCGACACGAGCAACTGGTGGCTCGGTCACCAGGTGCTGATCGCGCCGCAGTGGATCGAAGGCATCAGCTGGGTCGACGCCACGGTGTCGATCAACATGACGCGGCAGGCCGTGAAGGACTCGCCGCCCTGGAATCCGGCAGCGCCGCCCAACGGCGCGCAGGAAACGACGATCTACGAACACTACGGCCGGCCGGCATAGGGCTCGGTCGGCGAACGGGGTGCCGAATCCGTCGCGCGTCCGTAGCCCGGTCGGGCGGGGACCGGCGGCGCCGCTGTCGCTGTCGGCTCCGCACGGTCTGCTCAAGGCGCCGTCACTCCAGGGTCACGTTGCCTGCCTTGACCACCTGGCCCCACAACTGGGTGTCGCGCCTGATCAGTGCGGTGAGTTGTTCCGGCGTGGAGGCCACGGCTTCCACGCCGCGATCGGCGAATTCCTTCTGCAGCCGCGGCTGCCTGTAGGCCTCCTGCACCGCGACGCTCAGCCGGGCAACGATTTCAGGCGGCGTGCCGGCGGGGGCCATCAGCGAGCCCCAGGCCGCCGTGTCGTAGTCGGCGACGCCGGCTTCCATCATCGTCGGCACGTTCGGCAGCCGCTTGTTGCGCGTGCCACTGGTGACGGCAAGTGCGCGCGTGTTGCCGGCCTCGATCTGCGGGATCGACGTCGGCACCGAGTCCATCAGCATGTCGACGTGTCCCGCCACGACGTCGTTGAGCGCCGGCGCCGACCCCTTGTAGGGAACGTGGCGCAGCTTCATCCCCGTGCGCATTTCCAGGAGCACCGCGAACATCTGGACCGAGGATCCGACGCCGGCGGAACCGTAGGTGAGCTTGTCCGGGTTCGCCTTGGCGTAGGCGACGAGGTCCGCCACGCTCTTGACCGGAAGCTTCGGATTCACGATCAGGATGTGATCGACCTTGAAGGTCTGCGCAACGGGCACGAGGTCGCGCTCGATCCTGAACCGGGCATCCTTGTACAGGTGCGGGTTGGTGGTGAGGCTGCCCATCGTGCCGAACAGCAGCGTGTAGCCATTGGCCGGGGCGCGCACGACCGCCTCGATGCCGACGTTGCCCGCCGCGCCGGTCCGGTTCTCGACGAGGAAGGGCTGCCCGAACCGCTGCCGCAGGTCCTCGGCGAGCAGGCGCGCGACGATGTCGGTGGCGCCACCCGGTGCGAAGGGCACGATGATCGTGACCGGACGGCTGGGCCACTCGTCGGCGCGGGCCGCGGACGGCGCAAGGGCTGCGGCCGCGACCAGTGCCCCGAACTGCCGGCGCGTCAGCGTCAAGGCCCGCTCCGGGGGCGAACGCCGGAGTGCGCGCACGAGGGTGCTCCAGTCGACTTCAAGGGTTCTCCGGTTGCGGATCGGAGGCGCAAGGCCAATGGCGGCAATCATAGGTCATCGGCGCCGGCGCCGCCATCGCGACGCACCCGGGTGAACCGCAATTCATCGTCGCGTGGCGCAGGCACGCGGCGCGTCCCGCCCGGGCCGGGGCCGGGGCTCCGCGGCACCGATTTCCCAGGCGCGCGGAAGGATGCCAAGATGACGGAAATTCAGGTGGCAGGGGAGACGTGGCAATGTCGAAGATCATCGCGGGTTTGCTGGCCCTGCTGGCGGCGCTCCCGCTTGCCGCTGCCGGGCAGGAGGCCTACCCGTCGCGCAAGGCGATCACCCTGGTGTCGCCGTATCCGGCTGGCGGCGCCAGCGACGTCCTCACCCGCATCCTGGCCGCGTCGCTGAAGACCAGCCTCGGCCAGCAGGTGGTCGTGCAGAACGTCACCGGCGCCGGCGGCACGATCGGTTCGCGGTCGGTGGCGAACGCGCCGCCCGACGGATACACGCTGCTGCTGCATCACTTCGGCATGGCGACCGCGCCCTACCTGTACAAGAACCTCGAGTTCGATCCGCTGAAGAGCTTCGAGCACATCGGCCTCTTCGCCGAGACGGCGTTCATCCTCGTCAGCGGAAAGAACTTCCCGCCGAACAACATGAAGGAGCTGGTGGCCCACATCCGGCAGCAGAAGGACAAGGTGACCTTCGCCACCGGCGGCGTGGGCAGCGGTGGCCACCTGTTCGGCATCATCCTGGAGCAGTCGCTCGGTGTCCGGCTGACGCAGGTGATGTACAAGGGCGCCGCGCCTGCCATGGTCGACGTGCTCGGCGGCCGCGTGGACCTCCTGTGCGACAGCCCCGGCCCCGTGTCGCAGCACCTGCAGTCCGGCGCGCTCAAGGCTTTCGCCCTCACCGGCAGCCGCCGCCTGGCAGGGATGCCGGACATACCGACGGTCGCCGAGGTCGGGTACAAGGAGCTCACGATGAGCCTGTGGTACGGCTTCTACGCGCCGAAAGGCACGCCCCGGCCCATCGTCGAGCGGCTCTCTAAGGCGCTCCAGGACGCGATCCGGGACCCCGCGGTGGCGGCGCAGCTGGCGAAGCTCGATACGCAGCTGTTCGATCCCGCGCAGGCGACTCCCGACGCGCTCTACAAGCGACTGTCGTCGGAGATGACGCAGTGGGGGCAGGTGATCCAGCAGGCAGGCGTCGTGGCCGAGTGAGCGCGACGACACCGGCTCCCGCGCGGAAACGCAACCGGATGAAGCCATCACGCCAGCGCGACCCCGGCGCGCCTTCCGGAAAGCCCGCAGGACCCGCGGCGCCCGCCCGCAAGAGGCCTTCCACGCCCAGGCCCGCGGCGGCGTCGCCCGAGCCGCGGACCAAGGAGGAGCAGGCCTACGAGCAGTTGAAGGCGCTCATCCTGTCGGGCGATCTGCCCAAGGGCGAGTTCCTGTCGCAGCGGATGCTCGCGCAGCGCGCCGACACCAACATCACCACGGTGCGCACCGCGTTGCGCCAGCTCGAGAGCGACGGCCTGCTGCAGAACGTCCCGCAGTGGGGCGTGCGCATTCCGGCGGAGACCGAGGCGCGCCTGCGCGACCTCTACTTCATGCGCGAGCTGCTCGAAGTGGGGGCGGTGCGGCGGCTCGTCCAGAACCGCGACAGCGTCGACGTGGATGGCCTCATGGCGATGGCGAAGCGCTGCGACGAGCTCGCGCGGAAGCTGCCCGACAACATCGTCGAATTCTCGCAGTCGCACTTCGACTTCCACCTCGAGCTCGCGAAGCAGAGCGGGTCGGAGCTCCTGGTGCAGAACCTCAACCGCGTCCATTTCCGCAGCTGGCTGCTGCAGCACGACCTGCGGCTGTGGCGGCGGCGCAACCTCGTCGATCACCAGAAGATGATGCGCGTGATCCTGAGCTCGACCGAGGACGAGGCGGCCGAGGCGATCCGCCGCCACATCAACGGCGGCCTGCAGATCGAGCTCGTCGAACTGAAGAAGTCGCTGGAGCGCGGCGCCGGGTCCTGACGCCTCGCCGTCTCCGCCAGGGCGCGTTCAGCGCCTGCCGGCCGCCTTCAGGCCCTTGTCGAGCCCGGCGAACGAATACGTCGGCCCGGTCATCAGCCACTGGTAGCCCTTGGCAAGCAGCCCGTCGACGTTCGCGCTGTCGACGTGCGGGTGGCCGCAGACCACCTTGTGCTCCTTGCAGATCGCGAGGATCTCGTCGATCGCCGCGGCCACGGTGGGATGATCGTACTGGCGCGGGAAGCCCAGGTCCTGCGACAGGTCGCCCTCGCCGATCAGCACGAAGCCGATGCCCGGCACCTGCTCCAGCATCTTCGGCAGGTTGCGGATCGCGCGCACCTCCTCGCACATGATGCCGACGAGGATCTCGCCCTTGGGGTCGAGCGGCCACACGTCGGCGCGCGCGTAGTACTCCTGCTGCGTGAGGCCCCAGTACGACGGCGCGTACTTCGGCCCGTCGCCGCGCTGGCCGGCGGGCTCGAAGCGCGCCGCCGCGGGCGGGCGCGGGTAGCGGCACGCCGCCACCGCGTTGCGGGCCTCCTCGACCGTGCTGACGTGCGGCCACAGCACGCCGTACGCGCCGATGTCCAGCACCTGCTTCGCGAGGAACTGGTTCATCTCGCCGCCGTTCGCGGGGATGCGCACGATCGGCGTCACCGCGGGCGCGATGCTGCCGGTCGTCACGATCTGGCGACGGTCGAGCATGTACTGCATGCAGTCGCGCAGCGCCTGGATGTCGTAGGGGTTGTGCTCCATCTCGAACACCACCGCGTCGTACGGTGCGGCGTTGATCGCCTGCGCCATGCCCACCTCGGGCGGGCAGAAGGTCGTGAATGCGGGCTTGCCCTGTTCCAGCGCCCTGATCGCGCCGTTGAGTCGGGGGATTTCTGCCATCGTGGTGCTCCGTTGATGTTGCCGGTGAGGATGCGGATCGGCCGCGGGGACCGCGCGGCGCTTCAGTCGAGCTGCCTGACGGTGGCGGGGAAGAGGCGCTGGTACGCCTCCGCGTACGCCGGCCGGCCGCGCGCGATGGCGCCGCGCTGGATCGCGACGTTGCGGTAGTGCTCCCACATCAGCGGCTGGCTCTTGATGCACTGGATCGCCGCCCACTTCCTGTCCCAGACTTCCGAGATGTCGAGCAGCGTGTCGGGCTTGAAGTTGCAAAGCTCCGACTGGTGCGGCTCGAAGCAGTACACCTGCGGCGCGCCGATCGTCATCCCGTGGATCTCCGGCGAACCGATCGCCTTGCCGCCCGCGCGCCCGACGGCCTGCGCCGACATCCGCGCCTGCAGCGCGAACCGGGACGCGGTGACGTGGTCGATGTTGGCCGGGTCGTCGCGCGTGTGGGTCAGGATGAAGCCGACCTGGGTGTCGCGCAGGATCGCCACCGCGCGGTCCAGCATCGCCTCGTTGGTGTGCAGCATGTAGTCGTCGCCGTCGAAGAACTCGATCTCCGCCCCGAGCACCGCCGCGGCCTTCTCGGCCTCGATGCGGCGCTCGATGCGCGCCTTCGGCTGCGTCATCCCGGGCTCGCTGTACAGCTTGGCGGCCTCGCCGCGCTCGCCGTAGGAGAGGCAGATGATCACCGCGCGATGGCCCAGCGCCGTGTGCAGCGCGACCGCGCCCGCGCAGCGCCAGACAAAATCTCCCGTGTGCGCCGCGATCACCACCAGCGATTTCTTCTGTTCCATGCGCTACCTCCGTGGGTAATGTGTTGGATGGGTGTCGCCGCCGCTACCAGACCGTCCGGCCTGAGCAGAGCTCGCGGCGACCGGCAGTCGATAAACCGTTGCCGCATTGCGCCAGAACAGCATGTCGCGCTCCGCGGCGGTGTACGACGCGAAGCACGCCAGGTACGTCGCCCAGATGTCGGCATACCGCTTGACGAGCCCTTCGACCGGAAAATTGCTCGCCAGCATGCACCGCTGCGGGCCGAACGCCTCGATCACCGCCGAGACGATCGGCTCGATGCTCGCGGCACTCCACGCCGGGTCATAGCCGCCGAATCCGGAGATCTTGATCGCGACGTTCGGGAACCGTGCGTAGTCGGCAATCGCGTGCCGCCACTGCAGGACGCCGGCGGCGTCGCGCGCGAAGGGCATCGCGCAATGGGTGAGGATGAACTGCACGCCGGGATTGCCGCGGATCAGGTCGAGCGCCGCGGGCGCCTGGCGCGGAAAGAGTTGCAGGTCGAACGACAGGCCGTACTTCGCGAGCAGCGGAAAGTTGCGGACCCACGCCGGGTCGAGCAGCGGGTCGTAGGGCTCGGCCGCGTCGAGCCGCCGGTGCAGCGCGAACCGGATGCCGCGCACGTTGGCATGCCGGCAGTGTTCCGCGAGCGTGGCCTCTACGTCGTCGCGCGCGAGGTCGGCTTCGGCGACGATTGCCTGCGGAAAACCGCGTGACGCCGGTTCTCCGGCAACGCGCTCCAGCCAGCGCGTCTCGCGCACCGGGTCGCGCGAATCGTGCTCGGCCTGGATGTGGACGCCCGCCACGACATTGAGCGTGCCGACGTCGCGCAGGTAGTCAGCGACGACGTAGTTCCGGCGCAGGGCCTCGAAGCCCTTGACCAGCGTCGGCCGATTCCCGTCCGCGAGCCACGGGTAGTAGTTCGCGTCGAGGTCCCACAGGTGGAAATGCGCGTCGACGATGGGCATCGCCGCATTCGGCGCTGCGCGTGGCGGGGACGCTGTCATCGCAGGTTGCCGCGCGGGCAGCGTCGTCGTCGCAGCGATGGACCGCGGGCGCGGCTAGCGCGGCGGCGCCGCGGACGCGGCGGCGTCGGGGTCCGTCGGCGTCTCCGCCGGCTCCGTCGCGACCATCGACGGACGCTGCCGGAACGTCTCGTACCACTGCGCGAGGTTCGGGTAGGACGGGCGCCAGATGTCGTGAAAGCGGAAGTCGGAAATCCCGCAGGCGGCGCCGACCGCGATCTGGCCCAGGTCGGGCGCGGACGGGAAGGCGCCGACCATCTCGTCGAGCGCCCGGTAGCAGCGGTCCTGCCGCGCGATCATCTTGTCGACGAAGTCCTGCGAATACTCGGCCGGCTTGTCCGATTTCGCGCGCAGCGTCTCGGCGCGCCGGAACGCCTGCGCCTCGAGCACGGCGTTGGCGAGCGAGATTACGGCCTGGATGCGCCAGCGCTCCGGGCCGTCGACCGGGCACAGCCGGTAGTGGCCGAACTCGACATTGAGGTAGTCGCAGATCACCGAGGAGTCGCACAGCCGCAGGCCGTCGTCGGTGACCAGCGCCGGAATCCGGCCCACTGGCGTCGCCGCGGCAAATTCCGGGCGGAACGGCACCGTGTGCGTGCCCCAGGTGTGGGGCCAGCGCGTCGGTATCAACTCCACCCGCGACTCGAGCCCGAGCTCGCGGATCGTTACGGTCACCTTGCGCACGAAGCTCGATGCGGGGGTCGTGAACAGTTTCATCATGGTCGGTCTCCCGTTGCGCGCGACGTCGCCATCGCCCTCGTCAATCCTCGGCCGGTATGCCGGCGCGCGTGACGACGTCCCTGATCTGCGCAATCTCCGCGCGGAAGAACTCGGTGTACTGGGCGACCGTCATCCGGGAGGGCTCGCCGCCCAGCTGGCCGACCTTGGCGATCACGTCCGGCGACGCCAGCGCGTTGTTGATTTCCTCGTTGAGCCGCGCGGTGATCTCCGGCGGCGTGCCGGCCGCGACGAACGCACCGACCCACTGCGAGAGCTCGATGTGATACGCGGCGACGCCGATGTCCCGGGTGGTCGGGATGTCGGGCAGCATCGACAGCCGCTTGTCGCCGGTGACCGCGAGCGCGATCAGCCGCCCGTCCTTGATGAAGCCCGCCAGCGCCGGCGCGCTGCAGAACGCGAGGTCCGTTTCGCCGGTGACGACCGCGAGCGACGCCGGCCCGCAGCCCTTGTAGGGAACGAGCACCAGGTTGGCGCCGGTACGCTGCCGGAAGAGCTCGGTGACGAGGCGGTTGGCGGTGCCTCCCACCGCCGCGTTGAGGCCGGTCGGCTGCTTCTTCGAATGGGCAACGAGGTCGGGGACGCTGCGCGCCGGCAGCTTCGGGTTGATGATCAGCACGTACGGAAACGTCGCGAGCTGCGCGACCGGCTGGAAGTCGCGCAACGGATCGAACGGGAGCTTCTTGCGCGTGCTGGGATTGACGGCGATGTTTGCCGCGCTGATCAGCACGGTGTAGCCGTCGGGCGGGGACTTCGCGACGAAGTCCTCGCCGATGATCTCCTCGGCGCCCGGCTTGTTCTCGACCACCACCGGCTGCTTCAGCGTTTCCGACACGCGCACCGCGATCACGCGGGCGATGAGGTCGGTGCCTCCGCCGGCCGCAGCGGGAACGATGAACCGTATCGGGCGCGTCGGCCAGTCCGCGGCGAGCGAGGACGCCGGCGCGAGGGCGGCGACGGCAGCGAAGACCAGCGACAAAACGGAGGAAATGAACGCATGCGGGAACATGGCGACTCCCTGTTGTTCGTGGATCAGGTCACGTAATTCGTGAAGTTGGCGGTGCCGGCGCGGGCGCGCCAGTCGGTCACCACGTTCACCACCGCCGTCTGCCCGGCAGCCACCGCCGCGGCGGCGCGTTCCAGCGCGGGCCGGATGTCGGCCGGCTGCTCGACGAATTCGCCGTGGCAGCCGAGCGTCTCGGCCATCCGGTCGTAGCGCGTGTAGCCCAGGTCGCGCCCGGGCTTGACGCGATCGGGGTCCGCCGTCCAGCCGCCGTTGAGGCTGATGACGACCAGCACCGGGAGCTTGTGCCGCACCGCGGTGTCAAGTTCCATCGCGTTCAACCCGAACGAGCCGTCGCCGTGCAGCACCACCACGTCGTGGCCGGGCTTCGCGGCCTTGGCGCCGACGCCGAACGGCAGCCCGACGCCCATCGTGCCGAAGGTGCCCGAGTTGAGCCGGTGTCCCGGCCGGAAGCTCGGTATCGATTGCCGGCCGTAGTTGAGTATCTCCTGGCCGTCGACGACGAGGATCGTGTCGCGGCCGATGAAGTCGCGGATTTCCCTGCAGAGGCGCAGCGGGTGGATCGGCACCTGGTCGGTGGCGAGTTGCGCCTCGTGCCCGGCGCGGCGTTTTTCTTCGATGGCGGACAGCTGCGCCCGCCACGCGGCGAACTGCTCCGGCGCGACGCGGCCGGCCAGCGCGGCGCCGAGCTGGCCGACCACGGTGCCGGCGTCGCCGACGAGGCCGATGTCGACGTGCCCGCTGCCCGCGATTTCCGCCGGATCGATGTCGATGCGAACGAACGTCGCGGTCGGCGAGAATCGCGGCGGCCGGCCGTGCGAGATCACGTAGTTGAGCCGCGTGCCGACGACGAGCACGAGGTCGGCCTCCTTGAAGGCCGTCGTGCGCGCCTGGAGGTAGGCGTACGGGTGGTCTTCGGGAATCACGCCGCGGCTCTGCGGGGTCGTGTAGAACGGGATTCCCGAGGTGTCGACGAACGCCTGCAGCGCGGCGGCGCCTTCGGACCAGAGCACGCCGCTGCCGGCGATCAGCACCGGTCGCGCCGCCCGGGCGAGGCGCGCGACGACGCGCTCGACGTCGCCGGCGGCCGCGCCGGGACGGGGCGCGATGCATTCCGCGGCCGGTCGCGGCCACTGCACGGATTCCTCGTCCACTTCCGCATAGAGCACGTCGCCGGGCAGGTCGAGGTACACGGGGCCGGGCTTGCCGGCCAGCGCGCGGCGGAACGCGAGCGCCACCATCTCGGGGATGCGCGCGGTGTCGTAGACCCGCTCCGCCCACTTGGTGACCGGCCGCATCACGGCCACCTGGTCGATCTCCTGGAACGCGCCGGTGCCGACGGAACTCAACGCGCTCGCGCCGCCGAACGCGACCACCGGCGCGCCGTCGACCAGCGCGTTGGCGAGGCCCGTCGTCAGGTTCACGGTGCCGGGACCCGACGCGCCCATGCACACGCCTGGGCGCGCGCGGACGCGCGCATAGGCATGCGCCATCATCGCGCCGGCCTGCTCGTGCCGGACGTCGATCGCGCGCACGCCCTCGCTGATCGCGGCCTTCACCGCGTCATTGATGGGCCCGCCCATGATGAAGAACAGCGTGTCGGCGCCCTGCTGCGCGAGCGCGCGCCCGAAGAGCGTGTAGCCGCGCACCTTCATTCGTTCGCTCCTGCCGGGCGGTGGTCCTGGTGGCGCACCATCAGATCACCTTCCGGCGCTGCAGTTCGGCGAGTTCGTCGGCCGACACGCCGAGCAGGTCGCCCCACACTGCCTGGTTGTCGGCGGCGAGCACGGGCGAGGCGCGCACCGGGACGTGCGAGTCGCTCATCTTGACGATGAAGCCCGGCATCACGAAGTCGCCGCGGATCGGGTGATTCACGTTGACGAACGTGCCGCGACGGCGCAGGTCCGGATCGGCGGAGAGCTCGACGGTGTCGAAGATCGCGCTCGCCGGCACGCCGGCGTCGCCCAGCATCCGCATTACCGTGTGCTTGTCGTAGTTGCGCGTCCACGCCGACATCACCTCGTCCACCGCCGCCGAGTTCTGCTGGCGCAGCCGGGGCGTCTCGAAGCGCGGGTCGTCCTTCAGGTCCTCGCGCCCGATGACGGCGAGGAGGCTGTGCCACTGGTGGTTGCCGGCGCGCGTCGTGTAGACGTAGCAGTAGTCGTTGGGGCCGCCCCCCTTGCACGGGTAGACCTCGGAGGGTGACGTGCCGGCGATGATGCTCTGGTTGCCGGCGCGCGGCGCGGGCTTGCCGAACAGCGCCTGCGCCGCGTAGGCGATCCGGCTGAAGTTGATCACCGCGTCCTGCATCGAGACTTCGATGCGCTGGCCGGCGTTGGTCGCGTGGCGCTGGAAGAGGGCGCCGAGGATGCCGATCGTGCAATGGAGGCCCGCGCCCGTGTCGCCGACGTTGAGCCCGGGCTTCAGCGGCCGCCCGGTTTCCTCGCCGGTGATCGAGAGCCCGCCGCCCGCCGCCTGCGCGATCGGGTCGAAAGAAAGGTACTTGGCGAACGGTCCGTCGGGTGCGAAGCCCTTGATCTGCGCGTAGATGATCCGCGGGTTGATCGCGCGCACGACATCGTAGCCGAAGCCGAGCCGCTCGATCACGCCCGGCGCGTAGTTCTCGATGAACACGTCGGACTGTGCGATCAGCCGCGTCAGCAGCGCGCGCCCCTCGTCCGACTTGAGGTTGCAGGTGACGCTGCGCTTGTTCGCGTTGAGCAGCATGAAGTAGTGCGAGTCGGTGCCGTTCGCGTCGTGCGCGGTGCGGCCCTGCTCGCCCTTGCCCGGCGGCTCGACCTTGATCACGTCGGCGCCCATCCACGCGAGCGTCTCGGTGCACGAGGTGCCGGCCTCGAACTGCGTCAGGTCCACGACGCGGATGCCGTCGAGCGCCGCGGGACTGCGTTGCGCCGGGGCGCCCTGCGCGCCTGCTGCCGCTGCTGCCGGGAATGTCGTCAAGACTGGATCCTCCTCCGGTGCGCCGGCCCCGCGCTCTCGGGCCGCGGTGGCCGGTATGCTGGTTGCCGCAATCCCGGCGGCAGCGATGCCCGCCTTGGCGGACGTCGCGCGGCGTTCAGGATGCGCGCGGTCCGCCCGGGGCGGTGCCTGTCGGGGCCGATGTTATAACAGTTTGCACAGAAAGGCCAAACCGGTGCCGCGAGGGTTCACGCGCCGTCGCGGCGCAGCGCGGCGACCACCGCTTCGCCCATCTCCCCGGTGCCGACCCGCCGCATTCCCGGCTGGAAGATGTCGGCGGTGCGCAGTCCTTCCCGCAGCACCGCGCCGACGGCGCGATGGATCCGGTCCGCGGCCGCGTCGCGGCCGAACGAATGGCGCAGCATCATCGCGGCCGACAGGATCGCCGCGAGCGGATTGGCGATGTTCCTGCCGGCGATGTCGGGCGCGGTCCCGTGGACGGGCTCGTAGAGTCCGAGGGTGCCCGTGCCGAGCGAGGCCGAGGGCAGCATGCCGATGGAGCCGGTCAGCATCGCCGCGGCATCCGACAGGATGTCGCCGAAGATGTTGCCCGCCACCATGACGTCGAACTGCTTCGGCTCGCGGATCAGCATCATCGCGGCGGCGTCGACGTACGCGTGCGTCAGCGCGACGTCGGGGTACGCGGCGCCCACCTTCGTCACGACTTCGCGCCAGAGCTGCGAGGCTTCCAGCACGTTGGCCTTGTCCACCGAGCAGACCTTGCCGCGCCGCGCGCGCGCCGTCCGGAACGCGACGTGCGCAATGCGCTCGATCTCCGACTCCGCGTAGCGGATCGTGTTCACGCCCTCGCGCTCGCCGCGCGCGTTGACGATGATGCCGCGCGGCTCGCCGTAGTAGGCGTCGCCGTTGAGTTCGCGCAGGATCACGATGTCGAGGCCGTCCACCACTTCCGGCTTCAGCGTCGACGCGCCGATCAGCTCGGGAAACATGAACGCCGGCCGGAAATTCGCGAACAGCGTCAGCGCGCGGCGCAGGCGCAGGAGCCCCGAGCCGGGCCGCTCGTCGAAGGGCAGGGTCTCCTCGCCGGGGCCGCCGGCCGCGCCGAACAGGATCGCGTCCGCCTTGCGGGAGAGTTCCAGCGTCGCCGCGGGAAGCGGGTCGCCGGCGGCCTCGATGCCCGCGGCGCCGAGCGGCGCCTCGGTCAGTTCGAGCGCTTCGTTCCCCACGACGGCGCGCAGCACCTTCACCGCCTGCGTCGTCACTTCCGGGCCGATTCCGTCGCCCGGCAACACCAGGATCTTCATTCCGTTCTCCAGTGGCATGTCGTCAATGCGGGGTTGCAGTGCGAGCGGGCGGCGGCGCCGTCGCGCGCCCGCCGCCCGTGCTCGCGGCGGGACGTCACGGCCGGGCCGCGGGCTCGTCCCGGCCCGGACCCCGCGGCCAGCCGGCGTCGAAGCCGCGCTCGAATTCCGCGATGCGGTCGGCCTGCGCCAGCGTGTAGTCGAGTTCGTCCTGCCCCTGCAGCAGGCAGTGCCGCGAGAACGGGTCGATGGCGAACTCGTGAACCTTCCCGTCGGGCGTGGTGACCGTCCGCGCCTCCAGATCGACGTCGACGGCGCTGCCGGGCTTCGCCAGCAGCACGGCGATCGCGGCGTCGACCACGGCCGCGGGCAGGACGATCGGCAGCAGCCCGTTCTTGATCGCGTTGGTGTGGAAGATGTCGCCGAAGCTCGGGGCGATCACGGCGCGGATCCCGTAGTCGTGCAGCGCCCACACGGCATGCTCGCGCGACGAGCCGCAGGCGAAGTTGCGCTCGGCCACGACGATGCGCGCCACGCGGTACGCCGGCTGGTTCAGCAGGAAGGCGGGATCCTCCGACCCGTCCTTCCGATAGCGCAGGTCGCGGAACAGGTAGCGGCCGAAATCGTCCGCGCGCGGCTTTTGCAGGTACCGGGCCGAAATGATCTGGTCGGTGTCGAGGTTGGGCTGCGCGACGGGCAGGGCGACGGCATGCAGGCGGACGAAGGGCGTCATGCGCGGGCTCCCGTTGCCGGCAACTGCCGCACGTCGGCCAGGCGGCCGGTGACGGCCGCAGCCGCCGCCATCGCCGGGCCGAGCAGATGGGTGCGGGTCCCCGGGCCCTGGCGCCCGACGAAGTTCCGGTTCGACGTCGACGCGCAGCGCTGGCCGGGGCCGGCGATGTCGCCGTTGGTCCCGAGGCACATCGAGCAGCCGGGATGGCGCCACTGGAACCCGGCGTCGGTGAACACGCGGTCGAGTCCTTCCGCCTCGGCCTGCGCCTTCACGAGGCCGGAGCCCGGAACGACCCAGGCCTCGACGCCGGCCGCGACCTTCCGGCCGGCGGCGACGGCTGCCGCGCTGCGCAGGTCCTCGATGCGGCCGTTGGTGCACGAGCCCACGAATACCCGGTCCACCCGGACGTCGGTCAGCGGGGTGCCGGGCCTCAAGTCCATGTAGGCCAGCGCCCGCGCGATCGCGTCGCGCCGCTCGGCGCTCGGCGCATCGGCCGGGTCGGGCACGCGGCCGGTGATCGGGGCCGCATCCTCGGGACTCGTGCCCCAGGTGACCATCGGCTCGATGTCCGCCGCGGCGAGCGAGACTTCGCGATCGAACGCCGCGCCGGGATCGGACGGCAGCGCGCGCCACCGGTCGAGCGCGATCTCCCATTCGCGACCGGCGGGCGCGTACGGGCGGCCGGCCAGGTACTGGAACGTGGTGTCGTCCGGCGCGATCATGCCGGCGCGCGCGCCGGCCTCGATCGACATGTTGCAGACGGTGAGGCGTCCCTCCATCGACAGCGCCGTGATCGCCGACCCCGCGTACTCGACGACGTGGCCGGCGGCACCCGCGGCGCCGATCCGCGCGATGATCGCGAGCACCACGTCCTTGGCGCCGACGCCGTCGCCGAGCCGGCCGTCGACGACGATGCGCATCGTCTTCGGCCGCCGCTGCCACAGCGACTGCGTCGCGAGGACGTGCGTCATTTCCGTCGCCCCGATGCCGAACGCCAGCGCGCCGAGCGCGCCGTGCGTCGAGGTGTGGCTGTCGCCGCAGACGATGATCGTGCCGGGCCAGGACAGGCCCTGCTCGGGGCCAACGACGTGGACGATGCCTTGCCGCGGATCCGTGAGGCCGAGGCAGCGGATGCCCGCGCTCGCGCTGTCCGTCATCAGCGCGTGCGCCATGCCGCGCTTTTCCGGGTCGGCGATCGTCGCGATGTCGCGGCTCGCGGTGGGCACGTAGTGGTCGGGCGTGCCGAAGGTCCGGTGCGGCGCGCGGATCGCGAGGCCGCGCCGGCGCAGCGCCTCGAACGCGACGGCGGAGACGTCGTGGATGAAGTGCAGGTCGGCGTAGAGCAGCACCTGCCCGTCGTCGCGCTCGAGGATCCGGTGGCGCGCCCAGTTCTTGGCGAACATCGTCCGGGGCGCGCCCGCATCCCCGTCGATCGCGCCGGCGCCGGCGGCGTCGGCGCGCGTCATTCGACCGCCTTCGCTCCGGAGATCCGGACGATCTCGCCGTACCGCTTCATCTCGGATTCCATGAACTGCCCGAACTCCTCCGGCGTGCCGGTCCCCGGCTCGGCCGCGAGCTTGGCGAGGCGGTTGCGGACGTCGTCGGTCCTGAGGATCGCATTGATCTCGGCGTTGAGCCGGTTGACGATGTCCCGGGGCGTGCCCGCGGGCGCGGCGACCCCGTAGTAGGTCAGCGTGTAGACGCCCTTGATGCCCGCCTCGTCCAGCGTCGGCACGTTCGGCAACTCGGGATTGCGCTTCGGCGCCGCGACGGCGAGGGCCTTCAGCCGTCCACCGGTCACGAACGGCAGGCAGGTCGGCGGATCGAGCATGTAGTCGACCTGCCCCGCGACCAGCCCCTGCTCCGCGGGCGAGGTTCCCTTGTAGGAAATGTGGACCGTGTCGATCTGGGTGGCCGTGTTGAACATCACGCCGAAGAGATGCTGCGAGGACCCCGGGCCGCCGGACGCGAAGTTGAGCTTGCCGGGGCTCGCCTTGGCGAGCGCGACGAGTTCCTGCGCGGTGTTCGCCGGCGACGCCGACGGGACCACGAGGAAACTCGGCACCGTGTACACGAGCGCGATCGGCGCGAAGTCCTTGATCGGCTCGAAGCCGAGCTTGGCGTAGAGGTGGGGGTTGACCGAGTGCGGGGACAGCGACGCCATCAGCAGCGTGTAGCCGTCGGGCTTCTCCTTCGCGGCGAACGCGGTGCCGATGTTGCCTGCCGCGCCCGGCCGGTTGTCGATCACGACGGGCTGGCCGAGACGTTGCGCCAGCGGTTCGGCGATCATCCGCGCGGCGGTGTCGACGCCGCCCCCGGGAGGCCACGGCACGATCAGCTTGATCGGCCGCGTGGGCCAGGCCTGCGCCTGCGCGAGGCCCGCGGCCGTCGCCGCGATCGCGAAAAGGGCCGCGCGCAGGATCCACGCGGCGCGACTGCGCGCGGGGCGAAACCCCGTAGCACTGCCGATTGCATCGGTTCCGATGTTCATGTCCACTCCTCCTCTTGCCGGCGTGCTTCGTGGTTCCCGCATCGCGCCGGTTTCCGGCACCGGCGTCGCTGCCGCCATGCTAGACGAGCCGGGTTGATGCGCAAGCACAATAAGCGCATAGTCGCATTGACAAAAACTCATATCAGGCCATGCTGCGCCGATTGCCTCCCCTCAACGCCGTCCGCGCCTTCGAAGCCGTCGCCCGCAACGGCAGCGTCACCGGCGCCGCGCGCGAACTGGCGGTGACGCAGGGTGCCGTCAGCCGGCACGTCTCCGCGCTTGAGGGCTGGCTCGGCGCCAAGCTGTTCACGCGCGCCCAGCGCGGCCTCACGCTGACCGTCAAGGGGACTGCGTACTTCCGCACGATCAACGGCGCGCTCGACCAGATCGACTTCGCGACCCGGCAGGTGCAGACGAGCCCCGACAGCAACCTGCTCCGGCTGAAGCTGCCGCCGACGTTCGCGATGCGCTGGCTGGTTCCGCGCCTCGCCGCGTTCCACGCGCTGCATCCCGGGATCGACGTGCAGATCACGACGTCGCACGAGATCGCCGATTTCGGCCGGGAGGACATCGACGCGTGCATTCACTCGAAACAGGAGCCGCCCGGCGGTCCCGGCTTCCGCCGGCTGTTCGGCGAGGTGCTGCTGCCCGTCTGCAGTCCCCGGCTGCCGCGGCTGCGCGAGCCGCGTGACCTCGCGCGCCACCAGCTGCTCTGCTCGATGAACCGGCCGCGCGACTGGCCGACGTGGCTCGCCGCGGCGGGGGTCCCCGACATCGACGGCAACGTCGGACTCAAGTTCGACAATGCCGCGCTCGCGTATCAGGCGGCGATCGACGAGCTCGGGGTGATGATCGCGCAGCGCGCGCTGGTCGAGGACGACCTCGCATCCGGCCGGCTGGTGGCCCCCATCGCGACGGCAGTGCGCACGTCCGGCGCGTACTACCTCGCCTACCCGCCGAACCGCCCGCGCCCGCCACGGCTGGCGGCCTTCGAGGACTGGATCGTGGCGGCGGCGCAGCGCGTAGCCGAAGGCTGACGGCGCCCTCGCCGCGGCCCCGATCGTCGTCCGGCCGCCGCAGTGAACAACGCCGGCGGAACGGCGGCCGATCGGCGGGCGCGTGCATCCGGGACGCGACGAAGCCTGTAAAGTAACGGTTGGGATCGCCCACGGGCCCGCCTGTCGCCCGCGCCGCCGCCGGCGGGGCGCACGGCCGGGAAGGGCGTCATGGTCGTTGTGGAGGCAATCATGAATGGACGCGTGATGTCGGCAATCATCGCAGGCGCCCTGGCCGGCGCGGCCGCGCTGCCCGTGCTCGCGGGCACGTGCTACGAAGTCATCGACCGCGGCGGCGCCGTGATCTTCCGCGACACGGTGACGCCCGTCGACCTGAGCGCCGCCGGCGCGCCGGCGCGCGACGCGATGCGCCGCCGCGACGAGCTCCTGCGCTACTTCGAGGTCGAGCACTGCATGGTGATCGGACGCGGCATCGTGTCCGGCAGCAGGACGCTGACCACCGAGGAGATCGTCGCCGGATGGAAGGCGACGGACGGCAGGAGCGGCTGGGGATCGTATGCCGGCGCCTACGGCGGCGCGCCTGCGGGCGTGCAGTCCGGCGCCACGCCTTCCGGGGCGCAGCAGGCGCCGCCCCCGTCGGGCGGCATCCAGAAATGAACCTGCATCACCTCCTGCAGGCGCGTGCCGAGCGCGGTCAGCCGCTCTCGGTCGGACTGATCGGCGCCGGCAAGTTCGGCTCGATGTTCCTCTCGCAGGTGCGCACGACGCCCGGCATGCATCTCGTCGGCGTGGCCGACCTGTCGCCGGAACGCGCGCGTGCGGCGCTGGCGGCCACCGGCTGGCCGGCCGAGCGCATCGGAGCCGGATCGTTCGCCGACGCCGCCAAGGGCGGCACCACGCACGTGACCGACGACGCCATGCGGATGATCGCGGCGGGCGAAGTGGAAATCGTCATCGACGCCACCGGCAGCCCGGCCGCGGGCATCGCCCACGTGCTGGCCTGCTGCGAGCACGGCAAGCACATCGTGATGGTGAACGTCGAGGCCGACGCGCTCGCGGGCCCGCTGCTCGCGAAGCGGGCCGCTGCCGCCGGCATCGTCTACTCGCTGGCCTACGGCGACCAGCCGGCGCTGATCTGCGAGATGGTCGACTGGGCGCGCGCGGCCGGGTTCGAGGTCATCGCGGCGGGGAAGGGCACCAAGTACCTGCCGGCATACCACCAGTCGACGCCGGACACCGTGTGGCGGCACTACGGGCTGTCGGCCGAGGATGCGCGGATCGGCGGCATGAACGCGCAGATGTTCAACTCGTTCCTCGACGGTACCAAGTCGGCGATCGAGATGGCCGCCGTGGCCAACGCGACGGGACTCACGCCGGCCCCGGGCGGGCTCGCCTTTCCGCCCTGCGGCGTCGACGACCTGCCGCGCGTGCTGCGCCCGGCGGAAGCCGGCGGGCAACTGCATCACCGCGGCCAGGTCGAGGTGATCTCCAGCGTCGAGCGCGACGGGCGCCCGGTGTTCCGCGACCTGCGCTGGGGCGTCTACGTGACGTTCGAGGCGGCGACCGGCTACGTCGAGCGCTGCTTCAGGGAATACGGCCTCCTCACCGACGACACCGGGCGCTACACGGCGATGTACAAGCCGTACCACCTGATCGGGCTGGAGCTCGGGATCAGCGTCGCGTCGGTCGGCCTGCGGCGCGAGGCGACCGGCGCCGCGCGCGCCTGGCACGGCGACGTCGTCGCCACCGCCAAGCGCGACCTCTCCGCAGGCGAAACGCTCGACGGCGAGGGCGGCTTCACCGTGTACGGCAAGCTGATGCCGGCGGCGGACTCGCTGGCGCTGGCCGGCCTGCCGCTCGGCCTCGCGCACCACGTGAAGCTGCTGCGCCCGGTCGCGAGCGGGCAGCCGGTGCAATGGACCGACGTCGCGTTCGACGCCGCGAACCCCGCGGTGCGCTTCCGCCGCGAGATGGAAGCGGAATTCCGGCCGCGCGCCGGACGGGCGGCGCCCCCGTCGTAGCCCGGGTTGAGCGCGAGCGAAACCCGGGTGGTTGCGGCCATGGGCCCGATTGCCCCGGGTTTCGCATTCGCTCAACGCCGGGCTACGAGAGTTTGACGGTCGACCCCGGCGATGCCGGCCTCGCCCCGCGCTGCTCGCCCTCCGCGGTCGTGTTGTCCGGGCACGACGACGCGCGAGCGGCACCCGCGTCGACGCGGGCATAAGGCCCTCGCAGCTTGACCGAGATCAAGCTGCGTCGCCTTTGACACCGGCCGGCGGCGAATCCGGGGGCCGCAGGGCATACGATGGGAAGCCCTGCATCCCGGAGCCTCACCCGATGCACTGGAATCTCACTCCGTCGCAGCGCATGGCGGTGCTCTCGATCGCGACGTCGATCGTGACGCTGTCGCTCAAGTTCGGCGCGTGGTACGTGACCGGCTCGGTCAGCCTCTTCTCCGACGCCGTGGAGTCGCTCGTCAACGTCGTCGCCGCGACGGTCGCGCTGGTGGTCCTCCTCATCGCCGAGCGACCGCCCGACGCGTCGCACCCCTGGGGCCACGAAAAGGCGATGTACTTCTCGAGCGGACTCGAGGGCGCGCTGATCCTGGTCGCCGCGGCCTCGATCGCGTGGGCCGCGTTCGGGCGGCTCGCGCGCCCGGAGCTGCCGACGGAACTGGGCATCGGCATCGCGATCTCGCTGGTCGCGTCGACGCTGAACGCGGTGGTGGCGGTGGTGCTGATGCGCTTCGCGCGCCGGCACGACAGCATCGTGCTGGAGGCCGACGCCCATCACCTCCTGACCGACGTCTGGACGTCGGTGGGCGTCGTCGCCGCGCTGGCGGTGCTGGTCTTCGCGCCGCAGTGGAAGATCCTCGACCCGGTCGTCGCGTTGCTGGTCGCCGCCAACATCGTCAGGACGGGCGTCAGCCTGATGCGGCGTTCCGCCGCCGGCCTGATGGATTCGGCGCTCCCGGCCACGGAGCTCGCCGCGATCGAGGCGGCGATCGCGGGGGCGCTGCCGGCCTCGGCCCGCTTCTCGTCGCTGCGGGCGCGCAAGTCGGGCAACCTGCGGCACGTCGAGTTCAAGCTGCTGGTGCCGCCGGAGACGACGGTGGCGGCAAGCCACGCCCTCTGCGACGTGCTGGAGCAGGCGATCACCGCGGTGTTCGACCGGACGGGCGCGGTCATCCACGTCGAGCCGATCGGCCCCTCCGGCGGAGTCGCGCGGTGACATCACCGGCCCTGGCCAGTTCGTAGGTAATTGTACGGATGGCAGCCCCGGACGCCATGGCGTAGGCTCGCTTCGTGGGTTCCCTTCACGCCTCCCGTCGCTCCCCCGCCCCCGGCTTCACGATTCCGTGCGGTCGCACATGAACGCCCGGCGGCAGATCGCCCGAAGCCTGTCGCGGCAGCTGCACGCCGTGCGGGCGAGCATCCCGCACGACTGGCGCAGCTGGTGGCTGGCGCGGGCGTTGCTGCTCGTTCCGGCGTTCGGCGTGTTGCTGATCGCCGCGCTCTGGTTCGCGCTTTCGATCCGGCTCGAAACCGATCGCAGCGAGACGCTCTACGCGGCGATGCGCAGCACCGAGAGCGAGGCGGCGGCGTTTGCCGAGTACGTCGCGGGCGAGTTGCGCGACATCGACCGCACGACGCTGATCATCGCGGCGCAGTTCGAGCGCGACGGGACGGTCGACCTGCGCTCCCTGGTGCGCCGGAACCTCGTGCCGGTCGGCGGCCCGTTCCGGATCAGCGTCAACAATGCCGCGGGCTACACGATCGCCACCACCGATGCCGGCGGGATGCCGATCAATGTCGCCGATCGCCCCTTCTTCCGCCTGCACGCCATGCGCGACACGGGCGTCCTCGACATCAGCCAGGTGATGCCAAGCCGCCGCACCGGCGAGCCCGAGATCAAGCTGTCGCGGCGCCTCAACGGCGCCGGCGGCCGCTTCGCCGGCATCGTGACGATCTCGGTCGGCGCCGCCTACTTCGCCAATTTCTACAGCGAGCCGCGGCTCGGTCGGCAAGGCATGGTGGCCGTCCTCGGCATGGACGGCATCTATCGCGTGCGCCGCTCCGGCGGCCGCGTCGAGGCTGCGCAGGACGGCAGCGCGACGCCGGTATTCGCCGCCGCCCGGGCCCAGAGCGAAGGCTCGTTCACCGGAACGAGCGCGGTCGACGGCACCCGGCGCATGCTCGCCTACCGCAGGCTCGCCGACTATCCGCTGATCGTCATGGCGGCCCGCGCCGAGGACGAGGTGCTCGCGCGCTTCGAGCAGCGCCAGAGAACCTACGTGCTCGCCTCGACCGTCGCGACCGCGATGATCGTCGCGTTCTTCGCCACCATCACGGCGCTTGCCTACGTCACCCGCCGCCGCATCCGCGAGCGCAGGCGCCAGACGGCCTTCCTGGAGGCCTTCATCGACCACGTGCCGCTGGGCGTCGTCGTGCGCAGCGCCGGCGGCCAGGATGCCGGCAAGGTGAAGGTGTGGAACCGGGCGGCCGAGGGCATGTTCGACGTCACGGCGAAGAAGGCCGTGGGCGGCCGCCTCGACCGGGTCCTGCCCAAGACCCTCGCCTCGGCGATGGCGGCGCGCGACCGCGAGATGCTCGCGAGCCCGATGGTGCAGGACGCGCTGCAGGCGGTCGACGCCCCGCCGCAGGCGGCGCAGCGCGTGTACCGGATCATCAGCGCGCCGGTCTTCGACGCGTCCGATGCGGTGGAGCACGTCGTCTCGCTGTTGCAGGACGTGTCGGCGGAGCAGGCGCGGGCCGCCGAGCTGCGACTCAACGCCAAGGTGTTCGAGGCGACCGGCGACGCGATCATGCTGACCGATGCCGACGACCGCGTCATCGCCGTGAACCCGGCGTTCACCCGGATCACCGGCTTCGCCGCCGGCGAGATGGTGGGTGTCCACGCCGCGCGCACCCCGTTCCGGGCGCCGGACGCGTTCGAGAGCGAGAGCCTGCGGGCGCACGCGCTCGCCCAGGGCTGCGTCACGGCCGAGGTGCTGTGCCACCACAAGGACGGCGGCTCGCTGCCGATGTGGCTGACGATGAGCCTGGTCCGGGACGAGGTGGGCGCGATCGCCAATTTCGTGCGCGTGTTCACCGACATCTCGACGCTGAAGGACGCGCAGAAGCGGCTGGAGGACCTCGCGAGCCACGACTCGCTGACCGGGCTCCTCAACCGCCGGATGTTCCACGAGCAGTTCGAGCGCGCGCTGCAGGTCGCCGCGCGCAGGGGCCGCGGCGCGGGGCTCCTGTTCATCGACCTCGACGACTTCAAGGCGATCAACGACAGCCATGGCCACGACGCGGGCGACAGCGTGCTGAGGGAGGTCGCGCGCCGCGTGCAGCACAGCGTGCGCGCGACCGACACCGTCTGCCGCATCGGCGGCGACGAGTTCACCGTCATCATCGAGGATGCGCGGCTGCCAGAGGACGCGGAGACGATGTCCGCGCGCATCGCGGCGATGCTCGAGGTGCCGTTCCACGTCGGCGGCCGCACGTTCGCCTGCAGCGCCAGCATCGGCATCGCGCTCTTTCCCGACCACGGCACGAACGCGGACGCGCTGGTGGCGTGCGCGGACAGGGCGATGTACCTGGCGAAGCACGTCGGCCACCGGCGCTGGGCGATGGCGACGAACTGAGGTCGCTGTCCTGGGGTGGCCGCCACCGGGCGGCGCGACCGGGTCGCGGCTTCAGGCGGCGGGCGCGGGGACCAGGTACGCGGCGAGGTGCCGGTCGAGCGCTGCCAGCGCCGTCGGGTCCGCGGCGAGGGCGCGGAAGCCGACGTGGCCGTCCGGACGGACCAGCACGACGCCGCCGGCGCCGACGCCGGCCCACGCGGGGTCGAGCGCCGGGTCGCGGGCCACCGCCACGCGTCCGGCCCAGCGCCGCTCGAGCCGTGCCAGCGCCTCGACATCGGCGACGGGGCCAAAGGCCAGCAACTGGTGCGACGTGCCCTTCAGCTCTGTCCAGTCGGGATAGCGCTGCCCGGGGCGCGGACCCGCGTCGGCGGTTCCGGCCGGCGCGTGGTCGGCGACCAGCGGGCTGCCCGCATAGTCGATGTCCAGCATGGCCCGCGCGTTGCCGAAGAGCGCAGCGGCGGCCGGGTTCGGCGCGGACGGCGGCGGGGGCTCGCCGCGCTCGCGGACGATGCCCGCGATGCCCATGACCGCGCGGTGCACCTGGTCCGAGATGTCGAGCGCATGGCGGTCGGCGATCGCGCGCTCGATCGCGTAGTCGTCGAGCGGCGAGCGATGCGCATGCCCGTGCATCACGAGCGCCGCCTTCCACGCGAGGTCGTAGCCGTCGTGCAGCGCCGCATTCAGTCCTTCGCCGCCGAACGCGCTCGACAGGTGCGCGGCGTCGCCGATCAGGAACCGCCTCCCGTCGGCGAGACGCGACACGATCCGGCGGTGCATCTTCGCGTCGCGCTCGACCAGCCGCGTGGGGACGCCGTGGCGGGCGAATTCCGCGGCGGCGAAGAGTCCGGCGGGCTCGGCGCCGATGATCAGGACGGTCATCGAATTGTCGTCTCGCGGATTCGGGAGGCTGTTGTCGGGGCAGAATTCTGCCGCGCCGGCGTGCCGGTCATCAGATTCCGAAGTAGCGGCCCGGCCGGTGGTTGACCGCGATCACCAGGTTGACGGCGACCGCGGCCAGGATCGACAGGGCGACCTGCTGCAACGACACGACGGCGAGCGACAGCGCGACGATTGCGCAGTCCCCTGCCATCTGCACGGCGCCCGCGCGCCAGCCCTTGCGCTGCTGCAGGTAGATCGCGAGCACGCCGAGGCCGCCGAGGCTCGCGCCGTGCCGGATCAGGATCAGGATCCCGGTGCCGGCGAGCAGCCCGCCCATGACCGCCGAGAACACCGGATCGAGCTTCTGGAACGACACGAGCGAGGGCAGCAGTTCGGTGTACAGCGACAGCATGCCGACGGCGCAGAACGTCTTGATCGTGAAGACGCGCCCCAGCGCGCGGTAGGCGAAGAGGTAGAACGGCAGGTTGATCGCGAACACCGCCGGGCCCGGCGGCCATCCGCTCACGTAACTCACCAGCAGCGCGATGCCGGTGGTGCCGCCGGGGACGAGCCGGCTGTCGTGGAACATGACGAGCGCGAGCGCGACGAACAGCGAGCCGGTCAGCACCGCCTGCACGTCCTCGAACCGCGTGTGCGGAGAAGCCTGCAGCAATTCCTTCGCCATAGCGGCGGGCTTGGGCGGCTTCTGCACTAGAGCGTCGCCACCCGGGCGAAGCGCAGCAGGAAGCCTGCGCTGCCCTGCAGCATGAGGGCCGGGATCATCGTCACCGCTGCGCCTGACTCGCGACGGGCGCTGCCGTCGCGCCCGGTCCGCGGCCGTGGGTCGCGCCCGCCGGCGCATATCGCCGCGGCCAGCGGTGGACGAAGCCGGCAGCGCGCTCGAAGCGCATCGCGATCGCGGCGAGCCGCGCATCGCTGCCCGGCGGGCCGATCAGCTGGATGCCGAACGGGAGGCCGGTATCGGTCCACGCCGCCGGGACGGTGACCACCGGCATCCCGGCCAGCGAGACAATGAACGTGACCGCGAGGTAGTCGACGATCGACGCCAGCGCGCGGCCGTCGATCGCGCTCACCTCGCCCGCGTCGTTCGGCCAGGGCTGCACGCTGGCGGCCGGCGCGACCAGCACGTCGTGGCGCTCGAAGAAGGCGACGAACCGCCGGTAGAGCGCCGTGCGCGCCGCCTGCGCTTCGAGGTAGGCCTGCGCACCGATGCCTTCACCCTGCGCGACGTTCCAGCGCACGGAGGCGCTCAACCGCTCGCCGTGGGCGACGGCGAGCGGACCGTACTGGTGCCGGATGTGCGCGGCGCGCAGCGTGCGGAACGCGGCGATTGCGTCGCCGCATTCGGGCGTGGACCGGGCGACCGGTCCCACCGCCTGCGCGACGACGGCGAGCGCGCGGTCGAACAGGCCGCGCACTTCGTCCGCCACCGGCGCGACGCCGAAATCCGCCACCGCCGCGATCCGGATCGGGCCCTCGCCATCCCCATCGCCACGCCCGAGCGCCATCCCGAGCGAAACCGGATCGCGCGGATCGGGACCGGCGATCGCCGAGAGCATCAGCATCGCGTCCGCGACGCTGCGCGCCAGCACGCCGTGCGTGGCCAGCGTGTCGAAACCAAGTGCGCGGCCCGGGGCGGGTACGAGCCCTGGCGTCGGCCGGATCGACGCGACGCCGCAGAAGCCCGCCGGCGTGCGGACCGAGCCGCCGAAGTCGGTGCCGTGCGCGAGCGGCACCATGCCGGTGGCCACCGCCACGGCGGCGCCGCCGCTCGACCCGCCCGACGTGAGCGTCTCGTCGTGCGGGTTGCGGGTGGGGCCCAGGAGCGCATTCGTGCAGATCGCGCCGAAGCCGAACTCCGGCGTATTGGTCTTGCCGACGATGATGGCGCCCGCGCGTTCGAGGCGCTCGACCACGGCGTCGCTGGCGGTGGGCACGTGGCCGGCGTACAGCGCGGAACCGTAGGTCGTCCGCATGCCGGCGACGTCGGTCAGGTCCTTGATCGCGATCGGCATACCGTGCAGCGGCCCCAGCGGCGTCGGCATCCGGTCGAGCCGGGCCGCGCGTTCCTGCGCCGGGTCCGCGGCAACGGTGACGAATGCGGCGAGCTGCGGGTCGATCGCGCTGATCCGCGCGAGATGCGCGGCGACGGCTTCGGTGGCCGAGACTTCGCGCCGCGCCAGGGCGGCGGCGAGCGCTGTCGCCGGCCACGACCACGGTTCGCCGGCCGGCGCCGTCGAAGGCGTAGGGCGCATGGCGCGGTCAGCCGCCGCCGACCGGCGGAATGGCTTCCAGCGCGTCGTTCGCCGCGAGCACCCGGCCGTGATCGCGCTCGAAGCGGCCGTTGACGGTGAACACGCGCACCGTCTGCGGCGCGATCCCGAGGGCGGCCAGCACGTCGTGGATCGTCGCCCCGTCGGCCACGTCGAGCGTGCCGCCCGGCGGCGTGCGCGCTTTCAGCACGCCCATCAGCTTCACGCGGACCTGCACGGCGCGGCGGGGGCGTCGCTTCGGATCGTCGCGGGTCGCGCGCTAGGCCTTGGCGACGAACACCGCGTGCGCCGGATTGGCCGGTACTGCCGGCGTGGCCGGCCCGTAGCGGAACTGCCGCGACCGGGCCGGCTGGCCGAGCAGCGTCGTGGCGGCGAGCTTCGCCGCGACGCCGCAACCGACATACGCGCGGCGGATGTCGAACGGGTTTTCCTGCAGGTATTGCTTCCACGGGCCGAGCTTCGCCTGCGTCTGCATCAGGCCCTTGACCATGCCGACGTCGGTGAGCATGCCGAGGTCGTTGGCGCGGCCGGTGAAGATCGCGCCGGTGATGCGGTCGCCGGTCCACCGCAGGCTGCGATGGATGTAGCCGTCGGGATTGTCGATGGTCGTCGTCTCGGCGGCCGCGTCGTTCCAGTGGCCGAAGCTCACGCCCTGCAGCCCGCAGATGTCGACGACGTTCATGACGAGGCTGCCCGGATACCGGACCTCGTGGCCCGCCATGTTGGCGCCGGCCACCCGGCCGTGATCGACGGCCGTCGGCTGGATCGGATGGACCTCGTTCCGGGTGCCGCCGATCACCGGCCCCTGCGCGACGTCGCCGCCGGCATAGACGTGCGGGAAATTCGTCTGCATCCGGTCGTTCACCACGATCGCTTCGTCGGTGGCGATGCCCGACCCGTGCAGCAGGTCGAGGTTGGGACGGATGCCGGTGGCGAGGATCACGAGGTCGGCGACGAGCGTGCGGCCGTCGGACAGGTCGACCGCCTTCGCGCCGTCGGCCTGCTGGCGGATCTGGCGCACGGTGGTGCCGCAGTGGACCGGAATGTTGCGCGCGGCCAGCCAGCGCTGCACGTGGCCGGCGGCGGGCGCGTCGAGCATGCGCGGCAGGACCCGCGCGTCGCGCTCGACGACCGCGAGCTGCCACTTCCGCTTGTACATCGCGTTCAGCACGATGAAGCCGATGAAGCCGGCACCGACCAGCACCACGCGCGGCACCCGTCCGGCCGGCTGCAGCGAGCCGGCGTACTTCAGCACGCTGTCGGTGTGCGCGAGCGACCACAGCGGCTGCACGCCGGGCAGGTCGGCGCCCGGGATCGGCGGCGAGAGCGGCGAGGAGCCGGTCGCGATCAGCAGCTTGTCGAACGCGAGCCGGCTGCCGTCGGCGAGCGTGACCGTCCTGCCCTGCGGGTCGACGGCGTCGACGCGCGCGCCGAAGCGCGTGGTCACGCCGAGCCGGGCGAAGGATGCGGCGTCGCCGGTGTGTGCCTGCGCTTCGGGGATGCTGCCCGCGAGCCAGTAGGGCAGCGCCATCCGCGAGTGCGCCGGCTCATCGCTCACCAGCGTGATGGTGGAACTGCCGCCGTCGAACTGGCGGATGGTCTCGATCGCGTTGGTGGCGGCGGGGCCGCCGCCGATGATGACGTGATGCATGGTGTCGGTCCCGGTGCGTTGTGGGATTGCGTGCGGGCGATCGGCGGGGGCTATGCGGACGCGAGGCCCAGTTCTGCCAGCTTGTCGCGGGTCGGCACGCCTTCCTCGGTCCAGCCGCGCTCACGGTAGTAGACCGGCAGCATCGCGTCGAGGTCGACGACCACGCCGGCCGACGGCCCGCTCTTGTGCGCGTCCTTCAGCAGGCGCTGCGGCAGGTTGTCGTCCTCGCGCGTGAGTCCGGCCCGAAGGTTGAACAGTCGCTCGAGGTTCCACGTGCGCTCGCCGATCCGGACGAAATCGTCGGCGGTGTAGGGGATGCCGCGGACGGCGGCGGTGCAGGGGACGAGGGATTCGAGCGGTCCGCCGGAGCCGCCGATGAAGAGGCAGGTGCCGGTGTTGTCGTGCGCGGTGGTGCGGTTCTGCTCGTGGACCACCCACTCGCTCTTGCCCGCCGTCGTGTGCGGGTCCATCGCACCGGAGGTCTCGACGCCGGGCGTCCAGGCGCGCAGGTGGCAGGCGCCGCGGTTGCAGGTGGCGTAGGCGATGCCCATGCCCTGGAAGCCGCGCGGATCGTAGGCCGGGAATTCCTGGCCCTTCACGCCCATGAACACTTCGGGATGCTTGAACTTCTCTCCCATCCGCTTGGAGCCCTCGGCGATCTCGTCGCCGAAGCCCTCGCGATAGCCGGTCGCCTCGACCATCCGCACCAGCGCCTCGGCGGAGCCGAAGGTGAGCGGCATCTCGACGTCGCCGTCGCCGATCACGCCCCGCTCGTAGAGTTCCATCGCGGCGGCCAGCGACGCGCCCATCGAGATCGGATCGATCCCGAGGTCGTTGCACAGCCAGTTCGCCTTGAGCACGGCGTCGAGGTCGCCCACGCCGCAGTCGGGCCCCAGCGCCCACGCGTTCTCGTACTCGGGCCCTTCGCCCGCGGGCCTCCAGTTGCGCGGGTGCATGTTGACCATGTACTTGTCCGAGTGCTCGCCCAGGCGCGTGACGCGGCCGCACGCGATGGTGCAGGCGAAGCAGGCCTTGTTGGCGACCATCCGCGTTTCCTTGATGGTGTTGCCGTTCAGGTTCTCGTACTGGTCGAACTGGCCGGCCTGGAAGTTGCGCGTCGGCAGGCCGCCCATCGCCTGCGTCATGTCGATCGTGGCCGCCGTGCCGAGGTCGGTGAACGCCATGCGGCCCGGGTTGTCCTGCATCGCCGCGCGCATCGCCCACACCGCCTTCATGAACGCGGGCGGGTCCGCGACCGGGACCCCGCCGGTGCCGCGGACGGCGATCGCCTTGAGGTTCTTCGAGCCCATCACGGCGCCGACGCCGCTGCGCCCCGCGGCGCGGTGCTTGTCGTTCATGATGCACGCGAAGCGCACCAGCTTCTCGCCGCCGGGGCCGATGCAGGCGACGCGCAGGCCGGGGATGCCCAGCTCGCGGCGCAGGCCGTCCTCGGTGTCGCCGACGCGCTTGCCCCAGTACGGCGCCGCGTCGCGGAGCTCGACGTGGTCGTCGTGGATGAAGAGGTAAACGGGCTTCGGCGCGCGCCCTTCGAGGATCACCATGTCGTAGCCCGCGAACTTGAGTTCCGGACCCCAGTGGCCGCCCGAGTTCGACGTGGTGATCGCGTTGGTCAGCGCGCCCTTGGTCACCACCATGTAGCGCGCGCCGCAGGGAACGGGCGTGCCGGTCAGGGGGCCGGTGGCGAAGATCAGCTTGTTGCCCGGCGAGAGCGGGTCGACCCGCGGGTCGATCTCCTCGTAAAGGTAGCGGGCGGCGAGGCCGCGCCCGCCGACGAAGTCGCGCAGCCAGTCGGGACGGATCGCCTCGACCGCGATGCGTCCGCTCGTGAGATCCACCCGCAGCAGCTTGCCCGTGATTTCCTGCATCGTTGGCTCCTTCCGTGTTGCGTCGCGTGGGACGGCGCCCGGCTTTACCGGACGCGCCGCCATTGCCGTGCGGACCGCCGTTGCGGTGTAGCCTATCCGCCGCCGAAAGCGTCGACGTAGTTGCGGTTGACCTTGGCGCCCCAGGGCTCGAGCCAGGCGCCGGCCGTGGTCGACTCGGCATAGACGATCGCCTGCGTGGGGCAGGCGGCGACGCAGGCGGGCTCGCCGGCGCACAGGTTGCACTTCGCCGCCTTGTCGGTCTGCGGCAGCGTGAACGCGGTGCCGAACGGGCAGGCGATCGTGCACAGGTGACAGCCGATGCACAGCGAGTCGCTGACGACCTTCGCGCCGGTGGCGGGATCGACCGCGATCGCGTTGACGGGGCAGGCGTTGAGGCACCAGGCCTCGTCGCACTGCAGGCAGGTGTACGGCGCGTAGCTCGCTTCCTCGTCGAACACGCTGACGCGGATCAGGCTCTTCGACGGCGCGAAGGTGCCGGTCTGGACCCACGAGCAGGCCAGTTCGCATTGCATGCATCCCGTGCACTTGTCGGGGACGATGTTCAGCGCTTTCGTCATTGCAGGCTCCTCATGGCGGGTCCCTCGGTGGACGGTCGGCCGTGCGGCAGGCGGCGATCCGTCGCGGGCGGGGCTCTCCCGGCGCCCGCAAGTGTACCGAACATCGGCGCCGGAGGCACCCCTCGCTCGGCGTCGCGTCGGCGGACGGGACCGCGCGTCGGTACAGTCCGCTGCGATCGGAGGCGACATGGCACGTGCACGCGGACGCGCGCGACCGGCGACGGACTCCATTTCTTCGAGCGCAACAGCTCACTGCACCACGGCGAATTCACCGACGCCGACCGCCGGTACCGGATCCTCGAGGCCCCCGTGCCGCCTCCCGCGCTGCCGAGCATGGAGGCCATTCGCGCTGCGCTGGCGCCCCCGCCGTTCGTGCCCGAGCCCGCACCGTCCGGACCGGAAGCGCGACATGCGCGGCGGGAATCGGGTGCAGACCACGCTGCCGCCCGCCGCCGCCGCGCTCCGCTACGACCATGCGACGCGCGTCGCCGTGATCCCCGGCACCGTGCCGGCGCAGGATGGCGTTCTGCTCGAGGAAGTCACCCTCGCCGACAACGCGCGACGGACGCTCCCGGTCGGTGGCGCGAGGACGCCAAGCGGCAACTGGCTGGACGCCGACGGCGCGTACTTCGACCGCCATTTCGCCTGGGTCACCGACGGCAGCGGCAGCTTTCGGGTCGCGCGGCGCAACGATGCCGGGGCCGCGCGCTGACCGGTTGTCGCGATCTCGGCCGTGCCGCCGGTACCGGCGCGTCAGCGACTGCACCGAACATCGCCGGCGGCGGGACGTCCGCCGGCCCCGCCCGCCGGTACAATGCGCTTCGATACCGGAGGCGACATGACGCGCGTGATCAGGGTGCATGAATTCGGCGGACCGGAGGCGCTGGTGGCGGAGTCCGTTCCGGACGTGGCGCCGGGCGCGGGCGAGATTCGGATCCGCCAGACAGCGGTCGGCGTGAACTTCACCGACGTGCACGCGCGCCGCGGCGACTACGCCCCGCTGCATGCAATGCCGAAGCCGCTGCGCATCGGGATCGAGGCGGCGGGCCGGGTCGAGGCCGTCGCCCCGGACGTGACGCGCTTCCGCGTCGGCGACCGGGTGGCCTATGCCTCGCATCCGCTCGGCGCCTACGCCGACGCGCGCAACATGCCGGCGGGACGTTGCGTCCGGGTGCCGGATGGCGTGGCCGACGACGCCGTCGCCGCCACGCTGCTGAAGGGCCTCACCGTCCAACTTCTGATCGAGCGCCTGTATCCGGTGCAACCGGGCGACCGGGTGGTGTTTCACGCTGCCGCCGGCGGCGTCGGGACCATCGCCGGGCAGTGGCTCGCCGCGCTCGGCGCGCGCGCGATCGGCATCGTCGGCAGCCGCGACAAGGTCGACCGTGCGCTCGCCAGCGGCTACGAGCACGTCTACGTGCACGGCGAGGACGACTGGGCCGGCGAGGTACGGCGCCTCACCGGCGGGGAGGGCGTGCCGGCGGTCTACGATTCGGTCGGCCGTGCCACGTGGGACGAGTCGATCGCGTGCCTCGGCCGCACCGGCCGGATGATCTGCTTCGGCAACACCTCCGGCCTGGTGCCTCCCATTTCGGTGAACATGCTGCGCGACCGCGGCAGCCTCTGGGTCACCTGGATGCGTTTCGGCGACTACACCGCGACGACGCCCGACCTCGACGCCTGCGCGGCCGCGCTCTTTGCCGCGCTCGAGCGCGGGATGGTCAGGCCGACGATCCAGGCGCGCTTCCCGCTCGCGGAGGCGCCGGCGGCGCATGCGCTGCTCGAGGCGCGCGGGACGCGGGGCTCGGTGGTGCTGGTGCCCTGAACGGCAAGCGGAGGCACGGCAGCGATCCTTCCGCCGACCGACGCCGCGGTTGCGACGCGGCACCGGTCCCGGCATGCCTTCGCGCGCGCCATGCCGTGACCGGCTGCCGCAAGTTCAGCAGTGCTGCCAGTACCGGCGCGTCAGCAGCAGCGCCAGCAGTCCTTCGAGCCCCGTGATCAGGCAGGCGTTGTTGGCGCCGACCGCGTCCGCCAGCAGCCCGACGTGGGCGAAGCCGATCGGCCCGAGGCCGATGCAGACGGAGAGGAGCCCCAGCGCGCGGCTGCGCAGCCGCGCCGGCGCCCGCTGGTAGACGAGCGTCGCCTGCATGATGGAAAAGCCGGCCTGCGCAAAGCCGCAGCACAGCAGCGCGAACCCCGCCAGCAGCGGCTCCCGGGCGACGGCGAACACCAGGATCAGTGTCATGTAGAGGGCCGCGCCGCCGAGGTACGACCGGACGTAGTTCGAAGGCCGCGACCAGGCGGCCATCGCCAGCGCGCCGGCGAACGCGCCGACGCCGTCCATGCTGACCAGCACGCCGATGCCCCGCGGCGCGAGCCCCAGGTGGTCCTGGCCGATCACCGGCACGAGGCTGGTGAAGGGCCAGGCGAAGAGGTTGAAGATAATGGTGACGATCAGCGTGCCCTTGAGGCGCGCGTCGCGCCGCACCATGGCGACGCCCTCGGCGACGTGCGCCAGCACGCCGGCTGCGGCTGCCGGCAGCACGCCGCTGCGATAGCGCAGCGTCAGCGCAGTGACGAGGGCGATCGCGTAGAACGCGACCGAAGCGACGAAGGCGCCGCCGACGCCGACGGCGGCGAAGATCACGCCGGCCAGCAACGGGCCCAGCATGCGGCTGGCGTTGTTGCTGCCGACGTCGGCGGACATCGCAGGTCCCATCCGGTCGCTGCCGACGACCTGGCCGATCATCATGCGCCGCACGGGATTGTCGGCCGCCCACGCGATGCCGTTGACGAAGCTCGCCACGCCGAGGTGCCACACCGCGAGCTGTCCCGTCCACGCGAGCAGCGCCAGCACCGCGGACGTCGCCATGCTGGCGACGATGATGAAGACCAGCGCGCTCTTGGCCTCGACCCGCTCGGCGAGCGAGCCCATCACGGCGCCGAACAGCCCCATCGGCAGCATGCGCAGCATGACCATCGCCGTCACCGCGAACGCGCTTCCGGTCGCGCGGTAGACGAACAGGCTGATCGCCAGCATCTCGAGCCAGCGCACCAGGAAGACGATGAACCCGACGCCCCAGAGTCGCAGGAAATCGGCGTTGGCGAAGAGCGTTCGCGTTTGCACTTCGCCCTTGGGGGCCCGACGCGGGGCGCCGGGCGCCGGCTTCAATTAAACGCGCAGGAGCCCGGTCCGCCCGGGTTGCCGCAGGATCCGCAGGGACTCGCGGCCGTCGGCGCGGCGTCCGGCGTCGCGCTCGCGGTGGCGAAGACGGACAGCTTCTTGTCGAGCGAGGTCGAGTGGCACTGCGGACAGTCCGGTACGCTGTTCGACCGCACCAGCGTCTCGAACTCGTTGCCGCATGCCTTGCATGCGTATTCGTAGATCGGCATTTCGCGCTCCGCGCACTTTTCCGTAAGCGGCCATTGTAAACCGGCGATCCGGTGGCTGCGCGCGACACGCCGATGGCGCAGGTGAGGTACGCTTGCGGCGGTGCCCCCCCCGCAGGGCAACGGGCGCGGGAGGACCGCGGCGCCCCCGGACGGCCCGGGTCTTTCTCCATCAGGGACGGTGACATGCGACTGCTGCTGCTCAGCAATTCGAAAGTCGAGGGCATGGACTACCTCGAATACGCGCAGGGCTTCCTGCGCGACTTCCTCGACGGCGCCGTCGGCGAGGCGCTGTTCCTTCCGTACGCCATGGTAACGAGGAGCTACGACGACTATGTCGGTCAGGTGCGATCCGCGTTCCGCGCGCTGGGCGTCGACGTCACGGGCATCCACGCGCACGCCGACCCGATCGCCGCGGTGCGCGCCGCGCCGGCCATCGTGGTCGGCGGCGGCAGCACGTGGAAGTTGCTGCGGGACGTGCGCAACGCGGGCTTGCTGCACGCGATCCGCGATCGCGTGGCGAGCGGCGTCCCCTACATCGGCTGGAGCGCGGGCGCCAATCTCGCGTGCCCGACGATCATGACGACCAACGACATGCCGATCTGCGATCCGGGCGGGTTCGACGCGCTCGGGCTGGTCCCGTTCCAGGTCAACCCGCACTATCTGCACGGCAATCCGCCCGGCCACAAGGGCGAGACGCGCGAGGAGCGCATCGCCGAGTTCGGCGTGCTGCATCCGCGCGTCTGGGTGGCCGGGCTGCGCGAGGGCACCGGGTTGCGCATCGAGGGTCGCAGCGCGCGGCTGCTGGGCCCCGCGCCCTGCCGGGTGTTCCGCCACGGCGAGGCGCCGCGCGAACTCGGTGCCGGCGACGGGTTCGACTTCCTGATGGACGCGGGTCCGGCGCCCGCCGGACGGCCATGACCCGGGGCGCGCGCCGCCGATGACGCTGCTCCTCTGGTGCCTTGCCGTCGCGCTGATCGCGCTCGGCGTCGCCGGCACGATCCTGCCGGCGCTGCCCGGCGCGATCTTCGTGTTCGCCGGCATCGCGCTCGCGGCGTGGATCGACGGCTTCGCGCGGATACCGGTGTGGCTGCTGGTCGTCTTCGGCCTGCTGACGGCGCTTGCCTGGGCCGTCGACTACTTCGCCGCGCTCGCCGGAGCGAAGAAGGCCGGCGCGAGCCCGCTGGCGCTCGTCGGTGCCGCGATCGGCACGCTGGCCGGCATCTTCACCGGGCTGTGGGGCCTGCTGTTCATGCCGCTCGCGGGTGCCGCGATCGGCGAATACGTTGCGCGGCGCGACCTCTCCCGCGCCGGCAGGGTCGGTGTCGCGACGTGGCTCGGGCTGCTCATCGGCACCGCGATCAAGGTCGCGATCGTGTTCGCGATGGTCGGGGCGTTCGTGGTGGCGCTGCTGCTGTAGCGGAGGCCGCGCGTCCGGCTGCCTGCAGCGTTGGCCCCGCCCCGTCGGGAACCGCGACCGGCGCGCGTCAGTCGCGCGGGTCCCGCGACGGCGCACTCACGACCAGGAAGTAGATCGCGATCCCCGCGGCCGACACGAACATGCCGGCGATCGCCGCGATCCAGAAGCCCGGCACGCCGAGCGGGGTGGCGAGCCCCAGCGCGGCGAGGTCGAGCGCATCGGTGAGGCCGATCGCGTAGCCGCCCGCGAGCCCCACGCCCCACAGCCCGCCGGCGGCCACCACGAGCGGCACGACCGCGCGCTTGTAGCCGCGCAGCGCGCTGACCGTCATCACCTGCAGCGCGTCGAACACGTGGTAGCCGGCGACCAGCATCAGCAGCGTGGTCGCCACCGCGCGCACGCCGGCGTCGCTCGAGTAGAAGGCCGCCACCGCGCCCGCGCCGGCCGCCAGCGTCGTCCCCGTGAGGCCGGCGAGCACCAGCACCAGTGCGATGCCGGCGATGCCCGTGGCGCGCGCGAGCGCGGGGGCCCGCGCGCCGACGGCGTGGCCCACGAGCACGCTGACGGCGGTGCCTACCGCCTGCGGCAGCATGAACATCACCGCAGCGACGTTGGCCGCGATCTGGTGGGCGGCCGAATTGACCGCGCCGAGGCGGGCGATGAACAGCGCCATGAACGTGAACGCCGTCACGTCCACCAGGAAGGTCCCGCCGATCGGCAGTCCCAGCGCGATCAGCCGCCACTGGTCGCCCCGGCGCGGCCACGACCAGCGCGCGAACACGGCGTAGCGCCGGTACGCGGGAGACAGCCCGCACCAGAGCCACGCCAGGATGCAAACCAGCCAGTTGAGCAGCGCCGTGGAGAGCGCGCAGCCGGCGGCTCCCATTTCCGGTGCGCCAAGGTGGCCGAACACGAAGATCCAGTTGAGCGGGACCTTGAACGCCAGTCCGATGACATTCAGCACCATCATCACGCGCGGCAGCGATACCGCGGTGGTGTAGCCGGCGAACAGCCGGAACGCGAGCGCCGCCGGAACGCCCCACGCGGCGAGCGCGAGGTAGTCGCGCACCTTGCCGGCGACCGCGGGCGAGGCCCGGCTCATCGCCAGCAACGGCTCGGGAAACCGGAACAGGAGCATCGAGAGGAGCGCGAGCGCCAGCGTCAGCCACATCGCCTGGCGCACCTGCTCGCCGATCTCGCGGTAGCGACCGGCGCCGAGGAGCTGCGCCACGGTCGGCGATACCGCGAGCAGCACGCCCATCAGCGCCACGAACACGGTGAAGTAGATCGACGTGCCGATCCCCACCGCAGCGAGGTCGTCGGTCGCGTAGCGGCCCGCCATCAGCGTGTCGATGACCGAATAGGCCATGACCGCCAGGTGCGCGATCAGCACCGGCCAGGCGAGGCGATAGATGTCGAGGACGAGCTTGCGGGACACAGGGCGGACGGGGCGTTGGTTGCCGCAAGCGGCAGCCGGAAGGGTCGACGGGCGGGAAAAGGGCGCGCCGCCGGACGATGTCTTCCGGCGGATCCGGCGCGGGCCCCATTCTAGCCGAGGGCGGGGCGTGCCCGGCTGGCCGTCCGCGGCTAGAATGCCGGGCATGCCGCCACCGCCTGCCACCGTGATCGAGGTTCGCGACGAGCGCCTGCGGCCCGTGCTGCCCGCCGTGCCCGAGTTGGTGCGCCTGTGTACCGGCGCCCGCTGGAGCGAGGGGCCGGTGTGGCTGTACGAGGACGACAGCGTGCTGTGGAGCGACATCCCGAACAACCGGATGCTGCGCTGGTCGGCGCGCGACGGGATGAGCGTCTGGCGCGACGACGTCGAATTCACCAACGGCCACGCGCGCGACCTCGACGGCTCGATCCTGCACTGCTCGCACGGGCTGCGTGCGGTGTTCCGCACGCGCATCGACGGCGGCGGGCAGGCGGTGGTGGTCGACCGCTGGCAGGGCAGGCGCTTCAACGCGCCCAACGACATCGTGGTGAAGTCCGATGGCACGATCTGGTTCACCGACCCGCCGTACGGCCTCGTCATCCCCGAGGAAGGCCACGGCGGCGAGTCCGAGATCGGCGACTGCCTGGTGTTCCGCTTCGATCCGCGCGACGGCTCGCTGGCGGCGGTGACGGATCTCGTCGACGAGCCCAACGGCCTCGCGTTCTCGCCGGACGAGTCGCTGCTCTACGTTTCCGACACGTCGTCCACGCTGCGCAAGGACGGCGGCGGCAACCACTGCATCTGGGTGTTCGACGTCGTGGCGGGGCGCGCGCTCGCCAACGGCCGCGTGTTCGCCGAGGTGAGCCCCGGCGTGCCGGACGGCTTCCGGCTCGACCAGCGCGGCTTCATCTACACCAGCTCGCTGGACAGCGTGCAGGTCTATCACCCCGACGGCGCGCTGCTGGGCAGGATCCTCGTGCCGGAGAAGGTGGGCAACGTGACCTTCGGCGGCTACGAGCGCGACATCCTCTACATCGCCGCCTCGACGTCGCTCTATTGCATCCGGCTCGCGACGCGCGGGTTGCAGCGTCCCTGATCATCCGTGCCGGCCGGCAGGAACGCGTAGCCCGGGTGGGGCTTCGGGCGGCGGACGGTCCCGGGTTTCGCGCGCGCTCAACCCGGGCAACGTCCATTCCAGGCCACGTGCATCTAGGAGCGCGCGGTCAGTCGACCTTGATGCCGTGGTCCCTGACCACCTTCGACCAGCGGTCGATCTCGTCGCGGCCCGCGTCTTGCGGACCGGCGGTCAATCCTTCCGGAGGAAGGCCGGCAGACGCAGGCCGTCGCGCACCGCCTGGTCCATGCCCGCCTCGGCCGCGCGGATCGCCGGCAGGCGCGCGATCACTTCGGCGAGCCGTGCCTGCGGAATGACGACCACGCCGTCCTGGTCGGCGACGATGACGTCGCCACTCGCCACCGGCACGCCGGCGATCGTCACGGGGAAGCCCACGGTGCCGGGTCCGCTGCGCGCGGGCGAGTTGGGCGTGACGCCGAGGCAGTAGCACGGCAGCCCGACCATCCTGATGCCGGGCAGGTCGCGCACGCAGCCGTCGGTGACGAACCCGACGGCGCCGCAGTTCCGCGCCATGCCGAGAACGAGGTCGCCGGTGATCGCGCAACCGGTGTAGCTGCCGGTGGCGGCGACCAGCACGTCGCCCGGCTGCACCGATTCGAGCGCCGCCACCAGCGCGAGGTTGTCCGCCGGGCCGGCGTCGCAGGTCAGCGCGACGCCGCAGCAGGCGGACTGCTCGGCGATCGCGGGCTTGATCCGGTAGTCGAGCGCGCCGCTGCCGCCCATCGCGTCGACCAGGAAGCCGGTGGGCGTGCCGCGCAGCGCCTCCACCTGCGCTGCGGCGGGCCGGACGACATCCTTGCACTGAATGCTTGGCGCTTCGTCGATCATTGTCTTATCCTCGGGCAACGGGGCTGTCATGTTAACGACCCCCGCCAGCGGCGTCCATTGCGTGCGCCTGTTCCTTCCCGCCTGAACTTTCACCCCGGGGGCGTCCGATGTCCGCCGCTTCGACTGTGCAGCGCCATCACGGCATCCGGCAGGTGCGCGCGGCCGCGCAGCAGCGACTGCCGAGGCCCGTGTTCGATTTCGCCGACGGCGGCGCCGAGGACGAGGTGACGCTGCGGCGCAACGAGGACGCCTTCCGGCAATGGGCGTTCCTGCCGCAGCCGCTGGAAGGCGCGACGACCCGCGATCAATCGGTGACGCTCTTCGGCCGGCATTTGTCGCTGCCGGTTCTGATCGGGCCGACCGGGCTCGCCGGGCTGTTCTGGCCGCGCGGCGAGATCGCGTCGGCGCTGGCGGCGGCTGCCGCCGGGACGGTCTATTGCCTGAGCCACGGCTCCGCCTGCTCGATCGAGGAGGTGGCCGGCCACCATCACGGGCCGCGCTGGATGCAGGTGTTCGTCTATCGCGACCGCGGCTTCACGCGCGAGCTGACGCAGCGCGCGCGTGACGCGGGCTTCGATGCGCTCGTCCTCACCATCGACAACCAGCTGCTCGGCAAGCGCGAGCGCGACCTTGCCAACGGGTTCGCGATCCCGCCGCGCTTCTCGGGCGCGCAGTGGCTGGGCATGGCCGCGAAATGGCGGTGGTGGCTGGCGATGCGCCGCGAGTTGCCGACGCTGACGTTCGGCAACTATGTCCGGCCGGGGTCGACGGAATCGCTCGCCACGCTCGCCGGTCGGATGGGCTCGCTGCTCGATCCGGGGATGCGGTGGGAAGACGTCGCGCAGCTGCGCGCGGAATGGCAGGGCCCGCTGCTGCTGAAGGGCGTCCTGCACCCCGCGGACGCGCGGCGCGCGGTGGCGCTGGGCATCGACGGGCTCATCGTCTCCAATCATGGGGGGCGCCAGGTCGACGGTGCGATCGCCACCCTCGACGCGCTCCCCGCCGTCGTTGCCGCCGTGGACGGTCGCGTCCCGGTGCTGATCGACGGGGGCATCCGGCGGGGGGCCGACGTGGTCAAGGCGATCGCGCTGGGCGCGCACGCGGTGCTGGTCGCCCGCCCGCAACTCTGGGGCCTCGCGCTGGCGGGTGAAGCCGGGGTGGCCCACGTGCTGGAGGTCTATCGCTCGGAGATCGACCGCGTCATGGGTCTCCTCGGCGCGCACGACCTCGCCGCATTGCGGCGGCTCGACCTCCTGGTCCCGTGCGCGGGCCGGCGCGTCGATCGGCCGTAGCGCCGCGCCGGGGTCACCTCCGATCGAAGCCTAGCGCCAGGCGGGCTGGTCCGGGTACGGGTAGTCGTTCGACACCCGGCGGCCCGACGAGATGCGGTTGTTGAGCGCCGGCGGGAGGTTCCGGTATTCGCCCGGGCCGAAGGTGCGGCACTCGCCCTGGAAGCGCGCGTCGCTGCAGAAGATCCAGTAGCCCCAGTCCACCCGCAGCGACGACGCGCGGTCGTTGAAGTCGATCGCGCGGAAGTTCGGCATCGAGCCGTCGCCCCGGATTTCGCGGCCGCCGAAGTTCTCGGATTCGTAGAAGGTGACGCCGGCGAATGCGGTGCCGCCGGCGAGCATCGCGATGGCAAGCGCGAGGGGCTTGATGACTGCATGCATGGCTGGGTTGTCCTTCGGTTTTCCGCCGCGGGCCGGGCGCCGGGATCGGGCCAGGGTGCGCGGTGGATGACCGGGGACAAGATTGGACGCTGCCGCACCTGGCGTCGGTACGGCGCCGCACCCATCGCCATGCCCGCGCGCGGGCAAAAAAAGCCCCGACCTTGCGGCCGGGGCGGAGGCTGTATCTTTTAGGAGGAGGAAAAAGACACAGGTCGCGATGCTGCGCCGGCGGGGGAAAACGGTTGCGGTCTTGCGCCGCGGGCAGCCATCACAAAACGATTGTGTGCTGCAGCATTAGAGCAATCAATCTAATGCGGGCGCGCACTGGCGGCGCGGGCGCCGGGCACCGGCGGTTGACGAACCCGACCATTGCCGCAAGAATGCGCCGGGCCTCACCTCCTCGCAGTCCCTGCGGCGAAGTTCTTCCGACGCCATGCCCGACCTACCTCCCTGAGGCGAAACGATGACACTGCAACGGATCCTGCCGGCACTGGCCCTCGCCACCGGCGCCGCCGCCTTCGGCCCGTTCGCGCTGGCGGACGTGACCATTCCCTACAACGAATACAGCGAGTCGCCGACGATCGGCCGCGGGGCCGGCACGTCGACCGATCCCAGGAACCCGGGGTACGGCGCGATCCGCATCTTCATCGAGAAGGTCAAGGCGTACACCGGGGCGCTGCCTGCCGGGCAGACGGTGACCTTCCAGCGCAGCCAGGCCACCGGGCGCGAGACGAGCGCGCTGCGCGCCGGCATCCAGTTCGCGAACGCAGGCGGGCCGAAGCCGGGCTTCTCCGAGCCGAGCTGGGGCTTCGCCTACAACTCGGTGCCGTTCGGGATGCGCTTCGAGCAGATGATCGCGTTTCTCTACGACGCGAAGATCGCCGGCTTCGACGGCAACGGCCTCGCGCTCGCGCAATCGGTGCTGGACCGCCGCGGCGGCACCCAGGTCGTGCTTCCCGTCGTCGGCAGCACGATGCAGGGGTCGGGCTATTTCCCGCAGCCGATCGGCAAGCCCGACTGCAACGACGGCGACGCCGACTGCGTCGCCCAGGGCAAGGGCATCGGCCTCGCGGGGCTGTGCACGTCGGGCTGGCGGATCCGCTACCTCGCGCCGCCGCAGGACATCGTGGACCGCGCCTGCGACCTCTTGGTGAAGCGCGGCGCCATTCCTGCGAAGACGCTCACCTTCTATCCGCCGGTGGGCGGCCAGTCGGTGCTGCTGCCGATGCAGCGCCGCACGATCCAGGGCTTCGAGTACGTCAACCCGTACGACGACTTCGTCGATTTCTTCCCGGTGAAGGAAGCCACCGCCGCGCGTCCCCTGGGCAATCCCGACGCCGGCAGCCTTGATTGCAGCCCCGCGCTCGCGTTTCCCATTCCCCCCGGTACGCCGGTCAACTGCTCACAGAACATCGGGCAGATCGGCGCCCGCTACGCGCACCATCCGTCGTGGCACCAGCCGTTCCTGATCTCGTGGATGCACATCGACCGTGGTGTCTGGAACGGCCTCAACGCAGCGCAGCAGGCGGCCATCGCGCGGGCGGCGAAGGATTCGGTGATCGAGTCGTTCAACGCCGCCGAGTCGGTCGAATGCGCGAAGCTGAAGGACATCCTGGACATCAACCGCGGCATCGGCCAGCGCAACATCGACGGCACGCCGCGCCTGGTCGACGGCAAGCCGGTCAGCGCCGCTATGACGCTGGCGGTGTGGCCGGACGACGCGCTGAAGGTCCTGCAGGAAGCGACGAACGATCACATGGCCGCGCTCGCCGGCCCGGCCGATCCCGCCGCCCGGACCGACGCGCAGAAGGACTTCGCGCAGGTTGCCACCGCGCTCGCGCAATACGCGGCGGGCATCGGCGCGACCACGTTCGATCCGGGGCGCTTCCCCGCGAAGACCGGCCTCGCGGCGGGCCAGGAGTGCCGGCTGGCCAAGGCGCCGTGAAGCCGCGACGCCCCGCCGCGCGGCATTGCGATCGCGCGGCGGAAGCGGCGATGATGCCAGGGCGATTCCGGTGATCGGCCGCATCGCGCCCGGCACCGGCGCCCCGTCCCTATTGCCGTTGTCGCGGCCGCACCGCAGAATCGGCGGATGAAGGAAATCGCCCATATCCGCCAGAGTTACGAGCACGCCGAGCTCGACGAGTCCCATTCCGCGAGCGTCCCGCTGCTGCAGTTCGAGCGCTGGCTGGAAGAGGCGCTCATGGCAAAGCTGCCCGAGCCCACCGCGATGACGCTCGCGACCTGCACCCCGGAGGGCCGGCCGTCGACGCGGGTCGTGCTGCTGAAGGAATGCGACGCCCGCGGGCTCGTGTTCTACACCAACTACGAAAGCCGCAAGGGGCAGGAACTTGCCACCAACCCGCAGGCGGCCCTGCAATTCCATTGGGTGGCGCTGGAGCGCGTGGTGCGGATCGAGGGTCGCGTCGAGCGCGTCAGCGCAGCGGAATCGGATGCCTATTTCCGCACGCGGCCGCTCGACTCGCGGATCGGCGCGTGGGCGTCGCCGCAGAGCCGGGTGATCGCCTCGCGCGTCGTGCTGGTGACCGAGGCGGCGCGGATCGGCGCCAGTTACATGCTCGACCCGCCGCGACCCCCGCACTGGGGCGGCTACCGGCTGGTGCCGGACACGTTCGAATTCTGGCAGGGCAGGAAGAGCCGCCTGCACGACCGCCTGCGCTACACGCTCGGGCCCGACGGCGGCTGGCTGAGGGAACGGCTGGCGCCCTGAGGCCGCGAGCAGATGGCAGGCGAGCAGATGGCGCTTGCCGGCGCCCGGGTCACGCCTTAGTATGGCGCGCAGCAACCCGCCCGAGTGGCGGCATGGAGACCGAAGACATGAAGCGTGCGCTGCTGTTGTCCCTGTGGCTTTTCTTCCCGACGCTCGCGTTGGCGGCTACGCTCAGCCTCAACTCGGCGACGCAGGCCCAGCTCGCCGCGCTGCCGCCGATCGGCGCCGTCAAGGCCAAGGCGATCGTCGACTACCGGGCCGCCAAAGGCTGCTTCAAGGCCGTCAGCGACCTGCTGAACGTCGACGGCGTGACGCAGGCCGACATCGACGCGATCAGCAGCCAGGTCGAGGTCGGCACTTGCCCGCGCACGGGCACGTCGGCCCCGACCAAGGCCCAGACCTGACCATCCCGCCGGCAGCGTGATGACCGCCCCGGCACTGGGCGGCCGTTCGTTTCCCCGGCCGTGCCGGGCAGGCGGCGCGCGCCGCGCCGCGTAGGAATTCCCGATGGCAGAAGCGTCGGGCGACGTCGTCACCTTCCTGTTCAGCGACATCGAGGACAGCACCCGGCTCTGGGAGCAGCATCCCGAGCGCATGCAGGAGGCGCTGGAGCGGCACGACGCGCTGTCGCACGACGCCGTCGCCGCCGGCCGTGGCACCGTCGTCAAGACCATGGGTGACGGCCTGCATGCGGTCTTCCCCACGCCGGCCGCCGCGCTCGGCGCGACGATCGCGCTCCAGCGCGCGCTGCTCGACCCGGCGGCCACCGCCGGGATTCCGCTGCGCGTGCGCTGCGGCCTGCACGTGGGCATGGTGCAGCGGCGCGACAACGACTTCTTCGGGACCGAGGTCAATCGCGCGGCCCGGATCATGCGCGCGGCGCACGGCGGCCAGACCCTGGTCTCGCAGGCATTTGCCGATGCGGTGGCGGCCTGCCTGCCGGACCACGTGGCGCTGCGCGAACTGGGCGCGGTCCGGCTGCGCGGCATCGAGAGCCCGGAGCGGGTCTACCAGGTGCGGCACCCGGAACTCCTGCAGGATTTCCCGCCGCTGCGCTCGCTCGACACCACGCCGCACAACCTGCCGCTGCAGCTCACCTCGTTCATCGGCCGCGAGGGCGACGTCGCGAACGTGACGCGGCTGCTCGACGGCAACCGGCTCGTCACCCTGCTCGGTCCCGGCGGCATGGGCAAGACGCGGCTCGGGCTGCGGGTCGCCGGCGAAGTCCTCGATGCGTATCCCGACGGCGCGTGGTTCGTCGCGCTCGAGTCGATCACCGATGGCGCGCTGGTGCCGCAGGTGGCGGCGCAGGCGATGGCGGTGCGGCAGGACGGCACCGCGTCGCTGCTGGAGGCGCTGATCGCGCGCGTGTCGACGCGCCGGCTGTTGCTGTTGCTCGACAATTGCGAGCACGTGCTCGGGGCCTGCGCCGCGATGGCGGACACGCTGCTGCGCGCGGCGCCGGGCCTGCGCATCGTCTGCACCAGCCGCGAGCCGCTGCGCATCGACGGCGAGCAGACCTACCCGGTCTCGACGCTGGCGCTGCCCGATGAACACCGGTCCATAGGCATCGAAGCGCTGGCGCAGTTCCCTGCCGTGGCGCTGTTCCTGGACCGCGCGCGGCTGCAGCAGCCGGGCTTCGTGCTGACCGCGCAGACCGCTCCCGCCGTCACCGCGATCTGTCGCCGCGTCGAGGGCATACCGCTGGCGATCGAGCTGGCGGCGGCCCGGGTCCGCGTGCTGTCGGTGGACAAGATCGCGGAACGCCTCCAGGACCGGTTCCGCCTGCTTTCCGGGGGCAGCCGCATCGCGCTGCCGCGGCAGCAGACCCTGCGCGCGCTGATCGACTGGAGCTACGAGCTCCTGACCGACGCCGAGAAAACCATGTTCCAGCGGCTGTCGGTGTTCGCCGGCGGCTGCACGCTCGAGGCCGCGGAAGCGGTCTGCGCCGGCGGCATCGTGGCGCTGCCCGACGCGCTCGACCTCCTTTCCAGCCTGGCCGGAAAGTCGCTGGTCGCGTTCGAAAGCCCGGAATCCCCCGGCATCTACCGGTGGCTGCAGACGATACGGGATTTCGCCGCGGAAAAGCTCGAGCACTCGGCCGAGGCGCGCGTCATCCGCGATCGCCATCTCGGCTTCTACGTCGCCCTCGCCGAGGAGGCGCAGGCGAACCTGCTGGGTCCCGCGCAGGGCGACTGGTGGAGGCGCCTCGACGGCGAACTGGAGAACCTGCTCGCCGCCCACGCGTGGTGCGCGCACGCCGCCGACGGCGCGCTGCAGGGGCTGCGGCTCGTCGGGGCAGTCCGCACCTACTGGGTGAACCGGGGACTGTTCGAGCTCGGCGCGCGGGTGCTGGCCGAAGCGCTGGCGCGACCCGGTGCCGCGGCCCCGACCGCGGCGCGTGCGCGCGGGCTGTTCGGCGCCGGCCAGATTGCATTCTTCCGCGGTCGCTACGGCGAGGCGCGCGGCTGCCTCGACGAGGCGCTGGCGTTGACGCGCGCGCTCGGGCTGAAGGTCGACACGGTCAGTGCGCTGGCGTGGCTCGGGCACACCGCGGCGGCGCAGGACGATCCCGACGCGGCGCGGACGCACCTCGAGGCCGCGCTGGCGCTGGCCCGCGAGCTGGGCGACGACCTCAGCATCTCGGTGGCGCTCAACGGGCTCGCCGAGTTCCACCGCACGGCAGGCGACATGGCGGCGGCGCTGCCGCTCTACCAGGAAGGGCTGGCGCTCAACATCGCGCTCGGCAATCGCAGCAACGTCGCGAACGCGCTGGTGAACGTCGCCGCGACGTCGGCGGCGCTGGGCGACCTCGACGGGCCGGTGGCGATGCTTCGCGATGCCCTGGCCACGTGCGATGCCATCGGGTCGAAGTCGCAGGGCCAGTTCGCGCTCGACGTCACCGCCGGGCTGGCGATGGCCCGCGGCGACTGGGCGCGCGGCGTCCGCCTGCTCGGTGCGTCGGACGAGCTGCTGGCGCGGATGGGGCTGCAACGCGAGCCGCCGGACGAGCGCTTCGTCGCGCCGCTGCATGCGCGGGCGCGCGCGGCGCTGGGCGATGCCGCGCACGACGCGGCCTACGGGGACGGCGCCGCGCTCTCCTACGAGGCCGCGACCGGCGAGGCCGCCGCCTGGCTGGACCAGCAGGGAGCGCAGGCTACGGAACCGGGCTAAGCGATGCCTCCGGCCCGGCTTGCCACGGCAGGCCGTCGGGGTAGCGCTGGCGCATCGCCGCATTGCCGGTGGCGAAGAACTCGCGGGTGACGGAGCCCGGATTGCCGGCGAGCCGGTAGTTCACCGTGTACCGGCGCGTGCAGTCGAACTTCGGAAAGTGCCGGGCGAGCTGCGAGAAGAACACGCGATCCTGGCCCCATCCGCCGTGCCAGGCGCCGGCCATGGGCACCGCGACGGACCGCCGCAGGCAGTAGGCGTTGGTGTCGACGAAGCGCATGTCGGTCCAGGCGTCCCACTTGCCGAGGCTTTCGCAGTCGTCGTTCAGCAGGAACGCCCCGTCGCTACCGCAGATCCGGCGCAGCGCGAAGCACCATTCGAGGTCGCCCGCCTCGAGAGTGGCGATCATCGACGCGACGTGGTCGGGCTCGAACCAGTTGTCCTGGTGGAGGAACAGCACGCAGTCGGCGTTGACCAGGTGCGAAAAAGCCGCGTAGACGCGATGGCCGTAGAAGCCGCCCCGCCCGACGTTCTCCGGTAGCACCGACACCCGCGCGCTGCGGAGGTCGAGACCCGCGACGGCCGCCTTGAACGGCGCGACGCATTCCGGGCCGTCGACCACCAGCCACGGCTGCACGTCGTGGTGGGTCTGCGCGAGGACCGAGGCGATCGCGACGCGCGCCTCGGGCGCGCCCGTGGTCGGGATGATGACCGCGGCCGATGTCATCGCCTGTCCTTTCGTGAGAGATCGTCGGCCGGGCATAGGTGTTATCGCGCCGCCGTTCAACGGACGCGGGTTGCGGCGATCCGCGAGGCCGGGCAGGCCACCGGGTACAATACGGTGCCGCCGCGCGGCCTTTGCCCCTGACAATGACTCACCGCCGCGCCATCCTGCTCATGATCGTGGCGACGCTCCTCTGGAGCATCGCCGGCGTCGTCACGCGCCAGCTCGACGCCGCGCGGAGCTTCGAGGTGACCTTCTGGCGCAGCCTGTTCAACGCGCTGGCGATGGTTGCCGCGCTGACGACGATGCGCGGCGCGGCGCTCTGGCGCGGCCTGCTCTCCGCGCGCTGGCCGCTGTGGGTGTCGGGCCTGTGCTGGGCGTTCATGTACACCGCGTTCATGACGGCGATCACGCTGACCACGGTCGCCAACGTGCTGGTCACGATGGCCATCGGGCCGCTGATCACCGCGGTATTCGCGCGCTTCTTCCTGCAGCACCGTCTGCCGCTGCGCACCTGGCTCGCCGTCGCCGTCGCCGGCGTCGGCATCGCGTGGATGTTCGGGCAGGAGGCGGTCCGGGGCGTTTCGCTGGTCGGCACCGCCGTCGCGCTGCTGGTGCCGCTGGCGGCGGCGATCAACTGGACGGTGCTGCAGCACATCAGCCACGGCGCCGGCGATCCCGACGACGATGCGCCGCCGCAGGACATGCTGCCGGCAGCGATGATCGGCGCCATGCTCTCCGCCGCGGTGACGCTGCCGCTCGCATGGCCGCTGCAGGCGTCGGCGCACGACCTCGGCCTGCTCGCGCTGCTGGGCGTGGTCCAGCTGGCGATCCCGTGCCTGCTCGTCGTTCGGCTCGCGCGCGTGCTGCCCGCGCCGGAACTCGCGCTGCTGGGCCTGCTCGAGGTGCTGTTCGGCATTGCGTGGACGTGGCTCGGCGCCGGCGAGAGGCCCGCGGGCAGCACGCTCGTCGGCGGGGCGCTGGTGCTGGGGGCGCTCGTCGCCAACGAGGTACTGGCGCTCTCCCAGCGACGCGCTGCTGCGGCGGTGGCGAAGCGCGGCAGCGCGAACCGGGCCGCGCGAACTGTCGTTCGCTAAACCGAAGGATCGGCCTCTTCGTCACTCGATAAGGCCATCCCTAGAGCCGCCCGCTGAGAAACGGAAAGCCGGCGGAATCCTGCATGTAAGCGATAAAAATCGACTTTGCGTCCTGTTGAACGCCGTACAGGGCATTGGGCAGGGGTGCCTGCAGCTCGCTGTCCAACAGTTCGTTGAGCAACTGGTTCTGCATCGCCAGTGCATTGCCGGTCGGCGGGTTGGTGAAGGTATTGCTGGTTTCCAGAACGCCGCCTGCGGTTCCGTAGTCGTAATACTCGCCCTGCATGGTTCCCTGGATCATCCGGATCGTGCCCGGGGTCCAGTTGGCATAAAGTGCCAGTTTCGCCTCGGGCGTGACCATGCTGATGATGTGCCAGGGAGTCTTGAGCCCGAGGCTGTCGGCAGGCGTGACGAAATCGGCCTGCGGGTTGATGACTTCATCGGTGCTGAACAGCGCATACCTGCGCCCGGGGACGGCAGCCGACTTGAGCAGCGGAAACATGTTGTAGCGGCTGCCATACATCGCCGCGGCATCGCCCTGCTGCCAGAGCGCGGCGTTTCCCCCGTACGCAAGACTTACCAGCATCGGAGTGATGTCCACGGAGGACGTCAGCTGCGTGCGTACCGTCTCGATATCCCCCGTGAACGTCTTCGTATGGTCGACGACGATCAGAGGCACACGGATGGCCTCGTCATAGGCATTGCCGATCTTGCCCGTGACCAGGCCGTGTGCGCCGCCGTATTCGCCGTGGTCGGAGGTGAACACGATCACGGTGTTGTTCAGCACATCGGCCGGAACGGCTGCGAGCACGGTGCCGATATTTCTGTCCACGATCTGCATGAACTGCGTATAGGAATCCAGAGACCGCTGCCAGTACGTGTAGGGCCCATAGGCCATCCCCAAGACCGGGTTGACCCAGTTCTCGTTCACGTACCCCGCATAGGTCCTGGCGGGCACCGGAGATCCCCCCGGATACTGCAGGACCGGCACGTTGAACGTGGTGACCGTCGGGTCGTCGGTGACGCCGCCAAATTGCGACTGGAATGCCTGGCGGGCGACGGTCTGCCATCCGGGCTTGACCGCCTCCAGGGTCACAAGGGACTCCCAGTTGGGCGGAATGGGGGGATAGCCGTAACTCTTCGGCGTCGCCACGCCGCCGATGCCCCAAAAATACGGACTTGTCGCCGTAGACCAGCTCACGGCGTTGCCACAGGCAGAAGAAGTGGCATATTGATCGATCTGCGCAGCTCCCAGCGGATTGCTGCTTGCCCCCGAGGGGCTCAGCACTCCGCTGGCGCTGTACAGGTTCGCAAAGGTCTGGAATTCGGTCCCGGCCGGGTAGAATTCCTGATCGTGAGGGTTCTGGAAACCCACGGTCAGGCACCATCGCTGGCTCGAGGGTGTCTGCTGCGACAGCCATGCACCGGCGACGCTCGCAATGTAGGCATCGCTGAAGAAAGGCACGCCATCTGGCGGGTATAGGTCGGCTTCCTGCGCTGCCGATGCGCCATAGGACCCCTGCAGATTGTTGGCGATCGGGTCAGGATCGATGAACGCCTGAAACCCGAAGCCGGAAAGTTCTCCCTGCCCATTGGGGTCATGGGGGACCGAGCAATGCCACTTTCCGATGTACGGGGTGGCATAGCCTGCGGACTGAAAATACTTGCCGTAGGTCGGAAAGCGCGGATCGAGCGGTGGGGAAAGGGCGAACGGTATGGTGGGGTCGTTGAGCAGTGTCGTGGCCAGAAAGGTCTGGTGTGCATAAAGCCCGGTGACCAGGACGCCCCGCGCCGGCGAGCAGGCGCATGAAGCAGTGATGTGATTGGAAAACTTGACGCCCCTTTGCCAGAGGGAATAGGTGTTGGGCATGAAAGTCTTCAGAAACTGCTCGGGCGACGTGATGCCGGCAGGGAAGACTTTCGGGTAGCGCAACTGATCGACGACGATGAACAGTACGTTCGGTCCGTTTGTCGCCGCAGGGCTACTGCTCGAGCCATCGCCGCAGCCCGGCAGCGCAGCGCCGGCGGCCATGCCTACGGCGGCCTTGAGCATCAGCCGCCGCGACAAGTCTATGCCAGCGGGCTTTTCGGAATTCTTCTCTGGAGGTGCCGAGTTCGTCATGTTCAGGTTCTGCCCTAGGGGAGCATGCTTTCTGGATAACTGCTCAGCCTAGCAGAAGGTGTAAGCGGATTTGCCCGTCGCATTGCGGGCGAACCTGTGCTCGCCCCGCGCACGATGGCGCGAGCCGGAACGGCTGATCGCCTTCTCGTGATCGGTCAGCGTGCGCCCGGGCTTGGCTCGGCGATTGACCCGGTAGGCAATCCCGGCATGCCGGCAATGCTGCCGATGATCTTCCGACCAGCGGGCCTGGTCGCCGAACAGCTCCCGTTCCTGCCCATGCATCGGGTCATCGAGCCGGTTGATGTCGCCTTGGGAAGCCGGGCCGGTAGCCACGCTGCGCACCAGGCCGCGCCGGTCAGTGCCGACGTGCAGCTTCTCCCGAAGTGCCACTGCTTGCCCTTGCGGGTCTGCTTCATCTCCGGGTCGGAGAGGTTGAATCACTGCGGCATGAAGTAGATGCGCAGCATCCGCGGCATCGGGTGCGGCGGACGGCCCTGGACATTGCTCTGGCATGAGGGGTTGTGCAGGGTTTTCTTAGCGCACATTGAGCGATTGGCCGCTGGGCGCGGACGGTTTGTGTCAGTCTTCGCGCACCTGCGGTGTACCGGCCGCGAGCGCGGCACCCGCAGGCGCGGCCCGCCGTCGCACCCGGCGGCGGGCCCACTCGCGGCCCGGCATCTCGACGATGCGGTAGGTGAACGCACTGAACGCCAGCGTGAGCGCCAGCATTGCCGCGTAGCTCAGGTTGCCCTCGACATCGCTGCGCCCGAAGACCGTCGCGTAGCTGCCGTCGGGGAGCGGCATCTGCGTCCACAGATCGACGCCGACCACGTGCCGCGAAAGGAGGTCGGCGCCCGGGCCGACGACCAGCATCAGGCAGACGAAGTGGACCATGTAGATCGAGTACGAGATTCGCCCCAGCCACTGGACGCTCCTCGACAGCACGGCGAGCGCGGCGGGCAGCAGCACCGCGGCGACGGCGAGGTGCCAGCGGCGCAGGCCGAAGAAGAAGCACAGCAGCGCGAACACGACGTAGGTCCAGAGCTCGGTGCTGATCGACCAGCCGGGACCGTTCCACGTCTGCCCGTGATGCAGGTTGAGGCTCTGCACCAGCAGCAGGTTGGTGACGATCGCCCACGGCTTGTCGCCGCCGAACGCCGGCCCGCTGCCGCCCGCGAAGCGGACCGCTTCCGCGGCGACAAACAGCAGCAGCGTGAAGAGATGCAGCGGATAGAGCCGGCCCAGCCGCAGGACGAGGAAGTCGCCTACCTCGCGCCGCGTGCCGAGCCGCGACTCGTAGTTTCAAGCGATGACGAAGCCGCTCAGGACGAAGAAGAAGTCGACGAACAGGTAGGCGTTGCGGATGAACGGCGCCGCGTAGAGCGGGCTGTGCCCGGGGAAGTGGAACAGCGCGACGACGCACGCGCAGATCCCGCGCCAGCTGTCGAGGGCCTCGAAGCGGGCCGGGGCCGCGGTGACCGGGACCCCGCTTCCTGCTAGGGCCACGACGACCCGAGGACCTCGTCCGCGCTCTTCCCGACGATCGCGCGGTAGATCGCGGGGTCGGTGTCGCCCTCGCTGCCGAGCAGCAGCACGCGCGAGCGGGCGTCGAGCGCCAGCGCGGCGCGGATCGCCGGATCGTCCTGCGCCGCGAAAAGCGCGGCAAGGCCCGCCGCGCCGGTCTCGCCGGAAACGATCGCCGGATCCCCCGGCGTCGGATCGGCGAACGCGCGGACCGCCGCCAGCGCGTAGCGATCCGCTACCGCCACGGCGGCGTCGGCGCCGGTGGCGAGGATCTCCCAGGCGATCGTCGAGACCTCGCCGCAGGCGAGCCCCGCCATCACGGTGTCGAGCGCGCCGGTGACCGCAACCGGATGCCCGGCGGCGAGGCTCTGCGCGATGCAGTCGGCGGTCGTCGGCTCGACGGCGATGAAGCGGGGACGCGCCGCGCCCCAGCGGAACCAGAAATCGGCGCAGATCGCCGCCGCTAGCGCGCCGACGCCGGCCTGCACCAGCACGTGCGTCGGCGGCCGTTCCAGTTGCGCGGCGATCTCCGCGGCCATCACCCCGTAGCCGTGCATCACGTCGGCGGGGATGTCGCGATAGCCGGGGTACGACGTGTCGGACACGACGGTCCGGCCGCCCGCGGCGGCGGCGGCCGCGGCGTGGCGCACCGAGTCGTCGTAGTTGCCCTTGACCTCGACCACCTCGGCGCCGTAGCGGGCGATCGCGTCGCGCCGGCCCTGGCTCACGTGCTCGTGGACGAAGATCACGCAGCGGCAGCCGAAGAGCCGCGCGCCCCAGGCCACCGACCGCCCGTGGTTGCCGTCGGTGGCGCAGGTGACGGTGATGGCGGCCGCGACGTCGCGGAACGTGCCGGCGACGAGGTCCATCGCCGTCGCCTCGCCGCGGCCCGCGTCGCGGATCGCGCGCTTCAGCACGTTGGCGACCGCGTATGCGCCGCCCAGCGCCTTGAAGCTCTTGAGGCCGAACCGCGTGCGCTCGTCCTTGTACCAGATCTCGTGCACGCCGAGCCGGCGGGCGAGCTCGGGCAGGGGCGTGAGCGGCGTCGGCGCGTAATCGGGCCAGGTGACGATCTCGGCGGCCGCCGCCGCGAACCCCGCCGCGGACAGGGCGCGCGGGCGCCGCGTGCCGTACGGCTGGCTGCGCGGCGCGGCGTGCGCGTTGATGACGGCGGAACGGGGAGGTGTCATGCTTGCAGGGGAGAGGCGGCGCAAAGACCTGATGCTACCCCGGCGAGCGGCGGCGCGTCACTGCGGCACCGATTTGCTTCGCGCGCCGCCCCGCATTCCCCGCGCCGTCGCGCCGGACGCGCGCCGCCGCGACCGCGCATCGCCACCGCTCCGGCGCCAACCTCCGACTGCGACCATGCCTCACGTCACCCCCGAGCTCTGCCTCCTTTCCGCGCGCGAGCAGGCGCAAGGACTCGCCACGCGCGCGATCAGCGCCGTCGAACTCCTCGACGCGCATCTCGTGCAGATCGCCGCCTTGAATCCCGTGCTCAATGCGATTCCGACGCTCGGCCCCGTCGGCGCGCGCGCCGCCGCGGCCGCCATCGACGGCCGGCGCGCGCGCGGCGAGGCGCTGTCGCCGTGGGCGGGCATGCCGATCGCGATCAAGGACATGGAGCCGGTGCAGGGCATGCGCACGACGCTGGGCTCGCCGATCTACCGCGACTGGGTGCCCGACCACGACTCGGCGATGGTCGAACGGCTGCGCGCGCACGGGTTCGTGATCGTCGGCAAGACCAACACGCCCGAGTTCGCGATGGGCTCGCAGACGTTCAACCCGATCTTCGGCGCCACGCGCAACCCGTGGGACTTGAGCCGGACCTGCGGCGGGTCGTCGGGCGGCGCGGCGGTCGCCGTCGCGACCCGGATGCTGCCGTTCGCCGACGGCTCGGACTTGGGCGGCAGCCTGCGCAATCCCGGCAACTTCAACCACATCTTCGGCTTGCGCCCCTGTCCGTCGCGCGTGCCCGACTGGCCGGGCGACGAGAACTGGCAGGGCCTGTCGGTGCTGGGTCCGCTCGCCCGCACGGCGTCGGACGCCGCGTTCCTGCTGGCGGCGATGGCCGGCACCGACCTGCGCGATCCGCTGACGATCGCCGAGGATCCCGCGCAGTTCCTCGCGCCGCTCGACCGCGACTTTCGCGGCGTGCGCGTCGCGGTGAGCCGCACGCTGGGCGGGCTGCCGGTCGATCCGGAGGTGGCGAGCGCGCTGGAGCACGGCGTGGCGCTGCTGCGGGAGCTGGGTTGCGTCGTCGCGGAAGCCGAGCCGGATCTCGCCGCCGCCGACCTCGCGTTCGACACGCTGCGCGCGGTGCTGCTCGCCGAGCGTCACGGGCACCTGCTCGACGCGCACCGGCACGAGATGAAGGACACCGCGGTATGGAACATCGAGCAGGCGTTCGTGCTTGCGCCGGCCACGATCGTCGCCGCGCATCGGGCGCGGACCGCGGTGTTCCACGCGCTGCGCGAATTCCTCGGCCGCCACGAGTTCCTCGTCGCGCCGGTGAACCAGGTGCCGCCGTTCCCGGTGACCGAGCCGTACGTCACCGCGATCAATGGCGTGGCGATGGCGAGCTACATCGACTGGATGCGAAGCTGCACGCGAATCTCGGCGACGGGCCATCCGGCCGCCTCGGTGCCGTGCGCATTCACCGCCGCCGGGCTGCCGGTCGGCATGCAGGTGGTCGGGCGGTACCGGCAGGAGTTCGGCGTGCTGCAGCTGGCGCATGCGCTGGAGGCGGCGAATCCGCACGCCCGCAGGTCGCCCGACTGCGCGGCGCTGGCTGCGTCCGCGTAGCCCGGGTTTCGCTGGCGCTCAACCCGGGCTACGGCTTCCCAACAACCGCTCGATGACCCGGGCAACGCCGTCGTCCTCGTTCGATGCGGTGATCTCGTTGGCGATCGCGCGGACGTCGGCATGGGCGTTGGCGACCGCGACGCCGAGGCCGGCGCGCACCAGCATCGGGATGTCGTTGGGCATGTCGCCGAACGCGACGGTGTCGGCGAGCGCGACGCCGTGCCGCGCGCATGCGGCCCGCAGACCGTGTGCCTTGTCCACGCCCGGCGCCGAGATCTCGACGATCCCGAAGCCCGAATGGGTGACCTCGGCGCGGCCGCGCACCACGTGCCGGACCGCGGCGACGAGCGCGTCGTGTTCGATCAGGTCGTCGCGGACGATCAGCTTGGTCGCGGGGATCGCGGCGACCATGTCGCGCACGTCGCCGACCAGTTCGTCGGCGGGCGGCATCCGCGGCTGGTAGTCCGTGTCGCGGCCGAAGCGGAACGCCATCTCGCAGGCGAACGTCGAGCCACGCGCCGTGGCGCGCAGCGCATCGACCAGTTCGACCGCGAGCGCGCACGAGAGCGGCGCGTGCTCGATGATCGCGTGCGCGTCGACGTCGTAGAGCAGCGCGCCGTTGGCGCAGACGACCTCCGCGTGCGCGCCGGTCAGCGCCGGCATGTCGCGCACCCAGCGCGGCGGCCGGCCGGTGACGAGCACGATCGCGATGCCCAGCGCGGCGGCACGCGCCAGCGCCGCGCGCGTGCGCGGGCTGACGGTGCCGTCGTCCTTCAGCAGCGTGCCGTCGAGGTCGGAGGCGATGAGTCGGATGGGCATGTGTGGGCGTCAGCGCGTTTGTGGGTGTCGCGGCCCGGCACGATGCCGCACCCAGGAATGACGCCGCACCCCGGAATGACGTCGCATCCCGTAATGATGTCGCAGCCCGGGTTGAGCACCAGCGAAACCCGGGTGCACGCGCGCACGGAGCATGATCCCCCTCATGCCGCACACAACGCCGCAACCGCCAGCAGCATCCCGTACGCGACCTCGAGCATTACCGTGCGGAAGAGCAGCGCGTTCTGCTCCGGCCCGCGCGGCGTGCGCGGCAGGTCGCGCACGAGGCGCCATGCGGTCGGCCAGCCGCCGCGGAGCATCACGGACAGCGCGACGACGAACGCGAGCGCGATCGCCGCGACCTGCGGGTCGAACGCGTGGGCGACCGACCACGCGAGGCAGGTCGCGACGATCACCGGGATGGTCGCGATCCACAGCGTCTTCGGACGCACGGCGAGGCCCCAGGCCCGCAGCGAGCCGGGCTCGACCGCGAGCCGGCAGCACGCGCCGTCGGCGGTGCGGCCGGCGGCCGCGAGCGCATCCAGCCGGGCGCGCAGCGGGTCGATGTCGATGCGCAGCGGATTGGGCGGCAGGGGCGACAAAGGCAGGGGGGGCAAAGGCAGCGGGGACAAAGGCAGCGGGGACAAAGGCAGCGGGGACAAAGGCAGGCGGGGCAGGGGCAGCTGAACGCCGGGTCGCGCGGCGGATGGGTCGGCGCGGGGGGCGACAGCAAGAAACAACATCAGGATGCCCGATGCGCGGGCCGATGTCACGGGGGGTGCCGTGGCAGCGACGGGCACTGCCGGCGCGGGCGGTCACGCCCGGCGCCGCCGCTGCGGGCGGGGCCGGGTCGCCACTGCCGGTGCCGCGCGCTACCATCGCGCATGGACGTCCGCCGGGCCTCTGAACTTCCGCCGCGCGACCCGGTCGCGGCGACCGGGGCGCGACCCGGGCACGCTCGTTCGCGCCGCTGCCGGGCGCTCGCGCTGTGCCTGCTCGCGTCGGTGGCGACCGCCGCTGCGTGGGCCGGGCCGAAGGAAGACTGGATCGCGCTGACGGCAGCCTTCGACCGGGGCGACGTGGCGATCGGACTGCCCCTCCTGCGCGCGCTGGCGGAAAAGGGCGACGCCGACGCGCAGTACGACCTGGGCGCGCTGTACCACGCCGGCGAGGACGTCCCGCAGGACTACGTGCAGGCCTACAAGTGGTACACGCTGGCCATCGCGCGGTTCACGGCCGCGGAACAGACGATGCGCGAGCGCGCGCAGAAGAGCCGTGGCCGGATCGCGGCCGCGATGACCGCGGCGGAGATCGCGGCCGCGCAGCGCCAGGCAGGAGAGTGGAGGCCGCGCTGAATGCGCAGCCGCCGCTGTGGCGGCAGACGTTGCGCTGGATCAAGCCTTGCGGCGCCGGATAATCGTAGAATCAATTGCGGAAATCCGCCGTCTTGTTGCCGAAGCCGGCTGATCGCGTGGACCGCGCCGACGACCATCGCCGGCGGCCCTGTCGTCCGCGTCGCGCGCGGGAGTGGAGACGCACCGATGTCGATCTATCGCACCTTGGGACCCAAGGCGCCGAAGGAAGAAGCCGGAGCGGCCAGCACGGTCGCGGCGGAGCCGACGAGCCGCCATCCGGAATCCGATGCCCGGCTGGAGGCGCTGGAGCGCAAGAAGCGCAGCCGCGGCGAGCCGACCAACGTGTTGCTGCCGCGCACGCGCGAGTGGGCGGCGACGCTGCCGCCGGATTTGCAGCCGCAGGCGCTGATGCGGGCGTTCGGACGGATCGCGAACACGCTCGCGCTGGTCTGGCCGGATCCGGCAGCCACCGACGAGTACTTCGACGAGCTGCTGGTGCTGACGCGATCGCAGCGGCAGGGCTTTCCGAAGGCGGTGCGGGACGAGCTCTTCGCGCTGCAGGACTTCCATCCGCGTCATCGCGGGCAGGACGATATTCCCTGGGAGTCCGACGACCCGCTGCGCTAGCGGGGCTGTGGCCTCAGCCCGCGGCCGGCCGCGCCGCCGGCCGCCCCTGGATGCGCATCCCTGCCGCGATGAGCGCGCCGGTGACGAGGTAGAACAGGATCTGCACGCCCGCCGGACGCGCGTCGTAGCCGACCAGCGTGTGCAGCGTCGCGCCGACGATCGACTCGTCCGACAGCAGCGCCGACGTGTCCCACAACTGCGATCCGAGCGACGGGATGAGGTCGGCCTGGACGAGGAAGCGCGCCGCCTGCGACGCCATGCCCGCGGCGAGGAGCAGCAACAACCAGTTCGTGGCGATGAAGAAGTGCCGCATCGGGATGCGAAGCAGCCCGAAGTAGAGCGCGAGCCCCAGGCCGGCGCCCGCCAGGATGCCCAGCGCGACGCCGCCCGCCAGGCCCGGCGCGCCGGCGCCGCCGGCCGCCTGCGCGTAGAGGAACAGCACCGCTTCGGAACCTTCGCGCAGCACGGCCAGCGCGACCACGGCGAGCAGCGCGGTTGCCGGCCTCCCGCCGGCGGTGACCGAGGCGCCCAGCGTGTTCATCCGGGCCGCCATCTCGCGGCCGTGGCTCGCCATCCAGATCGCGTGCCAGCCGATCATCACGATGGCGGCCAGCAGCACGCCGGCATTGAACACTTCGTGTCCGAAGCCGCTCGCCGCCTCGGCGATCACGCCCGCCGACGCGGCGACGACGAGCGCGCCCAGCACGCCGGCAGCGATGCCGGCGCCGATCCAGCGCCCGCGCCCGGCGACGCCGCGGGTCGCGGCGAAGACGATGCTGATGACGAGCGCCGCTTCGAAGACTTCGCGGAAGACGAGGAGGGCGGTGCCGAGCATGGCGGGCCTATTTCGCGATCAGGACGCCCTTGGCGGTGTCCTTGTGGAATTCGCCGATGAACGGGTAGCGGCCCGGCTTCAGCGGCCCGACGAACAGCGTGGCGGTGCCCTTGGCCGGCACCACCTTCTCGCGGTTCAACTCGTGGCTCTCGAACTCTTCCGGCGTGGCGTCTTCGTTGCTGATGACGAGCTTGACCTTGGTGCCGGCGGGGATGCTGACTTCGTCCGGGACGAAGCGGTGGCCGCGGATCGCGATCTTCACCTCGGGGTCGGCGGCGGCGACGGGGCCGGTGGCGGCAAGGGTGCAAACGGCGAGGAAAAGGGGCAGGAAGGGTCGCAGGTTCATGGCGGAATCCGGTTGGTGAGTGCAAATGATAACGATTCGCATTAAGAATTGCAAGGGGTCGGCGCGACCCGATCCGCCGCGCGCGCCGCGCCGATTGTGGGGTACATCAAGTGGCGCCGATTCGCTATCGGCACTAAGATCGGTTGCATGAACTGCGTACTCGCCGCTTCCGCTCGTTCGCGTCGCGCCCCCCGGCGCGTGGGCATGCTGGCGGCCGCGCTGCTCGCGGTGGCGGCGCTCGCGGCGCCTGCCGGCGCCGAGGTGTTTCGGTGCAAGGCGGCGGACGGCAAGCTGAGCTACCAGGACACGCCCTGCCCGAAATCGAGCAGCGAGACCGCGCTGCCGCTGGTGCCCCGGAGCAACCCGGCGGGCGATCGCGAGGTCTTCGGCCGGCCCGCCGAACTGGTGAAGACGCAGGGCCAGCCGGCGCCGCCCCCGCCCCCGGAACCCAAGTGCTCGCTCATCGATGAGGACGAGCAGCAGGTCCTCAGCGCGCGCAGGGCCGCGGTGCAGGAGCTTGCGAAGCGCTACAAGGAGGACGACGCCGCGCGCTTCTCCGCAACGCGCTATGCGCGCCTCAAGTGCGACGACGGGTCGGAGCGGCTGTTCGCGTGCGGGAAGGTCGATGCGCGCAACGCGCAAGGCGCGTACGCGGGCGACAGGTCTTGGCTGTTCGCGGTGACCGACAAAGGCAACGTCGGCTGGGTCGAAGAGGCACCCGGCCCTTCCAACGCGCGAATGCGCGCGGCGCTCGCGCAGTGCATGGAGATGGGGCGGTAGAGGGACCCCCGTGAGTGCATCGCGGCGTGGAGTCGGCGCGCGGTTCGCGCACCCTTGAAATGCGGCGCATTGCCCGCACGTTCCTGATGCGGGCGGCAACCGGGAAACGTGAACGATCCTGCGCGGCGCTGCCGCCCTCGATCGACCGGGGAACGCCGATGACCGACACCGTCCACGTAGTCTGTGCCCGCTGCAGCGCGACCAATCGCGTGCTGCGCTCGCGGCTGTCCGGCGGTGCCGTCTGCGGCAGTTGCAAGGCACCGCTGTTCACCGGGGCGCCGTTCGAGCTCACCGCCGCCAATTTCGATCGCCACGTCGCGTCGAACGACCTGCCGCTGGTGGTCGACTTCTGGGCGCCGTGGTGCGGGCCGTGCCGGAGCATGGCGCCGGCCTACGAACAGGCCGCCGCGCGGCTGTCGCCGGGGGTCCGCCTCGCGAAGGTGGACACCGAGGCGCAGCAGGCGCTCGCCGGGCGGTTCGCGATCCGCAGCATTCCGACGCTCGTCGCGTTTCGCAACGGGCGCGAGGTCGCCCGGCAGTCGGGGGCGATGAATCTCGCCGGCCTTCTCGCTTGGATCGACGCCAACGCCACCGACGCCGGCCGCGAGGACCGTGCGTAACCCGGCCGACCTGATGTGGGCGGAGGCCTGCGCGTTGATGGACGAGGTCGAGCGGATGCACCGGCAGGTCACCGTGCGGCGGGCGGCTGCTCGAACGCCGCGAGCAGCGCCGTCATTTCCTCCTCGGCGACGGCCGCGTTGCGCTCCTTCACGTGGCCGAAGCCGCGGATCGCGAGCGGCAGCTGCGCGATCTCGAGCGCGACGGCCGCGTTGCCGGCGGCGAGGCCGGCGGCGAGGCGCGCGAGCACCGCCTCGAATTCGCCGATCCGCGCGCGCTCGCGGCGCCGTTCCGCGGTGTGGCCGAACACGTAGAGCATCGTGCCGCGCAGCCCGCGCAGCGCGGCCAGCCCGCGGAACGCGGGCAGCATCCACGGGCCGAACGCGTATTTGCGCGGCACCCCGGTGGCCGGATCGCGGCGCGCGAACAGCGGCGGCGACAGGTGGAACTGCAGCGTCACGTCGCCGTCGAATTGCGCCGCGAGCTTCGCCTGGAACGCGCCATCCGTGTACAGCCGCGCCACCTCGTATTCGTCCTTGATCGCCATCAGGTGGTAGAGCGACCGCGCGGCCGCCGCGGCGACCGGCGTGTCGTCGGCGCCGGCGCGCCGCTCGGCGTCGGCGAGGCGCGCGACGGCCTGCCCGTAGCGCGCCGCATACGCGGCATCCTGGTAGGCGACGAGCCGCGCTGCGCGGTCGGCGACGAGTGCGTCGAGGCCGGCCGGCGCAGGGGGCGCGGCCGGGTCCGCCGCCGTGCCTGCCTGCGCGGCGACGGCGGGCAGGTCCTGCGCCGCGCGCCGGCCCCAGGCGAAGGCTGCCTTGCTGGTCGCCACCGCGGTGCCGTTGATGTCGATCGCCTGCAGGATCGCGGCGCTGCCGACGGGAATCCAGCCCCTCTGGAACGCGTAGCCCAGCAGGAACAGGTTGGTGGCGATCGAATCGCCGATCAGCGCGGTGGCGAGCGACGTGGCCGGCACGAAGTCGACGCCGTCGCTGCCGGCGGCAGCCTGCAGCGCGCGGCGCATCGGGCCGGTCTTCATGTCCATGTCCGGCTGGCCGACGAAGCCCGCGGTCGGCGCGACGTCGGCGTTGACCACGGCGCGCGTGCGCCCCGGTTCCATCCGCGACAGCGATCCCGGGCTGGCGGCGACCGTCATGTCGCAGCCCAGCACCACGTCGGCGGCGCCGGCGCTCACCCGCACCGCGTGCAGGTCGGCGGGGGAGGCCGCGATGCGGATGTGGCTCGTCACCGCGCCGTTCTTTTGCGCCATGCCGGTGAAGTCGAGCACGCTGCAGCCCTTGCCCTCGATGTGCGCGGCCATGCCGAGCAGCGCGCCGATCGTGATGACCCCGGTGCCGCCGATGCCGGTGACGAGGATGTTGCACGGCACCGCGCCCGCCGGCGGCGGCGGGAGGTCGTCGCCCGGCGGCGCGCTCGCCGTGCGCCGCACCTGTGCGCCGCGCACGGTGACGAAGCTGGGGCAGAAGCCCTTGAGGCAGCTGTAGTCCTTGTTGCACGCCGACTGGTCGATCGTGCGCTTCCTGCCCAGCGGCGTTTCCAGCGGCTTGATCGACACGCAGTTCGACTGCTCGCCACAGTCGCCGCAGCCCTCGCAGACGGCCGCGTTGATGAACACGCGCTCGGGCGGCTCCGGCATCTTTCCGCGCTTCCGGCGCCGGCGCTTTTCCGCCGCGCAGACCTGGTCGTAGACGAGGACCGTCATGCCCGGCACCTCGCGCAACTCGCGCTGGACGGCGTCGAGCTCGTCGCGATGGCGGACCGTGACGCCCGGCGCGAGCCCGGACCCCCGGTCGTACTTCGACGGATCGTCGGCGACGACGACCACCCGGCGTGCCCCTTCGGCCAGCACCTGGTGCGTGATCGTCGGCACCGTCAGGTTGCCGTCCACCGCCTGCCCGCCGGTCATCGCCACGGCGTCGTTGAACAGGATCTTGTACGTGATGTTGACGCCGGCGGTCGCGGCCGCGCGGATCGCCAGCAGCCCGCTGTGGAAGTAGGTGCCGTCGCCGATGTTCTGGAACACGTGCTTCTGCTTCAGGTAAGGCGCCTGCCCGATCCACGCCGCGCCTTCGCCGCCCATGTGCGTGAAGGTCTTCGTCTGCCGCGGCATGTGGATCGCGAGGTAGTGGCAGCCGATCCCCGCCAGCGCGCGGCTGCCTTCGGGCACGCGCGTCGACGTGTTGTGCGGGCAGCCGGAGCAGAAGTACGGCGCGCGCAGCGGATAGGCGACGCTGCCGTCGGCGACGCGCTGCAGGCGCTGGAGGCGCGCGAGCGGCGCGGCGAGCCACGGCAGCGCGCCGTGGAGGCCCTCGAGCCGGGCGGCGATGGCGGACGCGACCACCGCCGGCGACAGCTCGCCTTCGGAGGGCAGCAGCACGCGCCCGGCCTCGTCGCGCTTGCCGACCACGCGCGGGCGCTGGGGCAGGGCGTAGAGGAGCTTCAGCAGCTGGTCCTCGACCATGGCCCGCTTTTCCTCGACCACCAGGATCTCTTCCAGCCCGGCCGAGAACGCGCGCGCGCCGACGGGCTCGAGCGGCCACGACAGGCCGATCTTGTAGAGCCGGATGCCGAGGGCTCGGGCGCGGTCGTCGTCGATCCCGAGATCGTCGAACGCCTGGCGCACGTCGAGGTAGGCCTTGCCGGTGGCGGCGATGCCGAGCCGGGCCGCCGGCGGATCCAACACCAGTCGGTCGAGCGCGTTGGCCCGCGCGAACGCGAGCACCGCGTCCATCTTGGGGCCGTGCAGCCGGCGCTCCTGCACCAGCGGCGGGTCGGGCCAGCGCAGGCCGAGGCCGTCCGGCGGGAGGACGTGGTCGACGGGAATCGCGATGCGCACCCGATCGGGGCTGACGTCGACGGTGGCCGAGCTCTCCACGGCTTCGGCGATGGTCTTGAAGCCCACCCAGCAGCCGGCATAGCGCGACATCGCGATGCCGATCAGCCCGAAGTCGAGGTAGTCCTCGACGGTGGCGGGATTCAACACCGGGATCATCGCCGCGATCAGCACCTGCTCGCTCTGGTGCGCGCTGGTGGACGACTGGCAGCCGTGGTCGTCGCCGGCCAGCAGCAGCACGCCGCCGTGCGCGGACGTGCCCGCGGCGTTGGCGTGCTTCAGCACGTCGGTGGAGCGATCGACGCCGGGACCCTTGCCGTACCAGATGCCGAACACGCCGTCGACGGTGGCGTCGTCGTACAGCGGGACCTGCTGCGTGCCCCAGATGGCGGTCGCCGCGAGGTCCTCGTTGACGCCCGGCTGGAACGTGACCTGGTGCGCCTCGAGATGCGCGCGCGCCGCGTGCAGCGCGTTGTCGTAGGTGCCGAGCGGCGAGCCGCGGTAGCCGGTGATGAAGCCGGCGGTGTTGAGGCCGGCCGCGGCGTCGCGCTGCCGCTGCATCATCGGCAGCCGGACCAGCGCTTGCACGCCGGTCAGGTAGATTCGGCCCGAGGCGACGAGGTACTTGTCGTCGAGCGTGACGGTGCGATCGGGCATTGCTTCCTGCGGTGGGCCGCGGCGCGTCAGAGCCCGAGCCGGGGCATCATTGCTTCTGGGTAGCGGGTGCCGGCCGCGACGCCGGGCCGGAATGTCTCGTCGAGTGCAGCCAGCGTGGCCGGCGACGGCGCCAGCGAAACGGCCGCCGCGTTGTCCTCCAGCCAGCGGACGTGGCTGGTGCCCGCGATCGGTACGATGGTATCACCGCGCGAGAGCACCCACGCCAGCGCGAGCTGCGCGGGCGAGCAGCGCTCGACCGCAGCCAACTTCCGCAGCGGCGCCACGAGCGCGAGGTTGCGCGCCAGTTGCTCGCCAAGGAAGCGCGGCATGTGCGAGCGCACGTCCTTGTCGCCGAACGCAGTGGTGGCATCGATCGCGCCCGTCAGGAAGCCGCGGCCGAGTGGGCTGTACGCGACGAAGCCGATGCCGAGTTCGCGGCAGAGGTCGAGCGTGCCGGCCTCGACGTCGCGCGACCACAGCGAGTATTCGGTCTGCAGCGCGGCGAGCGGATGCGCCGCGTGCGCGCGCCGGATCGTCGCGGGGCCGGCCTCGGACAGGCCGACGTGGCGCACCTTGCCCTGCCGCACCAGGTCGGCGAGCGCGCCCATCGTGTCCTCGATCGGCACTGTCGGGTCGATCCGGTGGACGAAGTAGAGGTCGATCGTGTCGATGCCGAGGCGCTTCAAGCTCGCCTCGCACGCCTCGCGCGCATACTCCGGCCGGCCGTCGACGGCGGCGGTGCCGTCGGGGCGGCGGAGGTTGCCGAACTTGGTGGCGATGACGTAGCGGTTGCGCCGCCCGGCGATCGCGCGGCCCACCATATCCTCGTTCCGCCCTTGCGCGTACGCGTCGGAGGTGTCGAGGAAGTCGATGCCGAGATCGGGCGCGCGGTGGATCGTGGCGATCGCGCCGTCGGCGTCGGGCGCCGCGTAGACGGGCGTCATCGACATGCAGCCCAGCCCGACGGCGGAGACTTCGAGGCCGCCCAGTCGGCGGCGGGACATCGGTGCGCTCATTTCGGCAGGTAGCTCGTGTCCATGTACCGCGACAGGTCGCGCCCCGACTTGATCTCGCCCGCATCGACCAGCGTGTCCACCAGGTTGCGCATCCCGGCCTCGGGGATCTTCGCGCCCCGGCTGTACGGCTGCGTCTTCGCGAAGTAGTAGTCGTAGGTCTGCTCGATCAGCGGCCGGTTCTGCTTCGACACGTCGGCGAGGATCGTGACGGCGGCGTCCTTGTTCGCGGGGTCGTAGAACCAGTCGATCGCGGCAGCGATCGCGCGCAGGAAAGCCCGCGCGGTCTCGGGATTGTTCTTCGCCCAGGTCTGCCGCGACGCGATGACGACGAACGCGTACTGCTTGGCGAAGAACGACGTGTCGGCGAGCTGCGTGTAGCCCTCGGCGATGGCGCGGAAGTCGAACGGCTGCGACAGGATCGCGCACTGCACCGCGTTGTTCGCGAGCGCGGCGTACCGGTTTGGGGTGGCGCCGTCGAAGATCTGCTCGACGTCCTCGGGCTTCATCCCCTGGTCGCGCAGCCACTGGTTCCAGATCCAGTAGAAGTCCTGCTTGGGCGTCGACAGGATGCACTTCTTGCCCTTGAGGTCCTGCGGTTTCTTCACGTCCTTCGCGGCCATGAACGAATACGGCCACTTGAAGACGGTTTCGCCGAGGATGATCACGTCGCCGCCGCGGTCGTTGGCCCGGATCGCGGTCTCCGCGGTGGTGAACGCGATGTCGATCGAGCCGCCGATCGTCTGCTGCACGGCGGCGGCGACGCTGCCGACGAAGATCGTCTCGACCTCGAGCCCTTCCTTCGCGTAGAAGCCCTGCTTCTGGGCGATGAAGTCGGGCCAGAAGAGCGCGATCGGCGCGACGTTGCCGACGATCACCTTCTTCTTCTGCGCCAGCGCAGGATCGGCGACGGCGGCCGCGAGCGCGAACAGGGAAAGGCAGGACAGGACGAGATACCTCGAAGCCACGCGCATGTGATCCTCCGTTCTTTGTGTTTTGGTCTTACTTACGACGGGACTGGTGTTCGACGGCATTTGCGTTGCGGATGCTGCCGGCGTCTGCGGGGCCGCCGGGTGGGGATGACGGGTGGTCGTCAGCGCTTCGCGCGCCGCTTCGAAGGCTCCTGCGCGAAACCGGCGGCGAGCAGCAGGTCGACCGTGCGCTTCAGGTGCCGGCGCATCAGCTCGACGGTCTGGTCGGCGTCGCGGCGCAGCGCCGCCTCCATGATCTGCCGGTGCTCGTCGCCGTGGTCGCGGCCTTGCGACGCGTATTGCAGGTAGATGTGGCGATAGCGGTCGCTCTGGGCCATCACCACCTCGCGGAACTGCTGGAGCAGCGGGAAATCGCACGCCGCCACCAGCGCATGGTGGAACGCGGAGTGCGCGCGCTCCCACTCCTCGCTGACGATGCGCGGATCGCCCGCGCGGATGTCGCTGGTGCGCGAGAGCCGGTGGAATGCGGCCAGTACCTCGACCTCCCATTCGACGCCCCCCTTGGCAAGGGAGTCGCGCAGCGCCTTTTCCTCCAGCAGCAGGCGCATCTCGAGCAGGTCCGAGAGGTCCTTGCCGGTGATGGCGGGGACGGTAAAGCCGCGGCGATCCTCGAACTCGACGATGCTGTCGCCGACGAGGCGCGACAGCGCCTCGCGCAGCGCGCCCATCCCGCAGCCATACGCGTCGGAGAGTTCCTGCAGCCGCAATCGCTTGCCGGGTGCAAGCACGCCGCGCAGGATGTCGCGCCGCAGCCGGTCGTGCACGGCGGTGACGAGGGTCGGCTTGGTCGCGGGCGGCGCGGCCGGCGCCGGCGCCGCGGGCTTGGCGCGGTCGGCTTGGCGGCGAGGGGGGGTGAGCACGCTCATCGATGGCGCCCGGAAAGCAAAGCGCCAATCTACGTCCGGACATCCGGAAAATCAAGGCGATTTTCGGAAAGGAAATAGATTATCGAAAAATACTCGACATGCCCGGAGCGCGGTGCTATTTTTCCCAACGGACAAGTCGTCGGGCATCAACGGCACCGATGGCGGCAGCGAGCACCCCCGCGCGCGGATACGCGACGAGATCGGCCGCGGGAAGGAGGAGGACGGATGAAGATCGTACGTTTCGTTCCGCCGGACGCGCGGGATGCGCTGTGGGGCGTGCTCGACGGCGACAGCGTGCGCGAGCTCGCCGCTGCGCCCTATGCAGGAATCGCTTACGGCAAGGCGGAGCACAGGCTCGCGGCCGTTCGTCTCGCCGCGCCGGCGGTGCCGTCGAAGATCGTCTGCGGCGGCCTCAACTACTACGGGCACGCCAAGGAAGTGGGGTTGCCCATTCCCAAGGTCTCCGCCTGTTTCCTCAAGCCGCCCAGCGGGCTTGTCGGGCCGGACGAGGCCATCGTCTATCCGCCCGAGACCGAGCGCCTCGAATACGAGGCCGAGCTCGCCGTGGTGGTCGGGCGGACGATGCGCAACGTCGCCGAGGCGGACGTCCGCGCGCACATCCTGGGCTACACCTGCGCGAACGACGTCACCGCCCGCGACATCCAGGTCGAGGGCGGCAACTTCCTCAACCTGTGCGTCTCCAAGGCGTTCGACACGTTCTGCCCACTCGGGCCCTGGCTCGAAACCGACGTCGACCCGTCCGACCTGCAGATGACGCTGCGCGTGGACGGCAAGCTGCGGCAGGAAACGCGCACCTCCGACATGATCTTCCCGGTCGAGACGATGCTCGCGTACTTCTCGCGCGTCATGACGCTGCTGCCGGGGGACCTCGTGCTCACCGGCACCCCGGCGGGCATCGGCCGCATGGAGATCGGGCAGACCTGCGAGATCGCCATCGAGGGCATCGGCACGCTGTCCAACCCGATCGTCGGCAGCGCGCGGCGCAAGCCCGCGGCCTGACCGGGCGCAGCAAGCGCGCCGTCCCGCCGCCCCTTTTTTCGACACCGCCCGGATCCGCCATGACACAGCCCAGCCAACGCCTGCGCGTCGTGATTCCCGACGACATCGCCAACCGCTACGGCAGCAGCCCCGACGAACTGGCACGCCTGCGCGAGGTGGCCGACGTCGTGATCCACGGATCGCGACCCACGCAGGAGCAGCTCGCCGAGCGCATCCGCGACGCCGACATCGTGCTGTCGTTCCGGCCGGCGTTCACCCGCTTTCCCGCCGACGTGATCGCCGCCGCACCCCGGCTGCGCTTCATCTGCATCGCCGGCGCCGGCGTGGAGGACGTCGACGTCGCGTTCGCCAGCACCCGCGGCATCGCCGTCGGCAACGTCGCCGGCACCAAGCGCGCGATTGCCGAGCACTGCCTCGCGCTGATGCTGGATGTCGCGCGGCGCATCACCGAGCAGGACCGCGCGATCCGCGCCGGCGAGTGGGCGACGCTGCAGGGCATCGAGCTGGGCGGCAAGACGCTCGGCATCGTGGGCCTGTCCGCCATCGCCCGCGAATTCGTGCCGCTGGCCCGCGGCATCGGCATGAACGTGATCTCGTGGTCGCGCGACAACAGCGCCGAGCGCGCGGCGGCCGTGGGCGCCACGGCCGCTCCGCTCGACGACGTGCTGGCGCGAGCCGACGTCCTGTCGCTGCACCTGCGGCTGTTTCCCGAACTTCGCGGCTTCCTCGGGCGCGACCGGATCGCGCTGATGAAGAAGGGCGCCATCCTGATCAACACCGCGCGCGGCGAGCTGGTGGACGACACGGCGCTCGTCGCGGCGCTCGACGACGGCCGCCTGCGCGGCGCCGGCCTCGACGTCTTCTGGCAGTCGCCGCTGCCGTCGGACCACCCGTACCGGCAGATGCGCAACGTCGTGCTGACGCCGTCCAGCGCGTGGAACACCGAGGAAGGTTCGCTGCGCGGCATGCGCACCAGCATCGACAACGTACTGGCGTTCATGGCCGGCCGGCCCGCCAGCATCACCAACGCCGCGGCGCTTGCCCGCGGCTGAATCAGGAGCCCTGATGAAGATCGCCCGTTTCTGGAATCCCATCACCAACAGCGCGTGCTACGGCGTCGTCGAAGGCGACGTGGTGTTCGACATCGAGGGCAGCGTCTACGACGACTTCAAGGTGAGCAGCGCGTCGCGGCCGCTGGCCGGGTTGCGCCTCCTTGCCCCCTGCGAGCCGACTAAGATCATCATGGGCGGGCTCAACTACACGGGCCACGCGAAGGAGACCAACCAGCCGATCCCCGTGGTGCCCGTCGTGCTGCAGAAGCCCGTCAGCACGCTGATCGGCCACCAGGAGCCGATCCAGTACCCGCCGGAAACCAACCGGCTCGAGTTCGAGGGCGAGCTTGCCGTGGTCATCCGACGGAAGATGCGCAACGTGGAGCCGGCGGACGTGCCCAAGTACGTGCTGGGCTACGCGCCCGCCAACGACGTCACCGCGCGCGACGTCTGCCACGACGGCCGCCACACCGTGATCTTCTCGAAGTCGTGGGACACGTTCTGCCCGGTCGGGCCCTGGCTCGACACGGCGACCAACCCCGACGACGTCGAGCTCACCGTGCACGTGGACGGCGAGCTGCGGCAGAAGGTACACACCAGCGACATGATCTTTCCCGTCACGAAGATGCTGTCCTATTTCTCGTACTTCATGACGTTCCTGCCGGGCGACCTGATCCTCACGGGCACGCCGGCCGGCATCGGGCCGATGAACATCGGGCAGACCTGCCACGTCGGCGTGTCCGGCATCGGCACGCTGTCGAACCCGATCGTCGCCAGTCCGCGCCGGATGGCGGGCGAGGCGTCGAAGTACCCGCTGAAGACGGCATAGCGCGCGTGCCCCGCGGAGCGTCGTGACGCCGATGGAGGCAATGAGCACCCGCCCGGTCGCCGGCGCCTGGCGCCGGCTGACCGGCTGGATTCCCGCCGGCATCGCGCAGACGGTGGCGTCGTTCGCGGTGGCCGTGCTGCTGTGGGAGATCACCGCCCACTTCATCGTCAAGAGCCCGATCTTCTTCGTACCGCTCGAGCAGATCGTGCTGAAGGCGATCGCGTTGTGGAAGAGCGGCGAGTTGAAGAACGACATGCTGGTGAGCGGCATCGAGTTCGCGAGCGGCTTCGGGCTCGCCACCGTGGTCGGCGTCCTGATCGGCGTCGGGCTCGCCGGCTCGCGGGTGGCGCGCCGGTTCTTCGAGCCGTGGATCTCGATGCTCTACGCCACGCCGATCATCGCGCTGGGCCCGCTCTTCATCCTGGCGTTCGGCATCGGCGTGTGGTCGAAGATCATCATCATCTTCCTCACCGCCGTGTTCCCGATCATCATCAACACGGTGGCCGGCCTCACCACGACCGACCGCCACCTGATCGAGGCCGCGCGGTCGTTCGGCGCCACGCCGGCGCAGATCCAGGTCAAGGTGCGGATTCCCGCGGCGCTGCCGTTCATCATCGCCGGGCTGCGCCTCGGCGTGGCGCGGGCGCTGGTGGGCGTGGTGGTGGCCGAGCTTTTCGGCGCCCGTGCCGGGCTGGGCTTCCTGATCCTGACGTCGGCGCAGAACTTCGACACCGCCGCGCTCTTCGTCGGCGTGCTGGTGCTGGCGATCGCCGGCGTGGTGTCCGTCGAGTTCCTGAAATGGCTCGAGGCCCGCCTTGCCCCGTGGCGCCAGGAGGACAACCAGTGACCGCCCCGCCCAAGCTCCAGACGCGCGCGCTGTCGAAGACGTTCCGCAAGCGCGACAGCGAGCTCGAGGCACTGCGCGACATCAGCATCTCGGTGCAGGACGGCGAGTTCGTCAGCATCGTCGGCGCGTCGGGCTGCGGCAAGACCACCTTCCTGCGCCTGCTCAATGGCCTGATACCGCCGTCGTCGGGCACCGTCGAGATCGACGGCAAGCTTATGACCAAGCCGGGCGGCGAGGTCGCGTTCGTGTTCCAGCACGACTGCCTGCTGCCCTGGCGCACGGTGCTCGAGAACACCGTGCTCGGCCCCGAGATCCAGCGCCGCGACATGGGCGGCGCGCGCAAGGTGGCGCGCGAGTTCCTGCGCCTCACGGGGCTCGTCAACTTCGAGTCGAACTTCCCGCACGAGCTTTCCGGCGGCATGCGCCAGCGCGTGAACCTCGCCCGGGCGCTGACGGTGGGCGCCGACGTGCTGCTGATGGACGAGCCGTTCGCCGCGCTCGACGCGCAGACCCGCATCGTCATGCAGCAGGAGTTGATGCGGGTGTGGCGCGAGACGAAGAAGAGCATGGTGCTCGTCACGCACCAGATCGACGAGGCCGTCTACCTTTCCGACCGGGTGTTCGTTTTAACGGCGCGGCCGGGACGCCTGAAGGAAGAGATCGTGGTCGACCTGCCGCGCCCGCGCGGGCTCGACGTCAAGTTCACTCCCGAGTTCGTCAACCTGACGAACCACATCTGGACGCTGATCGAGCAGGAAGTGCGCCTGGGCGTGGAACTCGAGGAACAATCGTTCGCCAGCCGTTGAGGAGCACCCGATGAAGAACCGAGTCTCGCGTTGGATGGGAATCGCCGCCGTGGCCGCAGCGGGGGCCGGGCTCGGGTTGCCGGCGCAGGCGCAGGCGCCCAAGAAGATCACCACCGGCGAGGTCGCGCCGATCGCGCTGTTCTGGCCCGGTTTCATCGCCCAGAAACAGGGCTTCTACGCGAAGGAAGGCCTGCAGGTGGACAGCCTGTTCGTCGGCACCGTGGGCGGCATCGCCCAGCAGGTGATCGGAGGCTCGCTCGACTTCGGCTTCACCACCGCCGAGACCGCGCTCCGCGCGATCGACAAGGGCGCCGACATCGCGATCATCGGCGAGACGGTCATCAAGTGGCCGTATTCGATCATGGTCACCAAGGACATCAACACTGCGGCCGACCTGAAGGGCAAGAAGGTGATGCTGCCGACGCCCAAGCAGGGTTTCACGATGCTCTGGTACCGCTGGCTCAAGGAGCAGGGCGTCGACCCCAAGTCGATGGATGAGGTGTTCGACGGCGCCACGCCCAACCGGTATGCGTCGCTGATCAACGGCGCCGTGTCGGCGACCACCGTATCGCAGCCCCACGACTTCATGGCGCTGCAGGCGGGCTACAAGCAGCTTGTCGACTTCGCCGTGGTCAAGAACCAGGACTTCTCGTTCGTGGTGATCGTCGCCAACAGGAAGCTGCTGCGCGAGCAGCCGGAGACCGCGCGGGCGTTTCTCCGCGCCGTGGGCAACGCGATCAACTGGTGGTACGACCCCGCCAACAAGCAGGCGGCGATCACCATCCTGCAGGAGACGTCGAAGGCCGAGCGCGCGGTGACCACGCAGACCTACGAGTACTACTTCGACAAGGTCAAGCTGCCCTACAGCAAGGGGGCGCGCATCGTCATGCAGGGCGAGCAGAACCTGATCGACCTGTTGGTGGACGACGGGTCGATCAAGGACCGCAACCCCGCGCGCTACATCGACGCGAGCTTCCTGCCCAAGTAGCCCGCCCCGGGCTGCGCCGGGCACCTCCACGCCCGGCAAGGCGGCCCGATCCGGCCGCCGGCGTAGGTATTTGTCCGGATGGTGCCGTTTTCCCACCTTGGCTAGATTATGGGCAGCGGGTGCCAAGAGGCACCGCGCCACCCGGCTCAGAGGGGAGAACGACCATGCTTCAGATAACCGCGACCTTCGACCTCACGATCCTGTACTTCGTGGCGGCAAACATCGTCGCCATCCTGCTCTACGTGCTGCTGACGCGCCGCCGCACGCGTACGGTGCGCGAGAACATCGCGCGGCTGGAAGCGGTGGTGACGGAATTCTTCCGGCAGAGCGAGGAGCAGGTGGTGATCCAGTGCATGGCCGCACCCGGGGGCAAGAGCTACATCGCGCTGATCGATTCGCTGCCGTCGAAGCGTTTCCGTTACTCGCACGTGGTCGCGGTGATCCTGGCGAACCACGTGCGCAAGACCTGCGGGCTGGAACTCGACCGCATCTACTGGCGGTTCCCGATCAAGGCGGTGCGCGAGGAATCGGAGGAGCAGCGCCAGGCGGCCGAGGCGCTCGGCTTCGGCACCCACATGGACACCTACTACGACATCGGCCTGCAGCGGATGAAGAACCTGCCGCAGTACGAGGTGACCGAGGCCTCGTGGGACAAGTTCGAGGCGCTGATGCAGAACCGCGTGCCGCCGGCCCGGTCCGGCAGCACGCTGTCCGACTCCGACAAACCGGCCCAGCAATCGCAAAATCATGCATGACTCCCTCGATGCGCTGCGTGCCACGCTGGCCCGCATGTCCGATGTAGAACTCACGGCGCTGATGTCCACCGCCGACGGGAGCCGCCACCTCGCCGCGGGCCTGCTCGCCTTTGTCGCGCTGGCCTGCGAATGGGAGCATGCCCGCCGCGGCGACACGGAGCTGCACTTCGTGCCGCCCAAGGTCACGACCCGGATGGACGAGGTGCGGGCGACGCGCGCCGCGTTCGCGATGATGCTGGACCGTTTCGAGGGGCACCCGCGCGCGCGCGAGGTGCTCGTCGCGGCCGGCGAGGTGCTGGGCACGCCGGCTGACGCCGGCGCGGGCCCGCCGCCGCGCGCGGGCCGGCGCGCGCACTGAGGCCGCCGGTCGGTATCAACGCTGCCGGCACGGTGGCCGGGTTCTACTTCGACGGGACCGCGTATCACAGCTTCCTGCTGAAGCGGTGACGGGGAGGGGGGCGGCGTCAGCCGGCGGGCGTCGCTCCCAAGGGCCCCCCAAGGCCGGAACGGTCGGCGGACGTTCGACCGATACGGCGCCTTCGCCAGCGTGCTCAGATAGTCTCTTGACGGACTAGTATGTCGAGCGAATAATTTTGGCCCGATTGCAAGTGTCCGAGCAGGGAGGGGCAGGGCAATGGCTAAGAGATTTCAGGAGCTGCGTGCCGGGATGTCGCGCGAAGCGCAGTCCCGTTCTGCTGCGCGCGCGGAGGCGATGCTGCTGGCGATGCAGCTTCACTCTTTGCGGAAGACTCGCAATCTCACGCAGGCGGAGGTTGCAAAGACGATGCAGGTCGAGCAGGCATCCGTTTCCAAGCTGGAACGCCGGGACGACATGTACGTAAGCACGCTCCGCGCGTATGTGAGGGCGCTGGGAGGGGAACTGAAACTCGTGGCGTCGTTCCCGGATGTGGAGATCCAGGTTCACCCCTACGAGGGTGACTGCCTGGAGCGATGAACCCCCGGGCGGCAACTGTTCCCGACGTCCGGAGCGTGGTTGCTGCCGGAGAAGTTCGACCTACTTGACCACCGCCCGGCTCGCCGTCTGCAGCAGCTCGGCCACGGTGCCGCGCTCGACGTCGGTCTTGATCCCGGCGGAGAGCCCCGCCTGCAGCGAGTCGTAGCACTTCGACTTCTTGGAGAACGCCACGTACATGTCGGCGGCGGTGATCTCCTTCGGCAGGAACTCCACCTTCGCCCGGATGCCGAGGCCGCGCGCCACCTGCTTGCCGGGGTAGAGGCCGACGATCATGAAGTCGGCTTTCTTGTTGACCAGCGCCTTGAACGATTTGTCGACGCCTTTCTCGCGCGCCACCGTCAGCTCCTTCGCCATGAACGCGTCGAACTTGGTGCCGTAGCTTTCGCCGACGTTGGTGACGCCCTTCTTGCCCTTCAGGTCGGTCCACTCGGCGAACGGGAACTCGGTGCCCGTGCGCACGGCGACCGCGACCGGATCGACCATGAACGGCGGCTCGACGTAGTTGAGGTACGTCTCCCGCTCCGTGTTGCGGTAGATGCCGAAGATGATGTCGACGTCGCCCTTGCGCGCGGCCTCCTGCGCCTTCTCCCACGTGCCGAAGTCCTTCGACGTGATCTTGGTCACGCCGAGCGTGCGCACGATGTCGGTCACCATCGTCGGTGCCGCGCCGATGATCTTGCCGCCCGACGCCCACGCGACCGGCGGATAGGACGGATGCCCCGTCATCACCAGCGACCGGCAGGCCGGATCGGCGGCGTGGACCAGGGGAGAGATCGACAGCGCGAGCGCGAGCAGGAGCAGCGGTTTCATCGGGGGCGGCCTGTGTTGACGGCGGAAAGGCAGCGGGTGGTTCCGCTGCGTCGCGTAAAGAGCGATTATAAGCGGCCGCGCCGGCTCGCGGATTGCCGCGTTAGCACAATTCCGGGGCCCGACACCGGCACATCGCGATGGCACTCCCGATCACCCGGAACACGGCCTGCCCCTGCGGCAGCGGCCTGCGCTTCAAGGCCTGCCGCGGGAGGACCGACGAACACCCCGTTGCACAGCGGGTGCTGGCGGCGCTGGAGCAGCGGCTGGCGGAGGCGCCGGCCGACCCCGATGGGTGGCTCCAGGCGCTCGACGTCATCGTCCGCGAGCGCATTCCCGACGCCGACATCGGCGGCGCCTGGCCGCTGCAGGACGCGCCAGCGCTGAAGGTGGCCGTGGTCACCGCCTACGCGCGAGAGGACCTTGCCCTGCTGCGCCGCGCGCACGACAGCGTGCTGGGACAGACCTACCCGTGCCGCCACCTCATGGTGGCCGACGGGTTTCCGCGTGCCGAGGTGGCGCAGTGGGACGCCGAGCATCGGGTGCTCGAAACGCCGCACCGCGACTACGGGGACGTCCCGCCCGCCGATGCGCGGGCGCCGCTCGATCGCTCTCTGCTGCGCGCCTGGTACGACGGGCGGGCTGACGACGAACGGGCCCGGATCGACGCGACGCTGGGGTTTGCGCTGGCGGCGCTGCTCGCGCGATTGTGCCCGCCGCGGGGCGCGCAGCTCGACGGCGCGGGCGCACCGCGATAACTGCGAAAGATCGCGCGGGCCGGCACGATTCGGGCTGCATCGGGTGGATCGCGCAGCCAGGCGCCGCGCGGCTTGCGCTGGCGGGCTTCTGGCGGCGTTTACCCGGCAATGCAGCGGGTGCCGCGCTTGCCGTAAGTGTGTCCTCATGCACTACGGACGATTAGAAGTCTGGTGAAAACTGGGAAACGTCAGGTTCCCCGTCCACGGAGAACCTCGGAACTGAAAAAAGGCATACCCACGGAAACGCAAAGTTTCGGGCCTAAGGAGCCTAGGCTGCCACGGCAGCGGGACCATCACCTTCACGGAGCGCTTACGCAGTACCGGCAGTACCGTCCACCTGGAGTCGAAACATGCGCATCGACCGGTACCACCTGCATTCTTCCTTGGCGTCACACTCTCTCTCGCCGCCCCGGCGCTGGCGACCGCGGTCGGAGCTGCCGTTCGCCGCGGCGGCGACCTCGCCGCGCCGCGCGCTGTTCGTTTCGATCGCGTTCTGCCTCGCGGTGTTCATGCTGCTCCCTGGCGCCACCACCGCCGCGCGCGACGACGGGTTCGCCGCCTGGCTCATGCAGCGCAATCCCAACAGCGGTTGCGCCGTCGTGCCGCCGGGCGCGCCGGTGGCCCCGTCGTCGCCTGCGCAAAGATACTCATGCCTTTGAAGGGCTTGCGCCCGGATCGTAGGTAATTTTCCGGATGGCCGCAGTGGCTGTCGTTCCTTAGCATTTGAACCGTGGCAGCGCGTTCGCGCGAACGCGATTCGGAAATCCGACAGGACAGTTCGCGCCATGCGGCAACGGCGGTTCGCAAGCAGTTCAGGCAAGGAGACACGGCAATGACAATCGCACCCAGGCAAGGACTGTTCGGCACGATGGCGCTCTGCCTCGTCGCGTTCATCGCGCTGCAAGGCTGCGCGACCACCGGGCAGAAGGAAACCTACATGCAGTGGCTCTCGGTGCAGAACCCGAGCGCGAGGTGCAACGGGCAGAACGACTGCGTGCAGCAAGCGTCGTATCGCGGCAAGCCGCTGTGCACGATCGTCACCGCCGACCGCGACGTGAGCTTCGCGCGGCTGGGCGAGCAGATGCGCGAGTGCATGCAATAGGACGCTAGCCGGGCGGGCGACGATCGGGTTCCGCCGCGCGACTGCCACGACATCGAGCCGGCGCAGAGTGTCATGCTGACCTTGAGCCTTACTTTCGACCGCGCCATCCTGTACTTCGTCGCGTTCAATGCGCTCGCGATACTCCTGGCCTGGATGGTCGTCAGGTATCGCGCCCGCTGCGCGCGCAACGAGGCGACGCTGATCGCCGGCACGATCCAGTTCTTCTTCCGGCAGTCCGGTTCGGAGGTCGCCGTGACCTGCGTGGGCGCCGCCGGCACCGAAGGCCACACCGTCGTCATCGACACGGGCTCGTCGAAACGCTTTCGCCATTCGCACGTCATCGAGGTGCTGGTCACCAACTACGTGCGCGAGAAGTGCAAGCTCGCGCTGCACCGCATCTACTGGCGCTTCCCGATCGATGCGTCGTCGTCGGCGAAACCGGCCGAGGCGCCGCCGACGCCCACGGCGCCCACGCCCGCCGCGGCCTCCGCCGAGACGGTGGACGACTACCAGCACGCGGGCCGCGCGCGGTTGAAGCAGGTCGCAGGCTACGAGGTGACCGAATCGTCGCTCGAGGCGTTCCAGGCGTTCGCGCGGAAGTCGGCCGCGACCGATGACGCGAAGCATGGCCACGCGATGCCGGCCCCGGCGTCGGGCCGGGCGAGAGCGGCCGCGGGATGACGCCCGTGATCGCGCCGCACGGGAGCGCCGGACGCGGATAGGCACCACGCCCGCGTCATGACAATGGTATAATCGGCGCAGTCCCGAGTCCCATCCAAGACATCGACGGGAAACCCGCCTCGCGTGCCGCCCGGATCCTGCCCCCCTCCCGTGCCGCCGTTCGCCGGTGCCGCCGTCGGCATCGCGCGTGACGACGCGCTGCGCGGCGGCAGCGAGAGGCATCGCGCCATCCTGCAGGCTGCGATGGACGGCTACTGGCTGCTCGATGCGCAGGGGCGGCTGTTGGAGGTCAACGACACCTACTGCCGGATGAGCGGCTACAGCCGGCACGAACTGCTTGGCAAGTCGACCCCCGAGCTGGATGCGGCCGAATCCGCCGCAGCGGCTGCCGCGCGTCGCGCGCAGATCGTCGCCAAGGGGGAAGACCGCTTCGAGTCGTGGCACCGCCGAAAGGACGGGAGCACCTACGAGGTCGAGGTCAGCGTGCAGTGGCGGCCCGACGACGGCGGGTGCTTCGTCGTGTTCCTGCGCGACGTTGCCAAGCGCCGGCGGGCCGAGCAGCAATTGCGGATCAGCGAGGAACGGCACCGGCTGCTGGCAGAGAACGCGCGCGACATGGTCTGGACGATGGCGCTCGACGGCACCGTCACCTACGTGAGTCCGGCGGTCGAGAAGGTGGTCGGCTACACGCCGGCCGAGGCGATGCTCCAGACGATCGACGAGATCCACCCGCTCGAGTCGCAGGCCGTCAGCATCGGGTATTTCCAGAAGCTTCAGGCCGCCGTGAAGGCCGGCCTGCCGCTCGAGAGCTTTCACGGCGAGCTCGAGTACAAGTGCCGCGATGGCTCGACGTTCTGGACCGAGGTGCTCGCCTACCCGGTGCTCGATGCCCACGGCAGGTTCGTCGAGCTGCTCGGCGTGACGCGCGACATCAGCGGGCGCAGGCGTTACCTGGACGCGCTGCAGACCGCGCACGATGCCGCGCGGCTGGAGCTCGAGATCCAGGTCCACGTCCGCACGGTGAAGCTCGCCATGGCGCTCGACGAGGCAGAGAGCGCCAGCCGGGCCAAGAGCGCGTTCCTCGCCACGATGAGCCACGAGCTGCGGACGCCGCTCAACGCGATCAACGGCATGACGTACCTGCTGAAGCGCTCCAGCCTCACGCAGCAGCAGGCAGACCGGCTCGACAAGATCGAGGGCGCGAGCCGGCGCCTGCTCGAGATCATCACTGCGATCCTCGAGCTCTCCCGGATCGAATCCGGAAAGCTGGAGCTGCAGGCGTCGGCGTTCCGGGTGGGCGACGTGATGGACGAGGTCGGCGTGATGCTCGTCGACCTGGCGCAGGCCAAGGGGCTGGCGCTGTGCGTCGAGACCGACGCGGCGCTGCCCCGCGTGGTGGGCGATCGCGCGCAGCTGAAGCAGGCGCTGCTCAACTACGCCGGCAACGCGATCAAGTTCACCAACGACGGCAGCGTCGCGATGCGCGCGCGGCTCGAGCACGCATCGGCGGAGGCCGTCCTGCTGCGGTTCGAGGTCGAGGATACGGGCATCGGCATCGATCCCGAGGTGATCCCGCGGCTGTTCGAGCCGTTCGAGCAGGCCGACAACTCGCTGACGCGCCCGTACGGCGGCACGGGCCTGGGGCTCGCCATCACGCGCCGCGTGGCGCGGCTGATGGGCGGCGACACCGGCGTGGCAAGCACGCCGGGCAAAGGGAGCACGTTCTGGTTCACCGCGCGGCTGAAGCCGGCGCTGCCCGGCTGACCGGTCCGAATCAGTCGTCGAGGCCTGCGAGCAGGCTCGCGGCGTCCGTCGCCGCGCGCACCGGCACGATGACGCCGCTCTCCTCGAACAACGCCCGGATCGCGCAGCTTGGCACCAGCACTCGCGAGGCGAGGTTGAGCAGCGGCCGCCAGTGCGTCGGCACGCGATCGGCGTCCCCGGCGGCATAACCGACGTTGCGCCTGCCGTTCCCGCCAGCCGCAACGCGCCGTGCCCTTGCGGCAGCGGCCTGCGCTACAAGTCCTGTTGCGGGCGCGAGGCCGCCGAGCCGCCGCCGATCACCTGGCAGAGCGCCTGGGAATGCGGGTTCTTCGACCTTCCGGTCGCGGAAGGAGACGGCTGGTTCAAGCCGGCGCGGTCAGGATCGATGGCGAGTTGCACTTGGTGGTGCGCCGGGTGGTGCATCAGCCGCGCCGCAACGGGATTGTCTTCGTGCGGCTCGACCGCGACCTGCGGCCGGCGGCGACGACGCCGCTCGGCGGCGCGACGCCGCATGCCGGTCCGCAGGTCGAGGATGGCCGCTGCATCCCGATCCCGGGACAGCCGGACCGGTGGCGGCTCCCGGCGACGACCTGGATCGACGTCGATCACCAGGGCCGGGCGCTGTTCGAAGTGGACCGCGCGTTCAACGTGCGGCGCGAGGCGCGGATCGCGTTCGGCGCCAACGCCGCGACGGCCCACCTCCAGCGCGGGATGGAGAAGAACCGGCAGTTCTTCCACGTCGGCGACCGGCTGCACTTCGTCTATCGGATTCGCCCCGGACCACGTCGTCTGCGAGGTGGACGGGGACCGCGTCGTCAATACCTGGAAGACGCCGACGCTGCTGCCGTGGCGCTACGGCTTCGCGTCCGGCGGCACGCCGCCGGTGCGGATCGGCGCGCTGTACTGGTCGTTCTTCCATTCGTACCGGGTGTTCGCGCCGGCGCGCCGGCGGTACTACATGGGCGCGTATGCGTTCGATGCGGAGCCGCCGTTCGCGGTGCGCCACGTCAGCCGGACGCCGCTCCTGGCCGGAACCGACGCGCACCCGCTGGCGCTCTGGCAGCATCGGGTCGTCTTTCCGGCGGGCGCGCTGTTCGACGCGGCGACCGACGAATGGCTGGTGACGCTCGGCGTCAACGACTGCCGCTGCGCCTGGATGAAGATTCCGCATCGCGAACTGCAGGCGAGCGTCGCCTGACGCGCCGCGCTACGGCCTGCTCGGCACGATGGGCGCGTGGCCTCGCGCTCTTCATGGCGGCGGCGGGCGGCGCGACCACCGGGCAGAAGGAAACCTACGTGCAGTGGCTTTCGGTCAGGAACCCCAACGCCCTCTGCGACGGCGAAGCGGATTGCGTCCAGCAACCGTCGTAGCGCGGCAAGCCGATGTGCACGATCGTCACCGCGGACCGCAGCGTGAGCTGCGCGCGGCTGGGCGAGGAGGTCCGCGAGTGCCTGCACTGATCCGCGGCCGGCGGCATTCGCGCGCCGGGGCCGCCGCCCGGGCCAGCGCATTGCGGGGGTAGGCGGCACGCGGCACAATGCGCGCGGCGATCAACGCCGGCGAGGATCCTCATGAAACCAGCTTGTCCGGGCGCGCGCGGCCCGGTGGCCCCTGGCGGTCGCGGCGCGGAAGACCCGGGCCGGGCGCACCGGCACGGGATGGCGGGATGAACGTACGCTTCGACTTTTCGGGGCGGACCGCCCTCGTCACGGGCGGCGTTTCCGGCATCGGTGCCGCGACCAGCCTCGCGTTCCGGCGCGCCGGTGCCCACGTTGTCGCCTGCGGACTCATCGCGGAGGAGCTGGAGGCGGCGCGGCAGTCGGCGGAATTCGCCGGCATCGACATTCGCCAGCTCGACGTCACCGATGCCGCCGCGGTCGCGGCCCTTGTCGGCGGGCTCGGCCGGCTCGACTACGTGGTCAACAGCGCGGGCCTCATCCGGCGCGACGCGGAGCATGATCCCGAGGTGTTCGCGCACGTGCTCGACGTGAACGTCACCGGCGGCATGCGCGTGGCCACCGCCGCGCGGCCGCTGCTGCGCGCATCGCATGGCGCCGTGGTGTTCGTCGCGTCGATCATGTCGTACTTCGGCGGGCCGCGGCAGCCGGCCTACTCGACGTCGAAAGGAGCGCTGCTCACGCTCACGCGATCGCTCGCCGCGGCCTATGCGGCCGATTCGATCCGCGTCAACGCGGTGGCGCCGGGGTGGGTGGTGACGCCGCTGTCGCGCGGCGCGCGCGAGGATCCGGTGCGGCGGGCAATGATCGATTCGCGCATCCCGATGGGGCGCTGGGCCGAGCCGGCCGAGATCGCCGATGCGATCCTCTTCCTCTGCTCGGATGCCGCGCGCTACATGACGGGCACCACGATGCCGGTGGACGGCGGCTACCTGAGCGTCGGTTGACGCGATCGCGCCGTCCGTTGCCTGGCCTTCCGTAGCCCGGTGTTGAGCGGCGCGAAACCCGGGGCAATCGTCGCCTGGCCCACCGTCCACCCGGGTTTCGCTCCGCTCAACACCGGGCTACGGATTTGAGGCTACGGATTCTGGAGCGCGCAATGGGAATCGAACAGAAGATCTTCGGCCGCGTCGACGGCACCGACGTGCGCGCCGCCGAAATCGACGGCGGCTCCGGCGTGCGACTGCAGGTCGTCGCCTACGGCGCGCGGCTCGCGCGGCTGCTGCTTTCCGATCGCGCGGGCCGTCCGGCGGACGTCGTGCTGGGCTTCGACACCCTGGACGACTACATCGCGCACGGCCGCTACTTCGGCGCCACCTGCGGGCGCTACGGCAACCGCATCGCCGGCGGCACGTTCCCGCTGGACGGGCGCACGGTCGTCCTGACGCGGAACGAGCCGCCCAACCACCTGCATGGCGGCAGCCTCGGGTTCGACCGCAAGGTCTGGACGATGCGCGTCGACGACGACCGTAACGCCGTCGCGTTCAGTGCGACGGCCGCCGACGGCGAGCAGGGCTATCCCGGCGCACTCGCCGCCACCACGACCTATCGGCTCGACGGCCGCGGGCTCGAGATCGAGATGCGCGCGACGTCCGACCGCCTCACGGTCGTGAACCTCGTCAACCACGCGTACTGGAATCTTGCCGGGCAGGGGAGCGGCGACATCCGCGGCCACCACCTGGTGCTCGATGCGGCCGCGTACACGCCGGTGGACGCCGCGCTGATCCCCACCGGCGAGTTGCGCGCGGTCGCCGGGACGCCGTTCGACTTTCGCGCCGGCAAGCCCGTCGGGCAGGACCTCGACGCCACCGCCGCCGACGATCCGCGCAACGCGCGGCTCGCGCGCGGCGGCTACGACCACAACTGGTGCCTCGACGGCGAGCCGGGGGCGCTGCGACGCTGCGCACGCCTGGTCGATCCGCCGTCGGGGCGCGGCTTCGAACTCGATACCAGCGAGCCCGGCGTGCAGGTCTACACCGCCGGGCACCTGTCGGACGCGACGGTGGGCCGCGGTGGCATGCGGCTTTGCCGCTATGCAGGAATCACGTTCGAGACGCAGAAATACCCCGACAGCCCCAACTTTCCCCACTTCCCTTCGGCGCGGCTCGACCCGGGGCAGGAGTACGTGCACCGGATGCGATTCCGGTTCTTCGACGCGCCCGGATACTGACGCGCCCCCCTACGACGGCGGGTGCGGGGCAAATGGGCCCGATCCTTGCTAAACTTAACGGGAGCGGGTAATTCATGAGCAGCGTAACGATGGTGACGGCGGGATTGCGCAGTGACTGTGCGGGTGGCGCCCAGGGCTTGAAGCCCCGGCGCAGCTGCGCTCGGTGTCCACCCGCTGCGCCCCGCGCCGGCGCATTCTGCCCGCCGGCGGCACCCGCCGGCGGCGCCCCGTCACTGCGGCGGGCGGACGCCGCCGTTGCTCATCGGGGTGGGCGCCGCGGTCGATGCGCCGCCGGGCGCCGCGGTCGCGCGCGCCGGTGGGCTCGAGAGTCGCGCCCGAATGCCTGTCCGGCCCGGGGACTTGTCGTTCCAGCCGGGCGTAATCCCCGGTAGAGTATGGGGTTATGCCCGTGCACTGGATCCAATTCCTGTTTCGCCGTCCCCGGCTCACATTCGTTTTGATGGGCGCGCTGTTCCTCCTGTTCGGGGTCACGTCGGTCAACCTGTTTGTCCTGCTGAAGGCGAACCTCGATCTCTTCCTCGAATACGGCCTGATGGTGATCGCCGACGGCGCGCTGGAGCAGCTCGTCGACCTCGTTGCCTCCGCCTATTTCAGCATGGCCTTCTACACCCTGTTCAAGGTCTGCGAGCGGATACTGGTCGAGAGGCTGACGGCAAAGCGCTTCGGCCCGAGACGAAAGCGATCCGGAGGGGCCGCGCCGACCCCGGTGCCCAAGTGAGCACCCGAGCCAAGCGAGGCAGCCTCAAGCCGGACACGCCGCTGCTGTTCCTGCTGCCGATTTTCGGCATCCTGCTGCTGTTTCTCATCTGGTCGGCGCTGTTCGATTTCCTCGCGGCCGAGCAGGAGCGCGTCGTCCGCGCGGCGCTCGCCGACACGCAGAGCGGGGCCCGTGCGTTCGGGCACTCCACCGAGCAGCTCTTGCGCCACATCGACCAGGTGGGGCGGATGATCCAGAACGATGCCGAGCGGGCGCGGCAGCGCGGCGAGACCTTCGACCTCGCCGCCTCGACCCGGCGCGGCGTCGTGTGGTTCGACGGCATCGCGCTGATCGCGGTCCTCGACCGCAACGGCGGCGCGAGCGCCCAGGTCGTGCCCGGAGCGCCCGCCTCGTCCCCGATCGGCGTGCCCAGCATCGCCGACAGCGAAGCGTTCCGGTTGCTGCGCGAAGCGGACACCGGCAAGCTCCAGGTCGGTCGCCCGATCGCCGGTCAGGCGACGAAGAAGGCGATCGTCCCGCTGCTGCGCCGGATCAACAACCCGGACGGCTCGTTCGGGGGCGTCGTGCTGATCGCCGTCGAGCCCGCGCGCTTCACCGACCCCTACGCCGACACCGACCTCGGTGCCCGCGGCATGCTTGCCGTCGTGGGAACGGATGGCGTGGTCCGCGCCTTCCGGTCCGGCGCGGCGACGGCGGCCGGCGGTCCCCTCGCGCCCCCGTACATGGACCTGCTGCGCAAGGGAGATAGCGGCGGGGGGCTCGCGACCAGTCCCGTCGACGGCGTCGAGCGCTACCAGTCCCACGCTGCCGTGCCCGCCTACGGACTGATCGCCGTCGCCGGCGCAGCGGCGGACGACGTGCAGGCGCCGCACCTCCGGCAGCGCGAGTACTACATCAACTACGCGATCTTCGCGTCGGTCGTCATCGTCGGCGTGCTTGCGGTGGCGATGATCCTGGTCGTCCGGTTGCAGCAGAGCCACCACGATGCCCAGAACGCGCGCGCGACCTACCGCGCCGCCGCGGAAGGGAGCCTCGACGCGTTCTTCCTGCTGTCCACGATCAAGGCGCGCGACGGGCAGGTCACGGAGTTCCTGGTCGAGGACGCCAACAGCCGCGCGCTGCAGCTGCTCAGGGCGCCGCGCGAGAAGGTCGTCGGCGCGCGGCTGCGCACGCTGCTGCCGCGGCAGTTCCGGCGCCGCCTGTACCGGCGCTACCTGCAGGCGCTCGAGACGGGCAAGCCGCTCGAGGAGGAGATCGAGACCGCGTGGGACCGGGGCGGCGCGCGGTGGTTCCGGCACCAGGTGGTCCCGCTGGAGAACGGCCTCGCCGTCACGCTGCGCGACATCGACGACGCGAAGCACGCGCAGAAGCGTCTCGAGCGCGCCGCCAACCTCGACAGCCTCACGTCCCTGCCCAACCGCCGGCAATTCATCGAGCACGCGGGCGACGCGATCCGACGCTGCCGCGAGGCGGGCACGAACCTCGGCGTGCTGTTCATCGACCTCGACAACTTCAAGAGCGTCAACGACACGCTGGGCCACGACATCGGCGACCTGCTGCTGCAGGCGGTCGCGGTGCGCCTGCAATCCTGCGTGCGGGCGGACGACATCCTCTGGCGGCTGGGCGGGGACGAATTCATCGTCACGATGGAGCACGTGCGCCATCGCACCGAGGCGGAAGCGGTGTGCCGCCGGATCGCCGACGCGTTCGGGCCGCCGATCATGATCCGCGAAATGAGCGTCTCGACGTCGGCCAGCATCGGCGTGGCGTTCTGCCCCGAGGACGCCGAGGACGCCAACACGCTGCTGAAGAACGCCGACCTCGCGATGTACCACGCCAAGGAGTTCGGCAGCGGCGCCTACCAGTTCTACACCTCGGCGATGGGCGTGCGCCGCGCCGCGCGGATCGACATCGAGCAGGACCTGCGCGACGCGCTGCGGCGCTACGAGCTGTTCCTCGTCTACCAGCCCCAGATCCGGCTGTCCGACGGCGAGGTCACCGGCCTCGAGGCGCTGGTGCGCTGGCAGCATCCGGAGCACGGCGTGATGCACCCGATGGAGTTCATTCCCATCGCCGAGGAGAGCAACCTCATCCACCTCCTCGGCGACTACGTGTTCCAGATCGCGTGCACTCAGATCAAGCGCTGGCAGGCCATGGGGCAGCCTTCCATCCCCATCGGCGTCAACGTCTCGCCGCGGCAGTTCCAGTGGGAGGGCATCGCCGAGCGGCTCATAAGCATCATCGAGGCCAACGGCGTCGAGCCCGGGATGCTGCAGATCGAGCTGACCGAGAGCGCGATCATGAAGGAGCCCGACGCGGCGCGGCGCAAGCTGTCCGAGCTGAAGGACCGCGGCATCGCCCTCTCCGTCGACGACTTCGGCACCGGGCATTCCAGCCTCGCGTCGCTGCAGTCGTTCCCGATCGACACGCTCAAGATCGACCGCTCCTTCGTCGAGCGTTCCGACACGCAGGAGGGGATGGCGATCCTGCGGGCCATCGTGCTGATGGCCCACACGCTGCGGATGAACGTCGTCGCCGAGGGCGTCGAGACCGAGGCGCAGTTCGACCTGCTGCGCGAGGTCGGCTGCGACCAGGTGCAGGGCTTCCTGATCTCCCACCCGGTCCTGGCGGACGACGTGCCGCCGATGCTGGCCCGCCTCACCGAGGCGCGCCGCAACCCGGCGCCAGCGGCCTACGCCCTTTCCTGATCCCGGTCGCAGGGAGAATCATCATCGACGCCCGACCCGACGCTGCCACCGGCGAATCCCCGTCGACCGACCTCGTCGCGCGGATGCGCGCGACCTTCGCGGCGCAGCGCGCCGCGGCCGCGCGCGACATGCAGCCGGGGAGGGCGCTCCGCCTCGACCGCCTCGACCGCCTGCTGCGCCTCACGCAGGAGAACCAGGCGGCGATCATCGCGGCGATCGCGGCCGACTTCGGCCATCGCTCGCGGCACGAGACCGAGCTCGCGGAAATCTACCTGGTGCTGTCCGGCATCCGCCACGCGCGGCGGCACCTCGCCCGATGGATGAAGCCGCGACGCGTCCCGACGCCGACGCCGATGCTCCCGGCGAGGAGCGAGATCATCCCGCAGCCGCTCGGCGTCGCGGGCATCATCAGCCCGTGGAACTACCCGTTCCAGCTGGCACTCCTGCCGGCGGTCGCCGCGATCGCGGCGGGCAACCGGATCATGCTGAAGCCGAGCGAGCTGACGCCGGCGTTCTCGCACCTCCTGGAGCGAATCGTGGCCGACGCGTTCGCGCCGGAGGAGTTCGCCGTCGTCGCCGGCGACGTGGAGGTCGGCCGTGCCTTCGCGACGCTGCCGTTCGACCACCTGCTGTTCACCGGCTCGACGGCGGTCGGCCGCCAGATCGCGCTCGCGGCCGCGGCGAATCTCACCCCCGTGACGCTGGAACTGGGCGGCAAGTCGCCGGCGATCATCGGCGCCGATGCCGACGTCGACGTCGCCGCCGCGCGGATCGCGTACGGCAAGCTGATGAACGCCGGGCAGACCTGCGTGGCACCGGACTACGTGCTGGTGCCGCGCCCCGCGGTCGACGCCTTCGTTGCCGCCACCGGGGCTGCCGTCGCGCGGATGTTTCCGTCGCTGGTGGGCAACGACGACTACACGAGCATCGTCAGCGACCGCCACTACCGGCGGCTGGAGGGCCTGGTTGCCGACGCCGAGGCGGCGGGCGCGACGGCGATCCGGCTCAATCCGGCATCCGAGGCGCCGGACCCCGCGGCGCGGCGATTCCTGCCCACGCTCCTCACCGGCGTCAACGACGACATGGCGGTGATGCGCGAGGAGATCTTCGGCCCCGTGCTGCCGGTGCTGCCCTACGACACGCTCGACGCGGCGATCGCCTACGTCAACCGGCACCCGCGCCCGCTGGCGCTGTACTGGTTCGGCGCCGACGACGCGCACCGCGACCGGGTGCTGAACGAGACCCTCTCCGGCGGCGTGACGATCAACGACGTCTGCTGGCACGTCGCGCAGGAGAACCTGCCGTTCGGCGGCGTCGGCGCGAGCGGCTACGGCGCCTACCATGGCGAGCAGGGGTTCCGCACCTTCTCGAAGCACAAGCCCGTCCTGCACCAGGCGCGCATCAACGGGTTCGGGATGTTCCGGCCGCCGTACGGCCGTCGCTTCGAACAACTCGTCGCGCTCTTGAAGCGGACGTTCTAGGAAATCCGGCGAATCGTCCGGCAAGGAGGCGCTACATGCGTGGGCTGATCCAGGACCGGCCGCTGCTCATTTCGTCGCTGATCGAGCACGCGAACCAGTGCCATCCGGGCGGCGAGATCGTGTCGCGCACGGTCGAGGGTCCGATCCACCGCTGCACCTACGGCGACGTCTACCGGCGCTCGAAGCAGGTCGCGACGGCGCTCCTCGCCCTCGGTGTGCGCCCTGGCGAGCGCATCGGCACGCTGGCGTGGAACGGCTACCGCCACCTGGAGCTCTACTACGGCGTGTCGGGGATGGGCGCGGTGCTGCACACGATCAACCCGCGCCTCTTTCCCGACCAGATTTCCTATATCGTCGACCACGCCGAGGACCAGTACCTGTTCTTCGACCTTTCGTTCACCGCGCTGCTGGAGAAGATAGGCCCGGCGATGAAGTCGGTGAAGGGCTTCGTCGCGATGACCGATCGCGCGCACATGCCCGACCTGAAGCTCCCGAACGTGATCTGCTACGAGGAACTCGTCGCCGGCCAGGACAGCGACTACGACTGGCCGGTCTTCGACGAGAACGAGGCCTCGTCGCTGTGCTACACGTCGGGCACGACGGGCCACCCGAAGGGCGTGCTCTACTCGCACCGCTCGACCGTGCTCCACTCGTGGTCGGCATGCACGCGGGACAGCCTCGGGCTGTCCGCGGACGAATCCACGCTGCTGGTCGTTCCGATGTTCCACGTCAACGCGTGGGGCATGCCGTACGCGGGCGCGATGTCCGGGGCCAAGCTGGTGCTGCCGGGGCCGGGGCTCGACGGGAAGAACGTTTACGGCATGATGCGCGACGAGGCCGTCACGCTGGCGCTCGGCGTGCCGACGGTGTGGCTGATGCTGTTCAACCACGTCGACGCCGAGGGCCTCGATCCGAAGCGCGACCTCGCCCTGCGGCGCGTGGTGATCGGCGGCTCGGCGGCGCCGCGCGCGATGAGCGAGCGCTTCGAGACGCAGTTCGGCGCCTTCGTCGTGCACGCCTGGGGCATGTCGGAGATGTCGCCGCTGGGGACGGTGTGCAACCTGCTGCCCAAGCACCGCGACTACACGCTCGCGCAGCGGCTCGACCTGCAGGCGAAGCAGGGCCGCAACGTCTACGGCGTCGAGATGCGGATCGTCGACGACGAGGGCAAGGTTCTTCCGCACGACGGCGTTGCGTTCGGGCACCTGATGGTGCGCGGGCCCTGGGTGACGGCCGGATATTTCAGGGGCGAGGGCGGCAACATCCTCGATGCCGACGGCTACTTCGACACCGGCGACGTGGCCACGATCGATCCCGACGGCTACATGCAGATCACCGACCGGTCGAAGGACGTGATCAAGTCGGGCGGCGAGTGGATCTCGTCGATCGACCTCGAGAACGCGGCGATGGCCCACCCGGGCGTGGCCGAAGCGGCCGTGATCGGCGTCCCGCACCCGAAGTGGCAGGAGCGGCCGCTCCTGATCGTCGTGAAGAAGGCGGGCCACGAGCCGACGCGCGACGAGCTCCTCGGCTTCCTCGAATCCAGGGTGGCCAAGTGGTGGCTGCCCGACGACGTGGTGTTCGTCACCGAGCTGCCCCACACCGCCACCGGCAAGCTGCAGAAGATGCGGCTGCGCGAGATGTTCGGCACCCACCGGCTGCCGGGCGCGGCTGCATGAGCGCAGCGGGCGCCGGGCCCGGCCTCACGTGGTTCGACGTCGTGCGCGACGTCTGCGTCGGCTTCACCGATGCCGCGCTGTCCCCGCTCTCCGCGCTGGCGCTCGCGCGCGCGCCGCGCGGCGACGGCCACGCGGTGCTGGTGCTGCCGGGGTACCTGGCCGGGGACCCGTCGACGTGGCCGCTGCGCTGGTTCCTGACGCAGGCGGGCTACCAGGTCTACCCGTGGGAACTGGGGCTCAACTTCGGCTTCTCGACCGCGCATCCCTACGACATCGAGGCGCTGGTCGAGCACCGGCTGACCGAGGTGTTCGTCGAATCCGGCGCCCGCAGGATCAGCCTCGTCGGCTGGAGCCTGGGCGGCGTCTACGCCAAGTTCCTGGCGCGGCGCTACCCGCGCCTCATCCGCGACGTGATCACGCTGGGCAGCCCGATCAGCGGCAACACCGCCGACGTCAGCATCTGGCGCGTCTACGAGTGGATGAGCAAGATGCAGTTCTCCGATCCCGCGTTCCGGCGCAAGATCCGCCTCCTCAACCGGCCGCTCACCGGCGTGCCCATCACCGCGTTCCACTGCAGGAAGGACGGCGTGGTGCCGTGGAGGAACGCCTGCGAGAAGCCCGGTCCGCTGGTGCAGAACATCGAGGTGCAGGCGTCGCACCTCGGCATGGGCTTCGACGCCTGGGTGTTCTACCTGATCGCGCACCGGCTGGCGCGGTCGGCGGGCCGCCGCTGGCACCCGCTCGACGTCGCCGAGCTGCAGCGCGACTTCAGCGTCGACCGGCGGTCGCTCGCGCCGCGTGCCCCCGCGCCGGAGACGGCGCGGGTTGCGCGGCCGGCCGCGAAGCCGCGGCGGCGGTCGCCGGCGACGGCCTGACGGGGCGCGCAATGGAGCAGCTGACGGGCCGGCAGTGCCTGTACCTGAATCTCGAATCGCCGCGGGCGCCGATGCACGCGTCGTCGCTGATGATCTACGACCCGTCCACCGCGCCGTCGGGGCGCGTCCACTTCGCCGACATCCAGCGCTTCTTCGCCGATCGCCTGCACCGCAGCGCGATCTTCCGCCGGCGCATCGTCTCGATGCCGCTGTCGATCGCGCGGCCCTACTGGGTCGACGACGCCGCCCCCGACCTCGGTTTTCACCTGCGCCACATCGCGTTGCCGCGGCCCGGCGACTGGTCGCAGCTGTGCGCGCAGGTGGCGCGGCTCCACGCGCAGCCGCTCGACCGCACGCGGCCGCTGTGGCAGTGCTACGTGATCGACGGGCTCGACCGCATTCCCGGCCTGCCGCCCGGCTGCTTCGCGCTGTGCCTCAAGGTCCACTTCGCGGCGCAGGGCGAGACGCCGTCCACGCCGCTGTTCGCCGCGCTGCACGAACTCTCCCCCGACAGCCGCGCGTCGCCGGCCCGGCATCCCCCGCGGTTCGACCGGTCGCCGACCTTCGCCGACCTCGTCTCGCGCGGCGCGATGGACACGCTGCGCCGGCCGCTCGCGTGGTGGCGGCAGGCCGCGGCCGGCGCGGCGCCGCTGATCGCCGCCGGCGCGCGCGGCACGCACGCGCTCGCCACGCGGATCGGGCGGCGCGGCGGGGAGACGCATCATCCTGTCGCGCCGGAGGCACCCAACACCCGGTTCAACGCGGCGGTGTCGCCCGACCGCATCGTCGATGCCGTCGAGTTCGGTCTGCGCGACATCGAGCGGATGCGCGACCGCGTGCACGGCGCGACCGTCAACGACGTCGCGCTCGCCATCATCGGCGAGGGCCTGCGCGGCTACCTCGACGGTCGGGGGGAGCCGCCGGCCGCGAGCCTCGTCGCCGAGGCGCCCCTGGCGCGCGGGGCCGATGCGCGCATCGCCGGCGGCCGCAGCTTCGCCGATTCCGCGATCGTGTCGCTGCATACGGACATCGCCGACGCGGCGGCGCGGCTGTCGCGGATCGCTGCCGAAACGCGCCGCCGCAAGACCCTTGCGCACCACGCGACGCCCCGCCGGCTGGCGATCCAGGCGGTGGAGTTCGTGCCCACGCTGGCGCTCGGTGCCGCCGGGGAGCTCGCGCACCGGGTGCGGCTGGGAAGCCCGGCGGCGCCCTGCGCCAACACCACCGTGGCGACGGTGCACGGGCCGGACGTCCCGCTCTACATGGCCGGCGCGACCCTCGTCGGTCATCATGCGTTCACCGCGGTGCAGGACCAGGCCGGCATCGCGCACACCGTGTGCCTTCATAGCGGCGTGCTGTCGATCGGGGTCGCGGGCTGCCGCGCGATGCTGCCCGACCCACGGCGCTATGCGCGCTGCCTGCGCGCCGCCTTCGTTGCGATGGGCGCCGCGCTGGGCGTGCCGGTCGCCGCGGCAACGCCGCAGCGGCGGGCGCGCGGCGCCCGCGCGTCGCGCGCGGCTATCCGGCGGGACGCGGAACGGGCTGCGCGCCCGCAGCGGGCGCGCGATGCGCGGCGAGCTCGAGCCGTGCGATCTGGTTGCGGTGGACTTCGTCCGGGCCGTCCGCGTAGCGCAGCGTGCGCGCCTGCGCATAGAAGAACGCGAGCTGGAAGTCGTCGCAGACGCCCGCGGCGCCGTGCGCCTGCATCGCCCAGTCGATCACCTGGCAGGCCATCGTCGGCGCGGCGACCTTGATCATCGCGATGTCGGCCTTCGCCGCCTTGTTGCCGGCGATATCCATCTTCCACGCCGCGTGCAGCACGAGGAGCCGCGTCTGGTCGATCATGATCCGCGCGTTGGCGATGCGCTCCTGCGTGACCGTCTGGTCGGCGATGGCGCGGCCGAACGCGACGCGGCTGGCCGCGCGCCGGCACATCATCTCGAGCGCGCGCTCGGCCTGCCCGATGAGGCGCATGCAGTGGTGGATGCGGCCAGGCCCCAGCCGCCCCTGCGCGATCTCGAAGCCGCGGCCCTCGCCGAGCAGGATGTTGTCGAGCGGCACGCGGACGTGGTCGAACGCGAACTCGGCATGGCCGTGCGGCGCATCGTCGTAGCCGAACACCGGCAGGTGGCGCACGAGCGTCACGCCGGGCGTGTCCACCGGCACCAGCACCATCGACTGCTGGCGGTAGCGGTCGGGGTTGGCGGCGTCGGTCTTGCCCATGAAGATCATGATCCGGCAGCGCGGATCGGGGCCGCCGGTGGTCCACCACTTGCGGCCGTTGATCACGTAGTGGTCGCCGTCGCGGATGATCGACGCCTCGACGTTGGTCGCGTCCGACGACGCGACGTCGGGCTCGGTCATCGCGAACGCCGAGCGGATCCGGCCTTCGAGCAGCGGGGTCAGCCACGCGTCCTTCTGCGCCTGCGTGCCGTAGCGCACCAGAACTTCCATGTTGCCGGTGTCCGGCGCGTTGCAGTTGAAGGCCTCGGGCGCGATCCACGAGCGGCCCATGATCTCGCACAGCGGCGCGTACTCGACGTTGGTGAGCCCCGCGCCGTGCTCCGAATGCGGCAGGAACAGATTCCACAGGCCGGCCGCGCGCGCCTTCACCTTCAGTTGCTCCATGATGCGCGTGGCGACCCACGCGTTGCCCGCGCGCCGGTTCGCGGCGACCTCGGCCGCGTAGACCGGTTCCGCCGGGTAGACGTTCTCGTCCATGAAACGCGCGAGGCGCGCCTGCAGGTCCTTCACTTTGTCCGAATGCCCGAAATCCACGTCACTCCTCCGTCGTTGTCCATTGCCGCGCCATGTTCCACGCGACGTCCGCGACGAGGCGCGCGCGACCGCCGGTGGCCACCGCGTCCTCGCTCGCCGCGTTGCCCTGCAGGGCGCGCGACAGCACGCCGTGGAGGATCGCCGCGATCCGGAACATGTTGAAGATCAGGTAGAACTCCCAGTGGGGAATCGCGTCGCGGCCCGTGCGGCGGCAATACGCCGCGACGTAGTCCGCTTCGGACGGGATGCCCAGTGCGGCGAGGTCCTGCCCCTTGAGGCCGCGGAATTCGCTGCCGGTGAGCCGCCACGCCATCACGTGGTACGCGAAGTCCGACAGCGGGTGGCCCAGCGTCGAGAGCTCCCAGTCGAGCACCGCGAGCACCTTCGGCTCGGTCGGGTGGAAGATCACGTTGTCGAGGCGGTAGTCGCCGTGGACGATCGAGGTCTCGTCGCCCGGCGGCAGGTGTCGCGGCAGCCATTCGAGCAGGCGGTCCATCGCCGGGATGCGGTCGGCCTCGCCCGCGAGGTACTGGCGCGACCAGCGCGCCACCTGCCGCTCGATGTACTGGCCGGGCTTGCCGAAATCGGCGAGTCCCACGGCGGCGTAGTCGACGCCGTGCAGCGCGGCGAGCACGCGGTTCAACTCGTCGAAATGCGCGGTGCGCTGCGCGGGCGCCATTCCCGGCAGCGCCGGGTCCCAGAGTATGCGGCCCTCGACGTATTCCATCAGGTAGAACGCCGTGCCGATGACCGCGTCGTCCTCGCACAGCGCGAGCATTCTCGCCACCGGCACGCCGGTGCCGGCGAGCGCCGACATCACGCGGTATTCGCGGTCGACCGCGTGCGCCGACGGCAGCAGCTTGCCCGGCGGCTTGCGGCGAAGGATGTAGCGGCCCTCCGCCGTGGTCACGCGATATGTGGGGTTCGATTGCCCGCCCTGGAACTGCTCGACCGCGATGTCCTGCGCGGCATCGCCGATCGTCGCGCGCAGGTAGCGGGCGAGGGCGGCGTGGTCGAACGCGTGCACCGGCGCGACCAGCGTGGCGCCCGGGTTTGGCCGGCCCGGCATCTAGATCACCATCATCCCGCCGTCGACGACCAGCGTCTGGCCGGTGACGTGGCGCGACGCGTCGGAGGCGAGGAAGGCGACGCTCCCCTTGAGGTCGTCGTCGCCGCCCAGCCGGCCGAGCGGCGTCAGGTCTAGCACCATGCGGTCGATGCGGGCGAGCGCGCCGGCGGTCATCTTCGACGGGAAGAACCCCGGGCAGATCGCGTTGACGTTGATGTTGAACTCGCCCCATTCGGCGGCGAGCGCCCGCGTCATCGCGATCAGCGCGCCCTTGCTGGTGTTGTACGCGACGGTCTCCATGTCCCATTCCGGCGGGTTGCCGGCGAGCCCGGCGATGGACGCGATGCTGACGATCTTGCCGCTTCGGCGCGGGATCATCGAGCGCTTCGCCACCTCGCGGGCCAGGAAGAACGGCACGTCCATGTTGAGCCGCGTCACCTTGCGCCAGGCCGCGTCCGGGAAGTCCTCGGCGGGCGCCGCCCAGTTGCAGCCGGCGTTGTTGACGAGGATGTCCACCCGTCCCCACTGCGCGAGGACGGCGTCGACGACGCCGGGTATCGCGGCGTGGTCCGCGAGGTCCGCGGCGATCGCGATGCCGTCGACGCCCGCGGCGCGGAGCGTGGCCAGCGCGGCATCGAGTTCGTCGGGCTTGCGCGCCGCGATCGCGACCCGGGCGCCCAACTCGCCCAGCGCGCAGGCAAGCTGCAGCCCCAAGCCGCGCGAGCCGCCGGTGACGAGCGCGGTCCTGCCGGTCAGGTCGAACAACTGCATCACGCCCACGTCGCCATCCCCCTTGATCGCTGCGGCGGAAAGCGCCGCGCTGCGCGACATCAACCCCCCATTGTCCCATTTTCGCGGCAACGGCGGCGCCCGAAGCACGACCGGCGGACGCCGTTCCGGCCGCGCCCATGCCGGGCGCAAATGGCGCTATCCTCGCGGCTTCTCCCCGATCGACCGCACCCCATGGAAATCCGCGACCGGATCGTCGTCGTCACCGGCGGCAGCAGCGGCATCGGCGCCGCGCTCGCGCAGCGCTTCGTCGCCGAGGGCGCGCGGGCGGTCGTCGTGGCCGACCTCGACGTCGGTACGGTAGCCGACGGCGCGCTGCCCTATCGTTGCGACGTCACGCGACAGGACGAGGTCGCGGCGCTGGTCGCGGAGGTCGAGCGGGACTTCGGCCGCATCGACGTCTTCTGCTCCAACGCCGGCGTGCTGACGCCGGGGTGGGACCTGCGCACGGCGGACTTCGGCGCGTGGCAGCGCGACTGGGAGGTCAACGTGATGGCGCACGCCTACGCCGCCAAGGCGGTGCTGCCCGGGATGATCGAGCGCGGCGAAGGCTACCTGCTGCAGACGCTCTCCGCGGCGGCGCTGCTTGCGTCGCCGGAGTCGGCGGTCTACACGACGACCAAGCACGCGGCGTTGGGTCTCGCCGAATCGCTCGCGTTCTCGTACCGGCGCTTCGGCATCCGCGTTTCGGCGCTGTGCCCGATGGCCGTGCGCACGCCGCTGCTCGACCGCTTCGCGGGCGACGGCGCCAGCGCCGGGCTCGACGGCGTGCTCGCGCCGGAGGCGGTCGCGGCAGCCGCCGTCGCCGGCATGCGCGACGAGCGCTTCCTGATCTTTCCGCATCCGGCGGTTGCCGACTACTACGCGCGCAAGGCGGCGCAGCCCGACAAGTGGCTGCGCCAGATGGAGTCGCTGCACGGCCGGTTCACGGACGTGCCGAAGGGGTGATCCCGGCGCCCCCGCGCCAGATCGCGAGTGTCGCGACAAATCCGTCGGGCACGGCGATCGGGTGGAGTTGCCACGACGCCGGCAGGTAGGGCGCCGGCCCGTCCCGAAGGCGCAGGCCGACCGCGGCCCCGGCCTCGAGGTCGACGCAGATGCGGCCGAACGGCGCGGCGAGGCCTTCACCGGTGGCCTTGCACATCGCCTCCTTGCAGGTCCAGTAGCGCAGGAAGCGGCGGCGGCGCGCGTCTGCGTCGAGCGGGTCGAGCGTGGCCTGCTCGTCCGCCGTCAGGAACTTTTGCGCGAGGCCGTCCGCCGCGACCTGCCGGTCGTCGTGCTCGACGTCGACGCCGATCCGGGCCTCCGGCGAAAGTCCGGTCGCGATCGCGTAGATCGCGCCTCCCCGCGTGTGCGACACGTTGAAGTCCGGGATGCCCGGCGGCGCGGCCAGCATCGGGCGACCCTGGGAGGTCTCGTGCAGCGCGACGTCGGCCGGCGCGATCCGCAGCGCCTGCCCCAGCAGTTCCCGCAGCGTCGAGCGGCCGGCGATGTACTGTTGCCGCAACGGCTCGGTCGCGAAGCGCGCGGCGCGGGCGCGCTCCGCCGCGGAGAGCCATTGCGCGGCCCGGGCGAGCGCGGCCTCGGTGTGCCCGAGGTCGCTCCACCACAGCGAGACGCCGGCGACGACGCCGGGCAACGCGCTCGGCGCGCCGCGCGCGCGATTGCCGGGGAGCGCATTCTCGTCTACGCTCATGGCCTCTTCCAAGACGGACTTGCGCTTTCCGGGCGCGGCTTCACCATGCGCTTCCTGTTCAAGGCTCTTTCCTGGCTGCCGCTGTCCGTGCTGTACTCGATCGGCGACGGCCTGTTCTTCTTCACCTACTACGTCATGCGCTGGCGCCGGGACCTGGCGGCGGGCAACCTCGCGCGCTCTTTCCCGGAGAAGAACGAGGCGGAGCGCGCGGCGATCCTGAAGCAATCGTACCGCAACCTCGGCGACATCTTCGCCGAGATCGTCTGGAGCTACAGCGCCTCGCCGGACGACATCCGCAGCCGGGTCACCGTCGAGAATGCCGAGCTCGTCGTCAACGAGACGCGGGCGGGCCGCTCGGTGCTGCTGATGACCGCGCACTTCTGCAACTGGGAGTGGCAGGTGCTCGCCGGCAACCTGCATCTCGACGAGCCGATGTTCCCCGTCTACAAGCCGCAGCGGGTGGAGACGATGGATCGCTTTCTGCGCGAGGCGAGGGCGCGCTTCGGCGGCACGCCGATCCCGCACAAGAAGCTGACGCGCGAGCTGATCCGGCGCCGCAGCGAGGCCCACGTCTACGCGATGGTCGCCGACCAGACGCCGACCATCGACGAGCCGAAGCACTGGACGCAGTTCCTCAACCAGGAATCGGTGTTCTTCGTCGGGGCCGACGCCATCGCGCGGATCCTCAAGGCGCCGGTGGTGTTCGTGGAGATGTACCGCGTGCGCCGGGGGCACTACACGATGCGCGTGTCGATGCTGGCGGAGCCGCCCTATGACAAGGGCGCCGACACGGACGTCGTCGAGCGTTACGCGCGCGCGCTGGAGCGCGAGATCCGCAACAGCCCCGCCGACTGGCTGTGGATCCATCGCAAGTGGAAGTACCCGAAGCCGCCGGAGGCGTGAGGGCGACGGTGGTCCGAGCGCACAGGTCGCCCGGCGGTCGCTAAGCCCCGTGAGGCACCCCCGGATTCACTGGAAATCGGGCGCGCGTTGAACGAAAAGGCACGACAAGGCTTGCAATCTTTCTGTCATGTCCCTATAATCGCGCCTCTCTGCTGGTGTTTAACGGGTCAGTCCGAACCAGCCGCTCTTTAAAAATTAGCAACCGATAGGTGTGGGTACTGAGGTGCTGGGGCCCCGGTGAGCTTGGCTGTCAAAGGCGAGGCGAGTCGGGGGACAAGAAACTTTGGTGCTCACACGATGTAACAGGCGCAGTTGCCCGAAGGGGTGATTGCGCAGTCTTGCTCTGATCTTCTTGGTGTCAAGCTGGGGGGTT
>CALQLA020000014.1 GCA_943331295.2 Bordetella parapertussis | reverse complement strand
CTCTTCCGGCTGCTGGCGGAGCGCCACGGGGTGACGGCGAATCCGCGCGTGTTCGTCTACGCCGCGGGCGGCTACTACTATCCCGGCAAGGACAATGCGGCACTGCGCGCCGAGATGCGCGGCTATCTCGATCGCGGCTACAACGTGGTCAAGATGAAGATCGGCGGCGCGCCCCTCGAAGAGGACCGGCGGCGGATCGAGGCGGTGCTGGCCGAGATCGGCGCCGGCGCGCGGCTGGCCGTCAACGCCAACGGCCGGTTCGACCTGGAAACGGCGATCGCCTGCGCGAAGATGCTGCGCGACTATCCGCTGTTCTGGTACGAGGAGGCCGGCGACCCGCTCGACTACCACCTGCAGGCCGCGCTGGCCGAGTTCTATCCCGGGCCGATGGCGACCGGCGAGAACCTGTTCAGCCACCAGGACGCGCGCAACCTGATCCGCTACGGCGGCATGCGTCCCGACCGCGACTGGCTGCAGTTCGACTGCGCGCTGTCCTACGGCCTGTGCGAGTACCAGCGCACGCTGGCCGGGCTGAAGATGCACGGCTGGTCTCCCGCCCGGTGCATCCCGCACGGCGGCCACCAGATGTCGCTCAATATCGCGGCCGGGCTGGGCCTGGGCGGCAACGAGAGCTATCCCGACCTGTTCCAGCCCTACGGCGGGTTCCCCGACGGCGTCCGGGTCGAGGGCGGTCACATCACGATGCCCGATCTTCCCGGCCTCGGCTTCGAGGGCAAGTCGGACCTCTACGCGGAGATGAAGGCGCTGGCGGCGTGATCGCCGGCGGATAACGCCGCGCCTGGGTCGCGAGACCCGCATCGCGCGGCGAGCCGGTCGCGTCCGGTCGCGCCGCACCGAGGGCGAGCCACGCCTTCCGTCCTGCCCGCCGGGGGCCCGTTCTGGTCCGATCGGGCTACCCCTGCGTTCGCGCGTTGTCATCACCCGGCGCCAAGATCGAATCCGATGAGCTATCGAAGCCTTATTGGAGCGATCCCGATGCGCCTGCAGTGGTCGGCGTCCCCGGACGCACGCGCGCGGCGCCCCCCGGTGGTGTTCCTCCTGGGGCCGGGGCTCGGCGCGGTGAGCGGCGTCAGCACGCACCTCAACCTGCTGCTCGCGTCGGCGCTGGCGCGGGATTTCGACCTGCGCCATTTCCAGGTCGGCGGCGAAGGCAGGCGCGAACACCCCCTGCGCCGCTGGCTGCGGCTGGCCTCCGGCCCGGTTCGCCTCGCCCTCCGCCTGCTGCGCGAACCCGATGCCGTGGTGCACATCAACACGTCGCTCAATCGCCGCGCCTTCTGGCGCGATCTCGGCTTCCTGGCGGTTGCGCGATCCTGCGGGTCGCGGATCGTCTACCAGGTCCACGGCGGCGCACTGCCGCGGCAATTCTGCGCCGACAACCGACTGCCGGTCGCGCTGCTGCGGTGGATCCTGGGCCTCGCCGACGTCGTCGTGGTCCTCGCCGATTGCGAACTCGCAGCCTATCGCGAATTCGTACCCGGGCAGCCGGTGGTGCGCGTTCCCAACGGCATCGATTGCCGCGCGTTTGTCGTGGCCGACCGCCCCGAGCCGGCGCCGGGCTCGGACCTGCGTCTCGTCTATCTCGGACGGATGACACGGGAAAAGGGGCTGGTCGAAGCGCTCGAGGGCCTGGCGCTGGCGCGCTGGCAGGGCACCGGCGCCACGCTGGTGCTGGGGGGCGACGGTCCGGACGAAGGCTTGCTTAAGGCCGTGGCCGAGCGCCTTGGACTGGGGGCGCAGGTGCGCTTCGCGGGGCCGGTCGCCGGTGAGGCGAAGCGGGCCTTGTACCGGGATGCCGACGCGCTCCTGCTGCCGACGCACGCCGAAGGGCTTCCCTACACGCTGCTGGAGGCGATGGCGGCGGGACTGCCGCCGATCACCACGCGCGTTGGGGGAATCCCCGACGTGGTTGCCGCGGACGTGCACGGCCTGTTCGTGCCGCCAGGCGATCCCGCGGCGATCGCCGCCGCGATCGGGCAGCTCGGATCCGAGCGCGCGGCGCTGGCGCGGATGCGCGAGGCTTGCGTGCAGCGCGTCGCCACCGGCTTTGCCATCGCGCAGGTGGCGGAGGCATTCGGCGGCCTGTATCGCGGCAGGCTCCGGCCTGTCCGGGCCGATGTGCCGGGACCGGCCTGAGCTCCGGACGTGTGCGGCATCGCCGGTTGGGTCGGACCGCTCTCCGCGCAGCGCGACGCGCATGCGGCGAGGCGGATGCTCGTCGCGCTGGCGCATCGGGGGCCCGACGGGATGGGGGCCTGCTTCAACAACGCGCACAACGGCGACGCGGTATTTCTCGGCCACCGGCGCCTTGCCATCATCGACCTGCGCGATGGCCTGGCTCGAGCTCGATTTCCCGGGCCACGATCACGCCGGGCGTGGGCTCGTCGATGTCTTCCTCGTCGAAGATCGGCGAGGTCGTGCGTGCCGGGTCGGGTGCGCCGACCTGCGGCGTGTTCCTCGTCATGATTCTTCCTCCGCGTTGGAACTCCTCCCGCTATCAGGCTATACCCGCCGCGGTGGCGCGACTTGACGTGGGTCAGATGCCGGTCGTCCGGCGCGTTCGTCGACGGGATGGCGCGGCGCGATCCGCGAGCGTTCGCGATGACGCGCGTGCGCCGGGGCACCGTTGGTCCCCGGCCTCGGGGGCGGACAGGACGTCGCGGCGCACCGCAGGCGCGTCAAGCGCGCATGGAGGAAGAGAAGGTTCTGGAGACGGGGGTCGGAATCGAACCGGCGCTGCGCTCCCTATGAGCAGCGGCCTTGCGATGGGTTAGGCCGCGTCGTTACCCGGTGGCTTGCCCGGGCATCCACTCGCTGCGCATCCGTACCGGGCCACCCCGGCGGCCAGTGATACGAACGTCCATCGATCGTGCTTCAACAAGCTGAGGTACGGGGCGGCCGTAGCCGGCTCTGGGTGCACCCCGGGCTCAGGCGGGTCCGGTCATCCATGTTCGAGCGGACGTCCCCGGGTCTCGCGCACAAAAAAGAAGAGCGTCACGGCGGAAATGGTCGCGGCCGCGGCCACCCAGTAGCCGGGGGCGGTCGGGTTCCCGAGGTAGGAGGTTGCCCACGTCACAACCATGGGAGTCATGCCCCCGAAGACCCCTACCGACAAGTTGTAGGCAAAGGCAAGTCCGGTGCAACGGACCTCGCGGGGCATCAATTCGACGTTGGTTGCCGCGATAGCGCCCGCGACGATGCCCAGCGGAAGCGCGAGGGCCAATTGACAGCCGATGGTCACCCCCCGGATTCCCAGCCCCATCAGGTGGAAGAGCGGGACCGCTGTGGCCGCGAGCATCGTGAAGCCGACCGCGAGGACAACCTTCCTTCCATGCTTGTCGGCAAGCTTCGCCGTCAGCGGCATGACGATCAGCAGCATGAGCATGGCGATCGAATTATTCCTCAAGGCCTGTTTGTCGGACAGCTTGCTGACCTGCTCCAGGTAGCTCACGGCATAGACGAACACCGTGTAGAAACCGACGCCGAAACCGAGGTTCAGCAGCGCCACGCGAAGCACCGGTCCTCGGTATTTGGTGAACACATCCCGCGTGGGGGATTTCGACGCCGCCACCGGTGCCTCGGCGTGCAACCCCCGGCGCAGCCAGAAGCCGACGAAGGCGACGCATCCGCCGAGGAGGAAGGGCACCCGCCAGCCCCAGGACTCCAGCTGATCCGGGGCCAGCATGGCGGCCGTGACGAATCCCGCTCCCGAACCCAGCAGTGTGCCTGCGGTCGCACCCCACGCGCCCCAAACCGCGGTGAAGGCCCGCCGCCCTGGCGGAGCGTGCTCCACCAGAAAGACCAGGGAGCTGGTGTATTCCCCGCCGACCGAGAGACCCTGGACGAGCCGCAGCACGACCAGCAAGATCGGCGCCATGATTCCAACGGAGGCAAAGGTCGGGAGCAGGCCCATCAGCACCGTCGGAATCGCCATGGCCATGACCGAGAGCAGCATCGCCCGCTGTCGCCCGACCAGGTCTCCGATGCGCCCGAAAACGAGGCCCCCCAGCGGGCGGACAAGAAAACCTGCGGCAAAGGCGCCAAAGGCGGCGATCAGCGATATCGCCGGCTGGTCCGAAGGAAAGAACAACCGCCCGATCGTCACGGCAAAGAAGCCATAGACCGCGAAGTCGTACCACTCCATCACGTTGCCGATGAGGCCGACGAGGACGAGTCGAGAAAACGAGGGGCGTGCTGGGGCGGGCGGCATATTTTTTGCGAAGACGGTTTCGGACAAGGTTGCGCGGCGGGGAAAGCAATGTTCCGCGGATAGTCAGCTGAAGCGTGCGCGGCGGAGTGTGGAGGCGCCGGCAGGGCGGGTCAACCGTCGCCTTGCGGGGGCAAGGGGCTGCTCCGCACGCTTGTCTTGGCGCTTGCGGGCGGGCGCGGGCGCCGGGGTTGCCGGGTGCGGGCAGGGGGCGTGGGGCAGCGCCGGCGCGACGGCGTGCGTTTCGAGCCCGGTGGCGGCATGGAAGACGACACCGCCCTTGGGGTTGGCGTCGAACACGCCGCCGATGACGGCGCAATGGAAGTGGCGCAAGTCTTTTCGGCCCATGCCGGTTCCTGCTCGGGCGTTTCGGATATATTGGCCACGCGATCGGCGAGGGAATGCCGCGCGACGAGATCGCCGCCACCGATCCTGACCGGCGCGGGCTTGAAATCACTGTTTGTTTCGGTTGCTTCCGGCCGCGTGGCAACGCTTCGTCAGGCACGAGTCGCCGCGCTACCCGGCGGCCCGGCCGGAAGGCCGCTGACGCAGGGTCGAGGCGCCGGACCGCCGGCGAGGAGAAACGCATGAAACTCAGGACAGTACCCGCGCGCGCGCGGTTGGCGGCGGCGGCGCGGCCGGGCGTCGCCTGGTGGCGAGCCGCGGCGAGGCGCGGCCCCGTGGTCGCCAGCCTCGCTGCGGCCGCGCTCCTGGCGCCCGGCGGCGGGGCGGCGGCGCAGAGCATCGAGCCTCGGTCCTGGTCCAACGCGCCCGTGGGCGTGAACTTCCTGATCATCGGCGCGGCCTGGACGCAGGGGGCGCTGGCGGTCGACACCAACCTGCCCGCCGTGCAGCCCGAAGTCCGCACGGTTAACCCCTTCGTCAGTTACGTGCGCACGCTGGACCTGTGGGGGAAATCCGCGAAATTCGACGTCGCGGTCCCGTACACCTGGCTCGATGGAACCGCGTCCTTCCGCAGCCGTTCCTCCGAGCGAACGGTGAACGGCTTCGGCGACCCGACCGCCCGCCTCTCGGTCAATTTCTACGGCGCGCCGGCGCTCACGCTGCCCGAGTTCCGGGCCTGGGAGCAGGACGTGATCGTCGGCGCGAGCCTGCAGGTCTCGGCCCCGGCGGGCCAGTACGACAGCAGCAAGCTCATCAACATCGGCACCCACCGGTGGTCGTTCAAGCCCGAGGTTGGCGTGTCCAAGGCGCTTGGGAGCTGGACGCTGGAATTTTCGACGGCGGTGGCGTTCTACACCACCAACGAGGACTTCTTCGGCGGCATCAGCCGGGCGCAGGCCCCGGTGGTGTCGCTGCAGGGGCACGTCATCCGCAACTTTTCATCGGGCATCTGGGGCTCGCTTGACGCGACCTGGTTCGGCGGCGGCCGCACCACGCTCGACGGGACCCGCAGCGAAGATCGCCAGCAGAACTGGCGCGCCGGCGCGACGCTGGTCTTCCCGGTGGACCCGCACAACTCGATCAAGCTCTACGCAAGCCGCGGTACCTCGGCGCGCACCGGCAACAATTTCGACCTCGCCGGCGTCGCCTGGCAGGTCCTCTGGGGCGCGGGGCTCTGAAAGCCGCTACAAGCCGGATTCGTCTCGCTGGAAAACTCTGATCCGATCAACCTCCTGCAGCGCATGGACGCGCGCGCGGAGCGCAAGCAATGACCACGGAGAAGGGGGCAGCCAGCGGCCGTGCGAACGATCAACCGGGCCAAAGTCGGCGGAGCGTGACTCGATCTCCGGGAAGCGTGGATTCATTCACGGGCGCGCACTGGAAGAACCGCGGCAAGTGGGGGCGCCCAATGCGTGCCGACGGCGGCCCGATCGACGAATGCAGGCGATCGCCGATCGACGCCGTGCCCCGGAACCGCTTCATTGTCCACCATTCGACGCAGGGAGCCCTGATGAGCATCCGCAGCAAAGGTCACTACGGTCTGAGAGCCACCTGCCTCAGTTTCCCGGAGACGTTGTCCCAGTCGGTTGCCAACATCTCACCAACGCTCACCCCGGCGGTGATCGTCCCCCTGGTGTACGCCTCGGCGGGCCCCGCCACCTGGCTTGCGTATCTATTCGCCACCATCGGACTTGTGCTGGTCGGCAGCAACATCAATCAATTCGCCAAGCGGTCCGCCACGCCCGGCTCGCTCTATTCCTATGTGACCCGCGGCCTTGGGGCCAACGCGGGCTTCGTGACCGGCTGGTGCCTCATCCTGGCCTACCTGCTGACCGCCGCCGCCGTGCTGGCGGGATCCGTGAATTACGCAGGCTTGCTCCTCGATGCGATTCACTGGCACACGCCGCCGCTCGCCCTCTTCGCGATAGGCTCCGCACTCGCGTGTTGGACAGCCTACACCGACGTGAACCTGTCCACTCGCGTCATGCTGATTCTGGAAGTCGCCTCGGTGGCGTTGATACTGGCATTGGGCGTGCTCATCATGCAGGAACGCGGCACCGTCTTCGATGCCCAGCAGTTCGATCTGTCACACCTCGACATGGGTGGCCTCAAGGCTGGACTGATCCTGGCCATCTTCAGCTATGTGGGCTTCGAGAGCGCGACCACCTTGGGCGAGGAGGCGCGCAACCCTCTCCAGACCATTCCTCTCTCGGTCATTCTGTCCGCGATCATCAGCGGCCTCTTTTTCATGATCACGGCCTATATTGCAATACTGGGCTTCAAAGGCCTGCCGGTATCCATCGGCGACAGCACCGCGCCATTCAACGACCTATCCGTGAGCATCGGTCACCCGGCCTTTGGCGTGCTCATTTCCATCGGTGCCGTGGTCAGCCTGTTCGCCTGTACGCTGGCCAGCATCAACGCGGGCGCGCGCATCATTTTCACCATGGGACGACATGGCATTTTCCCGGAACAGCTGGCCAAGACGCACCTCACCAACGACACTCCGCACCGGGCGGTGATTTTGGCCGCGCTCATCGTGTTTGCGCTGCCGGCGATACTCCTGCATCGAGGCGTTGCGGTGCTCGACATATTCAGCAACCTCAGCACCGTGGCCACTTACGGTTTCTTGCTGGTCTACGTGCTCGTATCGCTGGCTGCGCCAATCTACCTGCTGCGCATCGGAAAACTCACCCTGTCGAGTGTGTGCGTCGCGGCGCTGGCGATTGCCTGCATGGTGCCGCCGATGATCGCCACGGTATGGCCTAGCCCGGCGCCACCGTTGGATGCATTTCCGCTGTACTTCCTGGCCTATCTCGTCGCGGGAATCGGCTGGTACGCGTGGGCTCGATCCCGCGCGGCAAGCACGGTGCTCGCCGGCATTGCGCACGATCAGTCGATCGACTACCGATACGAGCTCAAGTGACCGGGCTAAGCCCCCCGACGCGGACCCGCCGCACCCGCCGCGCTCGATGCGCTCGATGCGCTCGATGCGCGACGGCGCCCAAGATGATTGTCGCCGCCCACCTACAGCAGGGAACTGGCCGAGAGTAGCGATCTGCTCCCGTCCGTCATGTTCGTAGCGGTATTGCCACGACCGAACGCCCAAGGGACTGACACGCAAACGCAAGCCTTCACCATCGCCGAGGAAGTACGGCTTGTCCTTTCCCTTCGCGGTCCGTACTTCCACGTCCTACAGCAGGTGCCTCATGTTTTTCCTCAGTCGGCTGCCAGAATTCCGGTTACCCGACCGGAAAATTCTGGGTAATGGACCTATTCCCCGGTCCGTTACCCGATCATCGGTGCGCTGTCATGAAACGTCAAAACACGCTCTGATGCCCCCCCCCTTTTCTCCCATGAGATGGGCAAGAAAAAACCCGCACGGGGCGGGCTTGATGGGAGCGTTTGGAGGCGGGGGTCGGAATCGAACCGGCGTGGACGGCTTTGCAGGCCGCTGCATGACCACTCTGCCACCCCGCCAGGAGCGGCGGCCGGCGCGCGGAGGGCGCCGGCCCTGCAAACGAAAAGGGAGAGCCGCACTCGATACTGCTGGGGCTCTCCCAAGGAAATTCTGGAGCGGGAAAGGAGTCTCGAACTCCCGACCTCAACCTTGGCAAGGTTGCGCTCTACCAACTGAGCTATTCCCGCGTAGTGCAGCCCCGAATTATAGCCGTAAATGTTCCGCTGTCAAAGCCCTGCCGCCAAGACCCGACGACTTCAGGCAATGACGGCGGCGATTGCATCCGCCACGTACTCGATGTTGCGGGGGCTCAGGGCCGCCACGCAGATGCGGCCCGAGTCGAGCACGTAGATCGAATACTCCTGCCGCAGGCGCCGCACCTGCGGCAGCGTCAGGCCGGAATACGAGAACATCCCGCGCTGCTTCAGCACGAAGCTGAAGTCGGCGCCAGGCACGCGCGCGTGGATGGCTTCAACCAAAGCCTTGCGCATGCCGCGGATGCGTTCGCGCATGCCGGTCAGTTCGGTGTCCCACAGCGCGCGCAATTCGGGCGTCGTCAGAACGTTGGCGACCATCTGCCCGCCGTGCGTCGGCGGGCTCGAATAGTTGGAGCGCACGAGGCGCTTCAGTTGCGACAGCACGCGTGCTGCCTCGTCGCGATCGACGGCAACGACCGACAGCGCGCCGACGCGCTCGCCATAGAGCGAGAACGACTTCGAGAACGAGCTCGAAACGAACAGCGGGCCGGGCGTGGCGGCGAACTGGCGCACCACGACGCCGTCGGCATCAAGCCCTTCCGCGAAGCCCTGGTAGGCCAGGTCGAGGAACGGCGTCAGGTTGCGCGCGCGCACCGTGTGCAGGATGCGGCCCCATTGCGCCTCGGTCGGGTCGACGCCGGTCGGGTTGTGGCAGCAGGCGTGGAGCACCACGATCGAGCCGGCAGGTGCCGCCTCCAGCGCCGCCAGCATGCCGTCGAGGTCGAGGCCGTGCGTCGCGGCCTCGTAGTAGCGGTATTCGTTGACGACGAAGCCCGCACCTTCGAACAGCGCGCGATGGTTTTCCCAGCTGGGCGCGCTGATGTAGACCTCGGCGGCGGGCGCGAACCGGCGCAGGAAGTCGGCGCCGACCTTGAGGCCGCCGGTGCCGCCCAGCGCCTGCACGGTCACCCCTCGGCCCGCCTTGACGATCTCCCCGTCGGCACCGAACAGCAGTCCCTGCACGGCCTTGTCGTAGGCCGCGATGCCGTCGATCGGCAGGTAGCCCCGCGGCGCTTCCTTGTCGGCCAGTGCGTGCTCGGCGCGCTTCACGCATTCGAGCAGCGGCACCTTGCCGTTCTCGTCGGTGTAGACGCCGACGCCGAGGTTCACCTTCTTGGGGTTCGTGTCGGCGACGTAGGTCTCCGTGACGCCCAGTATCGGGTCCTTCGGCGCAAGTTCGACGGTGGCTAGCAGCGAAGCGGGCATCGGAGCGTTCATGGCGGCGGCACCTGGCGTAAAGCGGCGATTATACCGCGCTGCAGCAACCTCCGTTTTGGCGGGGTCGGCAGGCGCGCAGGCCGGTGGTCGTCAGGACTGGAACAGCGCGCTGACGACGCCCCAGCAGGCGCCGCCCCACAGCGCCGCAAAGGCGAAAAAGCTGATCGCGAACCCGGCGCCGCGTTTTTCCGCGGCGCTGTAGTAGCCCAGGGCGTAGAGGACGCGGCCGACGATCCACGCGGCGCCGATCGCAGAGGCCCACAGCGGGCTCAGGAAGAAGGCGAACAGCCACAGCGCGGGCAGGAAAGCCACCAGCTGCTCGAGCGTGTTCATCTGCACGCGATAGACGCGCTCGAAGTCGGGGCTGCCCGTCACCGCCGGCGCGGCAACCTTGAATTTCATCCGCGCGCGCCCAACGTTGATGCTTACCACGACGTAGAGCAGCAGCGCGACGAGCGTGGTCAGGGCGGGCAGGGCGTAGCGCATGGGAGTTCTCCGGGGATAGGCGCCGCAGGCCGTCGCGGCAGGGCAATCTGCCACAATCCCCGTCGCGGCGCCACCTGCGGCTTCCCGCGGCAACGACGCCGCGTTCGGCGTACACCTTCCGTTTTCCTCCGACGTAGTCACCGACCCTGCCCATGACTCCTGCCGACGGCGCCAAGCCGCCACCGATTCCCCCGCTCACCGCCCTGAAGACGCTGACCCGCGTCTGGTCGTTCCTGCGGCCGTACCGGCGACAGGTGATCTACGCGGCGATCGCGCTGGTGATCGCCGCCGCTGCCGTGCTGGCGATCGGGCAGGGCTTGAAGGCGGTCGTCGATCGCGGCTTCGGCGCCGGCGACGCCGCGGCGCTCGATCGCGGGCTGGGCCTGATGCTGGTGATCATCCTGGTGATGGCGGCGGCGACGTTCGCGCGCTTCTATTTCGTCTCCTGGCTAGGCGAGCGCGTGACCGCGGACCTGCGGCGCACCGTGTTCGACCACCTGCTCAAGCTGCCGCCGGAGTTCTTCGAGCTGATGCGCACCGGCGAGGTGATCTCGCGCCTCACCAACGACACGACGATGCTCGAGACGGTGATCGGATCGAGCGCGTCGCTCGCGGTGCGCAATGCCCTGCTGCTGGTCGGCGGGCTGGTGATGCTGGCGCTCACGAGCGCGAAGCTCACGCTGCTGGTGCTGCTCGGCGTGCCGCTCGTGGTGCCGCCGATCATCCTGTTCGGTCGCCGCGTGCGCAAGCTCGCGCGCGCCGGGCAGGAGCGCGTTGGCGACATCGGCGCCTACCTCGACGAGTCGCTGCACGAGATCCGCACCGTGCAGGCCTACGGGCACGAGGCCATCGACCGGCGGCTCTTCGGCGATCGCGTCGAAGCCACGTTTGCCACGGCGCGGCTGCGCATCCGGCAGCGCTCGCTGCTGGTGGCGGCGGTGATCATGCTGGTGTTCGGCGCCGTCGGCGTGATCCTCTGGATCGGCGGGCACGACGTCGTCGCCGGCCGCATCAGCGCCGGTCAGTTGTCGGCCTTCGTGTTCTACGCGGTGTTGGTCGCCGGTGCCGTGGGGACACTCTCCGAGGTCGCAGGCGACGTGCAGCGCGCCGCCGGTGCGACCGAGCGCCTGTTCGAGCTGCTCGCGGTCGAGCCGGCCATCCGCGCGCCGGCGCAGCCGGTGGCGATGCCGCTGCCTGCCCGGGGCACCGTGACGCTCGACGCCGTCACGTTCCACTATCCGTCGCGCCCCGACGCCGCGGCGCTGGAGTCGCTGTCGCTTACCGTGCGGGCAGGGGAGAAGCTCGCGCTGGTCGGCCCGTCGGGCGCGGGCAAGACGACCGTGTTCCAGCTGCTGCTGCGCTTCTACGATCCGCAGTCGGGCGCGGTGCGCATCGACGATGTCGACGTCCGCACCGCCGATCCGCAGGCGGTCCGGCAGCGGCTGGCGCTGGTCCCGCAGGACCCGGTGATATTCGCCGCGACGGTCCTCGAGAACGTCCGCTACGGCCGGCCCGAGGCCAGCGACGACGACGTGCGCGCCGCCTGCGATGCTGCCTACGCGTCGGAGTTCATCGATCGGCTGCCCGAGGGTTACGCGAGCTTTCTCGGCGAGCGCGGCGTGCGGCTGTCCGGCGGGCAGCGGCAGCGGCTTGCGATCGCGCGCGCCATCCTGGCCGACCGGCCCATCCTGCTGCTCGACGAGGCCACCAGCGCGCTCGATGCGGAAAGCGAGCGGATGGTCCAGCAGGCGCTGGAGCGGCTGATGGCGGGACGCACGGTGCTGATCATCGCGCACCGCCTCGCGACGGTGCGGCACGCGGACCGGATCGCCGTGCTGGAGCAGGGGCGGCTCGTCGCCGCCGGCCCGCACGACCGGCTGCTGGTCGAGAGTCCGCTGTACGCCCGGCTGGCCGCATTGCAGTTCGGTGCGGGAGGAGATGCGGCCGGTGCGACGGCCGTGCCGGCGCCCGAAGTGCTGCGGTAGCGGCGCGGCGGAACGCCGCTAGCGCATGAATTGCCGCAGCGACGCGCAGACCGAGATCAGCTGCGGCCCGTTCATCCGCTCGATGATGTTGCGGATGACGGTGCCGATCACCTGCATGCCGCCGGCCATCCCCACGGTGGCGGACGTCTGGATGATGAAGCCGACGTTGGCGCGCTTGAGCGACTGCATGAAGAAGCAGTCGATGCCCGCGTCGGCGAGCGCGACGGCGACGTCCGCCAGCGCCTCGCGGTGCCGCACCGGGTCCGGTGCATGCTCGACCTTCGCGAGGACCGCCAGCGTCCGCGCCCGGAGTTCTTCGGAATGATGGAAGCGCAGGAAGGGTAGCGCGGCGTCGACCGCCTCCGCCGGGGCGTGGCCGTGCCGCCGGACCTCGGGCTTGACCGGGCGCTTCTGCGTTGCTGTCATCCGGGCATCATACCCGGGGCGCTCTCCCGGGGCCTCCAGCCTGGCCGGGTCACGCCATCGGCGCGACGGGCTTCCGGCGAAACCGGCCGCGGCGATACAATGCTCAGTTCGGCCGCGTTCGCGGCCCCGTTTCCGGCGTCGATACCCATGCTCGTCACCTATCCCGGCAGTCCCTACGAACTCTTCCAGCCCTTTGCCCCGGCAGGGGACCAGCCGGCCGCGATCGAGAAACTGGTCGAGGGCCTCTCCGACGGGCTCGCGTTCCAGACGCTGCTGGGCGTGACCGGCTCGGGCAAGACGTTCACGATGGCCAACGTCATCGCGCGCACGGGCCGCCCGGCGTTGGTGCTCGCACCGAACAAGACGCTCGCGGCGCAGCTGTATTCGGAGTTCCGCGAGTTCTTCCCGAACAACGCGATCGAGTACTTCGTCTCGTACTACGACTACTACCAGCCGGAGGCCTACGTGCCTTCGCGCGACCTCTACATCGAGAAGGACTCGTCGATCAACGAGCACATCGAGCAGATGCGCCTGTCGGCGACCAAGGCGATCCTCGAGCGGCCCGACGTCATCATCGTTGCCACCGTGTCCGCGATCTACGGCATCGGCGACCCGTCCGAATACCACAGCATGATCCTGCACCTCAAGGAGGGCGCGAAGCTCGAGCAGCGCGACGCGATCAAGCGCCTCACCGAGATGCAGTACACGCGCAACGAGGTCGACTTCAGCCGCGGGACGTTCCGCGTGCGCGGCGACGTGCTCGACATCTTTCCCGCGGAGCATGCGGAGAGCGCGGTCCGGCTGTCGCTGTTCGACGACGAGATCGAGTCGCTGCAGCTGTTCGATCCGCTCACCGGCCACGTCAAGCAGAAGATCGGGCGCTTCACCGTGTTCCCGTCGAGCCACTACGTGACGGGCCGGCAGAAGGTGCTGAACGCGATCGAGGCGGTGAAGGTCGAGCTGCACCAGCAGAAGGACTTCTTCGTCGGGCAGATGAAGCTGATCGAGGCGCAGCGCATCGAGCAGCGGACGCGCTTCGACCTCGAGATGATGACCGAGATCGGCTTCTGCAAGGGCATCGAGAACTACTCGCGGCACCTGTCCGGGCGCAAGGCGGGGGAGCCGCCGCCGACGCTGATCGACTACCTGCCGCCGCGCTCGCTGCTGTTCGTCGACGAGAGCCACGTGACGATCCCGCAGGTCGGCGGCATGTACAAGGGCGACCGCGCGCGCAAGGAGAATCTCGTCAACTACGGGTTCCGGCTGCCGTCGGCGCTCGACAACCGGCCGCTGCGCTTCGACGAGTTCGAGAAGATGCTGCCGCAGACCGTGTTCGTCTCGGCGACGCCGGCCGTCTACGAGAACACGCATGCCGGGCAGGTGGTGGAGCAGCTGGTGCGTCCGACCGGCCTCGTCGACCCGATGCTCGAGGTGCGGCCGGCGCAGACGCAGGTGGACGACCTGCTGTCGGAGATCAGGCTGCGCGTCGCCAAGCAGGAACGGGTGCTGGTGACCACGCTGACGAAGCGGATGGCGGAGGACCTCACCGATTACCTCAACGAGCACGGGATCAAGGTCCGCTACCTGCATTCGGACATCGACACGGTCGAGCGGGTGGAGATCATCCGCGACCTGCGCCTCGGCGAGTTCGACGTGCTGGTCGGCATCAACCTGCTGCGCGAAGGCCTCGACATCCCCGAGGTGTCGCTGGTCGCGATCCTCGATGCCGACAAGGAGGGGTTCCTGCGCGCCGAGCGCTCGCTGATCCAGACGATCGGCCGCGCCGCCCGGCACATCAACGGCATGGCCATCCTCTACGCCGACAAGATGACCGACTCGATGACGAAGGCGATCGGCGAGACCGAGCGGCGGCGCGCGAAGCAACTCGCGTGGAACGAGAAGATGGGCATCACGCCGCAGGGTGTGCAGAAGCGCATCAAGGACCTCATCGACGGGATGTACGACGCCGACGAAGGCAGGAAGTCGATGAAGGCCGCGCAGGCGCAGCGCAAGTACGAGGCGATGCCCGAGAAGGACATGGAGCGCGAGCTGAAGCGGCTCGAGAAGGAGATGCTCGAGGCGGCCAAGAACCTCGAGTTCGAGAAGGCCGCCGAGCTCCGCGACCGGCTCGCGCAGCTGAAGCAGGCGATGTTCGGCGTGCCGCTGCCGATCGAGACGTAGCGCGGCCCGCAACGCACGGCCGCAGCGATGCCGTAGGTGGACCGTGCCCTTCCGCGCGTCCTCCCGGGTTTCGCTTCGCTCAACGCCGGGCTACGGTCCGATCACGGCTCTGCTCGTGCGTAGCCCGGGCTGAGCGAGGCGAAACCCGGGGCCACCGGCGGGGAGGCCGCCCGCCCCGTTTGCACGCCAGCGCGTCAGAAGATGCCGGCCGCGAGGCCAGCCGCGAGCGTCGCGCCGATCTCTTCGCACAGCGCCAGCGTCGCCGCCGGGACAATGTGGGGTTGCGCGACGATGCCGCTCCTGTAAATCGTGCCCGGATGGACCTTGCGTAACCGCAGCCCGGTCGCGATCCGGTCGGTCTGCAGCATCGCGCCGGCGCCGTCGTTGCCCGCGCAGACGAGGACCGTGTAGGCCTTGCCCTCGACGCGGCCCTCGCAGGGGTAGTAGACCCGCTCGAGAAAGTCCTTCGTCATTCCCGACAGCGAGCCGAAGTTCTCGGACGTCGCGACCAGCAGCGCGTCGCAGTCCAGGAGGTCGTCCACGCCGGCTTCCGCTGCGCGCAACATCGTCGTGGCGACGTCGTCGATCGCGCGCGCGCCGCGACACGCCGCCTCCGCCATCTGCGCGGTGCCGCCGAACTGCGTGTGGTAGACGATCAACAGCCTGCGCATCGCCACTTCCAAAATAATGCGGAGACGGGAATCGACTCCCGTCTCCGCATCGCAGCGCGGGTTGCCTGCCAGCCGGTCAATTGGCGGGCGGCGATTCCTTGCGCGTCTCGACGATCTGCAGCGGCTCGTCCGCCACCTGCACGCGCGGCCGGCGCGTGCGGCGGGGGCCGCTTTGCTCCGGTTCCGGCGCGACGGCCGGGGGCGCGCGACGGCTCGTCTCGACCAGGACCAGGCCGGAATCGGGCGGCAGCGCCAGCGTTACCGGCGGCACCTCCGGCACCGCGGTCGGGGCCGACGCACGCTCACGCTTCGGCGGCGCGACAGGTGCCGGGGCGGCCACCGGCGCTTCGGCCGCCGCTTCCCGCACCATCGGCGCAGGCGTGGGGGCAGGAGCAACCTCGACCGGGGCGGCCGGCACTGCGGCTTCCGCCGCGGGCGCAGGGTGCGCGACCCGCGCCGGCATCGGTGCCGCCTCGGTCGCGTTGGCATGCTCTGCGGGCGGCGACTGCGATGCCGCGTCGTTGTCGCCGGACGTCGATGCCCCGGCTTCCGCCGGCGCGCCTTCGTCGCCGCCTTCGCTGCGCGGACGGTCGCCACGATTGCCGCGGCGGCGGCGGTCGCGACGACCGCGATTGCCGTCGTCACCCTCGGCGCCCGGTGTGGACGCGTCGACTGCCAGCTTGTCGTTCAACTCCAGGGCCGACGGCTCGGCGCCTTCGCCGGCGGCGGGGCCCTGCGGACGCTGCGCACGCGGCGGACGCGGCTCACGCGGCTCGCGGGGCTCGCGCGGCGGACGCTGCTCGCGTTGCTGCGGGTCGCGCGGCTCGCGCGCCTCGCGCGGCGGGCGGTCGCCCTGTTCCCGCGGCGGCCGATCACCTTGTTCCCGCGGCGGACGGTCGCCCTGTTCGCGCGGCGGACGGTCGCCCTGCGGACGCGGGTCGTTGCGCTGCCCTTCGCGGCGCGGGTTGCTGCCGCCCTGCGCGCCGCGCGGCGGTTGCTGCGCGTCGCGCCCTTCGCCGCTGCCCCGGGGACCGCGATCGCGATCCTGGCGCCCGCGGTTGTCGTCGCGCCGGCCGTCGCGCTGGTCGCGGCCTTCGCGTCGATCCTGGCCGCGACCGCCTCGGCTGTCGCGCTGTTCGCCGCGGCTGTCGCGCCGGGAGTCGCGCGCTTCGCGCGGCTTGCCGTCGGGCTGCGCGGCAGGCGCCGGGATCGCGGGCTTTTTCTGGAACCAGCCCAGCACCTTGCCGAGCCAGCCGTTCTCGGGCTGCGCTTGCGGCTGCGGGGCCGGGGCGGCGGGCTCGGCGCGGGGCGGCGGCTCGACCGGGATCGGCGCCGGTTGCGCCGGTGTGATGCCCTTTACGACGGCTTCCTGGCGCGGCTCCTTCGCCTCTTCCTTCATCTGCTCGACGACGTCCGGCTCTTCCGGCTTGGTGACGAGGTTGAACGACGCGGGCATCGGCTCGCCCTGGTTCAGATCGTCGTGCTTCAGTCGCTGCACCGTATAGTTCGGCGTCTCGAGGTGCCGGTTCGGCACCAGCAGCACGTTGACCTTGAAGCGCGTCTCGATCGACAGCACCTCGGTGCGCTTTTCGTTGAGGAGGAACGTCGCGACGTCGACCGGCATCTGGGCGACGACCTGCGCGGTGTTCTCCTTCATCGCCTCTTCCTGCAGGATCCGCAGGATGTGCAGCGCCGACGATTCGGTGCCGCGGATGTGGCCGATGCCGTGGCAGCGCGGGCAGGGGATGTACGCGGATTCGGCGAGCGCGGGGCGCAGCCGCTGCCGCGACAGCTCCATCAGGCCGAAGCGGGAGATCTTGCCCAGCTGGACGCGCGCGCGGTCGTAGCGCAATGCATCCTTGAGGCGCGTCTCGACCTCGCGCTGGTTCTTGGTGCTCTCCATGTCGATGTAGTCGATCACGATGAGCCCGCCGAGGTCGCGCAGTCGCAGCTGGCGCGCGATCTCGTCGGAAGCCTCGAGGTTGGTGTTGAATGCCGTCGCCTCGATGTCGGCGCCCTTGGTCGCGCGCGCCGAGTTGACGTCGACCGAAACCAGCGCCTCCGTGTGGTCGATGACGATCGCGCCGCCCGACGGCAGCGGCACCTGCCGCGCGTAGGCGGTCTCGATCTGATGCTCGATCTGGAACCGGGAGAACAGCGGAACGTCGTCCTTGTAGAGCTTGACCCGGTGCACGTTCGCCGGCATCACGTGGCTCATGAACTGCTGCGCCTGCTCGTAGATCGCCTCGGTGTCGATCAGCAGCTCGCCGATGTCCGGATGGAAGTAGTCGCGGATCGCGCGGATGACGAGGCTCGATTCCTGGTAGATCAGGAACGCGCCCGACTGCAGCTTCGATGCATCCTCGACGGCGCGCCAGAGCTGCAGCAGGTAGTTGAGGTCCCACTGCAGTTCCTCGGTGCTGCGGCCGATGCCGGCGGTGCGCGCGATGACACTCATGCCGGGCGGCACTTCGAGGGCGGCGATCGCGTCGCGCAGCTCGTTCCTGTCCTCGCCCTCGATCCGGCGGGAGACGCCGCCGCCGCGCGGATTGTTCGGCATCAGCACGAGGTAGCGGCCAGCGAGCGAGATGTACGTCGTCAGCGCCGCGCCCTTGTTGCCGCGCTCGTCCTTGTCGACCTGGACAATCAACTCCATGCCGTCGCGGATCTGGTCGTGGATGCGACCCCGGCCGCCTTCGCCGTCGGCGTCGGCGCCCTTCAGGTACTGCCTCGAGATTTCCTTGAACGGCAGGAAGCCGTGGCGGTCGGTTCCGTATTCGACAAAGCAGGCCTCGAGGCTCTGTTCGACGCGGGTGACGACGGCCTTGTAGATGTTGCCCTTGCGTTGTTCCTTGCTTGCGGACTCGATGTCGAGGTCGACCAGCTTCTGGCCGTCGACGATCGCCACCCGGAGTTCCTCCGCTTGGGTGGCATTGAAGAGCATGCGCTTCATAAATTGTTTTCCCGGCGCAGGCTGCGTCCGGGCTGGCGGGGGTGAAGCCGAGGCCGCGCGGCGCGCGGCCGAAACGCTACTGGGCGGCGGACGCGGACGTGCAACGTCCCGCCGGCAGCCGTGGCTGCGGGCGGACGAGAACGGAATGGGCGCCGGGTCGGTTCGGCGCCGAGTCGGCCCCGAAACAGTCGGGGCGCATCGATCTCGTGGTGGCGGAGGGTGTCGTTGTCTTGTTCAAGCGGGTTCAGGCTCCAGGCCGGGTTGGCCGCGACGCTGTCGCGGTCGCCAAACAGGCCTGGAACATAGTTAATCGCCAGGTACGCCGCGCAGGGCGCCGCTTCAGACCGGCCGCAAGCCGGGTGCGGAGACTGCGCTCTTCCTTTAACATCCTTACTTTTCCGGGGCGCAACGCCCGGACGGTGAACGGATTTAACCGGCGGCCCTGCTTTTGGTTCTGGCCGACTATGCCCCCCAACGGGGGGCGACTCGCCCTGACGGCGCGGCAGCCGGATCGAGTCGATCACGGTGACCGCCCGCGGCCTCAACCGGAGGCCGAAGCCGAGGTTGGAGCGTCACCGGGACGTGTTGCAGCGGATGATTATAAGCAAATGAGTGAGTTAAGCAAGGATGCTGTCAACTGGCTTGTAGTTGGCGAGGACGCGCAGGGGCAACGGATCGACAACTACCTGCTGAAGATCCTGAAGGGGGTGCCGAAGAGCCACATCTATCGGATCCTGCGCAGCGGCGAGGTCAGGGTGAACCGCCGCAAGGTCGGGCCGGACGCGCGGCTCGCTACCGGTGACGAGTTGCGGGTGCCGCCGATTCGCGCCGCGGCGCCGGAGGTTCGCACCAATACGGTGCCGCCGGGGCCGATGGTGATTCCGCCCCTGCTGTACGAGGATGATGCGCTGATTGTCCTCGACAAGCCGTCCGGACTGGCGGTGCATGGAGGATCGGGCATAAGCCACGGCCTGATCGAGCGGCTGCGCTACGCCCGGCCCGACGCGCGGTTCCTCGAACTCGTGCACCGGCTCGATCGCGACACCTCAGGCGTGCTGCTGGTCGCGAAGAAGCGATCGGCGCTGACGGGCCTGCACGAGCAGCTGCGGGAAGGCACGATGGACAAGCGCTATTTCGTGATGGTGCGGGGCAACTGGCGCGACGCCAAGCGAGCCGTCGCGCTCGCCCTGGAAGCCTACGTCACCGGCGACGGCGAGCGGCGGGTTCGGGTCGACGACGCCGGGCGCGAGGCGCGCACTGTGTTCCGGCTCGTCCGCAAATGGGCCGCGGCAAAGCCCCCGGTCGCGTTGCTCGAGGCGGAACTCGACACCGGCCGGACGCATCAGATCCGGGTGCACCTGACGCACCTCGGTTTCCCGTTGGCGGGCGACGACAAGTACGGGGACTTCCCGTGGAACAAGGCGCTCGCGAAGCAGGGGTTGAAGCGCATGTTCCTCCACGCCCACCGGCTGCGCTTCGCCCACCCCATCACCGGCGAGGAAATGGTGGTCGAGTCGCCGCTGCCCGCGGAACTCGCGCGCTTCGTCGCCCGGCTCGACGCGCCCGATCGCGAGGTCGTCGATGCCTGAACGCGCGCCCCGACGTTTCCGGCTGGTGGTGTTTGATTGGGACGGCACGCTGGCCGATTCGACCGCGCTGATTGCATCGGCGCTGCAGAATGCCTGCCGGGACCTGGGCGAGCCGGTCCCCGACGAGACCGACGCCCGGTACGTCATCGGCCTCGGCCTGGCCGATGCGTTGCGGCACGTGGCGCCCGGCCTCGCGCCCGAGCGTCAGCGGGATCTGGTGGCCCGTTACCGGCATCACTACCTCGGCGGGGACGCGCAGATTCCGCTCTTCGCCGGGGCGCGCGAGCTGCTCGGCGAACTCGACGCGGCCGGGCACCTGCTGGCGGTGGCGACGGGCAAGTCGCGGGTGGGGCTCGATCGCGCTTTTGCCCAGCAACAGCTTGCGCACCTGTTCGTCGCCACCCGTTGCGCAGACGAGGGTCACCCCAAGCCGAATCCGGACATGCTGTTGCACCTGATGGACCGCGTCGGCGTCCTGCCTCGCGAGACCCTGATGATCGGCGATACGACGCACGACCTCGAACTTGCCCGGAACGCTGGCTCGACGGCCGTCGCGGTGTCCTACGGTGCGCACTCCTCCGCGGCCCTGACTTCGTTCGATCCGGCCGCCCTGGTGCACACCGTCGCACAACTGGGGGATTGGCTGCGACGGAACGGGTAGGCAGGCAACCAGTGTGGGTCAGAGGTCCATCTTGATCAGTCCGAGCTTCATCCCTTTGGCGATCGCTTCGTGGCGATTCAAGGCATCCAGTTTCGTCAGGATGTTGCTGAAGTGAAAATTGGCCGTGCGCTCGACGATCCCCAGCTTGATGCCGATGTCGGCACTGGTCATGCCGTGTGCCGCCATGTGCAGGCACTGGATTTCCCGCGTGGACAAAGGCGCGCCCCGCAATGCAGGTGGCAATCCTCTGTCCACCACGTTGGCCATGAATATTTCGTGAAAGCCCGCGGTAAGAATCATCAGCGAACCGAGATTGGCGGCGATCATCTGTTTCCTAGCTTCGTCGACCGGACTGATCGAAGAATTGAACGCGATGCCGAATCGGGCATTCGAGGGCTCGGTGAACCCTACGGTGACGCCGCTGCAAATTCCAAATTCCGCCGCGTGGTCGAGGAACTGTCGGACCTTTGGACCACCTCCGATTGTCGCTGCATCCCATATCAGCGGTGTCGAGCGGCCCCACGAGAGCACGACTCGCGGATCAACCTCGACATAGGCCTTCCGGTCATAGATCGCGATCCATTCGCGCGGAAGCGTGGTCCAGGCATAGCACCTGCTTTCGTGACTCGGACGCGGGCTGATCGTCAACGCGTATACGCAACTATCAAAGCCAAGTTCCTTGATAATCGAGTGCATGACCGGCTCCAGTGGTTCGCCAGCAATCGAGGCAGCGATAAGCCTCTGAAACATGGCATCCTCGGATCCGGATCCGGACCCCGAGTCCGTCACGTTGGGCATCCCTGGACTAATTATCGAAAGCATTTTCCACCTCCCCTAGAAAACGCCTAGGCTCAACGGATCCGTCAAGCCCGACCCCGCCGTATTTGCCGTTGGAAACGGAAGCGGATTGGGCGCTATCGTACCGCGGGACCCGAATGCCGCCAAGAGGGTTGGCAGCCTCGCTATTTCCCCGACTTTGGGATGCCATCGACCCGATCGCCTGCGCGTATCCCGCGCTCGGCAAACCAGCCCTTGCGCATTTCCAGCGCGTAGCGTCCGGGACCCTTCGACCAATGCGTGGTCTCGGTTTGCGGGGCCATGTCCTCGATGTTGAGGATGCGACCGCCGTTGTCGATATAGGCGATCGACAGGGGTATGTACGTGTTCTTCATCCAGAATCCCAGCGGCTCGGCGCTCTCGAACACGAACAGCATCCCGTGGTCGGGCTGGAGGCTGAACCGGTACATCAGCCCTGTCGCGCGCTCTTGGGCCGTGGCGGCGACCTCGGCGGTGACCTTGTGGCCGCTGATGGTCAGGTTGACGGCAGGCAGTGTCTTCACCGCCGGCGGCGCCGCCGCCGCGGACGTTGCAATCGCCGCCGCGGCCAGGAAGGTCGCGAAACCGCGGAGCAGGGAGAACGATTTCATGGTTGCCAGCCTTTGAGTTGCGCACGGGCGCGGTTTTGGTAGACGAGCCAGATCGCGAAGCTCGCGAGCGTGAAGGCGGCCATTCCGGCGGCCAGCGCCCCGAGCGACGTGGAGATGAACGGCGCGATGCTCCCGGCGACAACGCCGGAAACGGCGAATTGTACGAAGTTCTGCAGCGACGAGGCCATGCCGCGGATTTCCGGGAACATGTCGAGCAGGATGAGGGTCAGCGACGGCGTCACCAGGCTGCTACCCGCCGCGAATATCAGCACGGGGAGCACGTTCCACGGCACGCCCGGGGGCAGCAGCCAGCAAATGAGCAGATTGATCGCGACCCCCGTAAACATCGTCGCATACCCGATTCGGACCGTGCGCAGCGGTGAAACCCGGCCGGCGAGGTGGCCGGACAGCGTCGCTCCGCCCATTATGCCGACGATCATCGGAATGAAGAGCCAGGCGAAGCCGAGGCTTCCCAACCCCAGCAGGTCGACGATGAACGTCGGCGCGCTCGCGATATAGATGAAGAAGGCGCAGAAGTTGAAGGTCGGCATCAATGCCAGCAGCAGAAAGTCGCCGCGACCCAGGACGGCGCGGTAGTTTCGCCAGAGGGCGGTCGGTCGCAACGTCTGGCGGGCACCACGCGGGAGCGTTTCCGGCAGCGATCTCGCCGCCCAGGCCAGCACGCCCAGCACGAGCGCGAACAGCACCCAGAACATCGAGCGCCACCCGGCGAGCGCAAGCATCAGGCCGCCCAGCACCGGCGCGACGGCGGGCGCGATCCCGAACACCAGCGTCACCTGCGACATGAGTCGCTGCGCCTCCGGGCCGTGGAAGCGGTCGCGGATGATGGCCCGGCCGACCACGACTCCGGCGCCGGCGGACATCCCCTGCAGCGCCCGGAACAGCCACAGCGACTCGATGTTGCCGGCGATCGCGCAGCCCAGCGTCGCCAGCGCGTAGATCGCGAGCGCGCACAGCACCACGGGGCGCCGGCCCAGGGCATCGGACAGCGCGCCGTGCCACAGCATCATGAACGCGAACGCGAACATGTAGATCGAGAGCGTCTGCTGCACCGCGATGCGCGGGACGCCGAACTCCCGGCCGATCGCGGCGAAGGCCGGCAGGTACATGTCGACGGAAAACGGCCCGAGCATCGCCAGCGAGCCGAGCAGCGCCGCCAGCGCCCACGTCCCGCGCCAGCCGGGCTTCACGCGCCGCCCCCGGCGACGGCGGGCGCCGCGACGCGCGCGCTCACGGCCTGGCCGGCGAAGGGTTCCCCGCGAGCGCAGCGTCGACCGTCGCGCGGTCGAGGATCGGCGCGAACCGCTCGATGAAGTCGTAGACGAAGCCGCGCAGGAAGACGTCGCGGCGCAGCGCGAGCCGGGTGGTGCTGGGCGCGAACAGGTGCGCCGCGTCGAGCCGCTCGAGCCCGGTGTCCCGCACGGCGTCGTAGGCCATGCTGGCGACGATGCCCACGCCCATGCCGAGTTCCACGTACGTCTTGATCACGTCGGCGTCCAGTGCCGTCAGCACGATGTTGGGGGCGAGTCCCTCGGCGTCGAACGCCGCGTTGATCTGCGACCGTCCGGTGAACGCGAAGTCGTAGGTAATGATCGGATGGCGCGCCAGCGCCGCCAGCGTGAGGGGCCGCACCTTCGCCAGGGGATGGCCGGTCGGCACGAGCACGCTGCGATTCCACTCGTAGCACGGCAGCGCGACGAGTTCGGGGAACGACGTCAGTGCCTCGGTGGCGATGCCGACGTCGACTTCGCCGCGGGCGGTCTGGTCGGCGACCTGCAGCGGATTGCCCTGGTGCAGGACGACCTTGACGCGCGGATAGCGGGCCACGAAGTCGCGGATCACGGGCGGCAGCACGTACCGCGCCTGCGTGTGCGTCGTCGCGATGGAGAGGACACCGGTGTCCTCGCTCTTGTACTCCGCCCCGACGCGCTTCAGGTTCTCGACTTCCCGCAGCGCGCGGCGGGCTGTGGCCACCACCGCGGCGCCGGCCGGCGTAAGCGCCGACAGCCGCTTGCCGTGGCGGACGAACACCGACACGCCGAGTTCGTCCTCGAGCAGGCGCACCTGCTTGCTGATCCCCGGCTGGGACGTGAACAGAGCCTCGGCCGCGTCGGAAACGTTGAGGCCGTGGTCGACGATCGCGCAAAGATAGCGAAGTTGCTGGAGATTCAAGAGGAAGCGCCGGACGTCGGTTAGAATCAAGCCCGATTATATCGCCCCGGTCCCCGGGGCCCCGCCGCGACGCCTGCGGGGGGCCCATGCCGCAATCGCAACGATGGCCCAATACTTCACCATTCACCCGACGCATCCGCAGCCGCGCCTGATCCGGCAGGCGGCCGAGATCCTGCGCAAGGGCGGCGTCATCGCCTACCCGACGGACTCGGGCTACGCGCTCGGCTGCCCGATCGGCGACGCCGGGGCAGCCCAGCGCATCCGCCAGGTCCGCGGGCTCGACGACAGCCATTTCCTGACGCTGATGCTGCGCGACCTGGCCGAGATCGGCCGCTTCGCCAAACTTGACAACTGGCAGTTCCGCATCATCCGGCTGGGCACGCCCGGCAGCTACACGTTCCTGCTCCCGGCGACGCGCGAGGTGCCGCGCCGGCTGCAGCATCCGAAGCGCAGCACCATCGGCGTCCGCGTGCCGGCCAACGCGCTGGCGCAGGCGCTGCTCGCGGAACTGGGCGAGCCGATCCTGTCGTCGACACTGATCCTGCCGGGGGCGGCGCAGCCGCTCAACGAGGCCGAGGCGATCCGGGACGAAATCGGCAATCGCCTCGACCTCGTGATCGACGCCGGGCCTTGCCCGGCCGCGCCGACGACGGTGATCGACCTGGAGGCGCCGCCGGCGGTCATCGTCCGGCTGGGAGGGGGCGACCCGGCGCGCCTCGGCCTCTCCGCGCCGGACGGCGACTGACCGGGCCGGAAACGGCAGCGGACAACCAATGCGGCGAAGGCGGCCGGACTCGGGTAAAATGGCGGACTAATGGATTTTTCGCTCGCGACCATCGTGCTCTGGGCGGTGCCGGTGGTCTTCGCGATCACGCTGCACGAAGCGGCCCACGGCTACGTCGCCCGCCTCTTCGGCGACGATACGGCGTGGATGCTGGGCCGCGTGACGCTTAACCCGATCAAGCACATCGATCCGGTCGGCACGCTGCTGGTGCCCGGATTGCTGATCGTCGTCGCCAAGATGACCGGCGCGCCGCTGTTCCTGTTCGGCTGGGCGAAGCCCGTGCCGGTGAACTTCGGCAACCTGCGCAACCCGAAGCGCGACATGCTATGGGTCGCCGGCGCGGGGCCGATGGCGAATTTCGTGATGGCGATCTTCTGGGCGCTGATGTTCAAGCTCGGCCTGCCCAACGGGGCGTTCGCGAGCGACGGGCTCCGCGAGATGGCCGGCGCGGGCGTACAGATCAACCTGATGCTGATGGCACTCAACCTGCTCCCGATCCTCCCCCTCGACGGCGGCCGCATCGCCGTGAGCCTCCTGCCGCATTCGCTCGCGATGCGCTACGCGCGGCTGGAGCCCTACGGGTTCATGGTGGTGATCCTGCTGCTCGCCACCGGGATCCTGAATACGCTGATGGGGCCGTTGGTGCGGTTCGGCCTCATGGCGCTCAACGCAATCGTCGGTCTCTGACCGCCCGCCCGTCGACAGGATTGTCCACCCATGTTCGCTGATCGCGTCTTATCGGGCATGCGCCCCACCGGCCGGATGCACATCGGGCACTACCACGGCGCGCTCAAGAACTGGCTGCGGCTGCAGGAGGAGTACGAATGCCTGTACTTCGCCGCCGACTGGCACGCGCTGACCACGCACTACGACGCCTCCGAGACGATCGCCGAGAGCGTGTGGGAAATGATGATCGACTGGCTCGCCGCCGGCATCAACCCGAACCGGGCCACGCTGTTCATCCAGTCGCGCGTGCCCGAGCACGCCGAGCTGGCGCTGCTGCTCGGGATGATCGCGCCGGTCGGCTGGCTGGAGCGCGTGCCCACGTACAAGGACCAGCAGCAGAAGCTCGTCGACCGCGACCTGTCGAACTTCGGCTTCCTAGGCTACCCGGTGATGATGTCCGCCGACATCCTGATCTACCGCGCCAACATGGTGCCGGTGGGCGAGGACCAGGTCTCCCATATCGAGGTCACGCGCGAGCTCGCGCGTCGCTTCAACCACATCTACGGGCGCGAGCCGGGCTTCGAGGAGAAGGCGGCGGCGGCGGTGAAGAAGCTGGGCAGCAAGAAGGCGAAGCGCTACGTCGAGCTCCGCACCGCGTTCCAGGAAAAGGGCGACGCCGCCGCGCTGGAGGCCGCCAAGGAACTCCTGAACGACACCCAGAACCTGGCGCTGGGCGACCGCGAGCGCCTGTTCGGGTATCTCGAAGGCGCCCACCGGGTGATCCTGCCCGAGCCGCAGCCGCTCTTGACCGAGACGCCGAAGGTGCCCGGGCTCGACGGCCAGAAGATGTCCAAGTCCTACGGCAACGCGATCATGCTGCGCGAGGACCCGGCCATGGTCACGAAGAAGGTGCGCACGATGCAGACCGACCCGGCCCGGGCGCGACGCACCGACCGCGGCGACCCGAACCGCTGCCCGGTGTGGCCGCTGCACCAGATCTATTCCGACGCAGCGACGCGCGACTGGGTGGTCAAGGGCTGCACGACGGCCGGCATCGGCTGCCTCGACTGCAAGCAGCCGGTGATCGACGCGATCATCCGCGAGCAGGAGCCGATGCGCGAGCGCGCGCAGCAGTTCATCGACGACCCGACGCTCGTCCGCAACATCGTCGCCGACGGCTGCGAGCGGGCGCGCAAGCTCGCCGAGGAAACCATGCGCGACGTGCGCGAGGCGATGGGCCTCCAGTACACATGAGCGCAGGCAGCGCCGCCGATCTCGTGACTGCCGTGGAAGCCGCCCCGGAGCTGCCGCTGGCTGCCCCGGTCGCCAAGGTCAACGGCGAGCCGCTGCTCGAGATGCCGCGGGACCTCTACATCCCGCCGGAAGCCCTGTCGATCTTCCTCGAGACGTTCGAGGGGCCGCTCGACCTGCTGCTCTACCTCATCCGCCGCGAGAACATCAACGTCCTCGACATTCCCATGGCGGAGATGACGCGGCAGTACCTGGGCTACGTCGAGATGATGCGCCGCACGCAGCTGGAGCTGGCGGCCGAGTACCTGCTGATGGCGGCGGTGCTGATCGAGATCAAGTCGCGGCTGCTGCTGCCGCGGCCGCCGGCGCCTCCCGGCGCCGAGGAGGAGGACCCGCGGGTCGAGCTCGTGCGCCGGCTGCTCGAATACGAGCGGATGAAGCTCGCCGCCCGCAAGCTCGACGAACTGCCGCTCGTCGAGCGCGATTTCGAGCTGCCGCGGGTGTGGCTCGACCGGGTCTCGGCGGCGCGGCTGCCCGACGTCACGCCCGACGACCTCCGGGTTGCCTGGGCGGGGCTGGTTGCGCGGGCGAAGGTGAACCGGCATCATCTCGTTACGCGCGAGCAGCTTTCGGTCCGGGGCGAGATGAGCCGGCTCCTCAAGGTCCTCGAGCCGGAGCGCTACGCCGAGTTCACGACGCTCTTCGCTCCCTACGCCGACGTGCCGCACCTCGTCGTAACGTTCCTCGCGATGCTGGAGCTCGCGCGCGAGGAGCTCATTTCGATCGCGCAGGCCGGGCCGTACGCGCCGATCTACGTGCAGCGCAGGGGCGAGCGGGGATTCGCGCTCGCCGCCGACGACGCCTGACCGGCGGTCGCGGCGCTCCGTCCGTTGCCGGGCGGCCATCTCCCCGCGTCTCCGCGGGGACGTAAAAACGACAGGTTCGCAATGGAAGACTTGAAGGAGATCAAGGGCATTCTCGAGGCGGCGCTGCTGGTCGCCGGCGAAGCCGTGCCCGTGCCGCAGCTTGCCCGGATGTTCGAGCCGCCGCTCGATGCCGACACGACGCGCAAGCTGCTCGACGAGCTGCGCGCCGAGTGGTCGGACCGTGCGGTGGAGCTGGTGCAGGTCGCGTCGGGCTGGCGCTTCCAGGGCAAGCCCGAGATCCAGCGCCATCTCGACCGGCTTGCTCCCGAGAAGCCGCCGCGCTACTCGCGCGCGGTGATGGAAACCCTGGCGATCATCGCCTATCAGCAACCTGCAACCCGCGGCGAAATCGAAGCCATCCGCGGCGTTGCCGTGTCCACCAACGTCGTCAAGGCGCTGGAGGACCGCCAATGGGTCGAAGTGGTCGGTCACCGCGAATCGCCGGGCCGCCCGGCGCTTTACGCCACCACCAAGACCTTTCTCGACGATCTCGGCCTGCGCTCGTTATCCGAGTTGCCCCCCCTGGCCGAGCTCGACGCTTCCCACCTGCTGGAGATGCCCGATGCCCCAACCAAAGCCGCCGAAGCGCAATACGCGCTCGCGAGCCCAATCCTCCTGGCGCCGCCCGCCGACGGGCCCGGTAGTGAAGCACACGAGCCTGGCCCTCCAGCAGATAGCGGAGAGCCTGGGCCCGACGCGCCACAAGTCCTCCACTGACGAGGTCTTCACCGAGCCGCAGCGCCTGCACAAGGTGCTGGCGTCCTGCGGCTTCGGCTCCCGCCGCGCGATGGAGGAACTCATCATCGCGGGCCGGATCACGGTCAACCGCGAGCCCGCCGACGTCGGCCAGAAGGTCGGCCCCGGCGACGAGGTGCGGATCAACGGCGAGATGGTCAAGGTCCGGTTCGCCGACACGCGCGCGCGGATCCTGATGTACCACAAGCCCGCCGGCGAGATCGTCACCCGCGACGACCCCGAGGGTCGCCCGACGGTGTTCGAGCACCTGCCCAAGATCGGCAACGGCAAGTGGATCGCCGTCGGCCGCCTCGATTTCAACACCGAGGGGCTGCTGCTCTTCACCAACGCCGGCGAGCTCGCGAACCGGCTGATGCATCCGCGCTACGAAGTCGAGCGCGAGTACGCGGTCCGCGTGCTGGGCACGCTGACGCCGGAGCAGCAGCACGCGCTGCTGCCGGGCATCGAGCTCGAGGACGGCCCGGCCAACGTCGAGCCGCTCGCCGACGGTGGCGGCGAAGGCGCCAACCACTGGTACCACGTCGTCATCAAGGAGGGCCGCAACCGGGAAGTGCGCCGGCTGTTCGAGGCACTCGGGCTCACGGTGAGCCGGCTCATCCGCACCCGCTACGGCACGGTGGCGATGCCCTCGCGCGTCAAGCGCGGGCAGACGCTCGAGCTGACGCCCGAGGAAGTCAACGCCGTGCTGCTGGCGGCGGGCATGCAGACGGGCGGCATCGGCCAGGGCGGCAAGCCGATCCCGCGTGATCCGGCCGATGCGGAATTCGACGTCGACGACGACGACGAGTTGGACGAGATCGACGACAACGCCGGGAACGTCTTCGTCGCCACGCCCGAGGTGGAGGAGGAGGAGGTCAACGGCAACAACGCGCGAGTGTTCGAGCGGCAGCACGGCAAGCACGCGACGCATCTCGGCGCCGCGCCGCGCCCGGTCAACCAGGCCGGGCCGCGGCCGAAGCAGGGCCAGGGCAAGGCGCGGCAGGGACCGCCCGGCGCCCGGCCGGCGCAGGGGCAGGGCAACGGCGCGCTGCGCCAGGGCCAGGCGGGCGGACGCGCACCCGATGGGCAGCCGCGCGCCCGCCAAGGTCCGCGGCAGGGTGGCCCGCGCCAGGGCCAGGGGCCGGGGGGGCCGCGGCAGGGAGCCGGCGAGGGCGGCCCGCGGCAGGGCGCCGCGCCGGGGGGCGCGCGTGCCGCCGCGGGGCAGGGAGCGCCGCGCCAGGGGCAGGGTGGACCCCGTCAGGGTGGCCCGCGCCAGGGGCAGGGCCCGGGCGGGCCCCGCCAGGGGCCGCCGGGTGCGCGTCCGCCGCACAAGGGCAAGCCGAGGCGCGGCGGTGACGCGCAGGTTCCGCGCGGTGCGGCCCCGTCGCCGATCGTGATGACGACGTTGACGATTCCCGGCGCCACTCCGGAAGGGCTGCCGGTCGCCCCGCGGCCGCAGGGCAAGGCACCGCACGGCCAGGGGGCCGGGCAGGGCAAGAACCGGTCGCGCGGCAATCGCAACCGGCGGGGTCCGAAACCCGGCGGTGCCGCTCCCGGCGGGGACCCGAGTCCGGGCAACGAGGCGCCGCGCAGGGTCGATCCGAAGCCGGACGAGGATTTCAACCGCTGACCGGCGCTTCGCACGGAGGAGTGCCGTAGCCCGGGTTTCGCTCGCGCTCAACCCGGGCTACGCGACTCGGCTACGCGTCGAGGAAAAGGTCCGGCAGCAGCGGCATCCCGGGCGTGACCGCATAGCGGTCGAGATCGGTGATTCCGGCCTCGGCGAGCACGTCCTCGTCGAGGAAGAAGTTTCCGGTCGTCGTCGCCGCGTCGCGCGTCAGCACCGCATGCGCGGCGTCGGCCACGATCTCCGGCGTGCGCATCCTGTCCAGGGCCTCGCCGGCACCCGGGATCATCGCGATCGCGGCCGTCGCGATCACGCTCCGCGGCCACAGCGCATTGATGCCTATGCCCCGGCCGCGGAATTCCTCGGCCATGCCCAGCACGCACATGCTCATCCCGTATTTCGCGATGGTGTACGCGACGTGATCGCGGAACCAGCGCGGGTTGAGGTTGAGCGGCGGCGACAGTGTCAGCATGTGCGCGTTGCGTCCCGCCGTGGCCGAGGCCAGGAGGTGCGGCAGGCAGGCCTGCGCGCAGACGAAGGTGCCGCGCACGTCGACGTCGAACATCAGGTCGAAGCGCTTGATCGGCGTCGCCAGCGTCCCGGTGAGGCTGATGGCGCTGGCGTTGTTGACCAGGATGTCGATGCCGCCGAAGCGCGCGACCGTCGCGTCGACGGCGGCGCGGACCGCCGCTTCGTCGCGGATGTCGCACAGGAGCGGCAGCGCGCGGGCGCCCGCCGCGGCGCCGGCCGCCTCGATCGCCGCCGCTGCCGTGTGGATCGTGCCCGGCAGCTTGGGATTGGGCGTGTCGGTCTTGGCCGCGAGCGCGATGTTTGCGCCGTCGCGCGCGGCGCGCAGCGCGATGGCGAGGCCGATGCCGCGCGATGCGCCCGAAATGAAGATCGTCTTGGCGGCGAGGCTCGTGCTTGGCATGGTTGCGGGTTCCGTGGGGTTCACCGATCGCGGGGCCGGAGCGGCGGTTGCAGCGCCGCTCCCGCGGTCTCCGTCAGCCGCGTCCGAAGTCCGGCGCGCGCTTGGCCAGGAAGGCCGTGATGCCTTCGCTGAAATCGGGACGGCCGGTGCACTGTCCGAAGCTCACCGCCTCGGCCTGCAGTTGCTCCGACAGCGTCCGGGCGAGCGACTCTCGCACCAGGCGCTTGGTGTTGCGCAGCGCGAACACCGGCCCGTCGGCGAGCGCCCGGACGACGGCGCCGACCGCAGCGTCGAGTTCGGCGGCAGGCACGACGCGGCTGACGAGGCCGAGCCGCAACGCCTCGGCGGCGTCGAAGCGCTCGCCGAGGAGGAAAATCTCCATCGCCTTGCGCATGCCGACGAGGCGCGGCAGCGCCCAGGACCCACCGCCGTCCGGCGTCAGCGCGATGTGCCGGTAGGCAGCGGCGAAGTAGGCGTCGTCGGCGGCCACCACGAGGTCGCAAGCGTTCATCAGCGACAGGCCGAAGCCGGCGACCGCGCCGTGCACGCAGCCGACCACCGGGTGCGGCATCCGGTGCAGCATTTCGATGGCGACGTGCATCCGCTCGACCAGCGCCTGGAAGCTCTTCTCGCGCGCCGCGGGCGGATTGGGCAGCTGCTCCGCAAACGTGCGGATGTCGCCGCCGGCCATGAAGTGGCGGCCTTCGCCGCGGATGACGACGACGCGCACGCTGTCGTCGGCGGCCAGCGCCGACGTCGTCGCTACCAGCGCGTCGACCATCTCCAAGTTTAGGACGTTGAGCGCGGCGGGGCGGTTGAGCGCCAGCGTCGCGACGGGACCCTCGCGGGTGAGCAGGACAGTGTCGTTGGTCATGCCGAAAAGTCTAGCACGCAGCGCGGCGCGCCTGCCGCCTACGGCACGCGCTTGAACGGGGCGGACGTCTCCAGTTCGTCGACCTTGTGCGCGACCTCGACCTGCTCGCGCGCGCAGAAGTCAGCGATGGCGGCGGCGAAATCCGGGTCGGCGATCGCGTGGGCGGAGTAGGTCGTCACCGGCAACAGTCCGCGCGCGAGCTTGTGGATGCCCTGGGCGCCGCCTTCGAAGCGGGCGATCTTCTGCTCGATGCAGAACTCGATCGCCTGGTAGTAGCAGGCCTCGAAATGCATGCCGGGAACGTATTCCGTCGTCCCCCAGTATCGCCCCCACATCGCGTCGCCGGCGTAGACGTCGAGCGCCGCGCACACGGGCCGTCCGTCGCGCAGGCCGAGGACGAGCAGCATATTGCCCGGCATCGCGCTCCCGATGCGCTCGAAGAACTCCGGCGACAGGTAGGGCGTGGACCCGTGCGCGGCATAGGTCCCCTCGTAGCACGCATAGAAGAACGCCCAGTCCGCCGCCGTGATCTCGCGGCCCGTCTTGCGCACGAAGGTCACGCCGGCCTCCGCGAGCTTGCGCCGTTCCTGCTTCACCTTCTTGCGCTTGTCGTGGTTGAACGCGGCGAGGAAATCGGCGAAGTCGCGGTAGCCGGGGTTCTCCCAATGGAACTGCACGCCGAGGCGCGTGGTCATGCCCGCCGCCTCGCACAGCGCGGCCTCGGACTGCGTGGGGAAGAGCACATGCAGCGATGAATACGCGCCGCCGGCCAGCAGGTCGCCGGCGCGCCGCAGGAGCGCGGCCTGCACCGCGGGATCGGCGGCCAGCAGGCGCGGCCCCGGCGTGGGAGTGAAGGGGATGGCCGCGACCAGCTTCGGATAGTAGCGGCGGCCATAGCGGCGATACGCGTCCGCCCACGCCCAGTCGAATACGTATTCGCCGTACGAGTGGGCCTTGGCGTAGAGCGGCAGCGCGCCGACCAGCGCGTCGTCCTGCCATGCGGTGACGAATTGCGGGTCCCAGCCGGTCGCGCGCGCTGCGCATCCGCTTTCCTCCAGCGCCAGCAGGAACGCATGGGACAGCAGCGGTTGTCCCGTTGCCAGCGCATCCCATGCCGCCGCCGGAATCGAGGCAAGTGGCGTGCTTTCGCGGAGCACGACGGCGTCGGCGGGGGAACGGGAAGCGGCGGGAAGGGGCGGTGCGGTCTTCATCGGGAGGGGCCGATTGTGGCGTGAACCGCGCGCGCGCGCCAACCCGCGCGTCGGCGCGGGCGGTGCGCCGCGAGTCGCCGCCCGGGGGGAGTCGATGCCCGTGCTACCATTTTTCCCCATGCAGATCGTCATCGCGCAATTGAATCAGGTGCTGGGCGACCTGGCGGGCAACGCCACGTCGATCCTCGGGGCCGTCGCCGACGGCGAGCGCGCCGGTGCGCAGCTCGTCGTCACGCCGGAACTTTCGCTCTGCGGCTACCCGCCGGAGGACCTCGTGCTGCGACCGGCCTTTGTCGACGCCTGCGCGGCGCAGCTCGCCGCGCTCGCGGCGCGGGTCGGCCGCTGCGCGGTCGTCGTCGGCTATCCCGAGGTCGCCGGGGGCAGGCGCTACAACGCGCTGGCGGTGCTCAGGGACGGCAAGGTCGCGGGCAGGTACCGCAAGCAGCAACTGCCCAACTACACGGTGTTCGACGAGCAACGCTACTTCGACGCCGGCAGCGAGCCGTGCGTCGTCGAGTTCGATGGCGTGCGCGTCGGCTTCATCATCTGCGAGGACTGCTGGTTTCCCGGGCCCGCGCTGCAGGCGAAGGCGGCCGGCGCGCAGGTGCTGGTGGTGATCAACGGCTCACCGTACCACACGCGGCAGCAGGCGTTGCGGCAGGAGCAGGTGGGCGCCCGGGCGCGGGAGACGGTCCTGCCGGTGGTCTACGTCAACCGCGTCGGCGGCCAGGACGAGCTGGTCTTCGACGGCGCCTCCTTCGTGCTGGACGCCACCGGTGCCGTGGCGCAGCAATTGCCGGCGTGGCACGAGGCGATCGCCATCGCCGCCTTCGACGGCGCCGTGCCGAAGCCCGTGCGCGGGGTGCTCGACACTGCCCTTGAGCCGCACGTCTATTCGGCACTGGTGATGGGGGTGCGCGACTACGTCGGCAAGAACCGCTTCCCCGGCGTGCTGTTGGGACTCTCCGGTGGCATCGATTCAGCGCTGACGCTGGCGGTTGCCGTCGACGCGCTGGGCCGCGACCGCGTCCGCGCGGTGATGCTGCCGTCGCCGTACAACGCGGCGATCAGCCTCGAGGACGCGCAGACGATGGCCGGCATCCTCGGCGTGCGCTACGACGAGATTCCGATCGAGCCGATGTTCCAGGCCTTCGCGACGGCGCTCTCCGGCGAGTTCGCGGGCCTGCCGGCCGACGCCACCGAGGAGAACATCCAGGCGCGGATCCGCGGGACGCTGCTGATGGCGCTGTCGAACAAGTTCGGCGCGATCGTGCTGACCACGGGCAACAAGTCGGAAATGGCGGTCGGCTACGCGACGCTCTACGGCGACATGGCGGGCGGCTTCGCCGTGCTGAAGGACATCAGCAAGACGCTCGTGTACCGGCTCTCGCGCTACCGCAACACGCTGGGCAGGGTGATCCCGGAGCGGATCATCACCCGGGCGCCGTCGGCCGAGCTCCGCGCCAACCAGACCGACCAGGACTCGCTCCCGCCGTACGACGTGCTCGACGCCGTGCTCGAGGCCTACGTCGAGCAGGATCGGAGCCCGGCGGAAATCGTCGCGATGGGCTACGCGCCGGCCGACGTGCGGCGGGTCGTCCGGCTGATCAAGATCAGCGAATACAAGCGTCGGCAGGCGGCGGTCGGCATCCGCATCACGCCGCGTGGCTTCGGCAAGGACTGGCGGTATCCGATCACGTCGGCGTGGGCCGACGCCGACGATCTCGCGCCGGCGCCGGTGCCCGGCGCGGTCGGCAAGGCCGGCTGAGGACGCTGCGCGCGGGGCCGCCATCGTGTAAGCTAGCGGGTCGAGAACGGCCCGAGTTCCGGTTTCTGCGCGCCCCGTTCCCCGTTTCCATCCCCGGCCACTGCAATTCCCATGAAGAAAATCGAAGCGATCATCAAGCCGTTCAAGCTGGACGAGGTGCGCGAGGCGCTGTCCGAAATCGGCGTCACCGGCCTCACCGTCACCGAAGTGAAGGGCTTTGGCCGGCAGAAGGGCCACACCGAGCTCTATCGCGGTGCGGAATACGTCGTCGACTTTCTCCCGAAGGTCAAGGTCGAGGTGGTGCTGCAGGATGCCGCCGTCGACGGTGCGATCGAGGCGATCGTCAAGGCGGCGCGCACGGGCAAGATCGGCGACGGCAAGATCTTCGTGACGGCGGTGGAGCAGGTCATCCGCATCCGCACCGGCGAATCCGGCGAAGCCGCAGTTTGAGCGTGACGGCCCCCGCACTCGCTGCCCCCCGAGGGGGAGTATCAGCGCCCTTCGGGCGGCCGGGCGGGCGCTGAACGCACCAGCTAACACCGCTCTACAGGGAGAACTGACGCATGTCGATGGCCAAGGAGTTCCGCGAATTCGCGCTGAAGGGCAACGTGATGGACCTCGCGGTCGGGGTCATCATCGGCGGCGCGTTCGGCAAGATCGTCGATTCTCTGGTGAAGGACCTCATCATGCCCGTCGTCGGCCGGATCTTCGGCGGGCTCGACTTCTCGAACTGGTTCTTCATGCTCGGCAACCTGCCCGCAGGCTACGCGGGCCCCAACACCTACGAGGCGCTCACCAAGGCGGGCGTGCCGCTGTTCGCCTACGGCAATTTCATCACCGTCGCGCTCAACTTCGCCATCCTGGCCTTCGTGATCTTCATGATGGTGAAGCAGGTCAACCGTCTGAAGCGCGAGGAACCCGCCGCGCCGGCGGCGCCGCCGCCCACGCCCGAGGACGTGCTGCTGCTGCGCGAGATCCGCGACGCGCTTAGAAAATAGTCCGCGGCGACGCCCGACCGCCGCGGTCGCTGTCGACAAGTCGGAGTTCTGGAGGAATCAAATGCACCTGCACAAGCTGTTGCCGGCCCTGGCGGCCGCGCTCGTCCTCGCGGCCGGCCCCGTCCGCGCGGACATCAACGTCGGCGTGACGCTCTCGGCGACCGGCCCCGCCGCCTCGCTCGGCATCCCGGAAAAGAACACCTTCGAGCTGCTGCCGGCGACCCTCGGCGGCGAGAAGGTCAACTGGATCATCCTCGACGACGGCTCGGACACGACGAAGGCCGTCACCAACACCAAGAAGCTCATCTCCGAGGACAAGGTCGACGTCGTCATCGGCTCGACGATCACGCCGAACTCACTTGCGATGATCGACATCGTCGCCGACGCCGACACGCCGATGATCTCGATGGCGGCGTCCGCGCGCATCGTCGATCCGGCCAATCCGAAGACGCGCTGGGTGTTCAAGACGCCGCAGAACGACGCGCTGATGGCCGACGCGATCGCCGTGCACATGAAGGCCAACGGCGTGAAGACGATGGCCTACATCGGCTTCGCGGATGCCTACGGCGACGGCTGGCTGCAGGAGATGAAGCGCTCCGCGCAGACCGCCGGCATCAAGGTCGTCGCCGACGAGAAGTACAACCGGAACGACGCGTCGGTCACAGGCCAGGTCCTGAAGATCGTCGCCGCGAACCCCGATGCCGTGCTGATCGGCGCCGCGGGAACGCCGGGCGCGACGCCGCAGAAGGAACTCGCCGCGCGCGGCTACAAGGGCAAGATCTACCAGACGCACGGCGTGGCCAATCCCGACTTCCTGCGGGTCGTCGGCAAGGACGGCAACGGCACGATCCTGCCGATCGGCCCGATGCTCGTCTATGAGCAACTGCCCGATTCCAACCCGCTAAAGAAATCCGCCGCCGAGTACATCACGAAGTACGAGGCGAAGTTCGGCAAGGATTCGCGCTCGACGTTCGGCGGCCACGCGTGGGACGCCTACCTGCTGCTCGCCCGCGCCGTGCCCGAGGCGATGAAGAAGGGCAAGCCCGGCACCAAGGAGTTCCGGATCGCGCTGCGCGACGCGCTCGAGAACACGAAGGAGCTGGTCGCGACGCACGGCGTGTTCACGATGTCGCCGCAGGACCACAACGGCCTCGACAACCGGGCGCGGACGATGATCAAGATCGACAACGGCAAGTGGGTGCTGGCGAAGTAAGCCGACGCCACCCCGAAGGGCCGGCTGCGGCATTGCCCGCATCCGGCCTTTTTCTTGCACCGCACTGAATCGCCACGCCTCGCACCCCCGCCCAGCACCGCCTCGCCGCCCCGGATGGATTTCCAGATCTTCTCGCTGCTCGTGCAGGATGGCATCACCAACGGTGCCGTCTATGCGCTGCTCGCGCTTGCGCTGGTGCTGGTGTTCGGCGTGACCCGGGTGATCTTCGTGCCCTCCGGCGAGCTCGTCGCCTACGGCACGCTGACGCTCGCCGGGTTGCAGATGGGCAAGCCGCCCGGAACGGTCAGTCTCCTGGTCGGCATGGCGGCCGTCGCGGGCGCCATGGAAATACGGGCCTGCCTCGCCCGCGGCGAGGCGCGGCGCATACCGCAGCGCGTGCTGCTGTGGGCCGGCCTGCCGATGGCGATCGCGGCGCTCTCCTGGTGGCTTGCCGGCCGCGAGCTGCCGTTCTGGGCGCAGATCCTCGTCACGCTGGCGCTGGTCACGCCGATGGGCCCGCTGCTGTACCGGATCGTCTACCAGCCGGTCGCCGAAGCGAGCGTGCTGGTGCTGCTCATCATTTCGGTCGCCGTGCATTTCGCGCTGACAGGGCTGGGACTGTGGTTCTTCGGCGCCGAGGGTTCGCGGACGCCGCCGTTTTCCTCGGCCGCGTTCGAGCTGGGCGGCATCCGGATCAGCGTCCAGAGCCTGCTGGTGGTCGCGGCCAGCCTGGGCTTCATCGCCGCGTTCTACGCTTTCTTCGGCCGGACGCTCTACGGCAAGGCGCTGCGGGCGACCGCCCTCAACCGCGTGGGCGCGCGGCTGGTCGGCGTGTCGCCCGACCTCGCCGGCGCGCTGACGTTCGTGCTGGCGGCGCTGCTGTGCGCGTTCTCGGGCATCCTGATCGGGCCGATCACCACGGTCTACTACGACTCGGGCTTCCTGGTGAGCCTCAAGGGCTTCGTCGGCGCGATCATCGGCGGGCTCGTGAGCTATCCGGTCGCCGCCGCCGGCGCGCTGTTCGTCGGGCTGGTGGAGGCCTTCGCGTCGTTCTGGGCGAGCGGGTTCAAGGAAGTGATCGTCTTCACGCTGATCATCCCGGTCCTCCTGTGGCGCAGCCTCAATTCGCACCATGACGACGAAGAATAACCCCGCGACCGCCCCCGGCGACCGGCTTGGACGCCTGCTGCTCGCGGGCTTCCTCGTGCTCCTGGTGGCCATTCCGCTCGCGGCGCCGCAGTTCTGGGTCACGCTCGGCAACTACATCGGGCTCTACAGCATCGTGGCGCTCGGCCTCGTGCTGCTGACCGGCGTCGCGGGACAGACGTCGTTCGGCCAGGCGGCGTTCGTCGGCATCGGTGCGTACACGACCGCCGTGCTGTCGGCGCAGTACGCGCTGTCGCCGTGGGTCAACCTGGCGGTGGGCCTCGCGCTGACGCTCGCGCTTGCGCTGTTCCTCGGCTTCATCACGCTGCGGATGCGCGGGCACTACCTGCCGCTCGCCACCATCGCTTGGGGCATCAGCCTCTACTTCCTGTTCGGCAACCTCGAGCTGCTGGGCGGCCACACCGGGCTGTCCGGCATCCCGTCGCTGACGCTGTTTTCGCTGGAACTGCGCAACGAGCGCCACTTCTATTTCCTGATCTGGGGCATCGCGCTCGCCGCGCTGTGGGCGACGGACAACCTGCTCGATTCGCGGCCCGGCCGGGCGATCCGCGCGCTGAAGGGGCAGGCCGGCATGGCGGAGGCCTTCGGCGTCGACTCGGCGCGCCTCAACATCGTCGTGTTCGTCTACGCCGCGCTGCTCGCGTGCGTCTCCGGCTGGCTCTACGCGCACCTGCAGCGCTTCGTGAACCCGACGCCGTTCGGCATCAACCAGGGCATCGAGTACCTGTTCATGGTCGTCGTCGGCGGCGCGGGCAGCGTCTGGGGCGCGGTGATCGGCGCGACGCTGATCACGCTCCTGAAGCAGGTGCTGCAGGACATCCTGCCTTCGCTGCTCGGCAAGAGCGGCAATTTCGAGATCGTCGTGTTCGGCATCCTGATGGTCGTCATGCTGCAGCGCGCGCGCGACGGCGTCTGGTCGTGGCTCGCGCGCTGGTTCCCCGAGCGGCCGCGGCCGCTGCCGGTCGCGCGAGAACCGCTGCCGTCGCGATCGCGGGCCGCCCCCCCGGGCGCGCTGCTCGAGGTGGTCCGGGCGCGGAAGGAGTTCGGCGGCCTCGTCGCCGTCAACGACCTGTCGTTCGCGCTCCACGGCGGCGAGATCCTCGGGCTGATCGGTCCCAACGGTGCGGGCAAGAGCACGATGTTCAACCTGATCTCGGGGGTCCTGCCGCTGACTTCCGGCGACGTCCGTTTCTGCGGCGAGTCGCTCGCGGGCTGCCGGCCGTTCGAGATCTCGCGTCGCGGCATCGGGCGGACGTTCCAGCACGTGAAGCTGATCCCGCAGATGAGCGTGCTGGACAACGTGGCGCTCGGCGCCTACCTGCGCGGAACGTCGGGCGTGCTCGCGTCCGCGCTGAGGCTCGACCGGGCCGAGGAGGCGCGCACCCGCGCCGAGGCGGATCGCGCGATCGCCCGGGTCGGCCTCGCGGCGCACCGCGACGACCCGGCAGGCAGCCTGCCGCTGGGCAAGCAGCGGATCGTCGAGATCGCGCGCGCGCTGGCGGCCGACCCGATGCTGCTGCTGCTCGACGAGCCGGCGGCGGGGCTGCGCTATCTCGAGAAGCAGGAGCTCGCCGTGCTGCTGCGCCAGTTGCGCGCCGGCGGAATGACGGTGCTGCTGGTGGAGCACGACATGGACTTCGTGATGGGGCTCACCGACCGGCTGGTGGTGATGGAATTCGGCGAGATGCTCGCCGAAGGCCTGCCCGCCGAGATCCAGCGGAACCCTGCGGTCCTCGAAGCCTATCTCGGCGGCGTCTGACGCGCCGCCAGTGCACCCAAATCCGACCCAGACGCGACCCTGACGCTCCATCGCATGGAACCGCTCCTCGAACTGCGCAACCTGCGCGTCGCCTACGGCAAGGTGAGTGCCGTGCACGACGTGTCGATCAACGTCGTTCCCGGGCAGATCGTGACCGTGATCGGCCCCAACGGCGCCGGGAAGACGACGCTGCTGGCGGCGATCATGGGGCTGCTGCCGGCGCAGGGCGAAATCCGGTACCGTGGCGCTTCCGCGGCGGCGCTGTCGGTCGAGGAGCGCGTGGCGCGCGGGCTGATCCTCGTGCCGGAGCGGCGCGAGCTGTTCGCCGCGATGAGCGTCGCCGACAACCTCGAGCTCGGCGCGTTCCAGCGGGTGCGCCGCGGCGACCGGAGCTGGCGGGCCACGCTGGACGAAGTCTATGCGCGGTTTCCGCGCCTCCTGGAGCGCCGCGACCAGCAGGCGGGCACGCTGTCCGGCGGCGAGCGGCAGATGCTGGCGATGGGCCGGGCGCTGATGGGAAAGCCGGCATTGCTGATGCTGGACGAGCCGTCGCTCGGCCTCGCGCCGCTTATCGTCCGCGACATCTTCCGGATAGTCGCGGAGCTGCGCGACGCGGGCGTCTCGATCCTGCTGGTCGAGCAGAACGCGCGCGCGGCGCTGCAGGTCGCCGACTACGGCTACGTGCTCGAGACCGGCGAGCTTGCCATCGAGGGCCCGAGCGACGACCTGGCCGCCAACCCGCGCGTGGCCGCGACCTACCTCGGCCGAAGCGCGGCGGCGGAAAACTGATTCCGGTGCGACAATGCGAACCATTGTCGCGGCGCCGGCCTCCGGGATGCGCCGCCGCGTCCGCACAAGGAGCAACATGACCGAACTTTCGCTGCCCCCCGTCCACGACACGCTGCTCGCCGAGGCCCGGCACCTGCTGCTGGAGCCCGCCGGCCTCGACACCGCGCACCTCACGCGCATCCTGGCGTCGATCCACACCCACGACGTCGACTTCGCTGACCTCTACTTCCAGTACTCGCGCGTCGAGAGCTGGAGCCTCGAGGAGGGGATCGTCAAGGGCGGCTCGTTCAGCATCGACCGCGGCGTCGGCATCCGCGCGGTGCGCGGCGAGAAGCAGGCCTATGCCTATTCCGACGACATCACGCTGGCGGCGCTGGAAGAAGCCGCCGTCGCGACCCGCGCGATCGGGCGCCAGGGCCAGGCGGCAGCCGCCGCCGTGACCGCGCGGATCGGCGCGGCGCGCTCGCTGTATGTCCCGCGCGATCCCGTGACGTCGCTGCCCGAGGAAGAGAAGGTCGCGCTGCTCGAGCGGCTGGAGAAGATGGCCCGCGCGCGCGACCCGCGCGTGGCGCAGGTGATGGCGTCGATCGCCGGCGAATACGAGGCCGTGCTGATCGCGCGGAGCGACGGGCGCATCGTCGCCGACGTGCGGCCGCTGGTCCGCGTCTCGGTCACCGTGATCGTCGAGGCCGACGGCCGCCGCGAGCAGGGCTACGCGGGCGGCGGCGGTCGCTTCGACTACGCGCACTTCAGCGACGCGGTGCTGGCCGAATATGCCGGGCAGGCGGTTCGCCAGGCCACGGTGAATCTCGACGCGCGCGAGACGCCCGCGGGCAGCACGACGGTGGTGCTGGGCCACGGCTGGCCGGGCATCCTGCTCCACGAGGCGATCGGGCACGGGCTGGAAGGCGACTTCAACCGCAAGGGGACGAGCGCGTTCTCCGGCCGCGTCGGGCAGCAGGTCGCGGCCAGGGGCATCACGGTGATCGACGACGGCACGATCGAGCGCCGGCGCGGTTCGCTCAACATCGACGACGAGGGCAACCCCACGCAGCGCACCGTCCTGATCGAGGACGGCGTGCTGAAGGGCTACATGCAGGACGAGCAGAACGCGCGGCTGATGCGCGTGGCGCCGACCGGCAACGGTCGCCGCGAGTCGTTCGCGAGCATGCCGATGCCGCGGATGACCAACACCATCATGCTCGCCGGAGACCGCGATCCGGCGGAGATCATCGCGTCGGTGCAGGACGGCCTCTACGCGGTCAACTTCGGCGGCGGGCAGGTCGACATCACCAGCGGCAAGTTCGTGTTCTCGATGGCCGAGGCGTGGAAGATCGAGAACGGCAAGCTCGCCTACCCGGTGAAGGGCGCGACGCTGATCGGCAACGGCCCGGACGCCCTGACGCGCGTGTCGATGCTGGGCAACGACCTCGAGATGGACACGGGAATCGGCACCTGCGGCAAGGACGGCCAGAGCGTTCCCGTCGGCGTCGGGCAGCCGACCGTGAAGATCGACGGCCTGACGGTCGGTGGAACCGCCTGAGTCGCCGCCGCGCGACGAGGTGACGGCAGGCTCGGCCGGCGGGGCCGCGTGGCTGCCTGCGCTGCGCCGCGAGGCGGGGCTGCTCGTGCTCGTCGCGACGAGCTTCGTGTTCGCGCTGATGGGCGCGCGGTGGCTCGCCGCGGAGGCGGAGACGCTCACCGGAGCGCTGATGTTCGCGTGGCTGTTCGCCACGATCATCCTTGGCGCCGCCGCCGTGGTGCGCCATGCCGACGCGCTGGCCGAGCTGCTCGGCGAGCCCTACGGCACGATGATCCTCACGCTGTCGGTGGCCAGCATCGAGATCTTCACCATCGCGATCGTGATGACCACCGGCGAACCCGATCCCACGCTCGCGCGGGACACGATGTTCTCGGTGGTGATGATCGTGCTCAACGGCCTCGTCGGCCTCGCGCTGCTGCTGGGCGGCCTGCGCTACCACGAGCAGACGTACAACCTCCAGGGCGTGAACTCCTACCTCAGCGTGATCGTCGCACTGTCGGTGTTCGGGCTGGTCGTGCCGAACCTCACGCAGGCGACGTCGACCGGGACCTTCTCGCGCGGGCAGGAGGCGTTCCTCGTCATCATGTGCGTCGGTCTCTACGTGGTCTTCCTGGCCATCCAGACGACCCGCCACCGGTCGTTCTTCGTCGAGCGCATGGATCTCTCCACCGGCGCGCCGGCCGCGGCTGCGCCGGACCACGCCGGGACGCGCTCCGTGACGTATCACGTGATGCTGCTCGTCGCCTACCTGCTGCTCGTCATCTTCCTCGCGGAAAAATTCGCCGTCCTGCTCGACCACGGCATCGACGTGCTCGGCGCGCCGCCCTCGCTCGGCGCGCTCGCGGTCGCCATCCTGGTGCTGGCGCCGGAGGGCCTGGGCGGGATCCGCGCCGCGCTCGGGAACCGGATGCAGCGGTCGATGAACATCCTGCTGGGCTCGGCGCTCGCGACGCTGGCGCTGACGATTCCGGCCGTGGTGATCATCGGCCTCGCGCACGGGACCAACGTCGTGCTCGGCCTCCCTCGCATCGAGGAGGCGATGCTGCTCCTGACGCTGCTCATCAGCATGCTCACGTTCGCGAGCGGACGCACCAACGTGCTGCAGGGCGCGGTGCACATGATGCTCTTCCTGTCGTTCATCATGCTGCTGATCCTGAAGTAGCGGGATCCGTGGAACCCGGGGCAATCGCGGCCATGGCCACGCCGACCCGGGTTTCGCTTTCGCTCAACCCGGGCGACGGAAAGGATCGGGCGACGGAACCGGTTGTCAGCGGCCGACGAAAGCCGGCTTGCGCCGCGCCGCGAACGCGTTGATGCCCTCGGCGAAATCGACCGAACGCGCGGCGGCGCAGAAGGCGTCGCGCTCGGCATCCATCTGCTGCCGCATGTCGCGGCCGAACGACGCGCGCAGCAGCCGCTTGACGCGGCCGTAGGCGCCGGTGGGGCCTCGCGCGAGCCGGGTCGCCAGTGCCATGGTCTCGGCCTCCAGTGCGGCGGCCGGCACCACGCGGTTCACGAGCCCGAGCCGCAGCGCCTCCGGCGCGTCGACGGTGTCGGACAGCAGCGCGATTTCCATCGCCTTGCGCAGGCCGACGAGCCGGGGCAGGTTCCACGTGCATGCAGCGTCGGGGGTCCCGCCGATGCCGGTGTACGCGAGGTTGATCCGCGTATCGTCGGCGGCGAGCGCGAGATCGGCGGCAAGGGCGATGCCGGCACCGGCGCCGGCAACCGCCCCGTGCAGGCTGGCGACGACGGGCGCGTCCAGTTCGGCGAGCAGCGCCAGCGCCGGGTGGATCGACGCCAGCAGCGAGGCGACGAACGCGTCGGCGGCGGGCAACGACTCGCGCATCCTGGCGACGTCGCCGCCGGCCATGAAGCCCCTGCCTTCGCCGCCGATGACCACGACGCGAACGTCGTCGCGCGCGGCGATGGCGCGGCAGGCCGCGAGAAATCGGTCGGCGAGCGCCTGGTCGATCGCGTTCAGTGCGGCCGGGCGGTTGAAGCGGATGCGCGCCACGCCTTCGCGGACGTCGAGCAGCACGGGGTCGGCAGCGGGTTCCATGGTTTCCTCCGTAGGACTTCGGCGTATGGCGGGGAACGGGGAGGGCGGGGGCGGGGCCACCCGTTCAGCCGGCCCGGAACCCGGCCCGCGCGAACTTGAGGTAGGTCTGGATCACCGCCTCCGGTGGTTCCGCGATGGCGCGCCCCTTTCGCGCGAAGCCGAGGATCAGGTAGCTGCGGATGCCCATCAGCATGTAGGCGAGCACCGGGATCTCGGCCTCGTCGTAGCCGGGCAGCTCGCCCCGTGCCCACGCCGCATGCAGCGAATGCGTGTAGGCGTCGGCCACGTTGCGGAAGTGGGCGCCGTGGGCTTTCGGCGCGAGCGTCTCGGCCTCGTTCAGCAGCCGGTAGAAGCCGGGGTTCTCGACGATGTAGCGGAAGAGCCCGCGCAAGCCCCGCTCCTCGACGTCCATGAGGCCGGTCGCGCCGTGCATCCGCTGCGCCAGCTGCTCCAGCAGGTCCTGGCCGACGGCGGGAAGGAGATGGTCGAAGAGATCCTGCCGCGACTCGAAATAGGAGTAGAACGTCCCCTGCGCGACCTTGGCGCGCGCGGTGATCCGGGCGATCGATGCCTTTTCGTAGCCGACCTCGCCGACGACGCTGGTGGCGGCCTGCAGCAGCGCGCGTCGCGTCTGTTCCGAGCGCAGCGCGCGCGTGCCGCCCGTTCTGGCGCCGGGCTTCGCGGCCGGTTTCACCCGCGGTCCCCGCCATCGGCAGGCGCCGCAGCGGCGCGCAGCAGCTCGTCGATCGCGACCTGGAAGCCGCACTGCCCCGCGAGGACGCGGGTGCAGATCGCGTCCAGGACCGCGCCGTCGACGCGCGCGATCCGTCGTCGCATTTCCTCGCCAGCCATCGCCGCGAGCGTGCGGGACAGGCGGCGCGCCGGCGCGTCGCCGCCGCTCCGGACGCGCGCGGCGTTTTCCGTCACGAGGATGTCGAGGAGCTCGCCGGTGCCCTGGCCCGTCGTCGCGACGGTGGCCACGACCGGCGGCGCGCGGCCCGGCGCGAGGTGGCTCGCCGCCCGCAGCTGCCGGATCACGCCCTGCGCCTCCGGCAGGTCGGCCTTGTTGACGGCGAACACGTCGGCGGTCTCCAGCACCCCGGCCTTGATCATCTGCACGTCGTCGCCCATGCCGGGCGCGCAGACCAGCACGGTCAGGTGCACGATGCCGCTGACCTCGGTCTCCGACTGGCCGACGCCGACGGTCTCGACGATGATGAGGTTCTTGCCGGCGGCATCCAGCACGTCGACCACGCGCGACGCGGCGGCCGACAGCCCGCCCAGATGCCCGCGCGCGGCGAGGCTCCGCACGTAGACGCCGGTGTCCGAGGCCACCGCGAGCATCCGGATCCGGTCGCCCAGCACCGCGCCGCCGGTGTGCGGGCTGGAGGGATCGATGGCGAGCACGCCGACGGTGAGGCCGCGCGCGCGCGCCGTGGCGATGCAGGCGGCGACGAGCGTCGACTTGCCCGCGCCCGGCGCGCCGGTGAACCCGACGACGAGCGCGCGACCGACCCGCGGATAGGCGGCAGCGAGCACGCGCGGCGCGTCGGCGTTGTCCTCCTCGATCGCCGTGATCGCGCGCGCGAGCGACGCCCGGTGCCCGTCCAGCGCCAGCCCGATCCAGTCCTGCGCCGCCGGCGGCGGCGGCGTCGGCGCGGCCATCGCTACCGCGGCAGCTCGAGCGCGTTGGCGATGTTGTTCTTCTGGATCATCGACGAGCCGCCGATGATGGGCATCAGCAGGCTGTCGCGCACGTAGCGTTCCATGTCGAAGCCCTTCACGTAGCCGTAGGCGCCCATGATGCTCTGGCAGGCGAGCACGATCTCCTTCGCCGTGTCGCAGACGAACAGCTTGGCCATCGACGTCTCCGCGCGGCACGGCAGCCGCCGGTCGGCGCGCCACGCCGCCTGCGCCATCACCAGCCGGCACGCATGGAGCTTGGTCTGCGCGTCGGCCAGCATGTGGCGGATCGACTGGATCGACGAGATCGCGGTGCCGAACTGCCGGCGCTGCTGGCTGTAGTCCCAGGCGTCGGCGACGGCGGCCTCGGCGATGCCGAGCGCCAGCGCGGCGACCTCGAGCTTCTCGGTGTCGAGCCCCGGGCCCACCAGCATCTTCCAGCCGGCGTTCCAGCCGGCCTCGCCGCCCATCACGTTCTCGAACGGAATCTCGACGTCGTCGAAGGTCACGTCGGTCGTCGGCGCGCCCTTCATGCCCATGCCGTCGATCGGCGTGATCGTGACCCCGGGGGTCGTCGGCGGGACGAGCATGAACGACAGGTTCCTGCGCACCGGAAGCTCGCGGTCGCTCTTCGCCAGCACGTAGATGTAGTCGGCCAGCGCGGCGCCGGAGCAGAAACGCTTCGAGCCGTTGATGATCACGCGGTCGCCGCGGCGCTCGGCGGTGGTCTTGACGCTGGCGAGGTCGGAGCCCACGTCGGGCTCGGTGAAGCCGTAGGCGAAGATGAGCTTGCCCGCGGCGACCCGCGGCAGGTACTTGCGCTTCTGCTCCTCGGTCGCGCATTCGAGCAGGTTCATCCCCGCATAGCACGCCGACATGATGTAGGGCACGGCGATCGCGCAGCTCCGCCGCGCCAGTTCCTCGATCGCCACCATGCAGCCGATGATGTCGCGCCCGGCGCCGCCGTATTCCTCGGGCACCGTGAGGCCCATCACGCCCAGCGCGGCCAGCTTGTCGAAGACGTCGCGCGGGAAGTGGTTGTCGCGGTCCCAGCGCTGCGCGAGCTCGCGCGGCATCTCCTGCTCGACGAAGCGCCGCAGCGTGTGCCGCAGCATCATCGTGGTTTCCGGCTCGGTGAAATTGAGCGGCGTGTCCGGATCGGCCGCGGCGGGATCGAGTGGCATCGCGGGTTTCCCTAGCGGCCGGTGAAGACGGGCTTGCGCTTCTCGCGGAACGCACGCACGGCCTCGAGATGGTCGGCGGTGCGGTTCGACAGCGATTCGTAGGCGAGCGAGGCGTCCATCATGCTGTGCGCCAGCTGCTTCAGGCCGATGTTGGTGGCCATCTTGGTCCAGCGGATCGCCTTCGTCGCGCCGCGGGCGAGCTTGCCCGCGATCTCGTTCACCTTCGCGTCGAGGTCGGCCGGGGCGACCACGTGGTTGATGAGGCCGATCCGCTCGGCCTCGGCGGCGGTCATCAGGTCGCCGGTCATCAGGTACTCCTTCGCCCGGGCATAGCCGACGAGCTGCGGCCAGATGACGGCGCCACCGTCGCCGGCGACGAAGCCCACGCGCACGTGCGGGTCGCCGATCTTCGCGGTGTCGGCGGCGACGATGATGTCGCAGAAGAGGGCTATCGTGGCCCCGAGGCCGGTCGCCGGGCCGTTGACGCGGGCGATCACCGGCCGGTCGCATTCCAGCATCCCGAAGATGATGCGCTTGGCCTCGGCGGCGACCTGCTCGAACTTCTCCGGCGTCTCGGCGACTTCCTGCAGCCAGTCGATGTCGCCGCCCGCCGAGAAGGCTTCGCCGGCGCCGGTGAGGATGACGACGTCGGTCGCCTCGTCCTGCGCGATGTCCTGGAAGATCCGCGAGAGTTCCTCGTGGAGCACGCCGCCGATCGCGTTCAGGCGCTCGGGGCGGTTCATGGTGACGGTGAGGATGGAGCCGGCGCGTGCGATCGCCAGTTCGCGGTAGTTGCGGTAGTCCATGTTGTCCCCCTGCGGCTGCGCGCCGTTTTCGTCGCTATGGATGGCGTCCGGTTCCTGGCCCGTCGTGCCGGCGCCGCCGATTATGCCCCCGGTTCCGCACCCGATCAACAAAAACTTGAACGGTGATTCGGAAATCATGTATTCTGCCCGCTTCGACGCGTCAGCCGGCGAAAAAAAACCGGGCATCGGCACCGCCGTGGCGCGACGGACCGGGCGGGCGCGGCGCGGGCGACAGGAGGAGCGATGGCGGACAGCCAGGACGGGATGCGGTCGGAAGGCGGCGCGGGCGAGGACCTTGCGGCGGCGCGCGCGCGGTGGGAGAGCGGGGCGCTGGCCGCCGTGCTGCGGCGCACCCCGGAGCGCAAGCAGGAGTTCCTGTCGGAGGCGAACATCCCGATCAAGCGGATCTACACGCCGCTCGACGTGCCGGCCGGCGAGTACGCCGCGCGGGAAGGCTTCCCCGGCGAGGCGCCCTTCGTCCGCGGCGTGTACCCGACCATGTACCGGGGCCGGCTGTGGACGATCCGCCCGTATTCCGGCTTCGGCACCGCGCAGGAGGCGAACCTGCGCTTCAAGTACCTGCTCGCCCACAACGAGACGGGCCTCACCGTCGCGTTCGACCTCCCCAGCCAGATCGGCTACGACTCGGACGACCCGCAGGCGACGGGCGCGGTGGGCAAGGTCGGCGTCGCAATCGACTCGATCGAGGACATGCAGGCGCTGTTCGCCGGCGTGCCGATCGAGAAGGCCAGCGTGGCGATGACGATCAACGCCACCGCGCCGGTGATGCTCGCGTTCTACATCGCGATGGCCGAGGAGCGCGGCATTCCGCTGTCGGCGCTGCAGGGCACGACGCAGAACGACATCCTCAAGGAATACGTCGCCCGGGGCACCTACATCTTCCCGGTGCGCCCGTCGCTGCGGCTCACCACCGACCTGATCGAGCACTGCTTCCACCACGTGCCGAAGTGGAACACGCTGTCGATCACCGGTGTGCACATGCGCGAGGCGGGTGCCGACGCCGTCCAGGAACTCGCGTTCACGATCGCCCACGCGATCGTCTACATCCGGGAGGCGCTGGCGCGGGGACTCGACGTCGACGACTTCGCACCCCGGTTGTCGTATTCGCTGGGCTGCTACCGCGACCTGTTCGAGGAAGTCGCCAAGTTCCGCGCGGCGCGCCGGCTGTTCGCGCGGATGATGGAAGAGCGGTTCGCGCCGAAGGATCCGCGCTCGTCGATGTTCCGGATCTACTGCGGCACGCTGGGCTCGACGCTGACGCGGCAGGAGCCCGAGAACAACATCGTCCGCATCGCGATGCACGCGCTGATCGGCGCGCTGGGCGGCGCGCAGGCGATCTTCACCGCCGGCCTCGACGAGGCTTTCGCGCTGCCCACCGAGCGCGCCGCGCGCATCGCGCTGCGCACGCAGCAGATGATGGCCGAGGAGTTCGGCATCACCAATACGATCGACCCGCTGGGCGGTTCGTATTACGTGGAAGCGCTGACCAACGAGATCGAGACCCGGGCCGAGGCGATCCTGCGGCAGATCGACGACATGGGCGGGATGATCGCGGCGCACGAGAGCGGCTGGGTCCAGCGCGAGATCGACGACGCGAGTTACCGGTTCCAGCGCAAGGTCGAGTCGGGCGAGCACGTCTTCGTCGGCATGAACAAGTACCGTGCCGCGGAAGGCAGCGAGCCCGAGAAGATCGAGACCTTCCGCGTCGACCCCGCCGTCGAGCGGCAGCAGTGCGAACGGCTGGCGCAGCTGCGCGCCCGGCGCGACGCCGCGCGCGTGGAGTCGCTGCTCGGAGCGATCGACGCCGCGGCGCGCGGCACCACCAACCTGATGCCGCTGTTCATCGAGGCGGCCAAGGCGCGCATCACCCTCGGCGAGATCTGCGGCGTGCTGCGCAAGTGCTGGGGCGTCCACAACCCGATGCAGGCCTACTGACCATGACCTCCACAGTGGTGACGCCGGGCAGGATCCGCGTCGTCGCCGGCAAGCCCGGCCTCGATGGTCACGACCGCGGCATCAAGGTGATCACGCGCGCGCTGCGCGACGCCGGGATGGAGGTGATCTACCTCGGTATGCGGCTCGCGGTCGACCAGATCGCGGACGCCGCCGTCGACGAGGACGCCGACGTCGTGGCGATCAACTTCTCCGCGGCCGACCACCTGATGCTCGCGCCGAAGCTCATCGCCGCGCTGAAACAGCGCGGCCGCGGCGACGACATCATGGTCGTGGCCGGCGGCATCATACCGGACGAGGACATCCCGCTGCTGAAGGAGATGGGCATCCGCGAGATCTTCCTGCCGGGCACCCCGATCGACCGGATCGTCGCCTTCATCCGCGACCACGCCGACCGCTCGAGGCGCGCCGGGTGAAGCGGCTGGCCGGCAAGCTCGTCATCTACGGCGGCATCACCGCGGCGATCGCGATCGCCGGCATCATGCTGGTGATGGTCGTCGACGTCTTCGCGCGCTACGTCCTGTCGCGGCCGACCACCTGGGCGCTCGAGGTCGTCTCGTACCTCCTGGTCGCGAGCACCGCGCTCGGCGCGGCGTACACGCTGCGCGTCCACGCGCACATCGCCGTCGACGTCGTGCGCAAGCTCTTCCCGCGGCCGGTCCAGCAGGCCATGTACCGGTTCACGCTGGTGGTCGTGGTCGCCTTCGCGCTGATCCTCCTGTACTGGGGTGGCGAGGACGTCGTCCGCTCCTTCAGGCTGGGAGACGTCTCGCTCACGCCGCTCGCGATGCCGATGTGGATTCCGCAGCTCAGCATCCCGCTCGGCGCCGCGCTGCTGCTCGTGCAGGCGGTGCTGCTGCTCCTGGATCCGCACATCCACTCGGAGTCGACCGATCCGGAGCTGCTGGCGATGGAAGACGCGACCCGATGAGCCTGCTCCTGCTCGGGCTGGTGATCGGGCTACTGGTCCTCGGGACGCCCGTGGCGTTCGCGCTCAGCGCGACGGCGATCGTGATCCTGGTTGCCACCGGCGAGCCGCTGTCGATCGTGCCGCAGGTCTTCTTCGACTCGCTGTCGATCTACGAGCTGGCCGCGGTGCCACTGTTCGTGCTGATGAGCCAGGTGCTCGCGACCGGGAAGATCGGCGACCACCTGTTCGACGTGATGAACCGCTGGGTGGGGCACTGGCCTGGCGGCCTCGGCATCGCGACGGTGCTGTCGTGCGGCTTCTTCGCCGCGGTCGCCGGATCGAGCACCACCACGGCCGCGACCGTCGGCACCTCGGCGATTCCGGCGATGCGCCAGCACGGCTACCCGAAGCGCTTCGCCTACGGTCTCGTCGCCGGTGGCGGCACCCTCGGCATCCTGATCCCGCCCAGCATCCCGTTCGTCCTCTACGCCGCGATCACAGGCGCGTCGGTCGGCCACCTGTACCTCGCGGGGGTCGTGCCCGGGCTGGTGATGATGCTGGTGTTCATCGTCTACATCGTCGGCTACGCGTATTCGTCGGGCCGGCTGCCGCGCGCCGAGCGCGCGCCGATAGGCGAGCGCATCGCGTTCAGCGTCCGCCACATCGGCGCGCTGCTGCTGCCGGTGGTGGTGCTGGGCAGCATCTACGGCGGCATCGTCACGCCGACCGAGGCGGCGGCGATCGGCGCGATCTACAGTATCCTGCTCAGCATGCTGGTCTACCGGTCGATCGGCTTCAAGGACCTGCTGCCGATCCTGCTCGACACGGTCCGCGTGTCGGTGATGCTGCTCCTGATCATCGCCGGCGCGCTGCTGCTGGCCCGGGTGGTGACGACGCTGCAGATCGCGCAGGAGATCATCGGCACGCTGGCCGGGCTCGGGACCACCAAGTGGATCTTCCTCATCCTGATCAACGTCATCTGGATCTTCATGGGCGACTTCCTCGACGTCGCCTCGATCATGCTGATCACGCTGCCGATCGTCTTTCCGATCACCGTCTCGCTGGGCATCGACCCGATCTGGTTCGCCGTGATGATGGTCATCAACATGGAGCTCGCGACGATCACGCCGCCCGTCGGGCTCAACCTGTTCGTGATCATGGGCATCACCGGGGAGAAGAACTTCATGGAGGTGCTGAAGGGGACGGTTCCCTTCATGTTCCTCATCACGCTCGTGCTGGTCCTGGTGATGGCCTTCCCGTCGCTCGCCACCTGGCTGCCGAAGCACTGACCGCCGCAACCCTTCCACCGCAAGGAGTCTCGCCATGCCTTCCTCCCTCCGCTCGCTCGCCGGGCTGTGCGCCGCGGCGCTGTTCGCGGCCGGCGCCGCGCACGCCCAGGTACAGACGATCAAGCTGTCGTTCGAGCTGCCGGTCACGCACAACTTCAACAAGGCGGCGCAGATGGTCGCCGACAACGTCGCCAAGCGCAGCGGTGGCCAGGTCAAGATCGAGCTGTACCCGGCCGGGCAGCTCGCCAAGGACAGCACCTTCATCAAGACGATCAATTCGGGCGGGATCGACGCCGGGCTGTCGCCGACGCTCTACTGGACCGGGGTGATGCCGATCGCCGGCATCCTCGACGTGCCCTACGTGATCACGACGCACGCGCAGGCGCAGCGGGTGCTCGCCGGCCCGGTCGGCGCGAAGCTCCTCGCCGAGCTCGATCGCTTCAACCTGGTCGGCCTCGGCTACTTCAACTACGGCTTCGGCATCTACGGCAACAACAAGCGCGAGCTGAAGAAGCCCGACGACTTCAAGGGGCTCAAGATCCGCACCAACAACGACATCGGCGCCAAGCTGCTGCAGGCGTTCGGGGCGAGCCCCGTCTTCATGTCCGGCTCGGAGGTGTTCCTCGCGCTGGAGCGCGGGACCGTCGACGGCGCGCACACGGGGATGTCGTCGATCATCGAGCGCAAGATGTTCGGCGCGATGAAGTACGTCACCATCGACAACCACAACAGCATCCCGTACTTCTTCGTGATCCGGAAGGCCGTCTACGAGAAGCTGTCGCCGGCGAACCAGAAGATCCTGGCCGAGGCGGTGCAGGAAGCCGCGGCCTGGGCGAGCAAGGTGCAGGAGCAGGACGACGCGGAGGGCGTGAAGACGCTGCGCGCCAACGGCGTGACCGTCACCGAGCTGTCCCCGGCCGAGGTCAAGGTCTGGCAGGCGGCCGCGGCGCCGGCGCGCGAATTCTGGCTGTCGAAGGCCGGCCCCGACGGTGCCGAGCTGCTGAAGCTGATGGAGAAGGAAGCCGCGCAGTGACGGAGGCGCGAAGCGCGGCGGGCCTCGCCCCGCCGCTGGCCGACCTGCTGGTGATCGACCTCACCCGCGCGCTGGCGGGGCCGCACTGCACGATGACGCTCGCGGACCTCGGTGCCCGCGTGCTGAAGATCGAGCCGATCACCGACGTGGACACGACGCGCAGCCTCGCGCCGTCGCTCGGCCACGGCATGTCGTCGTACTTCACCAGCGTCAACCGCAACAAGGAAGGGCTGTCGCTCAACCTGAAGCACCCGCAGGGCGTCGCCACGCTGCGCGCGCTGGCGGCGAAGGCGGACGTGATCATCGACAACTTCCGGCCCGGGACGATGGCGCGGTTCGGCGTGGACTACGACGAGCTGCGGCAGGCGGTGAACCCGCGGCTTGTCTCGTGCGCGATCTCGGGCTTCGGCTCGACGGGCGACTACGCGCTGCGCTCGAGCTTCGACCTCGTGGTGCAGGCGATGGGCGGCGCGATGAGCGTGACCGGCGAGCCCGGTGGCACGCCGGTGCGGCTCGGCCTGCCGATGGGCGACCTCGCGGCCGGGATGCACGCGGCCACCGGCATCCTCGCGGCGCTGCACGCGCGCAGCCTGACCGGCCGGGGCCGCCACGTCGAGATCAGCATGCTCGACGGCATGGTCGCGCTGCTGTCGTACATGGGAGCGCATTACCTCAACACGGGCGACGTGCCGGGGCCGCAGGGTTCCGGCCATCAGGTCAACGTGCCGTACCAGGCCTTCGCGACGAAGGCGGGCTGGATCGTCATCGCGATCTTCGGCGAGCGCTACTGGAAGGAGACCTGCGACGTGCTGGGCATCCCCGAGATTGCCGCGGACCCGCGCTACCGCAGCTCCGAGGCCCGGTCCGGGCGCCGTGCCGAGCTTCTCGGCATCATCCGGCCGATCCTGCTCACCCGCACCGCGGACGAGTGGCTGGCGGACCTCCTGGCGCTGCGGGTGCCCTGCGGGCCGATCAACACCATCGACCGCGTGCTGAACGACCCGGTGGTGCTCGCGCGGCACATGGTCGTCGAAACGCAGCATCCGGTATACGGCCGCGCCCGCGCGCCGGGCAATCCGATCAAGGTCGACGGCATCCGCGACGGCGTAGCGACGCCCGCGCCGATGCCGGGCGAGCACACCGAAGCCGTGCTGCGCGAGCTCCTCGGGCTCGATGCCGGCGCGATCGACAACCTGAAGCGCGAGGGCGTCATATGACCATCAGCGAGACACTGGCCCATTTCACGGCGACGACCGGCTTCGACGCGCTGTCGGACAAGGACGTCGCCGGTGCCCGCGAGGCGATCTCGGATTGCATCGCCTGCGGCATCGTCGGCACGAGGACGGAACTGGGAACCATCATCCGGCGCGTGGCCACGGCCTCCAGCGGGACCGGCGCCGCGACGATCTTCGGCGGCGCGCAAGGCGTCAGCGCGCAGGCGGCGGCGCTCGCCAACGGCGCCGCGGCGCACGCGCTCGACTACGACGACATCCTGTGGACACTGTACGGGCATCCGTCGGTCGCGGTGCTGCCCGCCGCGCTGGCGGTGGCCGAGAGTGTCGGTGCGTCGGGACGGGAGCTGCTCCTCGCCTACGCGATCGGCGTCGAGGTCATCGGCAAGCTGGGCCGCTGGGTGAATCCCGGCCATTACGAGCATGGCTGGCACTCGACCGCGTCGGTCGGCGTGATCGGCGCGACGGCGGCGGCGTCCCGGCTGCTGGGACTGACCGAGCCGCAGATCGCGCAGGCGCTGGGCATCGCGGCGTCCGAGGCCTGCGGCGTGCGCCGGAATTTCGGCACGATGACCAAGCCGTTCCACGCCGGCAACGCCGCGCGCGGCGGCGTGCTTGCCGCCGAACTGGCGCGCGAGGGCTTCACGTCGGACCTCACGGCGTTCGAGGGCGAGGTCGGCTGGGCGCGCACGCTCAACGCGCGCAGCATGCCCACGCCGGCGGAACTCGCCGCCGCGCTCGGCCGGCCGTGGGAACTGTCCGAACCGGGCATCGTGCTGAAGCGCCACTCGGCCTGCGGCTGCACCCATTGCGCGCTCGATGCGATCATCGGGCTCCGCGCCGAGCACGGATTCGCACCGGAGGAGATCGAGGCGATCGACTGCGTCGCGCATCCGCTGGCGAAGAAGGTGTTGCTCTATCCGCGCCCGCGCACCGGCCTCGAAGGCAAGTTCAGCATGGAATACTGCCTCGCGGTCGGCGCGATCGACGGCGCCGCCGTGCAGCGCCACTTCGAGCCCGGATGGGTCGCCGATCCGCGGGTTGCCGCCTTGCTGCCGCGCGTCACGTTCAACGTGCGGGACGACCTTGCCGCCACCGCCAGCGCCGACGGCGTGCCGGCGGAGGTGACCGTCCGCGCGCGCGGGCAGTCGTTCACGCGCCGGGTGATGTTCCCGTCGGGCGACCCGCGCAACCCGATGACGCCCGCCGAGCGTCGCGCCAAGTTCCTCGCCTGCAGCGGCGGCATCCTGGACGATGCCGTGGCCGGGCGCCTGTGGACCGAGCTGGAGTCGCTCGATCGCGTCGCGCAGGTCCGCACGCTGCTTGCGCCGCTGCGCGCAGCGGCCGCGACGCGGGACGCCGTGCCGGCCTGACATGGCGACCGACGACCTGCTGGTCGACGACGCCGGTCCGGTCGCCGTCTTCTCGTTCAACCGTCCGGCGTCGCGCAATGCGCTGACGCCGGCGATGCTGGCGGCGCTCGCCGACGGGATCCGCGGCTGCGCGGCACGTGACGACCTGCGCGCCGTCGTCGTGCGCGGCGCGCCGGGCATGCCGTTCTCCGCCGGCTACGACGTCGACGCGCTGCCGGACCGCCCGCTGGACGTCGCCGCCGCGCGCGCGATCCACGCCCCGGTGCGCGCCGTGGCCGACGCCATGCTCGCCTGCCCGCATCCGGTCATCGGTGCGGCAAGGAAGTTCGTCTACGGCGCCGCGCTGGACCTGTTCTGCCATTGCGACCTTCGCCTGTGCGCCGAGGGCACGACGTTCTCGATGCCGCCCAATCGCTATGGCTTCCTCTATCCCGATGCCGGCATCCACCGGATGGTCGACGTCGCCGGTATGTCGCGGGCGACCGAGCTCTTCCTGCTGGCGCAGCCGATGCCCGCTGAAACCGCGCTCGCGTGCGGCCTCGTCCAGCGCCGTTCCACTGACGAGGGTTTCGAGCGCGACGTGGCAGCGTTGTGCGCCGCGGTCGCGGCCAATGCGCCGCTCAGCATGCGCGGCACCAAGGCGGCGCTGCTGCGCCCTCGGCAGGACGGCGGCGCGCCCGATGCCGCCGCGGTCGAGCGGATGTACGCGGCGATCACCGCCTGCCTCAACAGCGCCGACGTCCGCGAGGGCAGGGATGCCTTTCGCGAGAAGCGGCCGCCGCGCTTTGCGGGACGATAACCGGTCGGGCGGCATCGCCGCTGCCCAACCCATGGACGGCGCGTCCGGCGCCGACGACGCATGAACCTCACGTACGCCGAAAAGCTGGCCGCGTTCGCCGTCGCCCTCGGCCGCGAGCCGGCGGGCATTCCCCCCGCGGTGCGCGCGCGGGCCGCCGAGCGCATCCTCGACAACCTGGGCTGCATGACCTTCGGCCTCGACGTGCCGCCGGCGATGCGGACGCTGGGCCTCGCGATCGCGATGGGCGCGGGCGATTGCCGCGTGCTCGGTCACGACCGGCCGACGAGTCCGACCGCGGCCGCGTTCGCACACGGGACACTGGCGCAGTCATTCGAGTTGAACGACCTCGGCGTCTACTGCCACCCGGGCGCCTGCGTCGTTCCCGCCTGCCTGTCGGCGCTCGACCTCGTCGCCGGGCCGGTCCCGGGCGCGCGCTTCGTTGCCGCGGTCGTGGCGGGCTACGAGGTGATGATCCGGTTGTCGGAATGCGTCGGCCCGTCGGCGGAACTCGACGTGGGCTGGCACACGCCGGCCTTCCACGGCGCCGTCGGCGCGGCGGTGGCCGCCGGCGTGGTGCTCGGATTCGACGCGGTGACGATGGCGCAGGCGATCGTCATCGCCGCCGACTATGCGGGCGGCGGGCTGATGATGGCGCGCCTCGGCACCGACGTGAAGCGGACCCACTGCGGGCGCGCCGCGGAGACCGGTGTCTTCGCCGCGCTGCTCGCGCAGCGCGGGATCCGGTCGCGCCTCGACACGCTCGAGCACCCGGACTGGGGCTACTGCCGGACGATGACGGCGAGCACGGACAAGTTCGATCTCGACCACCTCGATCGCGACCTCGGCACGCGCTACATCGCGTTCGACCGGACCGGAGTCAAGTACTACCCCGTCGGCGCCGAGGTGCTCGGCGCGATCGACAACGTCAACCTGCTGAAGGCGCGCCACGGCATCGTGCCGGCGGCGGTGCGCCAGGTCACCGTCGGGACGCCGCGGTTCTTCGTGACGGCGCAGGGCCACGAGTTCCCGCGCTCGCTGTCGCAGATCCACTTCAACATGGAGTACGGCGTCGCGATGGCGCTCGTGCACGACGTGCGCCCCGTCTACGAGAGCGGCACCGTGCTGCAGCAATGGCTCCAGGGCTACGCGAGCGACGTCGTGCGCTTGCTCGCGGCACGTGTGCGGCACGTCGTCGACGACGCCCTCGACCGGCGCAATCCCTACGGCATCGACTCGAACGTGGAGATCGTCCTCGACGACGGCACGGTGCTGGCTGCGGGAACCGACTACGTCGCCGCGGCCGAGTCGCGGGGCACGATGCAGTTCGCGCCGATGGAGGCCGACCGCATCCAGGCCAAGTTCGTCGTCCTGGCGGGGCACCGCGTGGCCACGCGGGACGCCGCGCGCCTCGCGCAGGCGGTGCTCGGGCTATTCGATGCGGCCGACGCAACCGGACTCTGGCGCGACTATGCAGGCGCCGTGGGCGTCGAGCGGCCGGCCTTCTGAACGAACCGGCGGGCGCGTGGTCCGGGCCCGTCCGGTCCGTCGCGTAGTGCGCATTGGCGTGGCTTCCACTATCCTTCGTCCTCGCCAACGGAACCGAGGTACCGCTTCCATGTCTCTTCGCGGCCGTGAATCCCGATTTTCTCGCGCGGCCGCACGCCCGGTCGCCGTGCCTCTGCCGCCCGCGCCGCGGGGGGTGCAGTGACGCCTGCCGCGCCGCTGCTGGAGGTCGCCGGCGTCACCCTGCAGTACAAGACGCGCGACCATCTCGTCACCGCCACCTATCGCGTCGATTTCTCGGTGTTCGCCGCCGATCGCTTCGTGCTGCTCGGCCCGTCGGGATGCGGCAAGTCGACGCTGCTGAAGGCGGTCGGCGGCTATCTCGCGCCGACCGAGGGCGAGATCCGGCTGAAGGGACGCCAGGTGACCGCGCCCGGCCCCGACCGGATGATGGTGTTCCAGGAGTTCGACCAGCTGCTGCCTTGGAAGACCGTGCGCGAGAACGTCGAGTTTCCGCTTCGCGCCAGCGGCAAGCTCGCGGGGCGCGCCGCCGCGGAGAAGGCGATGGAGTACATCGCGAAGGTGAACCTCACCAAGTTCGCCGACAGCTACCCGCACACGCTCTCCGGCGGGATGAAGCAGCGGGTCGCGATCGCACGCGGGATGGCGATGGAGCCGGACGTGCTGCTGATGGACGAGCCGTTCGCCGCGCTCGACGCGCTGACGCGGCGCAAGATGCAGGACGAGCTGCTCCAGCTCTGGGACGACACGCGGTTCACCGTGCTGTTCGTCACCCATTCCATCGCCGAGGCGATCGTCATCGGCAGCCGCATCCTGCTGCTGTCGCCGCATCCGGGGCAGGTCAAGGCGGAGTTGAACAGCCTGCCGCGCGACGGTGCGGCGCCGGAGGATTTTCGCGCGCTCGAAGACCGTATCCACGGGATGCTGTTCAGCGACCCGGTGGTGCCGGAGGACGCGCCGACGGGGTGAGAGCCCCCGGCGGGACCGGTCCGGCCGTGCGTAGCCCGGGTTGAGTGCCAGCGAAAGCCGGGGCAATCGTGGCCATGGCACCGGTCCACCCGGGTGTCGCGCGCCTCCCAACCCGCGCTGCAGGACTGTCGAGTGCCGTGACGGTCCAGTGCCGTGCGCTTGACCGGTGCGCCGGCGCTTCCGTGCACTGGTCCGGCCCCCACCTGCATCGAGGTGTTGCCATGCCGAACGTCCCGTCTCGCGCTTTCCTGCCCATCCGCTCCCCGGCAATCGCGTGTTCGCCATCCGGCCACAGGCGTTCTGACCCGGGTCCGGTCCCGCTCGTGCTCAGTGCAGCGGGCCGATCGGGGCGTTCGTAGGCACCGCCGGCGTCGGCGACGCATGATGCATCACCATCCGCCATCCGTAGGGTGTACGGAGGAACACGTTGGTGCAGACGGCGGTGCCGCGCGGCGCGTTGTCCATGCCGAGAGTGACATGCTCGACGGCGCTCTGCATGGCAAGGCCGACGGTTTCCATCACCACGACCTGCTCCAGGCGAAAGGCGAGCCGAGTGTCGCCCGCGAACAACTGCTCCCAGCCCTGGCGTACGGCGTCGTAGCCGACGAGCCGCGTGCCGCCGGGGTGCACGCAGATGATCTCCTCGTCTTCGGCCCACGTCGCCATCATGGCGTCGAGGTCCTTCGCTTCGAAGGCCTGGTAGAACGCGATGGCCGCGTCGGTGGGCGTCGTGTAGATCGGAAGGGTTCGGATCTTGGCCATGGCGAGGGCGTCAGCGCGGCAAGGTTGTCCTGACTGCACCGCTGCGCGCCAGATGATACACCGCGTCCGGCTCGAGTTCACGCATGCAGCGGAAGTGGCCGAGCGGGCACTCGCGCTTGAAGCACGGGCTGCACGCGATGTCGATCCGCGCGATCTGCGCCACCGGCGACAGCGGCGGCGTGTAGGCGGGCGACGACGAGCCGAAGAGGGCGACCAGCGGCACCCCGACCGCCGCCGCCGCATGCATCAGGCCGGAGTCGTTGGTGACGACCGTCTGCGCGAGCGACAGGAGATCGATCGCCGTGCCGAGGTCGGTACGTCCGGTGAGATCGGTCACGGCCCCGGCCGGCGCGTCGCCGGCGGCCGCGACCGCCGCGGCTACCGCCGCCGCATCGGCGCGATCGTTGGGCGAGCCCACCAGCCAGACCTGCATGCCGTCGTTGGCGAAGCGCGCGGCAAGGGCCGCGAAGTGTGCCGTGGGCCAGCGCTTGGCCGGGCCGTACTCGGCGCCCGGGCATAGCGCGGCGACGGGGCGCTTCAGGTCGAGCCCGAGCTTCGCCACGGCCGCGGCGCGGTTGGCGGCATCCGGGACCAGCACCGGGCGGCCGGCATCGGGCACGGGGTCGCCCGGCGCGACCGCCAGCGCGAGAAAGCGGTCGACGAGCCGCGCCGGTCCCGCCCGCCCGAGCCGGCGCGCATCGTTCAGCAGGCCCCAGCGCGATTCGCCGACGTAGCCGGTGCGGCGGGGGATGCGGGCAAGCCAGGGAACCAGCGCCGACTTCCACGAGTTGGGCAACACGAACGCCTGGGCATATCCCGCGCCGGCCAGCGTGCGCGCGAGCGCGCGGCGCCCGGCCAGGTCGAAGCGGCCGTGGCCGATCGGGTTGGCGATGACGTTGCCGGTGCCGCGCATCCGGGCATAGACGGCCGCGCACCAGGGCGGGGCCAGGACGTCGACCAGGGTGTCCGGGTGCGCCTTCCTGAGCTCGGCCACCAGGGGCTCCGACAGGATTGCGTCGCCGACCCACGACGGCGCGACGAGGAGGATGCGGCCGGAGTTCACCGGACTACCTTCGCGGCGCAGGCGAAGGCAGCCGTGCCCGGGGCGGGCCGGCGCGCGCCATCGCCCCAGGGCTCAGTGCCCGCCGCGATGCGGGCCGCCCGCGAGCGCGTAGCGCGTGCCGCAGTACGGGCACATCGCGTGCCCCGTCTCCGCGATGTCGAGGAACACGCGCGGATGCGACGACCACAGGGGCATCGCCGGATTCGGACAGAACACCGGCAGGTCCTTCGGGTCGACCGCCACTTCGGCGGCAGCGCTGGCGGCGGTCATCGTCACACCCGCGTGAGCCACGCCGCTTTCGCCGGGTTGCGGCCGTGCACGGTGTCGAAATAGACTTCCTGCAGCCGCGCGGTGATGGGGCCGCGCACGCCGGTGCCGATCTCCCGGTTGTCGAGCTCGCGGATCGGCGTGATTTCGGCGGCCGTGCCGCTGAAGAATGCCTCGTCGGCGCAGTAGACCTCGTCGCGCAGGATCCGGCGCTCGTGGACCCGGATGCCGGCCTCGCGCGCCAGCGTCATCACGGTGTCGCGCGTCACGCCCTTCAGTGCGCCGGAGCCGATGTCAGGCGTGTGCAACTCGCCGCCCTGGACGATGAAGATGTTCTCGCCCGAGCCTTCCGACACGTATCCCTGCGCGTCGAGCAGCATCGCCTCGTCGTAGCCGTCCTGCGTCGCTTCGTGGTTGGCGAGGATCGAGTTGAGGTAGTTGGCGCAGGCCTTGGCGCCCGTCATCGTGATGTTGACGTGATGGCGGGTGAACGACGAGGTCTTCACGCGGATGCCCTTTTCGAGGCCGTCGGTGCCGAGGTACGCACCCCACGGCCACGCCGCGATCGCGACGCGGACCGGGTTCGACCTCGCGGCGACGCCCATCACCTTCGAGCCGTAGAAGGCGATCGGTCGGATGTAGCACGAGTCGAGCTTGTTGTCGCGGACGCAGGCGATGTGCGCGGCGTTGATCTCGTCCTTGGTGAAGGGGATCTTCATGCCGAAGATGTGCGCCGACCGGAAGAGGCGGTCGGTGTGGTCGGTGAGGCGGAAGATCGCCGGCCCGTCGGCGGTGTGGTACGTGCGGACGCCTTCGAACACCCCCATGCCGTAGTGCAGCGTGTGGGTCAGCACGTGGGTCGTGGCGTCGCGCCACGGCACCATCTTGCCGTCGTACCAGATCCAGCCATCACGGTCGGCCATCGACATGGCGATTTCTCCCTGCAGCGAAAAAAAGCGATTTTACCTGATGCGCGCGGCCCGGTCCGGGGTTTGCCCGGCGCGTGCGTTCCGTCGTCAGCGCCGGGGCTGCCCGAAGACCTCGATCCACAGCGCGCCGACCGCCGCGCGCCGGGCGGCCTGTCCCTCGGGGGGCACGCGCGCGTGCGGCGCCCCGGTGAGCCGGATCTGGTGCTGCAGCCGGCGGTACTCGCGGTAGGCGTCGCCGGCCGCCGCCGCCATCGCCGCGGGCAGCAGGCCGAGGTCCGCGCACAGCGCGAGCAGCGCGATGTTGCCGGCGTTGCGGGTCAGCGCAGGGTGCTCGTGCGCGTGCGCCAGCACGAGGTACTGGACCGCGAACTCGATGTCGACCATGCCGCCCGAGTCGTGCTTCAGGTCGAAGTCCGGCGTCGGGTTGGGATGGCCCGCGTGCATCCGCCGCCGCATGTCCGCCACGTCCGTCCGCAACGCGGCCGGGTCGCGCGGCAGGCGCAGGAGCAGGTCGCGCTCGGCCTCGAACGCGGCGCCGATCGCGGCGTCCCCGGCGACGAACCGGGCGCGAGTGAGCGCCTGGTGCTCCCAGGTCCAGGCCTTCTCGCGCTGGTAGCGGCAGAACGCGGCGAAGGTCCGCGCCATCGGCCCCGCGGCACCGTCGGGGCGCAGGCGGAGGTCGGTGTCGTACAGGGGGCCGGCGGCCGTCGTGCTGGTGAGCCAGGTGACGAGGCGCTGCGCGAGCCGCGCATAGCGCTCGGCCGCCGAGTCGTCGTGCTCCTCGTAGAGGAAGACGAGGTCGAGGTCGGACACGTAGCCCAGTTCCTTGCCCCCCAGCTTCCCGTAGCCGATGACCGCGAAGCGCGGCGGCGCGGCGCCGGCGCCATGGAGGTGCCGCCAGACGGCGTCGACGGTGGCGGCGAGGATGATGTCGGCCAGCGCCGAGAGGTGGTCGGCGAGCCGCTCGACCGTCAGCGACCCGGCGAGATCCTGGACCAGCAGCCGGAACGACTGCGCGTGCTGGAAGTGGCGCAGCACGTCCATCTGCCGCTCGGCGTCGCCGTCGTGGGCGGCGAGCATCCGCGCGAGCTCCGTGCGCCACTCGGTCCAGTCGGGCTCGGCGAGCAGCGTCCGCGTATCGAGCAGCTCGTCGAGCAGCAGCGGGTGCCGCGTCAGGTAGTCGGCGGCCCAGGCCGAGCTGCCCATCAGGTTGGCGAGCCGCGGCAGCAGCGGCGGATGCTCGACCAGCAGCGCGAGGTAGGCACTGCGCCGGCTGATGGTCTCGAGCAGCGCGAGGAGTCGCGCGAACACCGTCTGCGGATCGGCACCGGGCACGGGCATCGTCGCGGCCGCGGCCAGGAGTTCCGGCAGCAGCGCGTCGAACCGCTGCCGGGAGAGCACCGGCAGCTGGAGGTAGCGCGAGCTGGCGCGGACCCGCTGCAGCGTCGCGACCAGCGCGGGGGCATCGGCGAAGCCGGCTCCGCTCAGCAGCGCCGGCACCGTCTCGGGGCTGACGTCCTCGCGCCAGATCGCGGCGAAGGTGGCCGCGGGGGAGGGCGCGCCGTCGGGCGCTGCCGCTGCCGCCCGCGCTGCGGCGTCGCCGAACACCGCGTTGAAATGGTCCTCGACGTTCGCACGGTGCACGGCGAGGCCCTCGTCGAACGCGGCGGCGGTGGCGAATCCCATCGCCAGCGCCAGCGCCGAGCGCTCGTCGTCGGTCGCCGGCAGATCCTGCGTCTGCCGGTCGTCGCGGTACTGGAGCCGATGCTCGAGGTTCCGCAGGAACACATAGGCGTCGCGGAGCGCGGCGGCGGCGGCGTCGGTCACGAGACCGCGCTGCCGCAGTGCCGCGAGCGCGTCGAGCGTGCCGCGCCGGCGCAGCTCGGGCTCGCGCCCGCCGCGGACGATCTGCATCGCCTGCACGGTGAACTCGATTTCGCGGATGCCGCCCGGTCCCAGCTTGATGTTGTGCTGGTAGTCGCGCCGGCGCCCCTGTTCCCGGATCTGGCCGTGGATGTCGCGGAGCCCGTCGTACGCGTCGTAGTCGAGGTACTTGCGGTACACGAACGGCGTCACCAGCGCCGCGACGTCGTCGTCGCTCGTGCCGGTGATGCAGCGCGCCTTGAGCCAGGCGTAGCGCTCCCAAGCGCGGCCCTGCGCGACGAGGTACCGCTCGACGGCGGACAGCGGCGCCGTCAGCGGCCCGCTCTCGCCGTAGGGGCGCAGGCGCATGTCGACGCGGAACACGAACCCGTCGGCGGTGAGGTCGTCGAGGCTCGCGATGACGTTCCTTCCCACGCGGTCGAAGAACTCGCGGTTCGACAGGTGCCGCGGGCCCGCGGTCTCGCCGTCCTCGGGGTAGACGAAGATGAGATCGATGTCCGACGAGACGTTGAGCTCCGATCCGCCCAGCTTGCCCATCCCGACGACGACGAGGCGCTGCGCGCACCCGTCGCGGTCGAGCGGCTCGCCGTAGCTCCCGGCGAGTTGCGCGTGATGATGCGTCGCCGCGGCGCGGATCGCCATTTCGGCGAGGCGCGTGGTCGTCGCGCAGACCTCGGCGAAGTCGGCGCGGCCGGTCAGGTCGCGGGCGATCAGGTGCACCAGCACGCGGCGGCGCAGCGTGCGCAGCGCCGCATTGAACGCGGGCGTGTCGCTGCCGGCAACCAGCGCCGCCAGCCCGGCCTCGGCCCCGGCCCAGGCGAAGGGGAGGTCGAGGGTGGCGTCGAGCTCGTCGGCGGCGGTCGGATGCGCCGCCAGCGCGCGGCTGGCGTAGTGGCTGTAGTCGAGGGCGGAACGGAGGTCCATCATGCGATAATCCTCGCTCATTATGCCTTCACCGCGCGCCTTCCTCCGCGCCGCCGTATGGACACAGGCGGTATGCACAGGGGCGCTGCGCCTTGCGGGGGTAGCGCTGCTCGTCGCCGTCGTGGCGCTCTGCGGCGCGCTGCTCGCCGTCCGCTACGTCGTCTTCCCGCAGATCGAGGCCTATCGCGGCGACATTGCCGCGGCGCTCGCGCGCGGGCTCGGCCAGCCGGTCGAGATCGACGCGCTCGACACCGCGTGGGACGGCTGGAATCCCAAGCTCGTGGTCCGGGGCCTGCGCGTGCGCCGCGCCGGCGCGCCCGATGTCGCGCCACTCCTCGATTTGCCGCGGGTCGACCTGATCGTCGCGTGGACGTCGCTGCCGACGCTCGACCTCCGCTTCAAGGAGCTCGTCGTCGAAGGGCCGCGGCTGGCGGTGCGGCGCGACCGCGCCGGGCTGCTGCACATCGCGGGCATCGAGTTCGATCCCGGCCGGACGAGCGGTGACACGCGGCTTGCCGACTGGCTGCTGCGGCAGCCGCGGCTCGTCGTCAAGGACGCGGTGATCGCTTGGGACGACGATCTTCGGAACGCACCCCAGCTCGTGCTCGACCACGTGCACTTCCGGCTGGAAAGCCGCTTCGGCCGGCACCGCTTCGGGCTTCGCGGCACGCCGCCCTCCGACATCGCCGCCCCCGTCGACGTGCGCGGCGACGTCCGCCCCGGGCCGCAGAACGACTGGCGGAAGGCGACGGGCAAGTTCTACGTCCGGCTCGACTACGCCGACATCGCGGCATGGGACGCATGGCTCCCGTTCCCGGCGACCATCGGCAGCGGCAAGGGCGCGCTGCGCTTCTGGCTCGATGTCGCCGCCGGCGAGGTCACCGACGTGACCGCCGACGTCGAACTCGCCGCCGTCAAGGCAGCGCTCGCCGCCGGCCTTCCGCCGCTCGACCTCGTCAGCCTCTCGGGCCGCGCGGGCTGGCGCGCGGCGCCGCCGCGCCGAGAGTTCCGTGCCAACGCGCTCGCTTTCGTCACCACCGGCGGGCAGCGCCTCGGTCCCGCCGACATCGCGCTGACGCTGCGCGACGAGGGTGGCGGCAAAGGCGCCAGCGGGCTCCTCGAATTCGACCGGCTGGAGTTGGCACCGCTGGCCGAGCTCGCGTTGCACCTGCCGATTCCCGACCGCGCGCGCAGCGAGCTCGAGCGCCATTCGGCCCGCGGCGCCGTCGCCAGGGGCCGGGTGCTGTGGGAGGGCCCGGCGGACGCGCCGACCGGCTACAGCGCGACGGCCGATTTTTCCGACCTTGGCGTGGCCGCCCGGGGCGCCGTGCCCGGACTGCGCGGGCTGGCGGGGCGGGTCGAGTTGACGCAGGACACGGGCACCCTGCGCGTCAGCAGCCGCGGCGCGGCGATCGAGCTGCCGGACCTCTACGCCCAGCCGGTGCCGCTCGACACGCTCACCGCCGATGTCGCCTGGGAGCGCAAGGGCGACCGCACGACGGTCCGCGTCGGGCGCCTCGAATTCGCGAATCGCGACGCCGCCGGCCGCGTGAGCGGCCAGTACCGCACCAGCCCCACCGGGCCCGGCGAGATCGACCTCACCGCGCAGCTGACGCGCGCCGAAGCCGACGCCGTCCACCGCTACCTGCCGCGCGCCGCCGATGCCGCGGTCCGCGACTGGCTGCGCACCGCGCTGGCCAAGGGCACCGCCACCGATGTGCGGGCGACGGTGGCCGGCAACCTGGCAGATTTTCCGTTCGTCAACGGCAAGGGCGGCGAGTTCCGGGTCACCCTGAAGGCGCGCGACGTGACGCTGGCTTATGCCGCGGGCTGGCCGCCGCTGACGGAGCTCGATGCCGACGTCCGGATCGACGGCGCGCGGCTCGCGGTCGAGTCGACGCGCGCGTCGATCGGCGGCGTGCCGCTGGGGAGGGTCACCGCCGTCATAGCGAACCTGGGCGCCGCGTACCCGCTGCTGGAGGTCGGCGGCGTGGTCTCGGGCACCACCGCCGAGGTGCTGCGCTTCGTCGAACAGAGCCCGGTGGGGGCGATGATCGACCACGTCACCGCCGGCGCCACCGCGGTGGGTGATGGCCGGCTCGACCTGAAGCTCGCGCTTCCGCTCGGCGATCGGGCCCGCAACAAGGTCGCCGGCGAGTACGTGTTCAAGGCCAACGAGCTGCGGCTGCCGGGCGTGCCCTTGCTGTCGAAGGTCACCGGGGCGTTGCAGTTCTCCGAAGCCGGCGCCCGGGCGCAGGAACTCGAGGTCGAGGTCTTCGGCGGCCCCGCGAAGTTCGCGTTGGCGGGCGCCGGGTCGCAGGTCCAGGTGACCGGCGCGGGGGCGACGACCGTGGCCGCGCTCCGCCGGGAGTTCAACACGCCGTACTCCGAGATGCTGTCGGGCACGCTCGACTGGACGCTGCAGGCGACCGTGCAGGACAACGGCCTCGCGTGGACGCTGGAAAGTCCGCTCCTGGGCAGCGCGATCGACCTGCCGGCGCCCCTGGGCAAGGCGGCGGGCGAAACCGTCGCTCTCAAGGTGGAGCGGCGCGCCAACCCGGCGCAGCGCGACGAGGACACGCTCGCCGTCACCTATGGGCACGTCGGCCGCGTGCTGGTGCACCGGACGTTCAGGGGAGACGCCCCGACGGTCGACCGCGCGCTGGTCCTGCTCGGGGCCGCCGCGTCGGCGCCGGCACGCGCCGAGCGTCCGGGCATCTGGGTCCGTGGCGAGCTGCCCGAGCTCAACGTCGATGACTGGCTCGCCGTGCGGAAGAAGGGCGAGGCGGCCGGCGGCTCGGGCGACGGCGAGCTCGACGTTGCCGGCATCGACCTTGCCGCGGGCTCGCTCGAGGTCCTCGGGCGCCAGATGAACGATGTGACGCTGGCCGCCCGACGGACGCGGAACGACTGGCGCCTCGAGTTGGGCGCGCGCGAGCTCGCCGGGACCGCGGACTGGACGGCCGCGTCGGCCGACGCGCCGAACGGACAGCTGGTCGCGCACCTGTCGCGCCTCGAGCGCCCCGATCCCGGCAGCCTGAAGCCCTGGCGCGATCCGACGGCGGCGGGTGCAGGACCGGCCCGGGCCGCGCCTGCCGCCGGCAATCCGTGGCCGGCGCTCAACGTCGTCGCCGACAGCTATTTCATTCGCGGCCGCGACGTCGGCCGGCTCGAACTCATCGCGCATCCGAAGGGCTCCGACTGGCTGATCGACAAGCTGGCCCTCGCCAACGACGGCGGCCGGCTGTCCGCCGAGGGGCGCTGGATTGCATCCGGGCGCGACCAGCAGACCCGGATCGACGTCATGCTCGACCTGCAGGAACCCGGGCGGTTCCTGTCGCGGATCGGCTTTGCCGACGCGCTGCGCGACGCGCCGACGAAAGTGAAGGGGAAGCTGTCCTGGGCCGGCGCGCCGAGCGACTTCGACTACCCGACGCTCGACGGCATGTTCCGCATCGACGTCGGGCCCGGCCGCTTCACCAAGATCGAGCCCGGCATCGGCAAGCTGCTGGGCGTGCTGTCGCTGCAGTCGCTGCCACGGCGGATCACGCTCGACTTCACCGACGTCTTCAGCGAGGGTTTCGCGTTCGACAGCATCACCGGCGACGTCCGCGTGCAGAGCGGCGTGCTGAGGACGCAGAACCTGCATCTCGCGGGTCCCGCGGCCAAGGTCGACATCGCGGGCGAGGCGGACATCGCGAAGGAGACGCAGCAGCTTACCGTGCGCGTGCAGCCCGCGCTGTCGGGCGGCGTCTCCGCCGGCGCCGCGCTGCTGTTCCTCGCCAATCCGCTGCTCGGCGCCGCGGTGGGGGCGGGCTCGCTGCTCGCGCAGAAGGTGCTGAAGGACCCGATCGAGCAGATGTTCAGCTACGATTACCGGATCACCGGCAGCTGGTCCGATCCGGTGGTTGCCAGCGGCGGTACCGCCAGCGACTCCGCCACCGCGCATCCCAAGTAGTTGCCGCCCGCCGCCCAACGTTCGAGAGGAACCCTCCCATGCCCACCGTGCAGCCCTTCCGCGTCGCCGCCGTGCAGACGATCTCCGGCGGCGACGTCGCGGAGAACCTCGCGCAGGCCGCGCCGCTGGTCGCCGCCGCGGCCGCCGACGGCGCCCGGCTCGTCGTGCTGCCGGAATATTTCGGCATCCTCGGCGCGCGGGCGATCGACAAGCTCGCGGTGCAGGAGGCCGACGGCGCCGGGCAGGAACAGGACTGGCTCGCGGCGCAGGCGAAGGCGCATGGCATCTGGCTCGTCGGCGGCACCGTGCCCGTCGCATCGGCCGACCCCGGGCGCGTGCGCAGCGCTTGCCTCGTCTACGGTCCCGACGGCACGCGCGTCGCGCGCTACGACAAGATCCACCTGTTCGCGTTCGCCCGCGGCGACGAGCGCTACGACGAAGGCCGCACGATCGAGCCCGGCACCGAGCGCGCGACCTTCGACCTGCCGTGCGGCCGCGTCGGGCTGTCGGTCTGCTACGACCTGCGCTTTCCCGAGTTGTACCGGGGCCTGGGCGAACTCGCGCTGATCCTCGTGCCGGCGGCGTTCACGGCAACGACGGGCGCGGCGCACTGGCACCTGCTGCTTCGCGCCCGCGCGGTGGAAAACCAGTGCTACGTGCTGGCGGCGGCGCAGGGCGGCCTGCATCCCAACGGCCGGCGCACGTACGGTCACTCGCTGCTGGTCGACCCGTGGGGCGAGGTGATCGCAGAACGGGCGGAGGGACCCGGCGTGGTCGTCGGCGACATCGACCCGGCGCGGCTCGCCGAGGTGCGCTCGGAACTGCCGGCGCTCACACACCGCGTCTTCGGGTAGTTTCCCCCGAAGCGCGCCAAGCCTCGCCTGCACCGTTGTTGACCGGCGCTCACGTAGCCCGGCGCTCGCGTAGCCCGGCGCTCGCGTAGCCCGGCGCTCGCGTAGCCCGGCGCTCGCGTAGCCCGGCGTTGAGCGGCAGCGAAACCCGGGGGGTGCGGCAATGGCCCGGTCCACCCGGGTTTCGCTCGCGCTCAACCATTGGCTACAGGACCTCCGTCACTTGCCGCGCAACAGGATCAGCACCGCGCCGCCGCCGCCGGCGTGCTGCGGCGCTTCCGAATAGGCGAGCACGTCGTCCCAGTGCGACAGCCACTTGCGCACCTTGCCCTTCAGCACCGGTTCGCGGTTGGGCGAGGTGAGCCCCTTGCCGTGGATCACGCGGACGCAGCGGTAGCCGCGGGCGCGCGCCTCGACCAGGAAATCCGCCAGCGTGTCCCGCGCCTCGTCCGACGTGTGGCCGTGGAGGTCCAGCTCGGCCTGTACCGACCACTGGCCACGCCGGAGCTTCGACAGGATGTCGGTGCCCAGCCCCCGGCGCAGGAAGGTCTGCTCGCCTTCGATTTCCTGGCCGATGTCCCAGGTGTGCGGCGCCGGTTCGTCGCCGTATTTCGACGCTTCGAGCGCGTCGCGCTCGTCCGCGATGCGCTGCTTGGGTATCGGCGCCGGTCGTGGCGGCCGCAGTTGGGCACGATTGGAAGGGGGCAAGGGCTGGACGTCGGCGAAGGCCGTGGCGAGGTCGATGTCGCCCGCCGCGTGCTTCTGCGCGGCCACCGTCCGCTTCGGGGACGCCGGGACGGCGGCGCGCGGCGGCAGGGCCGGAGCCTTCGCCGGCGCGACGGGCTTGGCCGCGGCTGCCGCGTCGCCCCGGGCTTTCGCGACCAGCGCTTTCAGATCGGACAGCTTGGCCATGATGTCAGCTCGCTCGCCGGTGCGGCATGGTCGGCGCGATCAGCCCGCGGATCGGAGCCCGGTTCCCGGTGTCGGGCGCATGGCCGATCGGGATGAACATCCCCATCGCCGCCAGGTCCGGCGCGGCGTCGGCGTCCTGGTTGCGAACCCGCGCGCCGGTGCCACCGGACTCGTCGCCCGGCACCTCGTCACCAGCCACGGCGGCAAGGTATGGGCGGAAGCGGCAAAAGGCGGTGGTGCGGCGTTCTCGTTCTACTTCGCGCCCGCCTGAAAGGCCGTCGGCGCCGAACTCTTGGCCCGGCCGGATTTGGTGCCGACCAGGATCAGCGTTGCCGCGGCTGCAAGCAGAAGAAACGCGGTCGGCCCGTGAAAACTCGCGTGGCCTACCTGCAGTTCCCAGCCAAATCCGACCAGCAGAAGCAGGACCGGCCACGAAACCCGCTTGTTGAGCAAGAGATAGATCGCGGCGGATAGCGCCGCCACGAACACGGCCCACGATCCGGTCAGGCTGACAAACGACCCCACCCCGCCGGACCAGGGATCGACCCACATCCGATCCAGAAAAAATTTGACTTTTTCGACATCCGCGGGCAACAGTTTCCCGGCGTCCTTCAATTCGTTCAGCACGATCAACTGCCGCCCCAATCCGATGCCGCCGATGCCGTCGAGGACGGTGAAATAAATCGCAAATATCACGGTCGCCAGCCGCGAGACCCACGCCACCGGCATTCCCCGCGCGGCCGGGTTCGGCGCGTCAAAGGTGTCGGTCAGCAAGAGCATGCCAAAGGCGATCACCACCACCAGCGGCGTTTGGATCATGTGCATGATGAACCACCAATGCGGCCCGAAGTACGCAACTGCATTGAACTGCGGGTCGTGTGGTTGCGGGTGCGAAAGGAAATTGCTCATCCCCGGATTCACCGTAAAGTGGGCGGGATGAAAGAGTTCGATGCCGGCCAGTATCAGCGGCGCCACGACCAAGCTCAGCAAGATCCAAATGCGGGCGTGCTTACCGTTCATGTTCTCTGCCGTTTCAACGAGGGTCGTGCAAGGATAACGGATAGTCATTCCAACTGCACGCGGTTCGGTGCCGAGGCGTCAACCGGTCGAGTCAAGCGTCGACTTGCGGTGGCAAAGGGCTGCTCCGCACGCGGATCGCGGCATTTTGGGCCGGGCGCCGCCGCCAGGGCGACCGCGCGCAGGCAGGCCGGCATCCCGCACAGGCGCGCGGCACCCCTGGGTCGCCGGCAAGCCGATCCGATACGGCCCCTGGTTGATTGCCGTCGCGCATCGCCGCCGCTCGACAGCCGCCGACTCTTTGCCGGCGCCGGCGAAACCCGGGCGGGCGCGGCAATGCCCGGTACACCCGGGATTCGGTCGCGCCCGACCCGGGCCCGGGCCTACGGTTGCCAGCCCGGGAGGCCCTCGAGATACGCCTCGGCGTCGAGCGCCGCCATGCAGCCGGTGCCGGCTGACGTGACGGCTTGCCGGTAGACGTGGTCCGCCACGTCGCCGGCGGCGAACACTCCGGGAACGCTCGTCGCCGTTGCGTCGCCCTCGGTGCCGCTCTTCACCTTGATGTAGCCGCCGGCCATGTCGACCTGCCCGGCGAAGATCCTGGTGTTGGGCGTGTGGCCGATCGCGATGAACACCCCCATCGCCGCCAGGTCCTGCGTGGCCTCGGTGTCCTTGTTGCGCACCCGCGCGCCGGTGACGCCGGACTTGTCGCCCAGCACCTCGTCGAGCGTGTGGTTCCACAGCACGCTTACATTGCCGCCCTGCGTCTTGGCGATCAGCTTGTCGATCAGGATCGCCTCGGCGCGGAACTTGTCGCGGCGGTGGACGACGGTGACCGAGCGGGCGATGTTGGACAGGTACAACGCCTCCTCGACCGCGGTGTTGCCGCCGCCGATCACCAGCACGTCCTGGCCCTTGTAGAAGAAGCCGTCGCAGGTGGCGCAGGCGGACACGCCCTTGCCCATGAAGGCGCTCTCCGACGGCAGGCCCAGGTAGCGCGCCGACGCGCCGGTGGCGATGATCAGCGCGTCGCAGGTGTACTCGCCGTTGTCGCCGACGAGGCGGAACGGGCGCCGGCCGAGCTCGACCGTGTGGATCTCGTCGAAGATCATCTCGGTGTCGAAGCGCTCGGCGTGCTGCTGGAAGCGCGTCATCAGGGCGGGGCCCTGGACGCCCTCGGGATCGGCCGGCCAGTTGTCGACGTCGGTGGTCGTCATCAACTGGCCGCCCTGGGCGAGGCCCGTGATCAGCACGGGCTTCAGGTTCGCTCGAGCAGCGTATACTGCCGCGGAATAGCCGGCGGGGCCGGAACCCAGAATCAGCAATCGGGCGTGCTTGGGGGACATCCTTGTCTCGCAAAGCCAGTGGGGAACTCGGGATTGTAAACGATATGGGGGCCGCGCTCCGGCCGCACAATCCGGTCCGGCGTGCCGACCCTGCCCCCTGTTCCCGAACGATCGTTCCTTGTATAATCCGCTACCTGAAGTCCAGGCGGCAAAGTCATGTTTTTCAAAAAGAAAGAGGAACCAGAGCAGCGCCGCCGCCCGCGGGCCACGGTGGCTTCGCGGCGCGAATCCGCGCCGCTGTCGCCGCGCTTCGCCCGTCTCGTCCGCGAATCGTGGTGGCTCATCGTCGTCGCGGCCTTCCTCTGGCTCGCGCTGATCCTCGCCACGTACACGAAGACCGACCCGGGCTGGTCGTATTCCGGCACCGGCGCGCCGATCGCCAACAAGGGCGGGGTCGCCGGCGCGTGGCTCGCCGACCTGCTGCTGTATCTGTTCGGTTTTTCCGCATGGTGGTGGGTGGTCGCCGGCGTCGTCCTCGTTGTCGCGGGCTACCGCCGCATCCGGCGGCCCGAGCTCGCCACCGACCATCCGCTGCCGCTGGTGGTGCTGGGCTTCGCGCTGGTGCTGCTGCCCTCGGCCGCGGTCGAGGCGCTGCGCTTCCACCGGCTGCCGGTGGCGCTGCCCCAGGCGCCCGGCGGCGCGCTGGGCGACGTGCTCGGGTCGTCGCTGCGGACCGCCATGGGCTTCAACGGCGCGACGCTGCTGCTGCTGGCGCTGTTCGCCGTCGGCTGCTCGCTGTTCTTCGGGATGTCGTGGCTGAAGCTGATGGAAGACGTCGGCGCGGGCATCGAGAACGCGTGGGCCTGGGCCCGCCGCTGGGCGGAGGAGCGCGCCGACCGGAAGCGCGGCGTGCAGGCGCTGGCCGAGCGCGAGGCCGTGATCCAGCACGCGAAGCAGGAACCCGAGCGCGAACCGGTGCTCGTGGTGCCCGCGCCGCCGGAAGTGCAGAAATCCGCACGCCTCGTGAAGGAACGGCAGCGGCCGCTGTTCCAGGAACTGCCGGATTCTCCGCTGCCGCCGCTCGCGCTGCTCGAGGATCCCCCGCCCGCGCAGGACACGGTCAGCGCCCAGACGATCGACTACACGTCGCGCCTGATCGAGCGCAAGCTCGCCGATTTCGGCGTCGCAGTGAAGGTGCTGGCGGCCTATCCGGGCCCGGTGATCACCCGCTACGAGATCGAGCCGGCGGTCGGCGTGAAGGGCAGCCAGATCGTCAACCTGATCAAGGACCTCGCCCGCGCGCTGTCGGTGGTGAGCATCCGGCTCGTCGAGACGATTCCCGGCAAGTCGTGCATGGGCCTCGAGCTGCCGAACCCCAAGCGGCAGATCGTGAAGCTGATCGAGATCCTGTCGTCGACCACCTACAACGACAACGCGAGCCCGCTGACGATCGCGCTCGGCAAGGACATCGCCGGCAAGACCACGATCGCCGACCTCGCCAAGATGCCGCACCTCCTGGTTGCCGGCACCACCGGCTCCGGCAAGTCGGTCGCGGTCAACGCGATGATCCTGTCGCTGCTCTACAAGGCCGAGCCGCGCCAGGTCAAGCTGATCCTGATCGATCCGAAGATGCTGGAACTGTCGGTCTACGACGGCATCCCGCACCTCCTCGCGCCGGTGGTCACCGACATGAAGCTCGCCGGCAACGCGCTCAACTGGTGCGTCGGCGAGATGGACCGCCGCTACCGGCTGATGTCGACGCTCGGCGTGCGCAACCTCGCCGGCTACAACGCGAAGGTCGGCGAGGCTAAGAAGGCGGACAAGCCGCTGACCAACCCGTTCACGCTGACCCCGGAGTCGCCCGAGCCGCTCGACGAGTTGCCGCTGATCGTCGTCGTGATCGACGAGCTGGCCGACCTGATGATGGTCACCGGCAAGAAGATCGAGGAGCTGATCGCGCGGATCGCCCAGAAGGCGCGCGCCGCGGGCATCCACCTGATCCTCGCCACGCAGCGGCCGTCGGTCGACGTGATCACCGGCCTCATCAAGGCCAACATCCCGTCGCGGATCGCGTTCCAGGTGGCGAGCAAGGTCGACTCGCGGACGATCCTCGACCACATGGGGGCCGAGGCGCTGCTGGGGCAGGGCGACATGCTGTTCCAGCCGCCCGGCACCGGCTACCCGACGCGCGTCCACGGGGCGTTCGTCTCCGACCAGGAAGTGCACCGCGTCGTCGAGTACCTGAAGCAGCAGGGCCCGCCGCAGTACCTCGAGGGCATCCTCGAAGGCACCGCCAATGGCAACGGCGACGACCCTGCGGCCGTCGAGGGTGGCGACGCCGAGGCCGATCCGGTCTACGACCAGGCGGTGGCGATCGTGCTGCAGACGCGCCGGCCGTCGATCTCGCTGGTGCAGCGCCACCTGCGCATCGGGTACAACCGCGCCGCGCGCCTGATCGAGCAGATGGAGCGCGCGGGCCTCGTGTCGCCGATGCAGTCGAACGGCAACCGCGAAGTGCTGGCGCCGGCCGGCAAGGGAGACGGATCGTGAGACGCCTGCTGTCGGCGCTGGCTGCCTCGTTCCTGCTCGCGCCGGCGGCCATCGCGGGCCCGGTGCTCGTCTATCGCGACAACTGCCCGAAGGACCGCCCGGCCACGGCGCCGCGGCTCACCGCGGAACAGGCCATCGAGCGGGCGAAGACGCTGATCCCGCCGGATTTCTGCGGCCCGAACTGGTGGGTGAGCGGCTGCATCTACGACCCCGAGTCGGCGTTCGACACCTGGCGGGTCTTCGCGCAGCAGTACAAGGAGGTGGACGGGCAGAAGGACATCCGCGGCCGCGACCACACCTACATCGTGCTCGACGCCGTCGGCAACTGCATCGCCAACATCCCCGGAACCTGATGATCCGCTGGCGCAATCCTCCTGCACTCGGACCCGTCGTGGTGGCCTGCGCGCTGGCGCTGGCCGCGGGCGCTGCGCACGCGTCGGGCATCGAGCAGCTGCACGCGTTCCTGGCCGGCGCCAAGAGCGGCAAGGCCACCTTCCGCCAGGTGGTGACGCCGAAGGGGCGCGCGGCCCCGCAGGTGTCGACCGGCACGTTCGCGTTCCAGCGCCCGGGCAAGTTCCGCTGGGTGTACGAAAAACCGTTCGAGCAGCTGATCGTCGGCGACGGCGCCAAGCTCTGGATCTACGACCGCGACCTGAACCAGGTGATCGTCCGCAAGCTGGACCTGGCGCTGGGATCGAGCCCGGCTGCGCTGCTCGCCGGCGACAACGCGCTGGAGAAGAACTTCACCGTCACCGACGTGGGGACGAGCGAGGGGCTCGACGTGATCGACGCGAAGCCGAAGGCTGCCGACTCGGGCTTCGAGCGCGTGCGGATCGGCTTTCGCGACAACCTGCCGCGGCTGATGGAACTCTCCGACACCTTCGGCAACACCACCACCCTGCTGTTCGTCTCGTTCGAGCGCAATCCGCCGCAGGACGCCGCGCAGTTCGCGTTCGTGCCGCCGAAGGGCGCCGACGTCGTCGGCGAGTAGCCGCCCGCCGGCGCCGCGAAATGATGCGATCATTGCCCGCGCCGCGGCGCTGATCGCAGTACCCCGGCCAACCGGCGCAGCCCACGTTCCCGTGTCCGACGATCTCTTCGCCTCCCACAGCCCGGCCGCGCCGCTCGCCGAGCGGCTGCGCCCGCGCACGGTGGCCGAGGTCATCGGCCAGCGCCACCTGCTCGCCCCCGGCAAGCCGCTCGCAGTCGCGTTCGCGTCGCGCAAGCCGCATTCGATGATCCTGTGGGGCCCGCCCGGCGTCGGCAAGACCACGCTGGCGCGGTTGATGGCGGATGCGTTCGGCGCCGAGTTCGTCGCGCTGTCCGCGGTGCTGTCCGGCGTGAAGGACATCCGCGAAGCCGTCGCGCGCGCCGAGGCGACGCTCGCGCAGTCGGGGCGGCACACGATCCTGTTCGTCGACGAGGTCCACCGCTTCAACAAGTCGCAGCAGGACGCGTTCCTGCCGTTCGTCGAGCAGGGGCTGGTGACCTTCATCGGCGCGACGACCGAGAATCCGTCGTTCGAGGTGAACGGCGCATTGCTGTCCCGCGCCGCCGTGTACGTGCTGGAGCCGCTGTCGGCGGCGGAGCAGGGCGAGCTGATCGATCGCGCGGTGGCCGCCGCGATGCCCGGCCAGGCCGTCGACGCATCCGCGCGCGAGGCGCTGGTGGGCTATGCCGACGGCGACGGCCGGCGGCTGATCAACATGGTCGAGCAGCTCGCCACCGCGGTCGGGGCCGGCCGCGCGGCGCCGATCGACGTCGCGTTCATCGAGTCCACGATCGCCCGCTCGCTGCGCCGGTTCGACAAGGGCGGCGAGGCGTTCTACGACCAGATCTCCGCGCTGCACAAGTCGGTGCGCGGCTCGAACCCCGACGCCGCGCTGTACTGGATGTGCCGGATGCTCGACGGCGGCGCCGATCCGCTCTACGTCGGCCGCCGGCTGATCCGGATGGCAACCGAGGACGTCGGGCTCGCCGATCCGCGCGCGCTGGCGCTGACGATGGACGCGGTCGCCGTCTACGAGCGGCTGGGCACGCCCGAGGGCGAGCTGGCGCTCGCCGAGGCCGTGCTGTACCTCGCCTGCGCGCCGAAGTCGAACGCCGTCTACAACGCCTACAATGCGGCGCGGGCGTTCATCGCCGGCGACGGCTCGCGGCCGGTGCCGCTGCGGTTGCGCAACGCGCCGACGAAGCTGATGCGGCAGCTCGACTACGGCAAGGGCTATCGCTACGCGCACGACGAGGAAGGCGGGTATGCCGCCGGCGAGCACTATTTCCCCGACAACATGGCCGCGCCGGCGTGGTACGAGCCGACCGATCGCGGCCTCGAGGCGAAGATCCGCGACAAGCTCGCCTGGCTGCGCGAGCAGGACGCGCAAGCCCGCAAGCCGTAGCCACGGGCTGCACGCGGTTATCCCCCGCAGTTTGCTAAAATGCGCGGATGCTAGACATCAACCTCTTTCGCAGCGACATCGGCGCGGTTGCCGCCGGCCTCGCCAAGCGCGGGCTCACGCTCGATACCGCCGCCTTCGACACGCTGGAGCGCGAGCGCAAGGACATCCAGGTACGCACGCAGGAGCTGCAGGCGAAGCGCAACGCGCTGTCGAAGGAGATCGGCGCGGCAAAGGGCCGCGGCGCCGACGCGTCGGCGCTGATGCAGGAGGTGACCGCCTTCGGCGACGAGCTGAAGCACCTCGAGGCCGCGCTCGAGAACGTGCAGGGCGACCTGCGCAATTTCCTGCTCGACCTGCCGAACCTGACGCACGAGACGACGCCGTTCGGCCGTTCGGCCGACGACAACGTCGAGGTGCGCCGCTGGGGCACGCCGAAGACCTATCCGTTCCCCGTCAAGGACCACACCGACCTCGGCGAGGCGCTCGGCCAACTCGACTTCGCGACGGCGGCCAAGCTGTCCGGCGCGCGCTTCTCGTTCCTGCGCGGCGGCCTCGCGCGGATGCACCGCGCGCTCGCGCAGTTAATGCTGGACACGCATACCGGCGAGCATGGCTATACCGAGTGCGCGACGCCCTACATCGTCAACGCCGAGACGCTGGTCGGCACGACGCAGCTGCCGAAGTTCGAAGCCGACATGTTCGCGGTGAAGAAGGGCGGCATCGAGGGCGAGGGCGAGGCGCTCTACCTCATCTCGACGTCGGAGATCACCCTCACCAACAGCGTCCGCGGCGAGATCCTCCCGGCCGAGTCGCTGCCGCTCAAGATGACCGCCCACACCCCGTGCTTCCGGTCCGAGGCCGGCAGCTACGGCAAGGACACGCGCGGCATGATCCGGCAGCACCAGTTCGACAAGGTCGAGCTGGTGCAGATCGTGCACCCCGACCGTTCGTACGAGGCGCTGGAGGAACTGACCCGCCACGCCGAGTCGATCCTGCAGCGGCTGGAGTTGCCGTACCGGGTGATGGCGCTGTGCACCGGCGACATCGGCTTCGCCAGCGCCAAGACCTACGACCTCGAAGTGTGGCTGCCGGCGCAGGACACGTACCGCGAGATTTCGTCGTGCTCGAACTGCGAGGCGTTCCAGGCGCGGCGGATGCAGACCCGCTTCCGCAACGCGCAGGGCAAGCCCGAACTCGTGCATACGCTGAACGGCTCGGGCCTCGCCGTCGGCCGCACGCTGGTGGCGGTCATCGAGAACTACCAGCGCGCCGACGGCTCGATCGGGGTGCCCACGGCCCTGCGGCGCTACATGGGCGACGTCGACGTCATCCATCCGCTGCGCTGACTGCCGGTCACTTCTCCGGGCGCTTGTCGTCCTTGTCGGTGAACATCCGCAGCCGCGGCTGCAACGCGGGCTGGTCGGCGAGCAGCATGTCGTAGTACGCGCGCACCCGGTCGACGAACGCCACCGGCATCCCGCCGCGCGCGTAGCCGTTCTTCAGGTCGGCGTGGAATTCGGGCTGCGCGAGGAGCGGCAGCACCTTCTTCACGTCGGCCCACAGGTCGGGGTTGAACTTCTGCTTCTGCGCGAGCACCCGCGCATCCTCGAGGTGGCCGAGGCCGATGTTGAACGCGGCGAGGGCCAGCCAGGTACGGTCGGGCTCCGCAATCCGGGCCGGCAGCTTGGCCTTCAGGTCGCGCAGGTAGCGGGCGGCGCCCAGCACGCTCTGCGCCGGGTCGAGGCGGTCGGTGATGCCGAGGTGCCGCGCGGTGTCCTCGGTGATCTGCATCATCCCGCGCACGCCGGTCTCGCTGGTGGCGTACGGGTCCCACTTGGATTCCTGGTAGGCGATGGCGGCCAGCAGCCGCCACTCGACGTCGGTGCGCTCCTGCGCATCGCGGAACAGCGATTTCCACTGCGGCAGCACGCTGCGGATGCTGTCGCGGAAGGCGCTCGCGTCCACGCGCTGGAACTGCCGGTTGTCGGGCAGGTACCGCTCGGCGAGGCGGCGGATCGTGCCGTCCTGGACGGCCCGGGCGAGGAAACGGTCGAGGTCGGCGAGCACTTGCGGAAATCGTGCCGGAACCGTCCACGCGACTTCGCGCCGGGCGCCCACCGGGAATGCCACCTCGTAGTCGAGGTAGACGTTCTTCGCCACCGCCGCCGCGAGCGAGCCGACGATCGCGTAGCCGATCGTGCCGTCGGAGACCTGCGCGAACAGCCCTGCCGGCGACGGCAGGTCCAGCGCCTTGAAGCGGACGGCCGGATGCGCGGCCGAGACGGCCGCCATCTCGCCTTCGAGGCTCGCGTCGTCGACGTAGGCCACGGTCTCGCCGGCGAGGTCGTCCCAGGTCACCGGCTTGTAGCCGTCGCTGTTGTAGATCAGCACGGGCTCGACCGGGTAGTAGCCGACGCTCCACCATACGGCATCCGTGGCGTCGGCGGCGGGGCCGGTGCCCGGACCCGCCTCGGCCACGACGGTGCCGCGCGGCGGGGCGGGCGGGCTCGCCGGCCGCTGCGCCGGCCGCGAGATCGGTCGCAGCAGCCCGCCGGCGCCGATGTGGCCCTCGCCCCGGGAGATCGCGGTCATCATCTCCGACGTCGACGTGACGGGCACGAACCGGACCGGCACGTGCAATTCGTCGGCGAACAGGCGGGCAAGATCGGCGTCGAAGCCAATCGGGGTGCCGTCGGGGCCGGGAAAGAACACGACCGGCCCCGGCCGGATCAGCACCACCAGCTCCTTCGCGACGTCCGGCGGCGGCAGCGATACCGGCACCGGCGGGCCGACCCGCGGCAGCATCGGTACCAGTGCCACGGCAGCAACGATGCCGAAGGCGATCAGGGCGATTTGGCGCGTCGGGCGCACTGTGGTCTTGGGTTGGCAGTCGTGGCAGGAGGAGGGTAGGGCGACCCCGGGGATTATAGCGAGACGGCCCCGGCGACCCCGGCGCGCCCGGTCCGGCCCGCTGCCCGGAACCTTCGCGCTTGCTCCGCGGGGGCCGATCGTCGATAATCGGACCTCGCGTGAAATGCGCGACCAATCATCGGCGGGTCGCCCCGCATTGCAGCGTCGTGAATCTGGTCAGGTCCGGAAGGAAGCAGCCACAGCGACTCACTGCAAGTGCCGGGGGAACGGCTCGCCACCCTTTTGCGGGTTGAGCGCGGGGCGCGCGGGAATCCTTCGCGGCCGCCCGCCGGCGCCCGGCCCCCACGGCCTGCCCGCAACGCGTAACGCGCCACCGCCATGAGCTATCAGGTTCTCGCCCGCAAGTGGCGACCCAGGACGTTCGGTGAACTCGCCGGCCAGGAACACGTGGTCCAGGCGCTCTCCGGCGCGCTCACGCGCAACCGGCTGCACCACGCGTACCTGCTGACGGGCACCCGCGGCGTCGGCAAGACGACCATCGCGCGGATCCTCGCCAAGAGCCTCAACTGCCTCACCAACGGCGTGTCGGCGACACCGTGCGGCACCTGCGCGGCCTGCACCGACATCGATGCCGGCCGCTTCGTCGACCTGCTCGAGCTCGACGCGGCGTCGAACACCGGCATCGACAACATGCGCGAGATCCTCGACAACGCGCGCTACGCGCCGACGACCGGGCGCTTCAAGGTCTACCTGATCGACGAAGTGCACATGCTGTCGAAGGCGGCCTTCAACTCGATGCTGAAGACGCTCGAGGAGCCGCCGGAGCACGTCAAGTTCGTGCTGGCCACGACCGACCCGCAGAAGATCCCCGTCACCGTGCTGTCGCGCTGCCTTCAGTTCAACTTGCGGCAACTGCCGCCGGCGTTGATCGCGGAGCGGCTGGCCGCAATCCTCGTCGCCGAGGCGATCGCCGCCGAACCGCCGGCACTGGCGCTGATCGCGCGGGCGGCGCGCGGCTCGATGCGCGACGCGCTGTCGCTGCTCGACCAGGCGATCGCCTACGGCGGCGGCGAAGTGCACGAGCCCGCGGTGCGCGAGATGCTGGGCGCGGTCGACACCGAGCACGTCTACCGGATCGTCGACGCGCTGCAGGGCGATGACGGATCCGCGCTGCTGGCCGAGGTCGACGCGCTGGCTGTGCGCAGCAATGCGTTCGCATCGGCGCTGGAGGAGCTTGCCGCGCTGTTCCACCGCGTCGCGACGGTGCAGGCGGTCCCCGGGGCGGCCGAGGCGATGGAAGACGCCGCGCGCATCACGCCTTACGCGGCGGCGATGACGCCGGAGATGGTCCAGCTCGCCTACCAGATCTGCGTGCAGGGCCGGGCCGACCTGGCCCTCGCGCCGGACGAGGCGACCGGATTCGCGATGACGCTGCTGCGCCTGCTCGCGTTCGAGCCGGGCGCCGGAGCGCAGGGGGCAGGCGGCGCCGACCGCGGTGCCGCGGGCGAGCGACCGGCGCGAGTCGCGACCCCGGCGGCGAGCGCTCCGGCCGCCGCCGGGGTCGAGCCGCGCACAGCCGCGCCGGCTGCGCCGCGCGTGCCGCCGCCCGCGGCAGTCGCGACGCGCGCGACGTTGGTGTCAACTCCCGGCGGCGCGCGACCGGCGGCTGCCCTCGCGCCGGCTGCTCCGCGTCCGGCCGATGCCGGCGCCGCGACCGCGCCGCCGCCCGCGGAAGCCGTCGCGCCGCGCCCGCTGCCGACCGATCCGGCGCAGTGGCCGGCCTTCGTCGCGAGCCTCAAGCTCTCCGGCATCGCCGGCCAGCTCGCCGCGCAGTCGGCGCTGGTCCGGTGCGTCGGCCACGAACTCGTGCTCTGCGTCGCGGAGGCGCAGAGGCACCTGACCGACAAGGCCTACGCGGACAAGCTGAAGGCGACGCTCGACGAGGCGACCGGCGGCAAGGTTCGCCTCGCCTTCGAGTTCTCGTCGACCGCTGATGCATCGCTGGCCGCGCAGGAGCGTCGCGACAAGGCCCTGCACAAGGCGAAGATCGAGGCGTCGTTCCGCGAGGAGCCCTTCGTGCGCGACGTCATCGAGCGCTTCGCCGCGAAGATCAAGCCCGATTCCATCAAGCCCGTCTCGTAGCGCCGGCCCGCCGCTCGCCCGCGCACCGGATCCGTACCCGAGGAGTTGCCGCCATGATGAAGAACCAGCTTGCAGGGCTGATGAAGCAGGCCCAGCAGATGCAGGAAAACCTGAAGAAAGCGCAGGAAGACCTCGCCACTGTCGAGGTGGAAGGCCAGGCCGGCGCCGGCCTCGTGAAGGTCGTCATGACCTGCCGCCACGACGTGAAGCGCGTGTCGATCGATCCGTCGCTGCTGGGCGAGGACCGCGACATGCTGGAGGACCTCGTGGCCGCGGCCGTCAACGACGCCGTCCGCCGCGTCGAGTCCACGACGCAGGAAAGGATGGCGGGGCTGACGATGGGCATGCCGATGCCGCCCGGCTTCAAGCTGCCGTTCTAGCGCGGTGCGCAGATCGCAACGATGACCGATTCCCGCGGCGCCGCGCGCGGGGCGACCGCGCTGGAGCCCCTGTCGGGCCTCGACGATCTCGCGCGGGCGCTGCGCTGCCTGCCGGGGGTGGGCCCGAAGGCGGCGCAACGGATGGCGCTGCACCTGCTCCAGCACGATCGCGCCGGCGCCGTCCGCCTCGCGCATGCGCTCTCGCATGCCGCCGAGACGGTGCGGCACTGCGAGCGCTGCAACACGTTCACTGAGGACGCCGTCTGCGTGCTCTGCCGCTCGGCCAAGCGCGATCCAACGCTGCTGTGCGTGGTCGAGACGCCGGCCGACCTGCTGATGGTCGAGCAGACGAACGCCTACGCGGGCCTCTATTTCGTGCTGATGGGCCGGCTGTCGCCGCTCGACGGCATCGGCCCGAAGGAAATCCGGCTCGAGCGGCTGCTGCAGCGCGCCACCGACGGCGTCGTCCAGGAGATCGTGCTGGCGACCAACTTCACCAACGAGGGCGAGGCGACCGCGCACTACATCGGCGAGCTGCTGGCCGCGCGCGGACTCAAGGTGAGCCGCCTTGCGCGCGGGGTGCCCGTCGGCGGCGAGCTCGAGTACGTCGACAGCGGCACGCTGGCGCAGGCGATGCGCGAGCGCCGGGCGATCCAGGGCTGATCGACGCCGGGCGGGGGGCTCCCCTCCCGTTGCGTCGGCCGGCCGGCCGGGAGTACGCTGCGGAACGGTTCCCGCAGGGCCGGGGAACGATGCCGGAGGACGAACCATGGTCGTCAGCGAAATCCTGCGTATCAAGGGCAACGCACTGTTCACGACCACGCCGGACGCACCGGTGCTCGATGCGGTCGAGGTGATGGCCCAGCACGACATCGGGTCGCTGGTCGTGATGGACCACGGCCGCATGGTCGGCCTTCTCACGTTCGCCGAGGTGCTGAAGGCGCTGGCGGCGCGAGGCGGCGTGCTCGGCGATCTCGCGATCCGCGCGATCGCCGACCCGGGTCCGCTCACCGCGACGCCGGCTATCGACGTGATGGAACTGCGGCGGATCATGCTCGAGCGCCACGCGCGTTACGTGCCGGTGATGGACGGCGCGATGCTGCTCGGCGTCGTCTCGTTCCACGACGTAGCCAAGGCTGTTTACGAGGACCAGAGCTTCGAGAACCGGATGCTCAAGAGCTACATCAGCGACGCGCAGGGGGGGTAGTGGGCCCCCCCGGAGCGCGCTTCGCGCGCCTCCCCCCCAGGGGGGGTAGTGGGCCCCCCCGGAGCGCGCTTCGCGCGCCTCCCCCCAGGGGGGGGCGCGGGCGGGCGCCCGTCGGGCGGCCGCGCGGGTGCCGACGGAGCCCCCCGGTGCGCGCTGTGCGGGATCTTGCGTAACCCGGGTTGAGCGCCAGCGAAACCCGGGGGGAGGCGCAATCGGGCACGGTCCACCCGGATTTCGCTGGCGCTCAATCCGGGCTACACGACGATGTCGGTGGCGCCGGTGGCGCGGCGTCACGCCTGCAGCACGAACATCGCGGGGCGCTTGGCGTACGACGCGAGATCGCGGCCGCGCCAATCGGCGATGCGCCGCGACTCGATGCTCTCGCCCGCCGTGGTGAGATCGGCCGCGACGCACAGCCGCGTCTCCGCGCGGCAGGCCGTGATCAGCGCGGCGAGCAGCGCCGGGTTGCGATACGGCGTCTCGATGAACAACTGCGCGGCGCCGCTCTTCTGCGCCGCGGCCTCGAGCCGGAGGATCGCGGCGCCGCGCTCGTCGGGCTTGATCGGCAGGTAGCCGTGGAACGCGAAGCCCTGGCCGTTCATGCCGGAAGCCATCAGCGCCAGCAGGATCGACGAGGGGCCGACCAGCGGCACGACGGCGATGCCCTCGCGGTGCGCTGCGGCGACCAGCAGCGCGCCGGGGTCGGCGATTCCCGGGCAGCCCGCGTCCGACAGCATCCCGACGTCGTTGCCGGCCCGCGCCGGCGCGAGGAGCGCGGCGCAGCGGGCGAGGGAAGGCGTCGCGCCGATTTCCTCGATGCCGATCGCCTGCAGCGGGGTCGGCGTCCCGACGGATTTCAGGAACGCGCGCGCGGGCTTGGCGTTCTCCACGACGAAGTGCCGCAGCGCGCGGGCGACCGCCAGCGTCCGCGCCGGCAGCACGTCCTCAGGCGGCACGATGCCGAGCAGGTTGGGCACGAGGTAGAGCCGGCCGCTCACCGGCGGCCCGTCGGTCGGGGGGCAGGTGCACGGTTGCCCCGGGTTTCGCTGGCGCTCAAGGCCCGGCTAGGGCAACCCTGCCTCACGCGTGGCCCGGTGTTGAGCGGAGCGAAACCCGGGTGAACGCCCGCGATTGCGGCCGCGCGTGCCGAAGCCGCCGCGGCGATCACGGCGCGTCGCGCCCCAGGATGTCGACGCCGGCGTTGATCAGCATGTCGGTCAGCCGGATAAGCGGCAGGCCGACAAGGGCGCTCGGGTCGTCGCTTTCGATCGACTTGAAGAGCGCGATGCCAAGGGCATCCGACTTGACCGACCCGGCGCAGTCGTACGGCTGGTCGCGCCGGAGATAGGATTCGATCGCCTCCGCCGAAAGCACGCGGAACGTGCTCGTCACGTCGACCAGCGCGGCCTGGCAGTGGCCGCTGACGGCGTCGAGCAGCGCGAGGCCGGTGTGGAACACGACCGTGCGGCCCGACAGCGACGAGAGCTGGGCCACCGCGGCGGCGTGGCTGCCCGCCTTGCCGATCGCCCGGCCGTCGCAGTCGGCCACCTGGTCGGAGCCGATGATCAGTGCCGTGGGATGTGCCGCCCGGACGCTGCGCGCCTTGGCTTCGGCCAGCCGCAGCGCGGTGGCCGCCGGGGTTTCGCCGGGCAGGGCGGTCTCGTCCGTGGGCGGCGCCGCGACGGAAAACGGCAGCCCGAGCTGCAGGAGCAGCGCCCGCCGGTAGCGGGACGTCGACGCCAGCACCAGCGGGCGCGCGCCGGTCGCGGCGCTCGGGTGGGGCTCGTGCGGGTTCATCATTGTTTTAGCGGGCAATTTTTGACATTCGTCGGGCCGGGCGGTATTATCCAACGTTTTCGATCGCCGGGCGCGACCGGAGCGGCAAAGACCGGGTATCGAGGCAGGATCGGTGGGGTCCGAGCCTGCCGCCGGCATACGCGCCGCCGCGATCGAAGGCCGGACGTGGCAGGCGCGGCCGCGTGGTGGAACCGAAGGCGATAGCGTCGTCCGATGACAACGAATCCGAAAGGCCGCTTCGAAGCGTTTGGCCTCGCCGCCCGGCGCGCGACCATCACCGGTCGCGCCGATGCGCGGGACATGGAGCGAATGGACGACCTGCTGGCGCCCGGCGACGAAGACGTGCCGGTCGACTACAGGATCAGCGGCACGACCGATGCCCGCGGGCAGCCGGCGCTGGAAGTGGAAGTGGCGGGCACGCTCCCGCTCGTTTGCCAGCGGTGCCTGCAGACGTTTGCGTGGCCGGTGACGCAGACGACGCTGCTGCTCCTGGCCCGCGACGAAGGCGAACTGGCGCGGTTGGACGAGGGCGACCCCGAGCACGAGGTGATAGCGGCCGACGCGCCGCTCGATCCGAAGGCGCTGGTCGAGGATGAACTGGTATTGACGGTGCCGTTCGTTCCGCGCTGTGCCGAGGAAAACTGCGGCGCGCTGGGCGAAGCGGCGGATACGGAGGGCGCGCGTGTGCCGTCCGCGGAACGAAGCAAGCCGCCCTCGGCGTTCGCCGTGCTGGCGGACCTGAAGGCGCCGGCGAAGAAGAAGTCGAAGCGCTAGAAGTCGACGCGCAGACCTCGGCCGGATGCAGCGGATTGCAGTAATTGCGGTAATTTCAACAGGAGAAAGTCATGGCAGTCCAGCAGAACAAGAAATCCCCGTCGAAGCGCGGCATGCACCGCGCCCACAGCGCGCTGCCCAATGCGGCACTCGCCGTCGAGCCGGTCAGCGGCGAAGTCCACATGCGTCACCACATCAGCCCGAGCGGCTACTACCGCGGCAAGCAGGTCATCAAGCCCAAGAGCGAAGAGTAATCGCGGCCCCAGGTCGCGTCGGCGGCTGGCGGGGGTCGCGCGCGGGACGCGCCGGCCTCAGACGGGCAATCCCCGACGCGAGCGACGGAATCGCCGTATGCCCGTAACCGTAGCCATCGACGCGATGGGGGGCGATCACGGCCCGGCGGTCACGCTGGCCGCGGCCCTCGCGTTCCTCGAGGCGACGCCGGACGCGCGGGTCATCGCCGTCGGCACCGAGCCGGCGCTGCGCGCCGCGCTCCTCAAGCTGCGCTCGCCCGCGCTCGATCGCCTGACGCTGCATCCCGCGTCCGAGGTGGTCGAGATGCACGAGCCGCCCGCGCTCGCGCTGCGCAACAAGAAGGATTCGTCGATGCGCGTGGCGATCAATCTGGTGAAGGACGGCGCCGCGGAGGCCTGCGTCTCGGCGGGCAACACCGGCGCGCTGATGGCCATGTCGCGCTTCGTACTGAAGATGCTGCCCGGCGTCGACCGGCCCGCGATCGCCGCGCAGATGCCCACGCACCGGGGCGTCACGACCGTCCTCGACCTGGGCGCCAACGTCAACTGCACGCCGGAGCAGCTGGTGCAGTTCGCGGTGATGGGGTCGGCGCTGTCCTCGGCTGTCCACGGCGTTGAACGGCCGACGGTCGGCCTCCTCAACATCGGCGAGGAAGACATCAAGGGCAACGACGTGGTCAAGGAAACGGCAGAGCGGCTGAAGGTCTCCGGCCTCAATTTCTACGGCAACGTCGAGGGCGACGACATCTACAAGGGCACCACCGACGTCGTGGTCTGCGACGGCTTCGTCGGCAATGTCGCGCTGAAGGCGTCCGAGGGCCTCGCGCAGATGCTGTTCGATTTCCTGAAGGCCGAGTTCACGCGCACGCCGTTCACCAAGCTCGCCGCGCTGGCGGCCTACCCGGTGCTGCAGGCGTTCCGCCATCGCATCGACCCGCGGCGCCACAACGGCGCCACGCTGATCGGATTGAAGGGCGTCGTCGTCAAGAGCCACGGCGGCGCCGACAAGCTCGCATTCGAGCACGCGCTGCAGAAGGCGTATGCCGAGGTCGCCAACGGCGTGCTCGACCGGATCGCCCGGCGGATGGTCGAGATCGCCGCGGCGGCGCCGGTCGCGGTGCCGTCGGGGCGCGACGCGCCGGCAAGGGTGGCCGGTGCCTAGCCGCATCGCCGGCACGGGCAGCTACCTGCCCGCGAACCGCGTCACCAACGCCGACCTCGCGCAGCGCGTCGAGACCAGCGACGACTGGATCGTCGCGCGCACCGGGATCCGCGCGCGCCACATCGCTGCCGACTCGGAACAGACCTCGGACCTGGCGCTTGCCGCAGCGCTGGCCGCGCTGCAGGCGGCGGGGCTCGCACCGGCCGACGTCGACCTCATCGTCGTCGCGACCACCACGCCCGACATGATCTTCCCGTCGACGGCATGCATCCTGCAGGAAAAGCTCGGCGCGAGGGGCGGCGCCGCGTTCGACGTGCAGGCGGTCTGCTCGGGCTTCGTCTACGCGCTGGCGATCGCCGACAAGATGGTCGCAACCGGCAGCGCGCGCAATGCGCTGGTGGTCGGCGCCGAAATCTATTCGCGGATCCTCGACTGGCACGACCGCGGCACCTGCGTGCTGTTCGGCGACGGCGCCGGGGCGGTGGTTCTGCTGCCCTCGGCGGAACCGGGCATCCTGTCGACGCACCTTCACGCCGACGGCAGCCACCGGCGCATTCTCGAGGTGCCGGGCCGCGTCGCCAACGGCGTGGTCGAGGGCAGGCCGTTCCTGACGATGGACGGGCACGCGGTGTTCAAGTTCGCGGTCAAGGTGCTGGCCGAGGTCGCGCAGGAAGCGCTCGCCGCCAACGCGATGACGGCCGACCAGATCGACTGGCTGATTCCGCACCAGGCGAACATCCGGATCATGGACGCCACGGCCAGGAAGCTCGGGCTGACGGCGGAGCACGTCGTCGCCACCGTCGCGGACCACGGCAACACGTCGGCGGCATCGATTCCGCTGGCGCTCGACGTCGCGGTCCGCGACGGCCGCATCCAGCCGGGCCAGCACGTGATGCTGGTCGGCGTCGGCGGTGGCTTCACGTGGGGTTCGGTATTCCTGCGCTGGTGAGCGGGAAGCATTGCAGTCGGGCGAGTTCGAAAACATGTCGGCAAACGAGGTTGCAATGATGAAACTCGCATTCGTCTTTCCGGGGCAGGGCTCGCAGTCGGTCGGGATGCTCGCGGACTACGCAGGGCATCCGGTCGTACGCGCGACGTTCGACGAGGCGTCGGCCGTGCTCGGGCAGGATTTGTTCGCGCTGGTCGAGAATGGCCCTGCCGAGGCGCTCAACCAGACCGTGAACACGCAGCCGGTGATGCTGGCCGCAGGCGTCGCCGTCTGGCGCGCCTGGGTTGCCGCCGGCGGGCCGCAGCCGGTCGTGCTGGCCGGGCATAGCCTGGGCGAGTACACGGCGCTGGTCGCCGCCGGCGCGCTGACCTTCGCCGACGCCCTGCCGCTGGTGCGCTTTCGGGCACAGGCGATGCAGGACGCCGTGCCGGCCGGCGTGGGCGCGATGGCCGCGGTGCTGGGCCTGGACGACGCCGGCGTGGCCGCCGCGTGCGTGGCCGCGGCGCAGGGCCAGCAGGTCGAGCCCGTCAATTTCAACGCCCCGAACCAGGTCGTCATCGCCGGGCACAGGGAAGCCGTCGAGCGCGCCGTGGCCGCCTGCAAGGCCGCGGGCGCCAAGCGCGCGGTGATGCTGCCGGTGTCGGCGCCGTTCCACAGTTCGCTGCTGAAGCCGGCGGCGGAGCGCCTCGCGCAGCGCCTCGCCGAGGTCGCCGTGGCGACGCCGTCGATCCCGGTGTTGCACAACGTCGACGTGCAGGTGCACGCCGATGCCGCGGGCATCCGCACCGCACTCGCGCGGCAGGCGGCGAGCCCCGTGCGCTGGGTCGAGACGATCCAGGCGATCATCGCCGGCGGCGCCACCCACGTCGTAGAATGCGGCCCGGGCAAGGTGCTTTCCGGCCTCACCCGCCGGATCGCCCCCGACGTCGCGTCGCTGGCGCTGGCCGACGACGCGGCCTTCGACGCCGTGCGGGCGGAACTCGCCGCGCCCTGACAGGAAACCGACCGATGACAGATGAAACCACGCTGAGCCCGCAGGTCGCCCTTGTCACCGGCGCCACGCGCGGCATCGGCCAGGCCATCGCGCTGGCGCTGGCCCGGGACGGTGCCACGGTCGTCGGCACGGCCACGACCGACGACGGCGCTGCCGCGATATCAGCGTACCTCGCCGCTGCCGGCAGGCCGGGCGCAGGCATTCGGCTCGACGTCACCGACGGCGCCGCGGTCGAGGCGGCGCTGGCCGGCATCGAGGCCCGCTTTGGCGCGGTCACGATCCTCGTCAACAATGCCGGAATCACCCGCGACAACCTGCTGGTGCGGATGAAGGAGGACGAGTGGGACGCCATCATGGCGACCAACCTCAAGCCCGCGTACCGGCTCGCCAAGGCGGTCCTGCGCGGGATGATGAAGGCCCGCCGCGGGCGGATCATCCAGATCGGCTCGGTCGTCGGCACCAGCGGCAACGCGGGGCAGGCGAACTACGCGGCGGCCAAGGCGGCGCTGGTCGGGTTCACCAAGTCGCTGGCGCAGGAGGTGGGCAGCCGCAACATCACCGCGAACTGCGTCGCCCCGGGCTTCATCGACACCGACATGACGCGCGGCCTCGCCGACGCGCAGCGCGCCAAGCTGCTGGAGAGCATCCCGCTGGGCCGGCTGGGCACGCCCGGCGACGTCGCCGAGACGGTCGCGTTCCTGGCGTCGGCGCGGGCGGCGTACATCACCGGCGCCACGCTGCACGTCAACGGCGGCATGTACATGGCGTAAGGGCTGGCCGGGAGCGGGCAGCGAATAGGTTAGGGACGGCGCGGCTCTTCTGTTAATATCGCCGCGTTTAAATCGGTCATTCCCCGCAGCGGGAGGAGAAGCATGGAAAACATTGAACAGCGCGTGAGAAAGATCGTCGCCGAGCAACTCGGCGTCAACGAGGCAGAGATCAAGAACGAATCGTCGTTCGTCGACGATCTCGGCGCGGATTCGCTCGACACGGTCGAGCTCGTGATGGCGCTCGAGGAAGAGTTCGAGACCGAGATCCCCGACGACGAGGCGGAGAAGATCACCACGGTGCAGCAGGCGATCGACTACATCGGCTCGCACGTCAAGAAGTGATTCGCCGCGGGCCGGTCGCCGGGGCCTGATCGCCTCGGCCCGGCCGGTCCGCAACGACGCGCACCGGGCAGGCAATCTTCCCGGCGCCGTCTCCATCTCCACGTCGTTTCGCTTTCCTTCGGATTCCCCCCGTCATGTCCCGTCGCCGCGTCGTCGTCACCGGAATGGGGATCGTCTCGCCGGTCGGCATCGGCCTTGCCGATTCCTGGTCCGCGATCCTCGCTGCGCGCTCGGGCGTGGGTCCGATCACGCGCTTCGACGCCGCCGCGTTCCCGGTGCGCTTCGCCGCCGAGGTCAGGGACTTCGACGTCACGAAGTACCTGTCGGCCAAGGAAGCGCGGCGCTACGACCACTTTGTCCATTTCGGCCTCGTCGCCACGATGGAAGCGGTGAAGGACGCCGGGCTCGAGGACTATGCGGGCGACCGCGAGCGCTTCGGGGTCTGCATCGGCTCCGGCATCGGCGGCCTGCCGATGATCGAGGAGACCAAGGCCGCGTACATGGAGGGCGGGCTGCGCAAGATCTCGCCATTCTTCGTGCCGGGGTCGATCATCAACATGCTGTCGGGACTGGTGTCGATCCACTACGGCTACCAGGGCCCGAACCTCGCCACGGTCAGCGCCTGCTCGACGGCGAACCACAGCCTCGGCGAGGCCGCGCGGATCATCGAGTACGGCGACGCCGACGTCATGATCGCCGGCGGCACCGAGTCGACGGTCAGTCCGCTCGGCATCGGCGGCTTCTGCGCGGCGCGGGCGCTGTCGCACCGCAACGACGACCCGACGACCGCGAGCCGGCCGTGGGACGTCGACCGCGACGGCTTCGTGCTCGGCGAAGGGGCCGGCGTGTTGGTGCTGGAGGAATACGAGCACGCCAAGGCGCGCGGCGCGCGCGTCTACTGCGAGCTCGCGGGCTACGGGATGAGCGCCGACGCGCACCACATCACCGCGCCGCCCGAGGACGGGCACGGCGCGGCGCGCAGCATGGCGAACGCGCTGAAGAACGCGCAGCTGGCACCGGACGGCATCGACTACATCAACGCGCACGGCACCTCGACGCCGCTGGGCGACATCGCCGAGTGCGTCGCGGTCCGCCGCTGCTTCGGCGCGCACGCGGACAAGCTCGCCGTGTCGTCGACCAAGTCGATGACCGGCCACCTGCTGGGCGCCGCCGGCGGCATCGAGGCGGTATTCACGGTGCTGGCGATGCGCGACCAGGTCGCGCCGCCCACCGCCAACCTGTTCAACGTCGATCCGAAATGCGACCTCGACTTCGTGCCGAACGTCGCGCGGTCGATGCCGATCCGCGCCGCGATGTCCAATTCGTTCGGCTTCGGTGGCACCAACGCGACGCTCGTCTTCCGCGCGCTCTGACGCGCGACGCCGACGCCCTTCGCCCAACCTGCCACCGCAATGTCACTGATCGTCCAGAAATACGGCGGCACATCCGTCGGCACCACCGACCGCATCAGGAACGTCGCGCGCCGCGTCGCGCACTACCGCAAGCAGGGCCACCAGCTCGTCGTGGTGCTCTCCGCGATGAGCGGCGAGACCAACCGGCTGCTGGCGCTGGCGAAGGAGCTGGCGCCGAATCCCAATCCGCGCGAACTCGACGTGGTCGCTGCCACCGGCGAGCAGGTCACCATCGGCCTCCTCGCGATCGCCCTCGAGGCGGCGGGCATCCCCGCCCGCAGCTACACCGGCGGCCAGGTGCGCGTGCTGACCGACAGCGCGTTTACCAAGGCGCGAATCCTCAGCATCGACGAGGCCGCCATGCGCGCCGATCTCGACGCCGGCAGGGTGGTGATCGTCGCCGGATTCCAGGGCGTCGATGCCGACGGCAACATCACGACGCTGGGCCGCGGCGGCTCCGACACGTCCGGCGTGGCGCTGGCCGCGGCGCTGTCCGCCGACGAATGCCAGATCTACACCGACGTCGACGGCGTCTACACCACCGATCCGCGGATCGTGCCCGAGGCCCGGCGCCTCGACACCATCACCTTCGAGGAAATGCTCGAGATGGCGAGCCTCGGCTCGAAGGTGCTGCAGATCCGCTCGGTCGAGTTCGCCGGCAAGTACCGCGTCAAGCTTCGCGTGCTCTCGTCGTTCGAGGAGCCCGAGTCGACGTCGGCCGGCACGCTGATCACGTTTGAGGAAGACCACAGCATGGAACAGGCGATCATTTCCGGCATCGCGTTCACCCGCGACGAGGCCAAGATTTCGGTGATGGGGGTCGAGGACAGGCCCGGCATCGCTTACGCGATCCTCGGCCCGATCGCCGACGCCAACATCGACGTCGACATGATCGTGCAGAACATCGGCGCGTCGGGGCACACGGACTTCTCGTTCACGGTCAACCGCAACGAGTACCAGAAGGCGCTCGACGTGCTGGCGCGGGAAACCGGCCGCACGTTCAAGGCGCGCGAGATCATCGGCGACAACCGGATCTGCAAGGTGTCCGCCGTCGGCATCGGGATGCGCTCGCACGTCGGGCTCGCCAGCAGGATGTTCCAGGCGCTGGCCGGGGAGGGCATCAACATCCAGATGATTTCGACGTCCGAGATCAAGATTTCGGTCGTGATCGACGAGAAATACCTCGAACTCGCGGTGCGGGTGCTGCACAAGGCCTTCGACCTCGAGCGTGCGCCTCCGCCCGTTAAATCGTCGATCTAACTTGCGGTTTCTTCAAGGATTTTTGCAAAGATTCGTTTGACGCACCGGGGCATCGGTGCGTACAATCACCGTCTTACCGGAGACGTGGCCGAGAGGTCGAAGGCACTCCCCTGCTAAGGGAGCATGCGGCCAAAAACTGCATCAAGGGTTCGAATCCCTTCGTCTCCGCCACACACTACGGTCGTTAGCGTTCGCCACCGTTCGCTAATGACCGCATGTCGAAATAATAGCAATAGAATAAAGCCTTTCTTGGTGGTAGGTGCTGCGGTTTACGAATTGGTAGAGTTCGGTACGTTGCGCTAACAGCCGTGTCTCGGGTGGTATGTTCGGTGGTGGGTCGTGAGTCGAAGGCGTGCCAGTAGTGCGTTGGCACCCTCCGGAGGCCCCCGAAAAACACACTACCGGAGTCCGCATGCTGACCGCCATCGAAATCGACGCACTGCTCCCGCGCGCCACCACGCACAAGAGCACCGGGGTGCATAAGCTCCGCGTGTATCGGGAGAACGATGGCGGCTCGCTGTACCTCATCGTCTACCCGTCCGGCGGCAAAGCGTGGGAGTTCCGGTACAAGCGCGCCGGCAAAGCGCAAGCCGTCATTCTCGGGGTCTACGGCACCGCGCCGGGCAAGATGGGACCGAAGGCGGCGCGGACCGAGCGCGACCGGCGCAAGGGCTCAATCGCGTCCGGCCTTGACCCCAAGTCCGAAAAGGCGATAAACGCCGAGGCGCAGCGCGACACGCTTGCCGCAAAGCAGGCGGCGCGGGAGCAGCGCGAGGCCGAGAAGGCACGCGCGCAGGTCGATACCGCGCGGCTGGCGCTGACGTTCAGGGTTGTCGCTGACGCGTGGGTCGCGGATGGTCGGGCGGATTGGTCCGCACGCACCATCGAGCAAGTCGTCCAGTCCCTCAAAGATCACGTCTACCCGATCATCGGCGACAAGCCGATAGGCACCATTGAGCCCGGGGCCATCCTCGACTTGATCGGTGGGCTAGTCGCCGCCGGGAAGGTTGAAACGGCGCGGCGCGTCCGGCAACGGCTGGATTCCGTTTTCGAGTACGCCGCGCTGCACCACAAGCTGCCGTCGAATCCGGTTGCGATCGGCAAGAGGGAGATCAACAAGCGGGTGAAGCCGGCGCGGCGCGCCAACCCGGAAGGCAACCACCCGTGCGTGCCCGTCGCCGAGGTGCCGCAGTTGCTCTGCGCGATGCGGTCCTACGTCGGCACCAACCGAACCAGTGCATTTTCTATAGGCGTTGGAGATTGTTCATGTTGCGTGTCGCGTTAAGTCAAATGGATCGCCAGGCTAGGCGAACGTCGCCTCGAGGCTCCCGATCCTTAGGTCACCGACTCGGCACCGGAGTGCCGCGATGAATTCAGAAGTCTCCGCGGAGGGAAGCGCCGATTCCTCCACTCGACTACCGGGCGCTACATTGCCATCGCCGCAAACGACCGCATCAGAAAAAATCCCCACTCCCACCGAGGACAGCACCGAGCGCCCAACGCCGACCTTACTGCCTGGCTCAGAGGGCGAACACAGATTACAGCTGAAATACGCCACGCGCACCCGAGCGACCAACTTCTACGAAAAGCAGATGTTGGATTACTTGGCACCGAAAATGATCGAGTTCATTGGGCTTCAGGAGTTTTTAATCACCATCAACGCACCGATTCGCTATCTTCGGACTCAAGGGCAAACGCCTGACGGGGTTCTCAAATATGGTTCCACCGTGGGACCGCCACCCCGCCAAGCACTCAACAGCGACGCAGCAGCGAAATGGCAAACGAAGCAACCATGGTCCCGCAAGTCACGGACGTTCTCCTTAAGCGCGCCGACGTTCAGCGCATCTGCGCAATCGGGCGCACGCAGCTCTGGCAAAAATGTGCTGATGGCTCGTTCCCGGCGCCCCTGAGGACGGGACCGCGTGGCCGCGCGTGGCAAATGACGAGCGTGCAGGCGTGGCTTGACGCGCGGATCGCCGAGGGTCGCGCCGCTGCGGCGACGAACTGATGCGTGAAAAAGAAAGCCCCGATGCGGATGGCGTCCGTATCGGGGCGGTTGCAGCAACTCCATGAGGTTTTTCCGCTGGTTTGCCCCCGCTGCGGCGCCGCGATGAGGATCATCGCCTTCATCACCGACGGCCCGACTGTGCGCGACATCCTCAGCCATCTGGGTGAACCCACCGCGCCGCCCCGCATCGCGCCCGCCCGCGGCCCGCCGCTGTGGGAGGCCGCCGACGACGAGCACGATCCCGCCGCTGATCCGCTGCTCCAGTGCGCCCCGGCCTTCGAGTTCGACCAGCGCCTCAGCGGGTAGCCAGAACCGCCGCCGCGCGTCTGTGTGCGACGCCGGGCTCACTCGCGCCTGCGCCAGCCCGCCTGCCAGCGCGCAGCCACCCTGGCGCTCGCCACCGCCCGAAAGTGCGCCGAGAGAAGCGTGCGGAGCAGCCCGTTGTCACCGCAAATGGACGTTTGACTCGCCCGATCTGCTCCTCCACACTCAGCCCGGTGCGCTTGAAATGGCTATCCGTCTTCGATGTGGAGCTGATTCCATGCCTGTCCCAGATTCATGCCTGTCCCAAATCGATCGGAGTGCATGCCTGTCCCAAATCGAATCGAGTCCATGCCATGCCAAACGAGTCCATGCCTGTCCAAAATTTCAAAACCCGCGATCCCCAGCCCCGAAATTTCACCCGTCCCGTCGCAATGGTCCGACGCAAGTCAAGACGGATCCCGAGGAATAACAATGCACGACCCACAGCTGACCCGCGAAGCGCTCGCCGAACTTCCCCCCGACATCGCGCACAGCCCGCTGTTCAACGGTGACCTAGCCCCGACCCCCATCGCGCGCCGAACCTGGTCGACCTACAACTTCGCCGCCCTCTGGATCGCGATGGCGCACTGCATCCCGACCTACCTACTCGCCGGCGGCCTGATCGCCGTAGGCATGAGCTGGTGGCAAGCGCTCATCACCATCGGCCTGGGCAACATCATCGTGCTCATCCCCATCCTGCTCAACGCCCACCCGGGCACGAAGTACGGCATCCCGTTCCCCGTGCTCGCGCGCAGCAGCTTCGGCACCGTCGGCGCCAATGTCCCCGCGATCCTGCGCGCCCTCATCGCGTGCGGCTGGTTCGGCATCCAAACCTACATCGGTGGCGAAGCAGTCCGCACCTTCCTGATGTCGGTCTGGCCGGCGTTTGGCGAAATCGGCAGCGGCGCGATGGTCATGGGTCTCACCATTCCGTCGCTCATCACCTTCTCCATCTTCTGGTCGATCAACATCGTCATCGTGCTGATCGGAATGAACGCGGTCCGCCATTTCGAGAACTGGTCGGCGCCGTTGATCCTGGGCATGGGTGTTTGGCTGATGGCGTGGCTGGTCGGTCGCGCGGGCGGCCTCGGCCCGATGTTCGACAGGCCGT